>NZ_JBVHMU010000011.1:0-308740 GCF_055558275.1 Streptomyces sp. NPDC025806 | reverse complement strand
CAGGGGGGACCCTGTGGGAGAGTAGGACGCCGCCGAACTCCTTTTGATAAAGCCTCTGGCCCTGAGCATTCTGCTCGGGGCCAGAGGCTTTTTTGCGTTTGGGGGTGACCCGACGGCGAGGCCGGCCAGGGCCAAGGGTAAGGTCAGGGGGCATCGTTGGCTCGTTTCCCACAGGAGGCCCCCGGGTGGAGGTCCAGGAGACCCGTGTCCAGACGGACCGGGTGCTCACCATCCCGAACATCCTCAGCATGGCGCGTCTCGTCGGCGTACCCGTCTTCCTGTGGCTGATCCTCAGGCCGGAGTTCGGAGGCCCCAAGAGCGACGGCTGGGCGCTGCTGGTGCTCGCGCTGAGCGGTGTCAGCGACTATCTCGACGGCAAGCTCGCGCGGCGCTGGAACCAGATCAGCAGTCTCGGCCGGCTCCTCGATCCCGCCGCGGACCGGCTCTACATTCTGTCCACTCTCGTCGGTCTGACCTGGCGCGAGATTCTTCCGCTGTGGTTGACCGCCGTACTTTTGGCACGTGAACTGGTTCTGCTGGTGATGGTGGGGATCCTCCGCCGCCACGGCTATCCGCCGCCGCAGGTGAACTTCCTGGGCAAGGCGGCCACGTTCAACCTCATGTACGCCTTCCCGTTGCTGCTTCTGAGCGACGGAAGTGGCTGGATCCATGAACTCGCTGCTATTTTCGGATGGGCGTTCGCCGGATGGGGTACAACGCTGTACTGGTGGGCAGGGATCCTCTACATGGTTCAGGTCCGCCGACTTGTCAGGGCGGACTCCATGGCCGATTGAGCTCGTCGTTGAGCGTTGGCTGAGGCCGGATGGCCCGCGCCACCAGATCCGCGGGCCATTTACAGCGGGCGAAGTCGGCTAGACCGTCGTCTCTTCAAGGAGGACGCTTCCGACATGAAGGCCGTCGTGATGGCCGGAGGCGAAGGCACACGCCTCCGCCCGATGACCTCGAGCATGCCCAAGCCGCTCCTGCCTGTGGCGAACAGGCCGATCATGGAGCATGTGCTCCGGCTGCTCAAACGGCATGGGCTCACCGAAACCGTCGTCACCGTGCAGTTCCTGGCCTCGCTGGTCAGGAACTATTTCGGGGACGGCGAAGACCTCGGGATGGAGCTCACCTATGCCAACGAGGAGAAGCCGCTCGGTACTGCCGGCAGTGTGAAGAATGCCGAGGAAGCGCTGAAGGACGACGCTTTCGTCGTGATCTCCGGCGATGCTCTGACCGACTTCGACCTCACCGAGCTCATCGCATTCCACAAGGAAAAAGGTGCGCTCGTCACCGTCTGCCTGACCCGCGTGCCCAATCCGCTGGAATTCGGCATCACCATTGTCGACGAAGAGGGCAAGGTCGAGCGCTTTCTCGAGAAGCCGACCTGGGGCCAGGTCTTCTCGGACACCGTGAACACGGGCATCTATGTCATGGAGCCCGAAGTCTTCGACTACGTCCAGGCCGACGCTCCCGTGGACTGGTCCGGCGATGTCTTCCCGCAGCTGATGAAGGAAGGCAAGCCCATCTACGGCTATGTCGCAGAGGGCTACTGGGAGGACGTCGGTACCCACGAGAGCTATGTGAAGGCCCAGGCCGACGTGCTCGAGGGCAAGGTCGACGTCGAGCTCGACGGATTCGAGATCTCGCCGGGCGTCTGGGTCGCCGAAGGCGCCGAGGTCCATCCGGACGCCGTACTGCGCGGTCCGCTGTTCATCGGTGACTACGCCAAGGTCGAGGCCGGCGTCGAAATCCGCGAGCACACCGTCGTCGGATCGAACGTCGTCGTGAAGAGCGGCGCCTTCCTGCACAAGGCCGTCCTCCACGACAACGTCTACATCGGCGAGCAGAGCAATCTGCGCGGCTGCGTCGTCGGCAAGAACACCGACATCATGCGGGCCGCCCGCATCGAGGACGGTGCCGTCATCGGCGACGAGTGCCTGGTCGGCGAGGAATCGATCGTCCAGGGCAACGTACGTGTCTACCCGTTCAAGACGATCGAGGCCGGCGCCTTCGTCAACACCTCGGTCATCTGGGAGTCCCGCGGCCAGGCCCATCTGTTCGGGGCCCGGGGCGTCTCCGGGATCCTGAACGTGGAGATCACCCCCGAGCTCGCCGTCAGGCTCGCGGGGGCGTACGCCACGACCCTGAAGAAGGGCTCCACCGTCACGACCGCACGCGATCACTCACGTGGTGCCCGCGCGCTCAAGAGAGCCGTGATCTCGGCGCTGCAGACCAGTGCCATCGACGTACGGGACCTGGAGAACGTGCCGCTGCCGGTGGCGCGTCAGCAGACGGCGCGGGGGAGCGCCGGCGGCATCATGATCCGTACGACCCCTGGCGTCCCGGACTCCGTCGACATCATGTTCTTCGACGAGCGGGGCGCCGATCTGTCCCAGGCCAGTCAGCGCAAGCTCGACCGGGTGTACGCGCGGCAGGAGTACCGGCGGGCGTTCCCTGGGGAGATCGGGGACCTGCACTTCCCGTCCAGCGTGTTCGACTCGTACACCGGGTCGCTGCTGCGGAACCTCGACACCACGGGGATCGCGGACGCGGGGCTCAAGGTCGTCGTCGACGCGTCCAACGGCAGTGCGGGGCTCGTGCTGCCCAGTCTTCTCGGGCGGCTCGGTGTCGACTCGCTGACCATCAACCCGGGGCTCGACGAGTCCCGGCCCACCGAATCGGCGGACACCCGGCGCTCCGGGCTCGTGCGGCTCGGGGAGATCGTGGCGTCGGCGCGGGCCGCCTTCGGGGTGCGGTTCGACCCCGTGGGCGAGCGGCTGTCGCTCGTCGACGAGAAGGGACGGATCGTCGAGGACGACCGGGCCCTGCTCGTGATGCTGGATCTGGTGGCCGCCGAGCGGCGCAGCGGGCGGGTCGCGCTCCCGGTGACGACCACCCGGATCGCCGAGCAGGTCGCGGCGTACCACGGCACCCAGGTCGAGTGGACGACGACGTCGCCCGACGATCTGACCCGGGTCGGCCGGGAGGACGGCACGATCTTCGGTGGTGACGGGCGCGGCGGGTTCATCGTGCCCGAGTTCAGCAGTGTCTTCGACGGGGCCGCGGCGTTCGTGCGGCTCATCGGGCTGGTGGCCCGTACGCAGCTCACGCTGAGCCAGATCGACGCCCGGATCCCGCGGGCGCATGTGCTGAAGCGGGACCTGGCGACGCCGTGGGCGGTGAAGGGGCTCGTCATGCGCCGGGTCGTGGAGGCGGCCGGCGACCGGTCCGTGGACACGACGGACGGGGTGCGGGTCGTCGAGGCCGACGGGCGCTGGGTCATGGTGCTGCCCGACCGGGCCGAGGCCGTCACCCATCTGTGGGCCGAAGGGCCCGACGACGCCTCCGCCCAGCAGTTGCTCGACGAGTGGTCGGCGATCGTCGACAGCGCCGGGGGCTGACCCCCGTAGGACCGTCGCCGGGCGCCCCGTGCAGGGTGCCCGGCGGCGGTCGGTGGGGCCATTCGGAGGTAGTGGCCGCGACGTGCGACGATGTGCGGCATGCCGCAGCCGCCCCCCGTTCGGCGCACACCTCAGCGCCCCGCACGCCCCGACGCGTCCATGTCGCTGCTGAACAACGTGATGGACCACAGCCTGGACGACGGGTACGCGGAAGCCGCGGCCCGGAAGCGGGCCGAGGGACAGAGCGGCATGCCGAAGACGCTGCGGGCCAAGCTGGGGCTCGCGGCCGGGCTCGTCCTCGCCGCGCTGGTCGTGACGGTCGGGGCCGCGCAGGCGCGGGTGGCCGCGCCGGTCGTGGCCAAGGAGCGCGAGGAGCTCATCGACCGGATCAACCGGGAGACCGAGTCCGCCGACACTCTCGAGGGCCAGGTCGACTCGCTGCGTACGCACGTGGGCGACATGCAGCGCGAGGCCCTGAAGAAGCACGGCGGTGACAAGGGCGAGCTGATGGGCGTCCTGTCCGGCGCCCTCGCCGTGCACGGGCCCGGGGTCAGGCTCGTCGTCGACGACGCCAAGTCCGCGCAGACGGACGGCGGGAGCGGGCCGCGGGAGAGCGCCGGGTTCGCCGACACGGGCCGGGTGCGCGACCGGGACCTGCAGCGCGTGATCAACGGCCTGTGGCAGTCCGGTGCCGAGGCCGTCAGCATCAACGGGCAGCGCCTGACCGCGCTGTCCGCGATCAGGGCCGCGGGTGACGCGATACTGGTCGACAACAAGCCGCTGGTACCGCCGTACACGGTGCTCGCGGTGGGGGACGGGCAGCGGCTGAGCACGCGGTTCCAGGACAGCCCCGACGGGTTGTACCTGCATGCCCTGAAGGAGAACTTCGGGATCAGGACCAGCATTTCGGCGCAGGACGACCTCAGGCTCCCCGCCGCCCCCAGCGTGATCGTTCGTACAGCACAGCCGAGAGCAGAGCAGAAGGGCACATCGTGATCGCCGTACTGGGCCTCGTCGTGGGAGTCGTGGTCGGGCTGTTCGTCCGGCCCGAGGTTCCGGCGGTCGTCGAGCCTTACCTTCCCATCGCCGTGGTGGCCGCGCTCGACGCGGTGTTCGGTGGACTGCGCGCCATGCTGGACGGGATCTTCGACGACAAGGTGTTCGTCGTCTCGTTCCTGTCGAACGTCGTGGTTGCCGCGCTGATCGTCTTCCTCGGCGACAAGCTGGGCGTCGGCGCGCAGCTGTCGACCGGCGTCGTGGTCGTGCTCGGCATCCGCATCTTCTCCAACGCTGCCGCGATCCGGCGGCACGTCTTCCGGGCGTGAGGCCGATGAGCGACGCAGCAGACAACGACAACGACGGCGCCGGCGGCGAGGCGGAGGAGCGGGCGAACGCGAACCGGCTGCGCAAGGAGCTGCCGGCCGAGGTCGAGCCGACCGAGGGCGCGCATCAGCCGGAGGCCGAGGGGCCCGCGCCGCTGACCGGGCGCCGGAGGCTGGCGAAGAGCCTGTGGCCGCCGCGCGTGTCGCGCGCCCAACTGACGGTCGCGGTGCTGCTGTTCGTGCTGGGCCTCGGTCTGGCCATCCAGGTGCGGTCGAACAGCGACAACAGCGCCCTGCGCGGAGCACGCCAGGAAGATCTTGTGCGCATCCTCGATGAACTCGACGACCGGACTCAGCGTCTGGAGGATGAGAAGCAAGGTCTCGAGGACCAGCGGGCCGAGTTGGAGAACAGCTCGGACCAGGCCGAGGAGGCCCGCAAGCAGACCGTCGAGAAGGAACGTCAACTCGGCATTCTGGCGGGCACCGTGGCCGCGCAGGGCCCCGGGATCACCATGACCGTCACGGACACGAAGGGGGCCGTCGAGGCCGACATGCTGCTCGACGCGATCCAGGAGCTGCGGGCGGCGGGCGCCGAGGCGATCCAGGTCAACGACGTCCGCGTCGTGGCCAACACGTACCTGACGGACGGAACCGGAGGGAAGGGCGTGAGCGTGGACGGGCACAAGATCGCCCAGCCGTACGTTTTCAAGGTCATCGGCAAACCGCAGGACCTGGAACCGGCGCTCAACATCCCCGGAGGTGTCGTGCAGACGTTGGAGAAGGAGCAGGCCACAGTGGCTGTGAGCCGTTCGGAGAAGATCGTCGTGGACGCCTTGCGGCCGGCGCAGCGGCCTGACTACGCTCGGTCGTCCTCGCAGTGAGGCGGAGGTGCATGGTGGACGCCGTGCGAGGGCATGAGGTTGCGGGGGGTCGGCGCATCCCGGGAGGGATGCGTGGTGGAAACTGTTTTACGGATACGGACGTTGTGAGGATGTCCGTGTCGGAGCTGTACGCCGATGTGCGCAGTCAGGGTTCGTCCTGCCCCACGGGCGGGTCTGTTTCGGTCAAGGGGAATCGCCCGTGAAGTTGTTTGCGAAGTTGTTCGGCAAGAGCGCACGTGAGGACGCACGTCACCGTGCGCCGCGCCAAGGTGACGTGCCGGAGACGCAGGTGGGCGAGCGCCCCCTGTTCCGGGACGAGGTCGGCGGAGACAATTCGGGCGGACAGGGCGCGTCGTCTGTTGACCCTGCCGGTTCCGGCCGCATAGGTTTCGGGGAACCGTCAACCTCAGGTACGGGTGGAGGGTTCGGTTCCGCCCCGTACGCGTCCCCAACCCCCGCGGGGCAGCCGCGGCAGGAGGATCCGTCCATGTCGGCCCTGGTGTGTACGAGGTGCGGGAACAGGAACGGCGAGAACAGCCGGTTCTGCTCCAACTGCGGTGCGCCGCTGCGGGGCGGTGCGATGCCGGAAGGCCCGTCCGAGACGACGTCCACGATCTCCATCTCGGGGCTCGAGTCGTACGACCCGGAGGCCACCGGCCAGACGCAGCTGCCGGCCCTGTCGCCCGAGGCGCAGGCCGCGGTCGACGCGCTGCCGATGGGCTCGGCGCTCCTGGTGGTGCGGCGCGGTCCGAACTCGGGCAGCCGCTTCCTCCTGGACGGCGAGCTGACCACGGCGGGCCGTCACCCGCAGAGCGACATCTTCCTCGACGACGTGACTGTGTCGCGTCGCCACGTGGAGTTCCGTCGCCAGCAGGACGGCACGTTCAGCGTCGCCGACGTGGGCAGCCTGAACGGGACGTACGTGAACCGTGAGCGCATCGACTCCGTGACGCTGCACAACGGCGACGAGGTGCAGATCGGCAAGTACCGGCTGGTCTTCTACGCGAGCCAGCGAGGTATCTGACCCGTCAGCGAACCTTCAGGAAGGTCCATGCTTCACACACCGAGGGGCGGTGCCGCGGGCGGCACCGCCACCGTGGACAGCCGGCTGATGAGCATCGGCACCGTCCTGAACACGCTGCGCGAGGAATTTCCCGAGGTCACGATCTCCAAGATCAGGTTCCTGGAGTCCGAGGGCCTCATCGAGCCGCAGCGGACGCCGTCGGGCTATCGCAAGTTCAGCCCGGACGACGTCGAGCGGCTCGCCCACGTGCTGCGGATGCAGCGGGACCACTACCTGCCGCTGAAGGTCATCAAGGAGCAGCTCGACGGCCTGGAGCGGGGCGAGGCGCTGCCGGTTCCGGCGCCCGGCCGGCCCGGCGACCCGGCGGACGCCGGTGAGGACGGGCCGACCGCGGCCCGTATCGGCCGCCAGGAGCTGCTCGCGGCCGCCGGGATCGACGCGGCCGAGCTCGAGGAGTGGGAGTCCTACGGGCTCATCGCGCAGCTGCCCGACGGCGGATACGACGCCGGAGCCGTGGTGGTCGCGGAGCTCGTCGGCGAGCTGGGCCGTTTCGGCATCGAACCCCGGCATCTGCGGGTGATGCGGGCGGCAGCGGACCGCGAGGCCGGACTGGTCGACTCGGTCGTCGCCCCGCTGAAGGTGCACCGCAATCCGCAGACCCGGGCGCTGGCGCAGGCCCGCGCCAAGGAGCTCGCGGGGCTGACGGTGAAGCTCCACGCCGCACTCGTCCAGACTGCTCTGGGAGTGCGTCTGCCCTGATCGCAGGGGCGGTCCTCGGCCGTGCGCCCGGCATGCGGCGGATGCCCGACTACCCAAACCTGCCGGGCACGTCCTAGGGTTGCTGTGTGAACGAGCTCGACGTCGTAGGTGTCCGGGTCGAAATGCCCTCCAACCAACCGATCGTGCTCCTGCGTGAAGTGGGAGGCGACCGTTACCTCCCCATCTGGATCGGACCGGGGGAGGCGACGGCGATCGCCTTCGCCCAGCAGGGCATGGCTCCACCGCGTCCGCTGACGCACGACCTGTTCAAGGACGTGCTGGAGGCGGTCGGTCAGGAGCTCACGGAAGTGCGCATCACGGATCTGCGGGAGGGCGTCTTCTACGCGGAGCTGGTCTTCGCCAGCGGAGTCGAGGTCAGCGCCCGTCCTTCCGACGCCATAGCCCTCGCCCTGCGCACCGGGACGCCGATCTTCGGCAGCGACGGGGTCCTGGACGACGCGGGGATCGCGATCCCGGACGAGCAGGAGGACGAGGTGGAGAAGTTCCGCGAGTTCCTCGACCAGATCTCGCCCGAGGACTTCGGGACCAACAGCCAGTAGACGGCCGGGCGCGGGACGCGTCGCGGCGGGCGCCTCGGCACATTCGGCTAGCCTTTCCCCGCGGTGGGTCACGGGAAACCACTCTTAGGGTGATTATCACTCGGCGTGGCGAGTGTGGCGTTCGTTGACGCACCCCCTGTGACTGCCTACCGTCGACACGGCAGGTCAATGAGGAGGTCGGCGTGAGAAGCAGCGGCGACGGTACGGCGACGGGCGGTCCGTACCTGTTTCACGGCAGCGCGGCCGATCACACTCCGCAGCGCCCGCAGGCGGTTTCTGCGGTGGCGGGGGCGAGCGGCGACGAGAGCGCCGAACAGGTCGGATACCGGGGACCGACCGCGTGTGCGGCGGCCGGCATCACGTACCGCCAATTGGACTACTGGGCCAGGACCGGTCTCGTCGAGCCCAGTGTGCGGCCCGCGTACGGATCGGGCACCCAGCGGCTCTACAGCTTCCGGGACGTGGTCGTCCTCAAGGTCGTCAAGCGATTCCTGGACACCGGTGTCTCGTTGCAGAACATCCGGACCGCCGTGCAGCACCTGCGCGAGCAGGGCTTCCGCGACCTCGAGCGCATGACGCTCATGAGCGACGGCGCGACGGTGTACGAGTGCACCTCGCCGGCCGAGGTGCACGATCTGCTCCAGGGCGGTCAGGGCATCTTCGGGATCGCCGTCGGTGTCGTGTGGCGGGACGTCGAGAGCGCCCTGTCGCAGCTGCACGGGGAGCGGGTGGACACCGGCGAGACCCTGCTCGGGAACAATCCCTCCGACGAGCTCGCGAGGCGGCGCAACCGGGCGGTGTGAGCCGCACGGGCCCGTTGTCAGTGGCGTAGGGCAGCATCGGAGCTGTGAGAACCGCGCCGACGATCCTGCATCTCGACATGGACGCCTTCTACGCCTCGGCGGAGCAGGCGGCCAAGCCGAGCCTGCGTGGGAAGGCGGTCGTCGTGGGCGGCGTCGGGCCGCGCGGCGTCGTCGCGACGGCGTCCTACGAGGCACGCAGGTTCGGTGTCCATTCGGCGATGCCGACCGGGCAGGCGCGGCGGCTCGCGCCGAACGCGGCCTTCCTGGTGCCGCGCTTCCATCTGTACCGGGAGATCAGCGAGCAGGTGATGGCCCTCCTGCGCGCTCTGTCTCCCCTGGTGGAGCCCCTGAGCCTCGACGAGGCGTTCGTCGATCTGGAGGCCGGTGAGGTGGCCTGGGACGCCGCCTCCGCGGAGGCAGTGGGGCTGCGGCTGCGCGCGGACATCAGACGCGTGACCGGGCTGACCGGCTCGGTGGGTCTCGCGGCGTCGAAGATGCTCGCCAAGATCGCGTCGGAGGAGGCGAAGCCGAACGGGCTCGTGCTGATCCCGCCGGGTACCGAGCGCGATCTGCTCGGCCCGCGCTCGGTCCGCATCCTGCCCGGCGTCGGCCCGGCGACCGGCGACCATCTGCGACGGGCCGGCATCCTCACCGTGGCGGAGATCGCCGAGGCGGGGGAGGACGAGCTGGTGCGGCTCCTCGGCAAGTCGCACGGGGCGCATCTGTACGCGATGGCGCTGGCCCACGACGACCGGCCCGTCGTCGCTGAACGCGACTCCAAGTCGGTGTCGGTCGAGGACACCTACGACGTCGACATCCACGACCGGGTGCGGGTGCGGATGGAGGTGCGGCGGCTCGCGGAGCGGTGTGTGGAGCGGCTGCGGGGGGCCGGGCGGTCGGGACGGACCGTGGTCCTGAAGGTGCGGCGCTACGACTTCTCGACGCTGACCCGGTCGGAGACGCTGCGCGGGCCGACGGACGATCCGGCCGTGGTGCGGGAGGCCGCGGCCCGGCTCCTGGAGGCCGTGGACACGACCGGGGGCGTACGGCTGCTCGGGGTCGGGGTGAGCGGGCTCGCGGACTACACGCAGGAGGATCTCTTCGCGCAGGCCGAGCATGCCGCGGAAGAGGCGGAGGGCGTGGGGGCCGCTGAAGGTGCCGGGGCGGGCGAGAGTACGGGGCTTGCGGTCGGCTCGGAGGCCGCCGCCGGCTCCGGGGACATCGGCTCCGGCTCCCTGGGCGCCGTGGGTGCGGGCGCCCACGCGGTCGGGGGCGAAGCGGAGGGCCCGGTCGAGCCGGCGCCCCGGCGATGGTTGCCGGGGCACGACGTGCGGCATGCGGAGTTCGGGCCCGGGTGGGTGCAGGGGAGCGGGCTCGGGCGGGTCACCGTGCGGTTCGAGACGCCGTACTCGAGGGTGCCGGGGCGGGTGCGGACGTTCCTCGTCGACGATCCGGAGCTGGAGGTGGGGGAGCCGCTGCCGCTCGTCGAGCCGTTGAAGGAGGAGTCGGCGAAGCCGGGGTAGGCGGCGCCCGTACGTCCCGGGCCTCTAGGCGGGGTCCTCGTCCGGGCCCGCGAGGCGGCCGAAGTCCACGTCCGGGGGCTGCGGGGCCATGATGTCGAGGCCGTAGTGGTGGTAGAGCTGCAGTTCCTGTTCGGGGGAGAGGTGGCGGCCCACGCCGAAGTCGGGGGCGTCCTTGATCAGGGAGCGTTCGAAGGGGACGCGCAGCGTGCCCTCCACCAGCTCGCTGGGCTCCAGGGGGACGAAGGCGTCGCGGCTGAAGAGCCCCGTCCGTATCGCCGCCCATTCCGGAACGCCGGTCGCGTCGTCGAGGTAGACCTCGTCGATGGTGCCGATCTTGGTTCCGCGGCGGTCGAACGCCTTGCGGCCGATCAGGTTGCGCGGATCGACATCGGTCTGCACGGTCCCTCCAGCTGGTCGCAACTCGTTGTTATCCCCTACGAAAGAGCAGTTTGGTGATGACGGCCACTCGAGGGATCCGGCCAGGTCCGCGCTGGTAGGCTGGCAAGCGGCTGCTGACCCCGCGCGGGAGAGTCCTCCGACCCCGTCGGAGGCGCCGAAGGAGCAAATCCTCCCCGGAATCTCTCAGGCTCACGTACCGCACGGGTGAGGTCACTCTGGAAAGCAGGGCGGGGTGCACGGTGTCCGCTCTCACCGACGGTGAAAGCCGGCATGTCCGCGATCGCGAGATCTTCCGGACCGGCCGGTGAAGCTCTCAGGTCGAGATGACAGAGGGGGAGGCCGACCGGGTACCCGCGCCGTGGTGCCCCTCGCAGGTCGCATCGACCAGGAGGCCTCCGCAATGACCGCCAACCGTATCCCGCTCTCCCAGCTGGAGCAGGGGATCCCCTTCGAGCAGCGCCACATCGGCCCCGATGACGCCGCCCAGGCCAAGATGCTGGCGCAGGTCGGCTACGGCTCGCTCGACGAGCTGACGGCCGCCGCGGTGCCGGACGTCATCAAGAGCGCCGAGGCGCTGGACCTGCCGGGCGCCCGCACCGAGGCCGAGGTGCTCGACGAGCTCCGCTCCCTCGCGGACCGCAACCAGGTCCTCGGCTCGATGATCGGCCTCGGCTACTACGGCACCTTCACCCCGCCGGTCATCCTGCGCAACGTGATGGAGAACCCGTCCTGGTACACGGCCTACACGCCGTACCAGCCGGAGATCTCGCAGGGCCGCCTCGAGGCCCTCCTCAACTTCCAGACCATGGTCGCCGAGCTGACCGGTCTGCCCACCTCCGGCGCCTCGCTGCTCGACGAGGGCACCGCGGCCGCCGAGGCCATGGCCCTGTCGCGGCGCATCGGCAAGGTCAAGAACGGCGTGTTCCTCGTCGACGCCGACACGCTGCCGCAGACCGTCGCCGTGATCGAGACCCGCGCCGAGCCGACCGGCGTCGAGGTCGTCGTCGCCGACCTGAGCGACGGCATCCCCGCCGAGATCGCCGAGCGCGGTGTCGTCGGCGTGCTCCTGCAGTACCCGGGCGCCTCCGGTGCCGTGCGCGACATCAAGCCGGTCATCGACCAGGCGCACGAGATCGGCGCGATCGTCACCGTCGCCGCCGACCTGCTCGCCCTGACCCTGCTGACCTCGCCCGGCGAGCTCGGCGCGGACATCGCCGTCGGCACCACCCAGCGCTTCGGCGTCCCGATGGGCTTCGGCGGCCCGCACGCCGGCTACATGGCCGTCCAGGACAAGCACGCCCGCTCCCTGCCGGGCCGCCTCGTGGGCGTCTCCGTCGACGCCGACGGCAACAAGGCGTACCGCCTGGCCCTGCAGACCCGCGAGCAGCACATCCGCCGCGAGAAGGCCACCAGCAACATCTGTACCGCCCAGGTGCTGCTCGCCGTCATGGCCGGCATGTACGCCGTCTACCACGGCCCCCAGGGCCTGAGGACGATCGCGCGGCGCACGCACCGCTACGCGACCCTGCTCGCCGCCGGTCTCACCGCGGGCGGCGTCGAGCTCGTGCACGGCGCGTACTTCGACACCCTGACCGCGCGTGTCCCCGGCAAGGCCGACGCCATCGTGACCGCCGCCCGCGAGGCCGGGGTCAACCTGCACCTGGTCGACGCCGACCACGTCTCCCTCGCCTGCGACGAGACGACGACGCGCGCGCAGCTGGGCGTCGTGTGGGCCGCCTTCGGCGTGGACGCCGACATCGAGGCGCTGGACGCCGCGACGGCGGACACCCTGCCTGCCGGCCTGCTGCGCTCGGACGACTACCTGGCCCACCCGGTCTTCCACCAGTACCGCTCCGAGACCGCGATGCTGCGCTACCTGCGCAAGCTGTCCGACCGCGACTACGCGCTGGACCGCGGCATGATCCCGCTGGGCTCCTGCACGATGAAGCTCAACGCGACGACGGAGATGGAGCCGGTCACCTGGCCCGAGTTCGGGCAGCTGCACCCCTTCGTCCCCGCCGAGCAGGCGCAGGGCTACCTCACCCTCATCCGTGAGCTGGAGGAGCGCCTCGCCGAGGTCACCGGCTACGACAAGGTCTCCCTGCAGCCGAACGCCGGCTCCCAGGGTGAGCTCGCGGGTCTCCTCGCGGTCCGCGGCTACCACCGGGCCAACGGCGACGAGCAGCGCACGGTCTGCCTCATCCCGTCCTCCGCGCACGGCACGAACGCCGCCTCCGCGGTCATGGCCGGCATGAAGGTCGTCGTCGTCAAGACCGCCGACGACGGTGAGGTCGACGTCGAGGACCTGCGCGCCAAGATCGCGCAGCACGCCGACGAGCTGGCCGTGCTCATGATCACGTACCCGTCGACGCACGGCGTGTTCGAGGAGCACGTCGCCGACATCTGCGCGGCCGTGCACGACGCCGGCGGCCAGGTGTACGTCGACGGTGCGAACCTGAACGCGCTGGTGGGTCTCGCCAAGCCGGGTCACTTCGGCGGCGACGTCTCGCACCTCAACCTGCACAAGACGTTCTGCATCCCGCACGGCGGCGGCGGTCCGGGCGTCGGCCCGGTCGGTGTGCGCGCGCACCTCGCCCCGTACCTGCCCAACCACCCGCTCCAGCCGGCCGCCGGTCCCGAGACGGGCGTCGGTCCGATCTCGGCCGCTCCGTGGGGCTCCGCGGGCATCCTGCCGATCTCGTGGGCGTACGTGCGGCTCATGGGCGGCGAGGGGCTCAAGCGCGCGACGCAGGTCGCCGTGCTCTCCGCGAACTACATCGCCAAGCGGCTCGAGCCGCATTTCCCGGTGCTCTACACCGGGCCGGGCGGGCTCGTCGCGCACGAGTGCATCATCGACCTGCGCCCGCTGAGCAAGTCGACCGGTGTCAGCGTCGACGACATCTCCAAGCGGCTCATCGACTACGGGTTCCACGCGCCGACCATGTCGTTCCCGGTGGCGGGCACCCTGATGATCGAGCCGACCGAGAGCGAGGACCTCGGCGAGCTGGACCGGTTCTGCGACGCGATGATCGCCATCCGCGGGGAGATCGAGAAGGTCGCCGCCGGTGAGTGGCCGGCCGACGACAACCCGCTGCGGAACGCTCCGCACACCGCCGGGATGCTCGGTGGGGAGTGGGCGCACGCGTACAGCCGGGAAGAGGGTGTCTTCCCGGCCGGGGTCGAGGCTTCGGACAAGTACTGGCCGCCGGTCCGGCGGATCGACCAGGCCTTCGGTGACCGGAACCTGGTGTGCTCCTGCCCGCCTCTGGACGCCTACGAGGCGTAGTGGCGGAGAGGTGCTGCGCGGCCGGCCGCTTCGTGGTGGCCGGTCGCGCGGTGCCTCGCGCCCCTTTCGGGGCTAGGCCGCCTTCACCACCGGGCTCAGTGGGCGGTGGGGGGCGATGATGGTGCCGTTGGGCAGCAGTTCGCCGGTGTCCTCGAAGAGGAGGACCCCGTTGCACAGGAGGCTCCAGCCCTGCTCAGGGTGGTGGGCCACAGGGTGTGCGGCTTCCCTGTCGGCGGAGTCTGCTGACGGGCACGGTGGCTGGTGCTGGCACATGGAAGGGATCTTTCGCTGCGAAGTGATCTCGATGACGGTGGCGCTGTCCGTGCTGCTGGTGCTGCGGCTCGAAGGCTTGTTCATGGCCGCCCCCCGTTTTCAGTCGGTCCGGAACCCAGTGTTGCCCTGCGGGCGTCGATCCGCAGGTATTTCGTAGCAGCGGTCCTCACTGGAAGAGGACGCATCACCCGTGCGGGCGGTTCAGGCCGACAGCACTGTCACTTCGGATGGTTCGGGGTGGCCTGACCGGGCTAGTCCGCTCAGGCCACCCGGGCGGGCAGCCGGGTTCAGGCGACGATCGCCGCCGGGGTCAGCCGATGCGTGAGCACCGGGAGCAGCTCGGCGACGCGGTGCGGCCGGTGGGCGGCGATGCCCGGCGGGGCGGGCGCCAGCGGCACCAGGATGTCGTCCGCCGCCGGATGCCCCGTAGCGGGATCGGCGGCCGGGTCGCCGTGCAGCCACAGGGTGAGCATGTAGAGCTCCGGCACCGACAGCAGGCGGGCCTGGTGGCGCGGGGCGAGGGCCTCGGCCTGCCGCAGGGCGATCTCGGTGGCCGTGACGTACGGGCCCTCGAAGAAGTGCGAGAACGCCCAGCCGTCCGCGGTGAGCCGGGTGTCGGCGGCGGCCACCGCGCGCTCGCCGCACCGGATCAGGAAACGCCAGCCGGTGAGCCGGGTGCGCGAGGGCCCGGTCGCCTCCGTGACGTGGTCCAGGACGTGGACCGGCAGCGGGAGTTCGGGGCGTACGGGACCCTGGGCGGCGCGCAGGGACGGGGTGCGGGCCTCGCGGACGGCGGTGGGGGAACCGAGGGCCGCGAGGACGGTGCGCAGGGCCGGCGCGGGAGCCGGGGAGACGTGCAGGGGCATGATGGGTCGCCTCTCATTCGACAGGCACGTGCTTCGAGGGCGGTGCAGGACGAGCGGACGGCGCTGTCAGCTGCGCGGTGCACAAGGGGTGGGCGGGGCAGAGCGGGCGGGGGCCGGTGCCGCAGGCGCCGCGTCTCTGTCTCGTCCGCGGAGTTTATACGACGCGTGTTCGGACAGGGTTTCCTCTAGCACGCACCGGAGTTTCCGCAAGATGTCATTCGGCCGCGCTCCCCGAGGTGAAACACGGATTTTCTCCCGATTTTCCCGCCACCGTTCATCCGTCGTATCCGTGTGACCTCGGATTTCGCCGGGCGGTCGGTCGGCCCATTCCTGTCGGTGTTTATCACCGGGGCTCCCGGATGACCCATCATCGATCGGTCGCATGCCCGCGGAATGTGCCGGAGAGTGGTCGTGGAGAGCCTACTGCCCCGGCGGTCCGCGTGGGGCGTTGTCGATCACATCGCTGGGCATCATCCCCCGAGACACGCGGCCGGTACGCCGGGCTGTCGACGCGAGGAGGGACGCTTCCATGGGGGAGAAGGTCGTTGCGGGCGCGGTCGATCCGACCGACCGGCTGCGGTACCGCGAGAAGCTCAAGGAGTGTCTGGCGGGGCTCGGGCGGCTGCTGGACGAGAAGCGCTTCGACCGGCCCAGGAATCTCATGGGACTGGAGATCGAGCTGAATCTCGTGGGTTCCGACGGGCTGCCGAGAATGATGAATGCGGAAGTTCTCAAGAGGATCGCGAGTCGTGATTTCCAGACCGAACTCGCGATGTTCAATCTCGAAGTGAACATCGCCCCGCATCCGTTGGGCGGGCGTGTTCTCGACCAGCTCGCGGAAGAACTGCGCACGGGGCTCGGCTATGCGCACCGCAAGGCCAACGAGGTCGACGCCGGCATCGTGATGATCGGCATTCTGCCGACGCTCGCCGCGGACGACCTCGTCTCCGCGAACCTGTCCGACGTGGACCGGTACACGCTGCTCAACGACCAGATCCTCGCCGCGCGCGGCGAGGACTTCGCGCTCGACATCGAGGGCGTCGAGCGGCTGACCTGCACCTCGTCCTCCATCGCGCCGGAGGCGGCCTGCACGTCGGTGCAGCTGCACCTCCAGGTCACGCCGGGCCGCTTCGCCGCCGTGTGGAACGCGGCGCAGGCCGTCGCCTCCGTACAGATCGCGCTCGGCGCCAACGCGCCCTTCCTGTTCGGGCGCGAGCTGTGGCGGGAGTCGCGGCCCCCGCTCTTCCAGCAGTCCACCGACACCCGCCCGCCCGAACTGAAGGCCCAGGGCGTGCGGCCGCGCACCTGGTTCGGCGAGCGGTGGATCGAGTCGGCGCACGACCTCTTCGAGGAGAACCTGCGGTACTTCCCGCCCCTGCTGCCGATCCTCGACGAGGAGCGGCCCCTGGACGTCCTCGACCGGGGCGGTGTGCCGAACCTCGCCGAACTCGTGCTGCACAACGGCACCGTGTACCGCTGGAACCGGCCCGTGTACGGCGTCGTCGACGGCGTCCCGCATCTGCGCGTGGAGAACCGGGTGCTGCCCGCGGGCCCCACGGTCACCGACGTCATCGCCAACGTCGCCTTCTACTACGGCGTCGTACGGGCGCTCGCCGAGGACGCGCGGCCCGTGTGGTCGCGGCTCTCCTTCGACGCGGCGGCCCGCAACTTCGACGCGGCCTGCCGGTACGGGATCGAGGCGCGCCTGGAGTGGCCGCGCCGGGGCCGGTTCGGCGGCACCGAGCGGATCGAGGCCGTCACGCTCGTCCAGGAGGAGCTGCTGCCGCTCGCGGCGGCCGGGCTCGACGCCTGGGGCGTCGAACCCGCCGACCGGGACCGCTATCTCGGCGTCATCGAACAGCGCTGCGCCCTGCGCATGAACGGCGCCGAGTGGCAGGCCGCGACGTACCACAAGGCGCGCGAGAGCGGGCTCGGGCGGGACGATGCGCTCGCCGCGACGACCCGCAGGTACTGCGAGCTGATGCACCGGGGCGAGCCGGTGCACACCTGGCCCGTCGGGCTGCCGGAGCCCGCGGTGACGCTCGGCTGACGGCGGGGCGAGCGGACGGGCGGGCGCCGGGACGGCGACGGAACCGGTCAGTTGGTCCTGGCGCCGGCCTTGATGATCGCGTTCAGGATGACCTCCTGGATGTCGGCCGGGTCGTTGACCAGGTGCCCGGAGCCGCCGGTGGCCGCGGCGATCTGTTCGATCTCGTCCTTGTCCGTGTCCGGGCCGACGGCGATCGCGATCAGGGGGACGGGGTGCTCCGGGTCCGAGAGCTCCTCGAGGCGGCTGATCAGGGTGCTGCGCGAGATCGACCCGGGGTCCTCGTTCTTGCCGTCGGTGACCACGACCAACGCGTTGAACTTCCCGTTCTTGTACCCGGAGGTCGCCTCCTGGTAGGCGGCCAGCGTCGTGTCGTAGAGGCCGGTGGCGCCGTCGGGCACCGGCTGCAGCGAGGTGAACGCCGCGTTCAGCCGGTCGAGTTGGGTGCCCGCGCCCTTGCGGTCGCCGAGGCGTTCGGTCGGCACCAGCCGCTTGTAGTCGCGGTTGCCGTCCAGGTGCGTGGAGAACTCCCACAGACCGATCTCGTCCTCGGGCGTGAACGTCCGCAGCGCGGCCAGCATGGACGCCTTGGTGACCTCCATCCGGGACTGGCCCCGGTTCGGCACCAGGTTGCCCATGGAGCCGGAGGCGTCGACGACCGTGGTGATGCGCGCGCTCTGCACGGTGATCGTCCACATGCCGAGGGTCTGCTCGACCTGCTCGTCGGTGGCCGGATCCGCGCTGGGTTCCGCGTACGGCTGCGGGGAGCGGCCGCCGGCCTGCGCCGCGACTGTCTCGGGCGAGCTGGTGTCCTCGGTGCGGAAGCCGTGCTTCTCCATGATCGAACGGCCGTCCGGCGCCGACAGCAGCGTCATGAAGCGCAGGGCGGCCCGGCTCTCGTCGGTGGTCAGCGCGGACTCGTCGACCAGCGAGAAGGGGTAGTCCAGGGCGGGGGAGCCGTCCTTGGGGTAGAAGAGGTCGAGGGCGCCGTCGTCGCCCACCTCCGCGTTGTGCGTGAACGCGGCCTGCTCGGACACGATCAGTGCCTCGTTGCGGCGCGGATTGCCGGCCTCGGTGCCGGAGGAGTCGCGGGCCACCGTGTCCATCAGCTGGCCGTCGTTGTCCGACGTGCGCTGGGAGAGGACCTTTGCCATGGCGGCGGCCTCGGTGCCGTCGCCGTCGCCCGACTTCTGCGCCGCGGCGGACAGCTTGGTCAGGGCGAGCAGGCCCGTCGCGCTGCGGGCCGGGTCGGCGGCGCCCAGGCGCACCGTGTCGCCCTCCATGGCGGCACCGGTCAGCTCGGTCCACGAGTACGTCTTGTTCGGCCAGCCGAAGGACTTCGCGGCGGAGGGGACCATGCCCACGCCGATCGGCGACGACGCGAAGTTGCCCGCCGCCGTGACCGGGACCGCCTTGGAGTTCTGCGTGACGCGCTTGATCCACAGGCTCGAGTCCGGCACCCACACCTGGAAGTCGGCCCGGTCGCTCCGGCGGCGCAGCGTCTCCGCGACCTTGTACGACTCGCTCGCGGTGACCGTGATGTCGAGGCAGTTGCCGTCCGAGGTGACCTTCTGCTCGTGCACGCGATCGGCCGCGTCGCGCAGCGCGGGGGCGACATCGGGCGAGGCCATGATGCCGAGGCTCACGGACCCGGCGCACCCGTCGCCGATGCCGAGCAGATCGCTGCGGATCGCCAGGGCCGTGCCTGCCGCCACGACGAGGACGAGGGCCGTCGCGATGGCCACCGTTCGACCGCGGGACCGCGGTCGGGGGTCGGCCGTGGCCGACCCGTACCCGTCGGGCATGCTGCTGTGACGTCCCATGGCGGTGGTGCCCCTCCCTGAGCCATAAAGGCAGTTGCGATATAAGCGGTGATACGAGGGAGGGCAGGGGTGCGCCCGTCTGCGGCGCTCCGCCCCCCTCGGCCTGTCGCGCGCGATCTTCGTACCTGCATTCGAGACCCTAGCGGTGCGGCGTGAGGGATGAGGCGGGATTACTGAACTGGCGTCAAGAGTGCAGGTGGAGGCAGTGCAGGTGGCCGATTCTTTTCCCGGCGAGGGCCCTTCGCGACGAATTCTACGGAGCGAGACACTGATCGTCCTGGGGCTCTCGCTCGGTGCGAGCGGCGTGTCCGCGCTGATCAGCTTTGTCGGATCGGTCACCAAACCGGGCGGTCTGAAGGACCAGGCGGCGACGCTCAACGCCTCCGCGGCGCCGGGCCGCCCCTGGCTTGATCTGGCCTGGCAGTTGTTCGGGATCGCGAGCGCGCTCGTGCCCGTCGCGCTCGTCGCGCACCTCCTGCTGCGGGAGGGCGAGAGCCTGCGCGTGATCGGGTTCGACCGCACCCGGCCGTGGTTCGATCTGGCGCGCGGCGCCGGTGTCGCCGCCGTGATCGGCAGCACCGGCATCGCCTTCTATCTCGCCGCGCGCGGCCTGGGCTTCAACCTGACGGTGGTGCCCGAGGCGCTGCCCGACGTGTGGTGGAAGTACCCCGTACTGATCCTCTCCGCGGTGCAGAACGCGGTGCTCGAAGAGGTCATCGTCCTCGGGTATCTGCTGCGCCGGCTCGGCCAGTTGGGCTGGACGCCGGGCCAGGCGCTGATCGCCTCGTCCGTGCTGCGCGGCTCGTACCACCTGTACCAGGGCGTCGGCGGCTTCTTCGGGAACGTCGCGATGGGCGTCGTCTTCGCGCTGCTGTACCGGCGGTGGGGGCGGGTCGGGCCGCTGGTCGTGGCCCATTCCCTCCTCGACATCGGCGCGTTCGTCGGTTACGGGCTGCTCGCCGGCAAGGTCGACTGGCTCCCCACCGCCTGATCCTCCGTCAGGCGTGCAGCTCGCCCTCCACGACGGTCACCGCGTGGCCGGTGAGCAGGGTCCGCTCGCCGCGCAGGCCGACCCGGACCAGGCCGGTGCGGGGCGAGGCCTGGAGACCGGTGAGGTCGTCGCGGCCGGTCCTGGCGGCCCAGAACGGGGCGAGCGCGGTGTGCGCGCTGCCGGTCACCGGGTCCTCGTCGATGCCGACGTTCGGGAAGAAGCAGCGGGACACGAAGTCGTAGCCCGCGCCGGGGTCCTCGGCGAGCGCGGTCGCGATCACCCCGCGCCGTGAGCCCCGGGCCAGCGCGGCGAGGTCCGGCGCCAGGTCCCGTACCGCCCGCTCGTCGGCCAGTTCGACGAGCAGGTCGCCGATCGCCTCCCCGGTGTCGTGCGCCGACAGCGGCCGTACACCGAGGGCCTCGGTGATCGCGTGGGGGACCGGTTCCTCGGTCAGGGGTGCGGTCGGGAAGTCGAGGGTGATCGATCCGTCCGGGTGCGGGGTGGCGACGAGGACGCCGCTGGGCGTGGCGAACCGTACGGGCCCTTCGGTGGCGCCCGTCGTGTGCAGCACGTGTGCGGTGGCCAGCGTGGCGTGCCCGCACATGTCGACCTCGGTGGTCGGGGTGAACCAGCGCAGCGCCCAGTCGGCGTCGCCGCCCTCGGGCAGCGGGTGTGCGAACGCGGTCTCCGCGTGATTGACCTCCCGGGCGACGTGCTGCATCCACACGTCCTCGGGAAAGGCGTCGAGCAGCAGTACGCCGGCGGGGTTCCCGGCGAAGGGGCGGTCGGTGAAGGCGTCGACGATGCGAATGATCATTCCGTCGACGGTAGCGGCCGGGGGCTGCTCGTGGGTGAAGAGCAAGGGATTGCCTTCCGATCGCTTCCGATATATCGTCGAGACATCGCGATCGATTGAAGATCACGATAACGAACAGCCATGTCGGACAAGGAAGGACTGATGGACATGCCTACGCAAGGACATGATCACGAGCACGGACACGGGCACTGCGGACCCGGTCACCACGGCCGGGGCGGCTTCGAGGGGCGGCGGGCGTTCGGCCCGTTCGGACCGGGGTTCGGTCCCGGCCCCTGGGGCGGACGCGGAGGTCGCGGCGGCGGTCCGCGCGGGCGGGCACGGCGCGGTGACGTGCGGGCCTCGATCCTGGCGCTGCTCAAGGACCGCCCGATGCACGGCTACGAGATGATCCAGGAGATCGCCGAGCGCAGCGGCGGCGCGTGGAAGCCCAGCCCGGGCTCCGTCTACCCGACGCTGCAGCTGCTCGAGGACGAGGGCCTGATCGCCAGCGCGAGCGAGGGCGGCAGGAAGCTCTTCTCGCTCACCGACGACGGGCGCACCGCCGCCGAGGAGGGGCCCGACGCGCCTTGGGAGGAAGCGGGCCGCGGCGTCGACTGGGACGCGATGAACGAGATCCGGCAGGCCGGCTTCGGTCTGATGGAGGCGTTCGGCCAGGTCTGGAAGACCGGCAGCAAGGAGCAGCGCGAGAAGGCGATCTCCGTGATCAGCGAGGCGCGCAAGAAGCTGTACCTGATCCTCGCCGACGAGGACTGATCCCCGTGCGGGACCGGCAGGAGGACGGCAGAGCGTCGAAGAGGCGCCCGCACCATCGGTGCGGGCGCCTCTTCACATCCGTTGCATGTCCGTACGGAGCCGGGTGCGCGCGGGGTCAGACCACCAGGCCGTTCAGCTTGCGCAGTGACTCGTTGAGCGCGGCCGTCGCCGAGTCCTTGAGCTTGCCCGCCATCAGCGAGACGGCCGCGCCCGTGAACTCCCCGTCGATCCGGACCGTCGTCGCCGCCCCGTCCGGGGTGAGCGTGTAGCGCGTGCCGACGTTCACGCCCATCGGGCCCTTGCCGCGGATCGCGAGGGTGCGGGTGTCCTCCAGGTCCTCGATGGTCCAGGTGACCTCGGCCGGGAAGCCCATCAGCTTCATGTTCTCCTCGAACTGCCCGCCGACCTCGAGCGTGGCCGGGCCGCCCTTGGGGAAGCTGGTGTGCGTCGCGTTCCACTCTCCGTACCGGGAGAAGTCGGTGAGCTGTGCCCACACCTTCTCGGCGGGCGCCTCGATGCGTGCTTCCGCGCTGACTTCGGCCATGAGGCCACCCCTTTGAGTCGAGAGCCCGACGGGCTGCGGTGTCGCGTCGTCGCGGAACGTAGCCGCGTGGCCTCGAACATTCAATACTGATGAACCGTCAGAAATTCTGGGAGCGTCCCGGTCAGCCCACGCGTTCGATCCGTGCCGCGTCGAAGAGGTCGTACGCGCGTGGGTGCGGACCCTCGTCGTGGCAGTGCCAGGCGTCCCAGAACAGGTCGGCGAGCAGCGCGTCGTCCGGGGCGTACACCCGGTACACGTACTGCCTGCCGTCGACCGCGGGCAGGGCGACGTGCCAGCACCTGCTCTCCATACAAGAAACGGACGATCCGCTGGTGCGAGCGGTTGCGCACCGGCAAGGCGGCGCGCTCCCCGTACGGCGAGAACGGCCGGATCTCATCCCTGAGGAGGAGGGTCGGGCGGGCCGTGCCCACCTTGTGTCGGACGCGAAGATGCTTCCCGTCGGCGATGTTCCGGCGGATCAGGCCTGATGGGGTGAGGTACGTGCACAGTTCTCCCCCGTCCGGCACCGCCTCGTGCGGCGCTCTCGCAGACGATCCCGTGGACGCCCCGCTCAGCGACGAGCTGATTCTGGCCGTCGCGAGAGCCCGGCGGCGTGCGCTGCGCGACGGCGACCGGCAGATCGACACCGCGCATCTGCTGCACTCGCTCCTGGAGTCCGACCCCGCGGTGCGCGCGGCCTGCGGCGACGGCGGGCACCTCGCCCGGCTGCTCGGCTATCTCGTCCAGCGCAGCATCGGCTACGGGCTGCGCTGGCAGGGCTCCGTCGAGGACTCAGGCGCGGTGCCGGTGGTGCGCGGCTTCCCGGGCTGGTCCCCGGTGGCGACCGCCGCGATGTGCGCCGGCGCCGAGCGCGCCGCCGCCCGGCACGGCGGCCCGGCCCGCGGCCTCGACGTGCTCGCGGCACTCACCGACGACCCGGACAGCCGCGCCGTCGAGGTGCTCGGCCGGGCCGGCATCGATGTCGAGGAGCTGCGCCGGAGGCTGAACTGACGCCGCGCCGCAGCTCGTCGGCGTCCGTCCTGTGAGACAGGGGTCATCGGGGGTGACGGTCCTGACGGTCCCTGTCATGATGTGCCGGTGCATGGGTCAACTGAGTCTCAGGTCGGTCCGGGGACGAGTGCGCGCGGCATCGGTCTGG
The DNA here is from genome assembly GCF_055558275.1 of Streptomyces sp. NPDC025806. Taxonomy (NCBI): domain Bacteria; kingdom Bacillati; phylum Actinomycetota; class Actinomycetes; order Kitasatosporales; family Streptomycetaceae; genus Streptomyces; species Streptomyces sp. NPDC025806. The sequence continues at coordinate 285,506 of NZ_JBVHMU010000011.1, read as the reverse complement.
GCCTCGCCCTCGCCTCCGCGCTCGCGTTCGGCGGTTCGGGGGTGGCGGCCAAACCGCTGATCGAGGCGGGTCTCGATCCGCTCCACGTGGTGTGGCTGCGGGTCGCGGGCGCCGCGCTCGTCATGCTGCCCGTCGCCTGGCGGCACCGCGCGCTGGTGCGCCGGCGCCCCGCGCTGCTCGGCGGGTTCGGTCTGCTCGCGGTCGCGGGCGTCCAGGCCTGCTACTTCGCGGCGATCTCCCGCATCCCCGTCGGCGTCGCCCTGCTCATCGAGTACCTGGCGCCCGCGCTCGTCCTCGGCTGGGTCCGCTTCGTCCAGCGCAAGCCCGTGACCCGGGCCGCCGCACTCGGCGTCGTCCTCGCCGTCGGTGGTCTCGCCTGCGTCGTCGAGGTGTGGTCCGGGCTCAGCTTCGACGTCCTCGGCCTGCTCCTCGCGCTCGGCGCCGCCTGCTGCCAGGTCGGCTACTTCGTCCTGTCCGACCAGGGCAGCGACGCCGGTGAGGAGGCCCCCGACCCGCTCGGCGTCATCGCGTACGGGCTGCTCATCGGCGCCGCGGTCCTCACCGTCATCGCCCGCCCCTGGGGCATGGACTGGTCGCTGCTCGCCGGGGACGCCTCGATGAACGGCACCTCGGTGCCCGCCTGGCTGCTGCTCTGCTGGATCGTCCTGCTCGCCACCGTCGTCGCCTACGTCACCGGCGTCGTCGCCGTACGGCGCCTCTCCCCGCAGGTGGCCGGCGTCGTGGCCTGCCTGGAAGCGGTCATCGCGACCGTGCTCGCCTGGGTCATGCTCGGCGAACACCTCTCCGGGCCGCAGCTGTTCGGCGGGGCCGTGGTGCTCGTCGGCGCCTTCATCGCCCAGTCCTCCAAGCCGGCGGCGACCGAGCCGCCGCAGGTCACCGAGCCGGAAACGGCGTTGTCCCGGTCGGGGAGCGCCGTCTAGGGTGGCGATCATGCACGCACGCGCACTCGTTCTGCCGCCTCCGGCCGCGTAGGGCCCCGCCGGCGGGCGTCGATCCACGGAGCTGTCCGTCGGATCCGCCCGCCCCGGGCCCTGCGCGGGCAGTGAGCCGCACTTCTCCACGGGACCGGTCCGCACCGGATCCCGCGCCCGGCTGTTCCCGGGCGGGTCACGGCTGCCCGCGATCGACGGTCCGTGTCCCTGGTCCCGCGTCCTCTGCGCTCGGGGCCGTTCTCCGTGGAGTGCCACGTGTCGCCCGTCGTGTCGGGCCGTGCTGCCCGATCCCTCGCATCCTCCGGATCTTCCGGATCTCCCGTATCTCCTGCATCTCCCGCATCTCCTGAACTCGCCCTGTCCGTCGCCCGCGGCCTGATCTGCCTGGTCGTCGCCGGACTCGCCTGGGGCACTGCGGGCGCCGCCGCCTCGCTCGTGTTCCGCCGCAGCGACCTCGGGCCCTCGGCCCTGTCGTTCTGGCGGTGCGCGGGCGGACTCCTCCTGCTCCTCGTCGTACGGGTGCTGCGCCGCAGGCCCGCTACCGCCGCCACGACCCCCGAACCGCGCGGCCGCAAGGCCGTCCGGATCCTTGTGCTCGGACTGGCCCTCGCCGTGTTCCAGACCGCCTACTTCGCGGCGGTGTCCGCGACCGGGCTCGCCGTCGCCACCGTCGTCACGCTCGGCGCCGGACCCGTGCTCATCGCGCTCGGGGCACGCGTCGCGATGGGGGAGCGGCTCGGCCGGGGCGGTGTGCTCGCGGTGGGCGGCGCGCTGTGCGGGCTCGCCGTGCTCGTCCTCGGTTCGGGCGGCGCCGCGGTCCGCCCCGCCGGTGTCCTGTGGGCGCTGGCCTCGGCCTCCGGGTACGCCGTGATGACCCTGCTCACCCGCTGGTTCGGCCGGTCCGGGCGGGCCGGCGACCAACTCGGCACGACCGTCGGCACCTTCGCCGTGGCGGCCCTCGCGCTGCTGCCGTTCGGCGCGGCCGAGGGGCTCGTCCCGCACACCGGGCACGCGGGGCAGGTGCTCGTACTGCTGCTGTACATCGCGTCGGTGCCGACGGCCCTCGCCTACGGGCTGTACTTCGCGGGCGCGGCCGTCGTACGGGCCGCCACGGTCTCCGTGATCATGCTGCTCGAACCGGTCGGCGCGGCCCTCATCGCCGTGACCCTGCTCGGCGAGCGGCTGACGGGCGCGACGGTGGCGGGCACCGCGGTGATGCTGGTGGCGGTCGTCGGCCTCGCGGCGGCGGAGGCCCGCGGGCCGGTCCGGGCGGAGTCCCGCACCCCGGTCCGGAAAGGTGGCTGATCCACCGGTTTTCTGCTACTCGCGGTATACCGCCCTGACCTGCACCTTCTAAACAGCGCCTAAAAACGGTGTCCGTCCCGCTCCCGCTGGATGGAACACCGTGTGGTGCCGCGCCGCGTCGAGGCCCTGTGATGTCCGCTACATGTCGCCGGCGGCCGCCGGTGGACGTGGCTCCCCATCACTCCGGCCCGGGCGGCGCGGTAGGGCGGTCACGGGCGGGTGGACCCGGCCCCGACCTCCGGCGGCGGATCTCCGTTCAGGCCATCCCGAAAGGATCCGACGATGGTCTCCTCCCCTCTGGGTGATCCGACCGCGGGCGCCGACCGCGCCGTCGGCGCAGGATGGACGCCCCGCCTCATCGTGTCGCTGCTGTCGATCGTGCTGCTGCTGGAGATGCTCGCGATCAGCTACATCATGATCGCGACGGCCATGCCGTCCATCGCCCAGCACTACCGCACCACGCAGGGCGCCTGGCTGCTCACCGCGTTCCTGCTCGTGGGCGCGGTGGCCGCGCCGCTGGTCGGCAAGCTCGCCGACCTCCACGGCAAGCGCAGACTGCTGGTCGGCTGCATCGTGATCTCGATCGCCGGGTCGCTCGTCTCGGCGGTCGCGCCCAGCTACGGGATCATGATCCTCGGGCGCGCGCTCACCGGACTGCTCGTCCCGTGTCTGTTCCTCAGCTACTCGCTCATCCGGGACGTCTTCCCGCCCCGGACCGTCCCCCTCGCCGTCAGCATCGCGACCAGCGGCATGGGCGTCATCGCGATCCCCGCCCCGTTCATCACGGGCTGGCTGATCGACGACTTCGGCTTCCGCAGCATCTTCTGGTTCTGGGTCGTCGCCCTCGTCGTCCTGGGCGCGATGATCCTGCTGACCACGCAGGAGAGCGCGGTGCGCCTCCGCTCGCGCCTCGACCTGGTCGGCGCGCTGCTGCTCGGCGCGGGCGTCGCGGGCATCCTCGTCGGCGTCAGCTTCGGCCCGGCCTGGGGCTGGACCGCCGGCTCGACCCTGGCCTACCTGATCGGCGGCGCCGTGCTCGTCGTCGCGTGGCTGGTCAGCGCCGGCGCGGTGCGCGAGCCGCTGATCGACATCCGGGTGCTGCGCCGGCGCTCGGTGGCGTTCACCGTCACCGCCGCCGGGTTCATGTACGGCGTCAGCGGACTGTTCACGATGCTGCTGCCGATGCTGGTCATGACGCCCGCGGCCCTGGGCCTGGGCTACGGCTTCGGGGTCGACGCCGAGGGCACCGCGGTCTTCCAGGCGCCGATCGGCCTGTGCACCGTCGCCGGCGGTGTGCTCGTCGGCGTCCTGGTGGGGCGCAACGCGAGGCCGCGCCTCATGATGGCCGCCGGCGGCGTCTCGGCGGGCCTGGGCTGCGCGCTCACCGCGTACGCGCACGACAGCCGTTGCCTGCTGATCCTGTTCTCGTGCCTCGTCGGCCTGGGCATGGGCCTCGGCTACGCGGCGGTCCCGAACCTGCTCATCGAGGCCGTGCCGCCGCAGTTGCAGGCCTCGACCGCGAGCATCGCGGGCGTTTTCCAGAGCGTGTTCCCCGCCGCCTTGCCGGTGATCGCCTTCACCGTGCTGAACAACTCGTACATCGCGCCGCTCTCGCCGGAGCTCACGCGGGGCGCCGTGCTGTACACCAGCGACGGCTTCCGGGCCGCGTACCTGATCGCCGCCGGCGCCGCGGTCTGCTGCCTCGTCGCCGCGCTCGCCCTGCCGGCGCGCATCCGGCAGGTCGAGGCCCCGGTGCCGGAGCGGTCGGGGGCCGGATCGGCGGCCGGTGAGCCCGGCGCCACCGTGGTCGCGTGACGCCGGGGTCCGCGCCGGGCCGCTGACCGCAGCGGGCGGCGAGGCTCAGGCGGAGCGCCGCCGCCGCTGCTGGGCCAGGGCGGCGGCGTCGCCCGGAGCGCCGCGCCCCGCGAGGCCGGCCGCGATCCGGTCCTGGACCTCGTCCGGCTTGTGGCCCGCGTACTTGAACTTGGCGCGGACGCCGGTCACTTCGAGCCGCAGCCCGCGAATGCCCGGCAGCAGCCGCCCGTACGGGGCCTCGCCCGCGGCGGCCTCGGCGGACAGGCCGGGCGGCTGGAAGTGCGCCACCTGCCGGTTGAGCAGCGCCGCCTTCTCGTGCGGGTCGTCGACGACGTGCGCGGTGCACCGGAGCTGGACCGCTGCGTAGACGCTGGTCGGCGTCCCGTGTTCGGCCGGGTCGCCGGGCAGCGCCTGCCACGGGCCCGGCACGAACGCGTAGTCGTCGACGACGCTGAGCAGTACCTCGGGGCGCGCCTCCAGGGCGCGCCACAGCGGGTTCGGCCGGGCGAGGTGGCCGAGGACCTCGCCGCGCGCGGCGTCGTACGCGAAGTGCAGCGGCTGCACGAACGGGGGTTCGCCGTCCGGTCCGTTGACCGCGAGCTGGCCGAAGTCGTGTCCGGCCAGCCAGTCCTGCCACTCCCGCTCGTCGCGGGCCGCGTCCCAGGGGTGGATCAGCATCACAGGTCCCGCAGGTACTTCGGGACCTCGATGCCGTCGGCCAGGTCGTCCGACGGGACGAGCGCGCCGTGGGTCCGCTGCACCGGGACGACGCCCGTCCAGTACGGCAGCTCCAGGTCCTCCGGCTCGTCGTTCGGGCCGCCGGTGCGCAGCTTCGCGGAGACCTCGGCCAGGTCGAGCCGGAGCACGGCGGTCGCGGCCAGCTCCTTCGCGTTCGCCGGGCGCGAGTCGGCGGAGCGGCCCGGTACGACGTGGTCGACCAGCGCGTCCAGGGCGAGCCGCTTCTCCTCGGAGTCGGTGACCTGGTGGGCGGTGCCGTGCACCACCACGGAGCGGTAGTTGATGGAGTGGTGGAAGGCGGAGCGGGCCAGGACCAGGCCGTCGACGTGCGTCACCGTGAGGCAGACCGGCAGGCCCGGGTCCTGCTGCCCGGCCATCCGCAGCGGACGCGACCCCGTGGAGCCGTGCACGTAGAGCCGGTCGCCGACCCGTCCGTAGAGCGTCGGCAGCACGACCGGCGCCCCGTCGCGCACGAAACCGAGGTGGCACACATAGGCCTCGTCGAGTATCGCGTGCACCGTCTCGTGGTCGTAGCGGGCGCGCTCCTTGGAACGCGTCGGGACCGTGCGCCCGGTCGGCGCGTACGTGTTCTCGGCGGCGTCTTCGGCAGCGGGGGCGACGGCGGACTGCTCGGGGGCCACGCTCATGGTGCGAACTCCATTGCACTAGTGCATAATGTTCTTTGTGCTAGAAGAGTATCCGATCAGTGGGCGGCGCGCAGCAGACATTGCGGCGAGCGTCGAGCGGGCGGTGGCCGACGGCAGCCTCGAACCGGGGCGACTGCTGCCGCCGATGCGGGAGTTGGCGGAGCGGCTCGGGGTGAATCCCAATACGGTCGCGGCCGCGTACCGGACCCTGCGCGAGCGCGGGGTCATCGAGACGGCCGGCCGGCGCGGCAGCAGGGTCCGACCCAAACCGGCCACCACCGCGCGCGAGAGCATCCGCGTGGACGTCCCGGACGGCGTGCGGAACGTGTCGAGCGGCAATCCGGACACGGCCCTGCTGCCCTCGCTCGTCGAGGCGTTCACCGCCGCCGCCGAGGCCGCCGACCAGGACCCCGTGCTCTACGGGGACGCGTCGCTGGAGCCCGGGCTGGCGCGCGCCGCGCGCGCGGCGTTCGACGCCGACGGGGTGCCGGCCGGGCCGGTCGTCGTCACGTCCGGCTCCCTCGACGCCATCGAGCGGGTGCTCGCGGTGCACCTCAGACCCGGCGACGCGGTCGCCGTCGAGGATCCCGGCTGGGGCAGCATGCTCGACCTCGTGCCCGCGCTCGGACTGCGCATCGAGCCGGTCGGGGTGGACGACGACGGTCCGCTGCCCGGCGACGTGGCGCGGGCGCTGCGCGGCGGCGCGCGGGCCCTCGTCGTCACCGACCGGGCGCAGAATCCGACGGGCGCGGCCGTGAGTGTGGCCCGCGCCGAAGAGCTGCGGGAGGTCCTCGCCGCCCACCCGGACGTGCTGCTCATCGAGGACGACCACGGGCACGGCATCGTCGACCTGCCGCTGCACCCGCTGGCCGGGGACGCCCGCCCCTGGGCCTTCGTCCGCTCGGTCGCCAAGGCCTACGGGCCCGACCTGCGGCTCGCCGTGCTCACGGGCGACCCCGACACCGTCGACCGGGTGCGCGGGCGGCAGCGCCTCGGGCCCGGCTGGGTCAGCCGCATCACCCAGCGGGCCGTCGCCACGCTGTGGGCGGCCGGCGCGGTCGACGCGCGGGCCGTCTCGGCCTCGTACGGGCGTCGGCGCGACGCGCTGATCGCCGCGCTCGCCGCGCGGGGGATCGCGGCGCACGGGCGCAGCGGGATGAACGTGTGGGTCCCGGTTCCGGACGAGACCGGTGTCGTCGCCCGGCTGCTGCACGGGGGGTGGGCGGTGGCGCCCGGCGCCCGGTTCCGGATGAAGGCCGGGCCCGGGGTGCGGATCACCGTCTCCGGGCTGCGCGTCGAGGAGATCGACGCGGTCGCGGACGCGGTGGCCGCCGCCGTCGGCCCGGCCCCCGGCGCGGTCCGCTACGACTGAGCGCGGCCCCTGGACTGGGTGAGGGCCGCGCCCGCGATCACGACCAGCGCGCCGACCGGTGTCGACCAGCGCAGCGTCTCGCCCAGCACCGCGACACCGGCGGCGGTGGCGATGACGGGGATGAAGTACGTGACCATCTGCGCCGTCGTCGGGCCCACCTCGGCGACCAGGCCGTACTGGATGAGCACCGCGAGGCCCGTGCCGAGCGCGCCGAGCGCCACGATCGCGAGCAGCGGGACCAGCGAGAAACGGGACGGCCAGGACGTGAACAGCGGGGTCACCACGGCCAGTTGGACGGTGGCGACGAGCAGCTGGGCGCCGGTCATCGACAGGTGGGAGTGGCCTGACGCGGCCAGCGTACGCCGGACGTAGATCCAGCCGATCGGGTAGCTGAGCGACGCGAGCAGGGCCATCGCCGTGCCCGTCAGGTCCAGGCCGTGGAAGCCCTGCCACACGCCGAGCACGGTCAGGACGCCGAGGAAGCCGAGGCCTAGACCCGCGACCCGGCGCCGCGTCGGCCGGTCCTCGGAGAGCGCGACCAGGGAGAGCACCATGCCCCACAGTGGCGACGTCGCGTTGCAGATCCCCGCCAGCGTCGACGGGATCGTCTGCTCGGCGAACGCGAACAACGAGAACGGCAGTGCGTTCAGGAGGAACGCCGCCACCGTCAGATGCCCCCAGGTGCGGGCGCCGCGCGGCAGCCGCTCCCGCTTCACCGCCATCGCCGCCACGAGCACCAGCGTGCCGAACACGAGCCGGCCGAGCGTCACCTGGAACGGCGCGTACCCGTCCGTGCCCACCTTGATGAGCAGGAAGCTGAAGCCCCAGATGAGGGAGAGTGCGCCGAAGCGCAGGCGCCAGTCGAGGGCGCGGGACGGACCGGGTGCGGGCGCGGTCGTCGAGGTGGTGTCCGGAACGCTCCGGCGCGGGGTCGCGATGCTCATGGAGGCAAGCTTCGCGCGCCCCGTCCTCGTAGCACAAGCGAGAATTCTTGCGCGATATCGCTTAGCATCGCTTACATGTTGAACCTGGAGCGCCTACGCGTCCTCGACGCGCTCGCCCGGCACGGCTCGGTGAGCGGCGCCGCCGACGCCCTGCACGTCACGACGTCCGCCGTCTCGCAGCAGATGACCAAGCTGGAGCGCGAGGTCGGCCAGCAGCTCCTCGCCAAGCACGGGCGCGGCGTCCGGCTCACCGACGCGGGCCGGCTGCTGTCCGAGCACGCCGCGCGCATCCTCTCCCAGGTCGAGCTCGCCCAGTCCGACCTGGAGGCGCAGCGCGGTCAGGTCGCGGGGGAGCTGCGCATCGCCGCGTTCCCGACGGCGGCCCGCGGGCTGTTCCCCGCCGCCCTGTCCGCCCTGCGCGCCGAGCATCCCCAACTGCGCCTGCGCTCCCAGGAGCTGGAGCCCGAGGGCGGCGTCGCCGGAGTGGTGCGCGGCGACCTCGACCTCGCCGTCGTCCTCGACTGGTACAACAAGCCGATGCCGATGCCCGACGGCCTGGTCAAGGCGAGCATCCTCGACGACCCCGCCGACATCGCCATGCACGCCGGGCACCCGCTCGCGGGCCGCACCGAGGTCGGCCTGGAGGACTTCGCCGACGACGAGTGGATCACCTGGGGCGAGGGCGAGTTCTGCCACGAGTGGCTGCTGTTCACCCTGCGCGCCCGGGGCATCGAGCCGCAGGTCGGCCATCGCGCCGCCGAGACCCACACCCAGCTCGGCCTCGTCGCCGCGGGTCTCGGCGTCTGCGTCGCCCCGCTCCTCGGCCGCGACCCGATGCCCGAAGGGGTCGTCACGGTCCCGGTGCGCCAGCAGGTGCGGCGCCATGTCTACGTGGTCTGGCGGGCGGACGCGGACCGGCGGCCGTCGATCCGCGCGGCCGTCGAGGCTCTGCAGAAGGCGGGCGCCGATCTCGGGCGGACGGTGCCCTAGGGCGTGTGTCGAACGTCCCGCCTGCCCCGCGGCGCCCGGCACGCCCTAGCCGGCCGACGAGGGCATCCCGGGGAGCTTGCGGAAGTCCCAGGAAGCGATCTTGTCCGGGGTGAGGCGCGCCCAGGCGTGCCGCCCGTCGTGCACCATCTCGGACAGGCCGAAGTTCTTGCGCGCGAACAGCCGCTCCGGCGCGTCGAGTTCGGGGCACGGCTCGCCCGTGCGCGGGGACTCCCCGACGAACGCGATCCGGCCCGACAGCTCCACGCCGTGCAGCTCCCCGTACTCCTCGCCCGCGTCGACCACCACGGCCACCCGGCCGTCGGCCCGCAGGTCCGCCCAGCGCTTGCTGCGGTCGAGCGAGTACAGCCACAGCGAGGTCCCGTCCCACACGAACCACAGCGGGCTGACGTGCGGGGTGCCGTCCGCGGACACGGTCGCCACCCGGCAGGTGCGCTGCTCGGTGAGGAACGCGTCCCGTTCCTCGGCGGTCATCATGATCCGGCGGCCCCGGCGCTGTGTGACGGCCATGTGCGCTCCCTCGAAGGCGGGTCAGTGTGACTGACGATGCGTCAGAAAGGCAGCATGCTGGGTCTTCCGCCGTCGCGCAATGGTGGCTAGGGTCTGCCGCCGGACACCGACCGGACCACAGGGGGTCGCGCATGCCGTCGCACGAGGAACTCGCCGAACTGCTCGCCCCGCCCACGACGGTGCTGCTCACCGTGGAGTGCCAGCAGGGTGTGGTCGGACCGGACAGCGCCCTGCCCGAACTCGCCGAACAGGCCCGGTCCTCGGGCGCGCTCGACCGGGTGGCCCTGCTCGTCGCCGCCGCGCACGAGAGCGGCGCGCAGGTCATGCATGCCATCGCCGAGCGGCGCCCCGACGGCCGGGGGGCCAACCGCAACGGGCGGCTCTTCCGCGCCGCCGAGCGACTGCCCGTGCAGCAGCTCACTGGCACGAAGGCGGTGCGGGTGGCCCCGCCGATCGAGGTCGCCGACGAGGACCTCGTCGTACGCCGGCTGCACGGTCTCTCCCCGATCGCGGGCACCGACGTCGACCCGCTGCTGCGCAATCTGGGCTGCCGCACCCTCGTCGTCACCGGCGTCTCCGCCAATGTGGCGATCCCCAACGCCGTCTTCGACGCCGTGAACCTCGCCTACCAGGTCGTCGTGGTGAGCGACGCCGTCGCGGGCGTCCCCGCGGACTACGTCCCGGCGATGATCCGCAACACGCTCGCCCTGGTCGCGACCGTCGTCACGACCCAGGACGTGCTCACCGCCTGGAAACGGCGCCCTACGCGAGGCTGATGGCACCGCCGCTCGTCGTGATCTTCTTCTCGGCGAGCCCCTCGGTGGCCGGACCGTGCCGCACGCTGCCGTCCTCGATCGAGTACTTGCTGCCGTGGCACGGGCAGTTGATCGTGCCGCCCTCGACCGAGCTCACCGGACACTGCCGGTGCGTGCAGATGTTCGTGAACGCCTTGAACTCGCCCTTCTTCGGCTGGGTCACCACGACCCCGGCGTCGGCGAGGATCTTGCCCCCGCCCTCGGGGACCTCGCTCTCCTGGACGAGCTTCCGGCCGCCCGACGCGCCACCCCCGTCCCCGGCGGGAGCCGAGGCGCTGCCCGCCGGTTCGGACGCGCCGCCGTCCGAACCGCCGCACGCGCTGAGCGCCACGGCGATCCCGGCGGCGCCCACCGCCGCGACGACGACGCGGCGGGTCGGGGCGGGGCCGTGCGGTGCGGAGGACTCCTGCGAAGCGGTCATGCTGTCGGTTCCCTTCGAGACGGGCGGGCCTGGATCCGTGGGGGGATCTCCCTCGGATACGGGGCCGGCGGCCGGAGCGTTCAACGCCTCGGAGATTTTCCGGGCTTTCAGCTCCGGGGTCCCGCACCGCGCAGCAGCGTGTCGATGATGCGGGCGGCGAGCGCGTCCGGATCGGAGCCCTCCGGCTCGTTGTGCAGGGACTCCCCGATGAGCGCGTAGTAGACCCGGCGCACCCACTCGAGGTCCGCCCCCTCGTCGATGAGCCGCTCGGTCCGTGCCCGTTCCAGGAGGGCGACACAGCTGCGGTCGATGCCCTCATGCACCGTGGCGGCCTCGCTGCCCGGCTCCGCCGGCAGCTCCAGGGCGAAGGCCCAGGCGCCCTTGATCTGCAGCACGTTGGCCGTGATCCGGTGCATCGCCACCAGCGGCGGAGCGGTGTCCGGCCGGCCGTCGTCCACCGCGCGGGCGAGCTGGCGGGCCGCCGAGGACGCCAGCGCGTCGATCAGCGCCTGCCGGCTCGCGAACCGCCGGTGGATCGTCGTGCGGGCCACTCCCGCCGCCGCCGCGATCTGCTCCATGGAGGCCCCGGGGTCCTCCGCGAGCACCCGCTCGGCCGCCTCCAGGATCACGCGCACGCTGCGCTCCGCGTCCGCCCTCAACGGCCGCGCCGCCGCCTCACCCATCACGCCTCCCGCAAGTCCACCTGGTCAGACAGACGATACAACTCCGAGGCGATGGCGACCCTAGGTGAAACAGGTCTGTTGCAGTTCTGCTGATTACTGCTACCTTCTCCTCTCAGTTGGCCCGGCCGGGCCAGCTGACGCAGTAGTTCCCGTTGCCATCGGCCGAAGGAGAACACCGTGCACAGCACCGCCCTCGTCACCGGAGCCTCGTCCGGCCTCGGAGCAGAGTTCGCCGCACAGCTCGCGGCCCAGGGACACGACCTGGTCCTCGTCGCCCGCTCCGGCGACCGGCTCACCGCCCTCGCCGAGCGGCTGACCGCCGAACACGGCGTCCACGCCCACGTGGTGGTCCAGGACCTCGCCGCGCCGGACGCCGCCCGCCACGTCACCGACCAACTGGCCGCCCGCGGACTGAGTGTCGACCTCCTGGTCAACAACGCCGGCTTCGGCACCTGCGGGCGCTTCGAGGAGATCTCCGGCGAGCGCGACCACGACCAGCTCATGGTCAACGTCGTCGCGCTCGTCGACCTCACCCACGCCCTGCTGCCCGGCATGCTGGAGCGCGGTCGCGGCGCGGTCCTCAACGTCGCGTCCAACGCGGCCTTCCAGCCGTCTCCCTACTTCGCCGTCTACGGCGCGGCCAAGGCGTTCGTCCTCAACTTCGGCCTCGCGCTGCGCCAGGAGTACCGGGGCCGCGGCATCCGGGTGCTCACTCTGTGCCCCGGCCCCGTCGAGACCGCCTTCTTCGACACCATCGGCACCCGCCGGGCCGCCGTCACCGGCTCCATGACCACTCCGGCGCCCGTCGTCCGCGCCGCGCTGCGCGCCCTGGAACGCGACCGCGGCTACGTGGCCCCCGGGCTGAGCAACGCCCTGGGCGCCCACCTCACGCCCCGCCGTCCCCGCACCCTGGTCGCGGCCGTCGCCGAACGCATCACGCGCAAGGTCCTCGCCGACCCGGCCACTGCCTCGGCTCTCTCGGGGCGCGCGGCATGAGGCCGGGACGGCGGCGCGGGGCGGCTCCCGCCGGGCTCAGCCCTCGGGCCGCAGGAGGCCGCGCTCGTACGCCTTCCTGAGGTGCTGCGGTACGAGGTGAGTGACGCCTTCGACGGTCACCGGAACCAGGGAGGGGGTGCTCGCCTTCCACTGCGCGCGGCGGTGGCGGGTGTTGCTGCGGGACATCTTGCGCTTGGGGACGGCCATGAGGGTCCGATCGTAGGAGGGGTGGGACGGAGCGGGTGCGGGTCAGCGGGTGGCGTAGGGGAGCAGGGCCATCTCGCGGGCGTTCTTGACGGCCGTGGCGAGCTGCCGCTGCTGCTGTCGGCTGACCCGGGTGACGCGGCGGCTGCGGATCTTGCCGCGGTCGGAGATGAACTTCCGCAGCAGATCGGTGTCCTTGTAGTCGATGTGGGTGATGCCGGCCGCGTCGAGCGGGTTCGGCCGGTTCTTGCGGGCGGGCGCGGGCTTGCCGGTGCGGGCCATGAGGTCTCCTCGGTGGGGTGGGGTGGGGTGGGGTGGGGCGGGTCAGGCGGCGTCGAGCAGGTGGTCGAAGCCGGTGGGGCGCGGCAGGGCGGCCGGCCCGGAGGCGAGTTCGTCGTCGGTGAGCAGGCAGGAGTCGAGCAGCGAGAGCAGTCCCGTCCGGTCCAGGTCGGGTGAGGTGAAGACGAGGTGCTGGCAGCGGTCGCCGTGCTCGGGATGCCAGTCGAGGGCGGCCGCGGTGCGGCGTTCGGGCGGCATCAACTCCCAGGCGGCGTCCGGCAGCGCGGCCATCCAGGGGCCGGCGTTCTCCACGCACAGGGCGCCTCCGGCGGCGTCCCAGGCGAGCAGGCTGTCGGGCCGGTCGGCGAGCCAGAACCGTCCGCGGCTGCGGGCCGCGGCGCAGCACAGGTCCTCCAGGGCCGCGTAGAGACGCCCGGCGTGAAAGGGGCGGCGGCGCTGCCAGACGAGCGTGCTGACACCCTCCTCGTCGCAGTCGTGCGGGAGCCGGGCGCAGGCCGGGTGCTGGGCGGAGGCCGCCGCGCCCACGTCGAACCGGGCGAGCGCCGCGCCGCCCAACTTCCCTGAATCCACCCGGACATGGGTCGCCGTGGGATGCAGCTGGCGCAGGAGCGCGAGGTCGTCGAGCCCGGCGTCCGGGCTGTCGGTGACGGCGAGGACGGGGGCGTACTCCAACTGTCGCGCGAAGGTGTCGGCGACCGTGCGCTGGTCCGTGGCGGCCGCGGCCAGCCCGGCGTCGGCGAGGTCGTCGCCGTTCGACAGGCAGGGCAGGACCAGGGCGGGATCGACGGCGGTCAGCACGTTCGCGAGGCGGAACACGTCGTGGCCGTGCGCGGCGACGACCTCGGCCATGGCGCGCGGCTCCACGGAGTCCCACAGCTCCACGACCGCGAGGCGGGTCAGTCCGCCGGCGGCCAGTCGCTCCAGCTCGGGCACGAGGTCCTCGCGCAGGGCGCAGCAGGCACAGTCGTTGACGAGGGGCGTCTCGCCCCGGGCGGTCTCGCCCGTGGCGTCGCGGACGGTGCGGCGCACGGTGCCTGTCGGGCCCGCGGACAGGTCGTGGTGCAGGGCCACGCTCCCGGGCACCTCGCGCAGCAGCCGCTCGACCGCGGCGCGACGGGCCTCTGCGTGCAGCCCGCCGACGATCACCACCGGCATCGGGGGTTCTTCGGTTGGGTTCATGGCGGGTAGCATACGACAATGATTTCCATTATCGGTAAGCCGATGGAGAGAAAGGCAGCACTCGTATGTCCGCGCACTGCCAACTGACCGGCGCCCGGCCGGTCTTCGGCAAGAAGATCTCCCACTCGCACCGGCGCACCTCACGCCGCTTCGACCCCAACATCCAGAACAAGCGCTACTGGCTGCCCGGTGGGGGGCGGCACGTCCGGCTGCGGCTCAGCGCGCGTGGCATCAAGACCGTGGACGTCATCGGCGTCGAGGCGGCCGTCGCCCGGATCCGGGCCCGAGGGGAGCGCGTCTGATGGCGAAGAAGAGCAAGATCGCGAAGAACGAACAGCGCAAGCGGATCGTGGCCCGGTACGCCCTGCGCCGCGCGGCGTTGAAGGCCGTCCTGGCGTCCCCGCGCGCCACGGACGACGAGAAGACCGCCGCCCGGACGGAACTGCGCCGCCAGCCCCGCGACGCGAGCGCGACCCGCGTCCGCAACCGCGACAGCGTCGACGGGCGCCCCCGAGGCCACCTCCGCAAGTTCGGCCTCTCCCGCGTGAACGTCCGCGAACAGGCCCACGGGGGCCACCTCCCCGGGGTGACCAAGTCCTCCTGGTAGCCCGGATGCTGGGACGGAGCGGCGCGAGTGCGGCGCTCCGTCCCGGTGCGCGGCCCCGGGAGGTCGCCGGTGCCGGCTCGGTCGACGGGCGCGACACCGGAGCGGTCCCCAGGGTGTTCTGGACCCCGTATAACCTGGGCGGATGCTGGATGAAGTCGCTGTGAAGCGGTACATCGCGCCTTTGCGTGAGGGGGGCTCTCTGCCCGGGCTCGTGGAGGGCGGGGATCTCGCCTCCTATGTCTTGAAGTTCACCGGGGCGGGGCAGGGGCGCAAGACGCTGGTCGCCGAGGTGGTCTGCGGGCGGCTCGCGCGGGCGCTCGGGTTCCGGGTGCCGGAGCTCGTCGCGCTCGACCTCGACCCGGTGATCGGCCTGGGCGAGCCCGACCCCGAGGTGCAGGGGCTCGTCAAGGCGAGCGGCGGCACGAACCTGGGGATGCGGTACCTGTCCGGCGCCCTGGGGTTCGACCCGCTCGCCTATGGCGTGGACCCGCTGGAGGCGGGCCGCGTCGTCTGGTTCGACGCGCTGATCAACAACGTCGACCGGTCCTGGCGCAACCCGAACATGCTGGTCTGGCAGGGCGACCTCTGGCTGATCGACCACGGCGCCAGCATGATCTGGCACCACAACTGGCGCGGCGCCCCGGCCTGGGCCGGCAAGCCGTACGACGCGAGCGACCACGCCCTCGCCCGGTTCGCCCCCGACATCGCCGCGGCAGCCGCCGCACTCGCGCCGCGCGTCACCGAGGAGCTGCTCGGCGCGGCGGTCGCCGACATCCCCGACGTGTGGCTCACCGACGAGCCCGGGTTCGACTCGCCCGACGCCGTGCGCCGCGCCTACGTGGAGACGCTGCACGCGCGCGTGGCCACGATCCACGAACGCATCACGCTGCCCGAGGGCGGCGCGGACCAGGCCCGGCCGAGCGCGCCGGGCTGGCTGACCCCGGGAGCCGGCCGATGAGCGAGCGCGACGTCTTCGAGTACGCCCTGCTGCGGGTCGTGCCCCGTGTCGAGCGCGGCGAGCAGATCAACGCCGGCGTGGTCGTGTACTGCCGTGCCCGGTCCTTCGTCGCCGCGCTGACCCACCTGGACGAGAGCCGCCTGCTCGCCCTCGCCCCCGAGGTCGACGTAACCGGCGTGCGCGCCCTCCTCGGCGCGATCGAGCGGCACTGCGAGGGCGGCGCCGCCTCCGGCCAGGCCGCGGAGGACGACGCGGGCCGCCGTTACCGCTGGCTCATCGCCCCGCGCTCGACGGTCGTCCAGCCCGGCCCCGTGCACACCGGCCTGACGGCCGATCCGGCGGCCGAGGCCGAGCGGCTGCTCGACCTCCTCGTGCGCTGACCGGGGCGTTCGCGCCCCCTTCCGGCGGCCGTCCGGCGGCGTGAGTGATCAGAGGCACGCGGTGGGTACGTTGACACCGCGTGCCAGGGCTTCTAGCGTCACCCGCACAAGGTACTAAGCGGTCGCTCACCCGCACCGGAGCGAAGCGGCCGACCTCTAGGGCGAGGAGACCGAACAGCATGTCCACCACTGAGCAGCGCGTAGCGATCGTCACCGGAGCGGCGCGCGGCATCGGCGCCGCCACCGCGATCCGTCTGGCCCAGGAGGGTCGCGCCGTCGCCGTGATCGACCTCGACGAGGCCGCCTGCAAGGACACCGTCGAGCAGATCACCGCCGCCGGTGGCAAGGCCCTCGCCGTCGGCTGCGACGTGTCCGACGAGGCGCAGGTCGAGGCCGCCGTCGCGCGCATCGCCGAGGAGCTCGGCGCCCCCACGATCCTCGTGAACAACGCGGGCGTGCTGCGCGACAACCTCCTGTTCAAGATGAGCGTCTCCGACTGGGACACCGTCATGAGCGTGCACCTGCGCGGCGCGTTCCTGATGTCCAAGGCCGTCCAGAAGCACATGGTGGAGGCCAAGTTCGGCCGCATCGTGAACCTGTCCTCCTCCTCGGCGCTCGGCAACCGCGGCCAGGCCAACTACTCCGCCGCCAAGGCCGGCCTGCAGGGCTTCACCAAGACCCTCGCCATCGAGCTCGGCAAGTTCGGCGTCACCGCCAACGCCGTCGCCCCCGGCTTCATCGTCACCGAGATGACCAAGGCCACCGCCGAGCGCGTCGGCATGGGCTTCGAGGACTTCCAGGCCGCCGCCGCCACCCAGATCCCGGTGCAGCGCGTGGGCCGCCCGGACGACATCGCCAATGCCATCGCCTTCTTCACCGGCGAGGCGGCCGGCTTCGTCTCCGGCCAGGTCATGTACGTGGCCGGCGGCCCGCTCAACTGAACCCGGAGGCCACGGACATGAGCACCACCGAACTCCCGCCGCTCTCCGGCAAGGTCGCCCTCGTCACCGGCGCCAGCCGCGGCATCGGCTACGGCGTCGCCGAGGCCCTCGTCGCCCGCGGCGACCGCGTCTGCATCACCGGACGCGGCGAGGACGCCCTCAAGGAGGCCGTCGAGTCCCTCGGCGCCGACCGCGTCATCTACGTAGCGGGCAAGGCCCACGACGTGGCGCACCAGGCCGTCGCCGTCGAGCGCACCATGGAGGCCTTCGGCCGCGTCGACTTCCTGGTGAACAACGCCGGCACGAACCCGGTCTTCGGCCCCATCGCGGACCTCGACCTGGACGTCGCCCGCAAGGTCTTCGAGACCAACGTCGTCTCGGCGCTCGGCTTCGCCCAGCAGACCTGGAAGGCCTGGCAGAAGGACAACGGCGGCGCGATCGTGAACATCGCGTCCGTCGCCGGCGTCTCCGCCTCGCCCTTCATCGGCGCGTACGGCATCAGCAAGGCCGCGATGATCAACCTGACGCTCCAGCTCGCCCACGAGTTCGCCCCGATGGTGCGGGTCAACTCGATCGCGCCGGCCGTCGTGAAGACCAAGTTCGCCGAGGCCCTGTACGAGGGCCGGGAGGCCGAGGTCGCGGCGTCCTACCCGCTGGGCCGGCTCGGCGTGCCCGAGGACATCGGCGGCGCCGCCGCGTTCCTCACCTCGAGCCAGTCCGACTGGATCACGGGTCAGACCCTGGTCGTGGACGGCGGCATTTTCCTCAACGCCGGCGTCGGCTGAGCACGATGAAAAGGGCGTCGGCTGACAACGGCTGACAAACGTCCTCGCAGTTGAAGAGCCCCGCCGGAACAAGCGGTTCAACCGGCGGGGCTCTGCGATATGGTCTGCCGATCCCTTGGCATGTCCGATCGAGGAGCGTGCGCGTGTTCAAACGGTTGCTTGCCCCCCGTACGTTGGCGGCGACTGCGTCCATATCCCTGCTCGCCGGGTGCGGACTGGTGGAATCAGGCGGCTCCGAGGATGCGGAGCCCATCGTCGTGGGAACGACGAGCGCGCCCAGCACGCTCGACCCCGCGGCCTCCTGGGACGGTTCCTGGGAGCTGTACCGCAACGTCTTCCAGACCCTCGTCGCCTTCCCCTCCGGAGCCGCCCAGCCGGAACCCGACGCCGCCGAGTGCTCCTTCGAGGACGCCGGCAACCGCGAGTACCGGTGCACCCTGCGCGAGGACATGAAGTTCTCCGACGGCGACAAGCTCGACGCCGCCGCGGTGAAGTACTCGATCGACCGCATCCGCAGGGTCGGGGTCAAGGGCGGACCGGTCGGACTGCTCGGCAGCCTCGACCGCGTCACCACCAAGGGCGACCGGGAGGTGACCTTCCACCTCAAGAAGACCGACGCCACGTTCCCCTTCGTCCTCGCCACTCCGGCGATGTCGATCGTGGACCCGAAGGAGTACCCGGCCGACAAGCTCCGCGAGGACGGCAAGATCACCGGCTCGGGGCCCTACGCGCTCGACTCCTACACCGAGGGCGACAAGGCCGTCCTCGTGAAGAACGAGCACTACGACGGCTTCGCCGACCGCAAGAACGACGCCGTGACGATCCGCTACTTCGAGGACTCGGCCGACATGGTCGCCGCCCTGAAGGCGAAGAAGATCGACGCGACCTTCCGCGGACTCGGCGCGTCCGACGTCGTCGACCTCCAGGCCAAGCACGGCTCCGAGGGTCTGCAGCTCGTCGAGGGCGCGGGCACCGAGATCAGCTACCTCGTCTTCAACCCGAAGGACCCGTGGGCCGGCAAGCGCGCCGTGCGCCGGGCCGTCGCCCAGGTGATCGACCGCGGCGCCATCGCGCACGAGGTCTACCGGGACACCGTCGAGCCGCTGTACTCCATGGTCCCCAAGGGCCTCACGGGCCACACCACGGACTTCTTCGACGACTTCGGCGATCCGAGCGCCACGAAGGCCGCCGGGATCCTGTCGGACGCGGGCATCACCACGCCCGTCCCGCTCACCCTCTGGTACACCACGGACCGGTACGGCTCCCAGACCGCGCCCGAGTTCCAGGAGATCAAGCGGCAGCTCGAGGAGTCCAAGCTCTTCAAGGTGACGCTCAAGAGCCGCCCCTGGAAGACCTATGAGGCGGGCTACCGCAAGGGTGAGTACCCGGTGTTCGGCCGCGGCTGGTTCCCCGACTTCCCGGACGCGGACAACTTCATCGCGCCGTTCGTCGGGAAGGAGAACGCGCTGGGCACCCCGTACGTGACGCCGGAGATCACCGACCGGCTGCTGCCGCAGTCGCGCCAGGAGAGCGACCGCGGGGCCGTGGTGCGCCAGTTCGAGCGAGCGCAGCAGATCATGGCGCAGGACGCGCAGCTGTTGCCGCTGTGGCAGGGCAAGCAGTTCATCGCGGCCAGCGACGAGATCTCCGGTGGCGAGCGGGCCCTGGACCCGTCGACGATCATGATGATGTGGGAGCTGTCCCGCAAGACCAGCTGGTGAGCGAGGTCCGCACGGGATCCCCGGCGCCGACTGTCAGTGGGCGCCGGTAGGTTCAGGGGTGTTGTCGAACCGGCCGGGCGCGGACTTCTCCGCGCCCGGCCGGGCAAGTGACCGTACCCCGGAGGTTGTTGACGTGACCGACACCGCGATGCTGCCCGAGTCCTGGCGCGGCGTCCTCGGCGAGGAGCTGCAGAAGCCCTACTTCAAGGAGCTCACCGAGTTCGTCGAGGAGGAGCGTGCGAAGGGTCCCGTCTACCCGCCGCGCGACCAGGTCTTCGCCGCCCTCGACGCGACGCCGTACGACAAGGTCAAGGTCCTCGTCCTCGGTCAGGACCCGTACCACGGCGAGGGCCAGGGGCACGGCCTCTGCTTCTCGGTGCGGCCCGGTGTGAAGACCCCGCCGTCGCTGCGGAACATCTACAAGGAGATGCAGGCCGAGCTCGGCACCACGATTCCGGACAACGGGTATCTGATGCCGTGGGCCGAGCAGGGCGTCCTGCTGCTCAACGCGGTGCTGACCGTCCGCGCCGGCGAGGCGAACTCGCACAAGGGCAAGGGCTGGGAGAAGTTCACCGACGCCGTGATCCGCGCCGTCGTGGACCGCCCCGACCCCTGCGTGTTCGTCCTGTGGGGCAACTACGCGCAGAAGAAGCTTCCCCTCATCGACACCGAGCGGCACATCGTCGTGAAGGGCGCCCACCCCTCGCCGCTGTCCGCGAAGAAGTTCTTCGGTTCCCAGCCGTTCACGCAGATCAACGAGGCGGTCAAGGCCCAGGGCCACGACCCGATCGACTGGCAGATCCCCGATCTGGGCTGAGCCGTGCCTGCCGGGGATCGCGGGCGGCGGCCGTTAGCGTCGACGGGTGTGCGCCGCACGCGATCGGTGACAGCGCTTGGAGGAGCCAGTGGCACAGCAGCGTGAGCAGGCGGCGGACGACGCCATGATGACCCGCATCGGGCAGGTGGTCATGCTGGCCCACGCCGGCGACCGCGAGGAGGCGCGCGACCGCTTCCTCGGCCTGTGGGCGGAGATCGGCGAGGACGGCGACCCACTGCACCGCTGCACCCTGGCGCACTACATGGCCGACACCCAGGACGACCCGGACGACGAGCTGGCCTGGGACCTGCGGGCGCTGTCCGCCGCGGACTCCCGGGGGCCGGGCGGGGGCGCCGCGCTGCGCTCCCTGTATCCGACGCTGCATCTCAGCCTCGCGTCGGACTACGTGAAGCTGGGCCGGCCCGGCGCCGCTCGCAGCCATCTCGCCCGGGCCCGGGCCGGGCTCGGAGCGCTGGGGGACGACGGGCACGGTCAGGGGGTCCGTGCCTCCCTCGCCCGGCTTGAGCAGCGGGTCGCGGCGCTGCCCGAGGACGGGGACGAGGAGGGTGGGCGGCCGGGGGGCGAGCCGCTCGGGCCGCCGCGGCGGGGGTTCTGAGGGGGCCTCCGGCGGGGGCGGGATTTTCAGGTGGGTGCCGGGTGGGGTTGTTCTTCGTCCACGGCTCTCGTCGTGGCTGGTCGCGCAGTTCCCCGCGCCCCTGAAATGCAGACGCTTCGCGTCGCATTTCCCCGATGGGGCACCGCCCCGATGGAGATCGCGCACGAAGTGCGCATCTCCAGGGGCGCGGGGCTGTGTCGATTTGCGGCTCCGCCGCGTGGGCGCGACCAGCCCCCAACGGCCCGCAGCCGCATCGGTACGAGAAATGAGCCGGTCAGCCGCCGTACACGTTGTGGCAGATCGCCGATTGGGGGCTGTCCGGGTCCCAGCCTCCGTAGCGGCGGCCCAGGGCGCAGACGTCGGTCTGGGCCGGGGGCTTCGGGGCGGGCGGGGGCTCGGTTTCGGCGCGGGGCGCCGGTACGTGCGGGGCGGGCTGCGCAGGGGGCCGCGGGGGAGGGGCGGCGTGCCGGGCCGGGGGAGCGGGCGGCGCCGCGTGCGGTTTCGACGGGTGCGGTGAGGCGCCGGTGCGCCGCAGGCCGTCGCTCACCGGGCTCGGGGTGAGCGGCAGGTCGGCCTGACCGTCCGGGCGGGCTTCCGGTGCGGTCACCGAGGGGGAGGCGGGCCGGTCCGGGACGTCGGGCGTGGACACGCTCATGCAGCCTGAGGAGGCCGCGGCGGTGACGGCCGCGGCCGCCGTGAGCAGGAGCGAGGCGGAAGTGATCTTTCTGGGCACCCGCGCCACTCTGCTGGACGCCGGGACGCCGGCGGAACCGTGGAGGGCGAGGATGCCCCGCACGGGTGACGCGAAGGGCGCGGAGGTGCCGCGAGCGTGAGCCGCGCGCCGTTCAGGAGCTCTGGCGCGGGCCCGGCCCACCGAGCATGCCGTGCAGCAACTCCCCGTAGCCTTCGCGCAGTTCCGTCAGGCTCGGCACCGACGCGTGGAACGTTCCGGCGACGCAGCAGAACATGATCCCCTCCGTCCACGCCACGAGGGACAGGGTGTGCCGCGCGGGGTCCGGCGAGCCCGCGGCGCGCAGCAACTCGGTCAGCGGCCCGCGGAACTGACGGCCGGTCTCGTCGAAGAACGTGCGCAGCTCGGGTCGCCGGGTCGCCTCCAGGGCCAACTCGTAGCGGCAGACGACCAGTTGCGGATGGCGGCTCAGGTAGCGGTGCAGGGCCAGCGCCATGCCGTCCACGAGGGCGGGCAGTCCGTCCGCCGGTGCGGGCAGCTCGTCGATCGCGAGGACCTGGGCCTCGCGCTCCGCGAGCCGGCGCAGCGTCACCTCCAGGAGGGCGAGCCGGGTGCGGGCGTGGTTCGACGTCGACCCCTGCGGCAGCCCCGCCGTCTCGTCGACGGCCCGGTGCGTCAGGCCTCGCATGCCGCGCTCGGCGAGCAGGACCAGGGCGGCGTCGGCGATGCGGTCGGCACGGGACGGCTGTGCGCCGGACGGTTCGGTGGTGGCGGGGCGCTTCATGGTCGGCAATCTATCGCGCTGACTACACCTGTAGTCGACTGCACTACACCTGTAGTACGGTCAGGGAGGGAGCTCACTACAGGTGTAGTGAGGCGTCGTGTTCTGGAGCACCGGGAGGCGTCATGACATCGGCCGAGGAGACTGCTGTGGTGGTCGGCGGCGGGATCGGCGGGCTCACCGCCGCCCTGGCCCTTCACCTGGGCGGTCGCCGTGTGACCGTCCTGGAGCGAGCCGAGGAGTTGAAGCCTGTGGGGGCGGGGATCGCCCTCGCGCCCAACGCCCTGCGCGCCCTCGACGTGGTCGGTCTGGGGGACGAGATCCGCTCCCTGGCCGCGTGGGAGGGTGAGGGCGGGCTCATGACGCCGGGCGGCCGTTGGCTGTCGCGCTCCGACGCGGCGCGCGCGGCGGACCGCTTCGGCGGCCCGCTGGTGCTGCTGCACCGCGCCACCCTCATCGACAAGCTCGCCGCCCGGCTGCCGCGCGGCGCCGTGCGCACCGCGTCCGCCGCGCGCCTCACCGACCCCGGCGATCCGGCCGATCCGGCCCGCCCGGCCCGGGTGACGACGGACGGGGAGGAGTTCGCCGCCGGCCTCGTCGTCGGCGCCGACGGGGTCCGTTCCGCCGTGCGCGGCGCGCTCTTCCCCGAGCACCCCGGGGTCACGTACGCCGGATTCACCACCTGGCGCGTCCTCGTGCCGGCGCTCGATCGGCCCTTCGTCCAGCACGAGAGCTGGGGGCCGGGCCGGCTCTGGGGCACGCATCCCTTCGCCGACGGCACCGTCTACGCCTACGCGGCGGCCATGACCCCCGCCGGCGGCCGGGCGCCCGACGGTGACGAGCGGGCCGAACTGCTGCGCCGGTTCGGCGACTGGCACGACCCGATCCCCGCGATCCTGGCCGGGGCCGATCCCGCCCGGGTGCTGCGGCACGACGTCCACCACCTCACCGAGCCGCTCCCCGCCCTCCACCGCGGCCGGGTCGCCCTCCTCGGGGACGCCGCGCACGCGATGGCCCCCACGCTCGGCCAGGGCGGCAATCAGGCCATCGAGGACGCCGTCGTCCTCGCCCACCACGCGGCACCCGGCCGCGCCGCGGATCTGCCCGGCTACACGCGGGCCCGCCTCGCCCGCATGACCCGGATCGTCCGCAGGTCGGCGGCCATCAGCCGGTTCAGCATGATGCGCAACCGCCCGGGCATCGCCGTGCGCGACGCGGCGATCCGCGCCGTCGGCGCCCTCGGTCCGGCGCTGCTGCTGCGCGGCATGGACGGCATCGCCGACTGGCGGCCCCCGCAGGCCGCCCCGTACCCGGACGGGCGCCGGGAGCGGGTCTGACCTGGCGCGTCTATGCTGCCCGAAGGGAGTCCGGGCCACGACGGGCCCGGGCGAGCGGGGACAGAGGAGCGCGGGCACGTGAAGGTCGGCTGCATCGGACTCGGCGACATCGCGCAGAAGGCGTACCTGCCGGTACTCGGCGCCCAGCCCGGGATCGAGCTGCATCTGCAGACCCGGACGCCCGCCACCCTGAACCGCGTCGCGGACGGGCTGCGCCTGCCGCCGGCGCAGCGCCACGCGGACCTCGACGCGCTGCTCGCGCAGGGACTCGACGCCGCGTTCGTGCACGCCCCCACGTCCGTGCACCCCGAGATCGTCACCCGGCTCCTCGAGGCCGGCGTCCCCACCTACGTGGACAAGCCGCTCGCCTATGAACTCGCCGACTCCGAGCGGCTCGTGCGGCGCGCGGAAGAGCGCGGGGTCGGCCTCGCCGTCGGCTTCAACCGGCGCCACGCCCCCGGATACACGCAGTGCGCCGACCATCCGCGCGAGCTGATCCTCATGCAGAAGAACCGGGTCGGGCTGCCCGAGGAGCCCCGGGCGATGATCCTCGACGACTTCATCCACGTCGTCGACACCCTGCGCTTCCTCGTGCCGGGCGTCGTCGACGACATCACGGTACGGGCGCGGGTCGTGGACGGGCTGCTCCATCACGTGGTGCTGCAGCTCGCCGGCGACGGGTTCACCGCGCTCGGGGTCATGAACCGGCTCAGCGGGTCGGCCGAGGAGATCCTCGAGGTGTCCGGGGAGGACAGCAAGCGGCAGGTGCTGAACCTCGCGGAGGTCATCGACCACAAGGGGCAGCCGACGGTGCGGCGGCGCGGGGACTGGGTGCCCGTGGCCCGGCAGCGGGGTATCGAGCAGGCCGTGCTGGCGTTCCTCGACGGGGTGCGCAGTGGGCATGTCGTGAGCGCGCGGGATGCGTTGGCCACGCATGAGCTGTGCGAGCGGGTCGTCATGGAGGTCACCCGGATCGGGGGCTGAGCCTCCCGGTCTCCTCGCAGGCCTCGGCCCGGCGGAGGCTGATCGCGCCTACGCGCCGCGGGTGGTTCACGCCGCCACGCGCCCGCAGCCCGGTGGGGCTTCTCGCGCAGTTCCCCGCGCCCCTGACGGGCCGCCGGACTCAGTGGACGGCGCCGCCGACTCCGGGGCGCGCCGTCGGCAGCGGGGACGCTCGGCGGGAGCGGCGGAGGATGTCCGTCGCGGCGAGGACGACCAGGACCGCGACAGCGCCGTGCACCGGCCAGTCCCCGAACCGCACGTACAGGGTCGTGCCCCGGGCCGTCGGTACGTCGAACACGCGGGCGGAGCTCGCCGACGTGCCCAGCCACGCCCCCGCCCGGGATCCGTCGGGCCCGTACACCGCCGACACCCCGGTCAGCGTCGCGTGCACCATCGGCCGCCCCGTCTCCGCCGCCCGCACCGCCGCCAGCGAAGCGTGCTGCTCCGGCGCCCAGCTGTGCTGGAACGAGGACGTCGACGACTGCGCGAGCAGCACCTGCGCCCCGTCCTGCGTCAGCTTCCGCGTCATGTCGGGGAAGGCCGATTCGAAGCAGACCAGAGGGCCGACCCGGAGCGGTCCGCCCCCGTTACCGTTCGACACGTCCATGACGACCTGCCGGGTGCCGCGCATCCGGTCCTCGCCCGCCGCCCTGCCCACCGACGTGGCCCAGCCCAGCAGCCCCCGCGCCGGCACGTACTCGCCGAACGGGACCAGCCGCATCTTGTCGTAGCGCGCGCCCGTCGGCCCGTCCGGGCCGATCAGGACCGAACTCTTGTAGATGCCCTGGCCCGCGCCGGTGCCCGAACCCGACCGCCGCGCGTCCACGTTGACCAGCACGTCCGCGCCGACCGCCCGGGACAGCGCCGCGATCCGGCGGGCGAGGTCGGGGCGCTCGGTCAGGTCGAAACCGACGCTGCTCTCGCCCCACACGACCAGGTCGACGTCCCGGCCGATCAGCTCCCGGGTGAGCGTCTCCTCACGGTCGAAGCGGCGCTCCGCGCTCGCGCCCCCGGTCACGACGCCCGCCTGCACCACCGCGATCCGTACCCGCCCGTCGGTCTCGGGACGCGGCGCCCAGGCCCACGCGGCCCCCGTCACGGTGACCGTCGCGACGAGCCCCGCCACGGCCGGCGTCCGCGCGTCGCGGGCCACGAGGAGCACCACGATCGCCGTGTTCACCGTGACCACCAGCAGACTCACCAGCCACACCCCGCCCACCGACGCGAGCCGCAGCGCGGGCACCACCTGCCACTGGCTGGACCCGAGCAGACCCCACGGCCCGCCCAACCCCTCCCAGGAACGCACCAGTTCCACCATCAGCCAGCCCGAGGGCACCGCGACCAGCGCGGCCGCCGCCTGCCCCGGCGTGGGCGACCCGTGCAGCAGCCGCCGCAGCAGCACCCCCCACGGCGCCCACAAGGCGCCGAGCAGCGCCGCGATGACCACCGTGAACACGTGCAGACTCGGCAGCAGCCAGTGGTGCACGGCGAGCATGAACCCGAGACCGCCGAGCCAGCCGTCCAGGGCGGCCCGGCGCGGCGTGTCCGCCGAGCGCGCCAACAGCATCCACGGCACGAGCGCGACGTAGGCGAACCACCACAACGACGGTGCGGGGAACGCGAGCGCGGGCAGCGCGCCCGCCCCGGCCGCCGCCCCGCCCCGCAACCAGGGCGACACGTCGAGCCGCCGCCGCCAACCCACCATGGGCCGCGCCTCCCGTCCTCCTACGAGACCTGTAGAGGTCCCTTCAGTGTGCGCGTCCCGGGCGATCGACGACAGTGGGCCCCGGCGGCGCGGGTCAGGAGCCGCCCGGGGCGCTCGCCGCGTGCTCCGGCAGGCGGCGCCACTTCTCGTGCACGGTGACCCGGTGCAGGCGCCAGCCGGAGTCCGTCCTGACGAGGCCGAACGCGTACCGGCCGCCGCA
The DNA here is from genome assembly GCF_055558275.1 of Streptomyces sp. NPDC025806. Classification (NCBI taxonomy): domain Bacteria; kingdom Bacillati; phylum Actinomycetota; class Actinomycetes; order Kitasatosporales; family Streptomycetaceae; genus Streptomyces; species Streptomyces sp. NPDC025806. The sequence goes on along the minus strand of NZ_JBVHMU010000011.1, from coordinate 259,055 downwards.
CTCGAAGTCCGGTGCCGTGCCGTCGCCGGGGAACCGCATCGGGTTGACGTAGTCCGCCTGGACCAGCGCCTCGTCACCCACGTCACGGTCGAGCCGGCCGAACCGCACCCGGCGGTTGACGATCAGATGCTGCCGCATCGGGAACAGCTCCATGGTCTCGGACAGCCAGCGCGCGATCTCCTCCGCGCTGCCCTCCACGCCGCCCGCCGTGCGGTAGTCGGCGCGGCCACCGGGGGCGAACAGGGCGCGGTACGCCGCCCAGTCGCCGTCGTCCACGGCCACGGCGTAGTCGGTCACCAGCTCGTCGACGGCGAGCCGGTCGAGGACGGTCGCGAGTTCCACACGCTGCGTCATCGGATCAGTGTCGAGTGTGCCGCGCGCGGATCCAAGAGGTGTGCGCCGACCGGACGTTGAGGCGTGACGGTTTTGCGGCACCAGGTCCGTTACGGTGGCCCGCATGTCAGCTGAATCGAACACGACGGCATCCGCGGCGGTCACCGGACCGGTCACCGCCGACGACGTCGCCCAGGCCGTCCGGCTCGCCGTGACCACACTGCGCCCCGCCACCGCGGCCGACTGGGACGCCCCCGCGGGACCTCTCACCTGGACCTGCTGGGAGACCGGCGAACATCTCGCCGACGACCTTTTCGCCTACGCCTCGCGCATCGGCTCCCTGAACCCGAGGACCGAGCCGGGCGACCCCTTCGGTGGCGACCGGCGCCGCCCCGAAGGCCCGCTGAACACCGTCACCGCCGACCGCACGGCCGGGGCCGAGGGCATGTTCCAGGTCCTGGAGGACTGCGGGGGGCTGCTCGCCGCCGTCGTGCGGGCCACTGCGCCCAGCGCCCGCGGCCACCACGTGTTCGGCGTCAGCGACCCCGAGGGCTTCGCCGCGATGGGCGTCGTCGAGACCCTCGTGCACACCCACGACCTCGCGCTCGGCCTCGGGGTCCCCTTCGAGGCGCCCGCGGACCTGTGCGCCCGCTCGCTGCGCCGGCTCTTCCCCGACGTGCCGCGGGACACCCCGCCCTGGGCGACCCTGCTGTGGGCGACGGGCCGCGGCGACCTGCCCGGTCACGCGCGCCGGACCACGTGGCGCTGGTACGGTGCGCCCGGCGCGACGTGATCATCGTCCTGAGGGACCGCACCCCGTCCGGGAGGACTCCTTGACCCGCCCCCGCACCCTCGTCACCGGCGGCAGCCGCGGCATCGGTGCCGCCACCGCGCTGCGGCTCGCACACGACGGCCACGACATCGCGCTGTCCTACGTCAGCGACAAGGACGCGGCCGAACGCACCGCGGACGCCGTGCGCGCGGCCGGCGCCCGCTGTGCCGTCGCCCGGGCCGACACGTCCCGGGAGGAGGACGTCGAGCGCCTCTTCGACCTCGCGCAGGCCGAACTCGGCGCGCTCACCGGCCTGGTGAACAACGCGGGCGTCACCGCCCCGCTCGGCCCGCTCGCCGACACCAGCACCGACGACCTGCGCCGCGTCGTCGACGTGAACGTGCTCGGAGTCCTGCTCTGCTGCCGCCGCGCCGCCCGCGACATGGGCGCCGCAGGCGAAGGCGCCATCGTGAACGTGTCCTCGGCCGCCGCCACCCTCGGCAGCCCCGGCGACTATGTCCACTACGCCGCCTCGAAGGCCGCCGTCGACACCATCACCCTGGGCCTCGCCAAGGAGCTCGGGCCGCTCGGCGTACGGGTCAACGCGGTGGCGCCCGGCATCATCGACACGGAGATCCACGCGGCGAGCGGCGACCCGGGCCGGGCCGCGGCCGCGGCGCCCGGCATCCCGCTGCGCCGCCCGGGCACGGCGGAGGAGGTCGCGGCGGCGATCGCCTGGCTGCTCTCGCCCAGCGCGGCGTACACGACGGGCACGGTGCTCAGGGTGGCCGGCGGGCGCTGAGCCGTCCGGCGGCGGGGGCGGGCCCGGTCAGGCGGCCTCGGGGGCCTGCGACCGGGTCGCGTCCGCCCACTCCGTGACCAGCAGCGCGTACTGCGCCCGCTGCTCCGCGGTCAGGCGGCCCCCCGCCCGCAGCCACAGACTGCGGATCTGCTCGTTCACCTCGTCGGCGGACCGCGAGGGACGGGAAATGACAGGCGGCATGTGCCAAGGCTACGTGCGCGCCGCCCGGTTGGGAACCCTGAGCGAGCGTTCGGGTGCGCCAAGTGATCGAATGTGAACGGGAGTTGACGGTTCGGGGTGCGAACGCCCGCCGACCCGTGCGCGGCGGCCCGAACCGGTGAGACCTACGGTGATCGAGGCGGTCCAGGGCGTCGAGGCCGTCGAGGCCTGAGGTCAGCCCGCCGACTCGGCCGCGTGCGGGCTCAGGACGCCCAGCGACACGAGGACGAACAGGGCGATGCCGAGCGCGATCCGGTAGTAGACGAACGGCATGAAGCTCTTCGTCGAGATGAACTTCATCAGCCAGGCGATGATCGCGTAGCCGACGCCGAACGCGATGACCGTGGCGAAGATCGTCGGACCCCACGAGACATGGCCGCTCTCCGTCGCGTCCTTCAGCTCGAAGACGCCGGAGGCGAGCACCGCGGGGATGGCCAGCAGGAACGAGTAGCGGGCCGCCGACTCGCGCGTGTAGCCGAGGAAGAGGCCGCCGCTGATGGTCGCGCCGGACCGCGAGACGCCCGGGATCAGCGCCATCGCCTGGCACAGGCCGTAGATCAGACCGTCCTTGACGGACAGGTCCTTGAGCTCCTTGCGCGAGCGCACGGCGCGGTGCCGGCCGCCCAGTTCGTCACGCGCCGCGAGCCGGTCCGCGACGCCGAGCACGACGCCGAGCACGATCAGCGTCGTCGCCGTCAGGCGCAGATCGCGGAACGGGCCCTCGATCTGGTCCTTGAACGCGAGGCCCAGCACGCCGATGGGTATGGAGCCGACGATCACCAGCCAGCCCATCTGCGCGTCGTGGTCGCCGCGCAGCGTCTTGTCGGTGAGCGACCTGAACCACGCCGAGATGATCCGCGCGATGTCCTTGCGGAAGTAGATCACCACCGCGGTCTCGGTGCCGAGCTGGGTGATCGCGGTGAAGGCGGCCCCCGGGTCGTGCCAGCCGGCGAACGCGGCGGTGAGCCGCAGATGGGCGCTCGACGAGATCGGCAGGAACTCTGTCAGCCCCTGGACGAGTCCGAGAATGAATGATTCGAACCAAGACATGGAGGAGAGACGCGATCCAGGTGACGGGACGGAAGACCGGTCCCGCGATCGCGGTCCGGGCACGGCGAGGCGCACCCGCATGGGTCGCGGGCGAACGCGGGGGCAGCGTAGCGCCCGAAAATGACGGGCCTCCCACGGGGGCGTGTCCCGCGGGCGCGGACCCGCCCCGCGTGTCCGGAATGTGCCGCCGGACGCGCGGTCAGGCGGCCTCGGGGCCCGAGGTCGTCCAGCCCGGCGCCTGCGGGTGGGCCCGCAGGTCCTCGTGGCGCACCGCCTCGCCGCACGCGGCGCAGGTCACGACGGGCCGCAGGTCGTGCCCGCAGCCGTGCTCGATCACCATCGGGCGGTCGTCGCGCAGATGGCGGTCGCCCCAGGCCATGAGGGTCATCAGCACCGGTTCGAGCTCCAGTCCGGCCTGCGTCGGGCGGTACTCGAAGCGCTGCGGGCGCTCCTGGTAGGCGACCTTCTCCAGGATCCCGGCCTCGACGAGCCGCTTGAGGCGGGCGGCCAGGATGTCGCGCGGCGCCCCGATGTTCCGGACGAGCCGGTCGAAGCGCCCGTTGCCCAGGCACACCTCACGGAGCACGAGCAGGGAGTGCTTCTCGCCGACCACGGCCAGGGTGTCGGCGATCGAGCAGGGGCGCGGGTCCTTGGCGGCAGCGGGCATGCGCCCAGTGTAGGGGCCCTTCCCGGAGAGGGTTTGATTTCCCAACGTACAGCGTTATGGTGAGTCCGGATTTCCTACTCACGCGTAACCGCACACGCCCCGGAGGCCCGAGCCATGCGTGACGCCGTCATCGTCGAAGCCGTACGCACCCCGATCGGAAAGGGCAGGCCGAGCGGCGCGCTCGCCCACGTCCACCCCGTCGAACTCCTCGCCCACACCCTGCGCACCCTCGTCGACCGTGCCGGGGTCGACCCCGCGCTCGTCGACGACGTCATCGGCGGCACCGTCGACCAGGTCGCCGAGCAGGCCATGAACACCACCCGCTACGCCGTCCTGTCCGCGGGCTTCCCCGAGACCGTGCCCGCCACCACCGTCGACCGGCAGTGCGGCTCCTCCCAGCAGGCGGTCCACTTCGCCGCGCAGGGCGTCCTGTCCGGCGCCTACGACATGGCGATCGCCTGCGGCGTCGAGTCGATGAGCCGCGTACCGATGTGGTCGAACGTGCCCGAAGGCGCCGACCCCTTCGGCCCGGGTGTCGCCGCGCGCTACCCGGAGGGCCTCGTGCCGCAGGGCATCAGCGCCGAACTGATCGCCGCGCAGTGGGGCCTGTCCAGGGAGCAGATGGACGCCTACGCCGTCACGTCGCACGCCAAAGCCGCAGCCGCGTGGGACGCCGGTCTCTTCGACGCCGAGGTCGCCCCGCTCGACGGCGTCACCCGCGACGAGTCCGTACGGCCCGGCACCTCGCCCGACGTCCTCGGCGGACTCAAGCCCGCCTACTACGACCCCGCGTTCGAGGAGCGGTTCCCTCAGATCACCTGGGACGTGACCGCGGGCAACGCCAGCCCGGTCAACGACGGGGCCTCGGCCCTGCTGATCACCACCAGCGAGCACGCGGCCCGGCTCGGACTGCGCCCGCTGGCCCGGCTGCACTCCTTCGCCGTCACCGGCTCCGACCCGCTCCTCATGCTGACCGGCGTCGTGCCGGCCACCGAGAAGGTGCTGCGCCGCGCCGGACTCGACCTCGGCGACATCGACCTGTTCGAGGTCAACGAGGCCTTCGCCGCCGTCGTCCTCGCCTGGCTGCGGGAGACCGGCGCCGACCCGGCCCGGCTGAACGTGCACGGCGGCGCCCTCGCGCTCGGCCATCCCCTGGGCGCCAGCGGGGCGCGGCTGATGACCACGATGGTGCACGCGCTGCGCGCCCGCGGCGCCCGCTACGGACTGCAGACCATGTGCGAGGCCGGCGGACTCGCCAACGCCACGATCGTCGAGGCCCTCTGAGCCCCGCCGGTCAGACCCCGGACGGTTCGCCGGAGCGGACCCGGTGCTTCAGGGCGTGGCGCTTGCGCCAGGCGACCACCGCGCCCCCCAGCATCGTCACCACGATGAACCCCGTCGACACCAGGAACACGGGGGAGGTGGGCGTCGCGGCGGTGGCGCCCGCGACCACGTACGCCGCCGTGTTCGGGATCGACCCGAGCCCCGTCGCCACGAGGAACGGGGTCCAGCCCATGCGGGACACCGAGGCGCAGTAGTTCGCCGCCCAGAACGGGACACCGGGGAACAGCCGGACCGCCAGCATCGACCGGAAACCGTGCCGGCTGAGCTGGCCGTCCGCCGCCTTGAGCCAGCGCCCGCGCAGCAGCGGACGCAGGGCGTCCTGCCCGAGGAGCCGGCCCAGCCCGAACGCGATCCCCGCGCCGAGCACCGTCCCGCCGATCGCGCCGGCCAGCCCGAGCGCGGACCCGAACAGCGCGCCCGCCGCCAGACTGATGAAGGGCCGCGGCACGAACGCCACCGTGCACAGCCCGTACGCCACCGTGAACAGGACCAGCGCCGCCGCACCGTCCACCTGCGGCGGCCAGCCCCGCTCCAGCAGACGCTGCGGTTCGAACAGCAGGACCGAGGTCGCACCCGCCGCGAGCAGCATCACCAGGAGCGACAGCCGTGACCAGGGAGAAAGGAGCACCCTGGTGCAGCGCGTGGTGAACCCGGCAGGACGGGCGGGGACGGTCTCGAACATCCGGGGAGAGTAACCGACCCCTCCGTAAGATCGCCGTAGGGTGGGTCTCACCTGCCGAGTCTGCCTGCCGAGTCTCACCTGCCGGGCCCCGTCGCCCAGGGGGATCGCGATGCCCGTCCTCACGCCGCCGCCCAGCGCGCTCGCCGACACGATCCTGTCCCGGCTGCCCACCGCGTACGAGGCTGTGGCGGACCCCGAGCGCGCCGCCGCGATGCGCGCCTACATGAAGGACGTCGCCCCGTTCCTCGGGCTGCCCCAACCGGTGCGCAAGGAACGGACCCGGGCCGTCCTCGCCGGGACGCCCCGCCCCGACGAACGCGACCTCACCGCCGTCGCCCTGCGCTGCTGGGCGCTGCCCGAGCGCGAGTACGCCTACTTCGCCGTCGACTACCTGCGCCGCCACACCGGACGCCTCACCTCCGCCTTCCTGCCCGTCGCCCGGCACCTGATCACGACCGACCCGTGGTGGGACACCGTCGACCTGCTCGCCGCGCACGTCTTCGGCGGCCTCGTCGCCGCGGACCCTGCGCTCACCGCCGAGATGGACCGCTGGATCGCCGACGACGACATCTGGCTCGCCCGGACCGCCCTGCTCCACCAGCTCCGCCGCGCGGACACCACCGACACGGAGCGCCTCTTCGGGTACTGCCTGCGCCGGGCGGGCGACAGCGAGTTCTTCCTCCGCAAGGCCATCGGCTGGAGCCTGCGGGCGTACGCGAAGACCGACCCCGACGCCGTGCGGGCCTTCGTCGCCGCGCACCGGGACGTGCTCGCGCCGCTGTCCGTGCGCGAGGCCCTCAAGCACACCGGCGCCTGACAACTCCCGCGCCGGGCGCGGAAAATCGTTCGACGTCCGCCGCGGGGTCGGCGATGATCTGCCTCATGTTCCGGCACGCCACTCACGCAGCTACGCCCGCAGTCGCGGGCGCTGCTCGGGCTGCCGCCACCCACTTCCTCGCAGCAGCCGTCGACGGCGCGCGAAGCTGACCCTCTCCGGACATTCCGGCGGACCCCGCAGGGGGAGGGTCGGTACAGCTCAGGGGTCCCCGCCTCACCCAGGAGGCTTCTCTTTTTCTGTTCCGGAAGGGACCACCCAGTCATGCCCAAGACGGCATACGTGCGCACCAAGCCGCACCTCAACATCGGCACCATGGGCCACGTCGACCACGGCAAGACCACGCTGACCGCCGCCATCACCAAGGTCCTCGCCGAGCGCGGATCCGGCACCTTCGTGCCGTTCGACCGCATCGACAAGGCGCCCGAGGAGGCGCAGCGCGGCATCACCATCAACATCGCGCACGTCGAGTACGAGACCGACACCCGGCACTACGCGCACGTGGACATGCCGGGCCACGCCGACTACGTCAAGAACATGGTCACGGGCGCCGCCCAGCTCGACGGGGCCATCCTCGTCGTCTCGGCGCTCGACGGGATCATGCCGCAGACCGCCGAGCACGTGCTCCTCGCCCGGCAGGTCGGCGTCGACCACATCGTCGTCGCGCTCAACAAGGCGGACGCCGGTGACGACGAGCTCACCGACCTCGTCGAGCTGGAAGTGCGCGAGTTGCTCTCCGCGCACGGCTACGGCGGAGACTCCGTCCCCGTCGTCCGGGTCTCCGGACTGCGCGCCCTGGAGGGCGACCCGCGCTGGACGGCCGCCGTCGAGGCGCTGCTCGACGCCGTGGACACGTACGTGCCGATGCCCGAGCGGTACGTGGACGCGCCGTTCCTGCTGTCCGTCGAGAACGTGCTGACGATCAGCGGGCGTGGCACCGTCGTCACCGGGGCCGTCGAGCGCGGGCGCGTCCGCGTCGGGGACCGCGTCCGGGTGTACGGGGCCGAGTCCCTGAAGGACGCGGAGACCGTCGTCACCGGCGTCGAGACCTTCGGCAAGCCGATGGAGGAGGCGCAGGCGGGGGACAACGTGGCGCTGTTGCTGCGCGGGGTCCCGCGGGACGCCGTCCGGCGCGGGCACGTCGTCGCCGAGCCGGGCAGCGTCCGGCCGGCCCGGCGCTTCACCGCGCAGGTCTACGTGCTCTCCGCGAAGGAGGGCGGGCGCAGTACGCCGCTCACCACCGGGTACCGGCCGCAGTTCTATCTGCGGACCGGGGACGTCGTGGGGGACGTCGACCTCGGAGAGGCCGGGGTCGCCCGGCCCGGGGAGACGGTCACGATGACCGTCGAGCTGGGGCGGGACGTGCCCCTGGAGGCCGGGCTCGGCTTCGCGATCCGGGAAGGCGGGCGCACGGTGGGGGCCGGCACCGTGACGGCCGTGCTGATGTAGGGGACGGCGCCTTCTGAAGGGGGGCGCGGGGCTGTGCGGCCCCGCGCCTTCCCCCTCCGGAGGACCGGCACAATAGGGACGTGAACGAACCTGAGGTCGAGGCCATACCCGTCGGCCGTGCTGTCGAGTACGGCTTCGCCAAGTTGATGCCCGATGTCGACCGGCGGCGCGCCTGGCTGCTCACGGTGGACGGGGCCCCGCAGTCGTACGTCGACCTCGACCAGCCGACGCACCTGGAGTTCGAGTACGCGCGGCGCCTCGGGCACGTCCTCGACTGCGCCGACGACGAGGGCCGCGCGCTCGACGTGCTGCACCTCGGCGGCGGCGCCCTCACCCTGCCCCGGTACGTGGCCGCCACCCGCCCCGGCTCGCGGCAGGACGTCGTCGAGGCCGACCGGGGGCTGCTCGCGCTGGTCGGCGAGGAGCTGCCGCTGCCCGCCGGCGCGGGCGTGACCGTGCACGGCGAGGACGCCCGCGCCTGGCTCGCGGCGGCGCCCGACGACGCGGCGGACGTGCTCGTCGCCGATGTGTTCGGCGGCTCCCAGGTGCCCGCCCATCTGACGACGCTCGCCTACGCGCGGGAGGCCGACCGGGTGCTCCGGCCCGGAGGGCTCTACGCGGCCAACCTCGCCGACGGCGCCCCCTTCGCCTTCCTGTGCTCCCAACTGGCCACCTTCGCCGAGGTGTTCACCCACCTCGCGGTGATCGCCGAGCCCGCCGTGCTGCGCGGGCGGCGGTTCGGGAACGCGGTGCTGATCGCCTCGCAGGGCGAGATCGACGTGGCCGAGCTGGCCCGGCGCACGGCACGCGACGCGTTCCCCGCGCGGGTCGAGCACGGCCCCGGGCTGCGCCGCTTCATCGGCGACGCGCGGCCCGTGACGGACGCCGACGCGGTGCCCTCGCCGCTGCCGCCGGGCGGCTCGTTCAGCGTGGGGTGAGCTCGGCGGGGTCCGCGGTCCCGTCGGCCGTGACCGGTTCCGGCTCGCGGCGCCGCAGGTTGCGTACGTCGGGCACACACAGGACGGCCGCCGTGGCGAGCACCACCAGGGCCGCGCAGCCCCACAGGGCGGGGGAGCGGCCGAAGGCCGACTCGGCGGGCCCGGCCAGCGCGGTCGCCAGCGGCACCATCGCCACCGAGCCGAACCAGTCGTAGGCCGAGACCCGGGACAGCTTCTCCTCGGGAATCTCCTGGTGCACCGCGGTGATCCAGGAGACGCCGAAGATCTCGATCGTGACGCCACTGACGAACATGACGGCGATCAGGGCGGGCAGCGGCACGGGCACGGCGAGCGCGGCGGAGGGCAGCGCCAGGGAGAAGACGGCCAGGGAGCCGGCGAGCAGGAGGCGCTTCGGCTTCCAGCGCATCATCAGCAGGCCGCCGAGGATCGTGCCGGCGCCGAACGCGCCGAGCGCCAGACCCCAAGGACCGGCCCCGCCCAGCTCGTCCCGGGCGACCAGCGGCCCGAACACCGACTCGGCGGCGCCGACGACGGCGACCACCACCGAGAACTGGGCGATGACCGCCCACAGCCAGGGGCGCCCCACGACCTCCCGCCAGCCGTCGCGGATGTCCGCGAGGAGTCCGGCGCCCGGTTCGCGCGGCGCGATGTGGCCGATGTCGAGGAACGCCCGCAGCCCGCCCGCCACCGCGAAGGCCGCCGCGTCGAGCGCGAGCACCCAGCCGGGGCCGAGCGCGGCGACCATCGCCCCGCCGAGCGCGGCCCCGCCGACGGCCGCGCCGGACATGCCCATCCGGAAGAGCGCGAAGGCGCGGGACGCCTGTTCGCCGGAGACGGAGGACATGAGCATGCCCTCGGCCGCCGGGTTGAAGAACGCCTGACCCGTGCCGCCGAGGGCGCTGAGCGCCAGCATCTGCCAGAGCTGCGGATCGCCCTGGAGGACGAGCAGGGCGAAGGCGCCCTGGGACAGGAAGTTCAGGGCGTTCGCGGCGACCATGACGTGGTGGCGCGGCAGCCGGTCGGCGACCGCGCCGCCCACCAGCAGGAAGACCACCAGGAACAGGGTGCGGGCCGCCGCGACCAGGCCCACGTCACCGGCGTCGCCGCCCGCGTCGAGCACGGCGAACGCGGAGGCGATGAGCGCGCCGTGCGAACCGAGCGTCGTGATGAACGCCGACACCGCGAGCAGTGTGTAGTTCCGCCCCGCCCACGCGGGCCGGCGCGGACGTCGTGGCTGGTGGGGCGGGGAGGCGGCGGCGTCGGTCACTCAGGGACTATCGCCGCCGCACACCCGCATCCACAAGCCGGTTCCCGGCCGAGCACCGGACGGGAGCGGTCGTGCTACTGGGCCTCGGGGTCCTCGTAGTAGCGCACGGAGTTGAGGATCTTCGTGATCGTCGCGTCCGACAGCTCGTTCTTGACGCCCTTGGCGGCCCACAGGTCCCAGGAGACGAAGTCGCCGACGCCGTTCTGGAAGGCGAAGACCACGGCCTTGCCCTCGCTGGCGCACTTGCCCTTCTTGGGGGTGCCCTCGGAGTGCGCCTTGATCAGGCTGCCCTTGATGCCCTGCGCGTTGGTGAAGTCCTTGGGCTTGTCGACCTTGACCGCCTTGGTGGACGGCTCGGTGTAGCCGCCGTAGATCCACCACGGGATGCGGTTCTGGGCGGCTTCCTTGGCGGTCTTCGCGCCGTTCTCACCGCGGGTGCCGGCCCCGGACAGCGAGGTGTCCTCGTCGCGGCCGTCCTTGTCGGAGTCCTCGGTGCACCACTTGGACTGGAGCTGGGCGGGAGCGGAGACGGTGGTCATCCCGTGCTCCTTCTTGCCGTCCTTGCCCTTGTAGTCGTACTCGAAGCCGATGATCTGGTCCGAGCCGCTGCTGCTGACCTCCCAGCCCTGTGGCACGTCGAACACCGTCTTGTGCTTGGTGTTCACAACGGTCTGCCAGCCGGCGACGACCGGCTGCACCGCGTTGTCCCCGCCGCGCGGGTTCGCCGCGGACGCGCTCGCGCTCGGCTCCTGGCTCTTCGAAGCGGACGCCGAGGCCTTGGGCGACTTCTTCGTACCGCCCTTGGCGTCGTCGTCCTTGTCACCACCGAGCACCAGGAAACCGGTCACACCCGCGGCCACGACGACGGCGGCCGCGGCAACGATGGCGACGATCTTCGTCTGGTTCCCGCCGCCGCCCTTCGGCGCCTGGGGTGGACCCATCGGCGTCGTCGGCGCGTTCCAGGCAGGCTGCTGAGGCTGCTGCTGGTACGGGTTGGGCTGCTGCTGGTACCCCGGCTGCTGATAGGGGTTCGGCTGCTGGTACCCCGGCTGCTGATACGGGTTGGGTCCCGGCTGATTCGGGTCCTGCGGGTTCTGCTCGCCCCCGGGCGGCTGCGTTCCTGGCCACATGGCCGTCAACGATAGAGGGTTCCGGGGCCACGGATGTCCCTGCCCTGTACCGGACGTGCAACGTTCCGGCGGACGAAGGTGGCGCGGCTGGGGCATTTGGGGACGTCCGCGAGGGGATGGCCAAGCTGGCTACTCGTGGGTAACCTTCGGATATGAGCGCAGACCAGATGTCCATCGGCGACATGCTCGCCGCCACCGTGCCGATGGCCCGCACGCTGAACCTCGAGTTCCAGGAGACGGCGCCCGACAAGGCCGTCGTCTCCCTGCCCGACCAGGCGGACTACCACAACCACGTCGGCGGCCCGCACGCCGGCGCCATGTTCACGCTGGCCGAGTCCGCGAGCGGAGCCATCGTCCTCGCCGCCTTCGGCGACCAGCTCTCGCGCGCCGTGCCGCTGGCCGTCAGCGCCGAGATCGCCTACAAGAAGCTGGCCATGGGCCCGGTCACCGCCACGGCCACCCTCGGCCGCCCGGCCGCCGACGTCGTCGCCGAGCTGGACGCGGGCGGGCGCCCGGAGTTTCCCGTCAGCATCGCCATCACGCGCGCGGACGGCGCCGTCACCGGCGAGATGACCGTCGTGTGGACCCTGCGGCCCAACAGCTGATCCGGACCGAACAGGCCGAACAGGTAGGCTTCCCGAGGCGCGCGGCACAGGGGGCGCGCACCTCGGGGAGACACCGCACCGGCACGGGAGGCGACGGCGTTGCACGTCCAGGAATGGCTCGACACGATCCCGGCGGTCGCCATCTACGCCTTGGTGGCGGGCGTCATCGGCCTGGAGAGTCTCGGCATCCCGCTGCCCGGTGAGATCGTCCTCGTCTCCGCCGCCCTGCTGTCCTCGCAGCACGGCGACGTGAACCCGATCGTGCTCGGCGTGTGCGCGACGGCCGGCGCCGTCATCGGCGACTCCATCGGCTACGCGATCGGCCGCAAGGGCGGCCGGCCGCTCCTCGCGAAACTTGGCGCCAAGTTCCCGCGGCACTTCGGGCCCGCCCATGTGGCCACCGCGGAGCGGTCGTTCGAGAAGTGGGGCATGTGGGCCGTGTTCTTCGGCCGCTTCATCGCCCTGCTGCGCATCTTCGCCGGCCCGCTGGCCGGCGTCCTGCACATGCCGTACTGGAAGTTCTTCATCGCCAACTTCCTGGGCGGCGTCGTCTGGGCCGGCGGCACCACGGCCGTCATCTACTACATCGGCGTCGTCGCCGAGGACTGGCTCAAGCGCTTCTCGTACGTGGGGCTCGGTGCGGCCGTGCTCATCGGCATCGCCTCGATGCTGATCGTCAAGCGCAAGGCGGCGAAGGCCGCCGCCAAGGCCGAGGCCGAGGCCGAGACGGAGTCCGGGCCGGAGCCGGTGCCCGCGGGCGAGTGACGCCCCCGCCGCACCGGGCCCCGGCCCCGCGGGCCGGTCAGCTCGCGTCCGCGGCCTTCTCGTGGACCTCACGGTGGGAGCGGGCCAGGTCCACATAGACCGTGCCGTTGAAGGTCACGCCCTCGCGCTCCTCCTGCGTCAGCTCGCGCCGCACCTTCGCCGGCACGCCCGCGACCAGCGAACCGGGCGGGACGACCATGCCCTGCGGGACCAGAGCCTGCGCCGCGACCAGCGAACCCGCGCCGATCACCGCGCCGTTGAGCACCGTCGCGCCCATCCCGACCAGGCAGTCGTCCTCGATCGTGCAGCCGTGCAGGACCGCGTTGTGCCCCACCGAGACGCGCTCGCCGATCGTCACCGGGAACCCCGCGTCGACATGGACCGTGCAGTTGTCCTGGATGTTGCTGTCCGCACCGAGCGTGATCGGCTCGAACTCCGCGCGCAGCACCGCGCCGTACCAGACGCTCGCCCCGGCGTGCAGCGTGACGTCGCCGATCAGCGTGGAGTTGGGCGCCGCGAAGGCGTCCTGGTCCAGCTTCGGTTCCTTGCCGCCGAACCCGGCGATGAGTGCCTCGTGGGCCATGCGATCCCGCTCCTTGCAAGTCGTGGCGTGCTCCGCCTGCGTCGCGCCTGAGCGAACCGTACCCGTGGGGTGAAGATCACAGGCCGTCGAGGTGGGGGAGTGCCGTACGGGTGAGTAACGTGGCGCCGTGCCAAAGAACAGGAACGTGTTCTCCCCAGGCCGGCGGGCCGTCCGGGGCGGGCTCGCCCATCGCGCCGTGCAGGCCGGCTGGCGGTGGGCCCAGCGCCGCGGCGCCGTCACCGCGGAGCAGCCCGGCGGCTACCGGTTCCGCGCCATCGGCCCCGGCACCAAGCTCGCGTTCCCGCAGGGCACCGTCTTCGGCGAACCGTGGATCCGGCTCGGCGCGCACTGCATCATCGGCGAACAGGTCACCCTGACGGCCGGGATGATGCCGGACCTCGACCTGGGTCCCGACCCGATCCTGACCCTCGGCGACGGCGTCGTCATCGGCCGCGGTGGCCACGTCGTCGCCGACACGACGGTCACCATCGGCAGTGACGTCTACATGGGCCCGTACGTCTACATCACCTCCACCAATCACTCCTACGACGACCCGCACGAGCCCGTCGGACGCCAGTGGCCCCGCATGGAGCCCGTGGAGATCGGCTCCGGCTGCTGGATCGGCACCGGCGCCGTGATCCTGCCGGGCGCCCGCCTCGGACGGAACGTGGTCGTCGCCGCCGGCGCCGTCGTGCGCGGCACCGTCCCCGACCACGCCGTCGTCGCCGGGGCGCCCGCCAAGGTCGTGCGGACCTGGGACGAGGAGGCCGGCTGGCAGCCGCCGCTGCGCACGCCGACGCCCCGCCCCATCCCCGCGGACATCACCCCGGAACAGCTCCTCGCGCTGTCCGAACTGGAGGGCCGGCAGTAAGGCGTGGCCGTAGCGGCGCGGCCTCAGTGGCGCAGGGCCGTCGCCGCGGTCGTGGTCACCGCCTCGGTCACCGCCGCGAGCGCGGGCGAGTCCAGCTTCCACTGCTGCCAGTACAGCGGGACGTCCACCGGCCGCCGAGGCGCCAGCTCGACGAGCCGGCCCGCGCGCAGCAGCGGCACCGCCTGCGCCTCGGGCACCAGACCCCAGCCGAGCCCCGCCGCCACCGACGCGGCGAACCCGTCCGACGTCGGCACCGCGTGCCGCACCCCGCCCGCCCCGGCACCGCCGAGCCCCCGTACGAACGCGTCCTGCAACACGTCGCTGCGGTCGAACGTCATCACCGGCGCCCGCGCCAGCCCCTCCACGAGCGGCCCGTCGAGCCGCTCCCGTACGAAGTCGGGGTGCGCCGCCGCCAGATACCGCATCCGGCCCAGCGCCCGCACCGAACACCCCGCCACCGCGTCCGGCGACGAGGTCACCGCCGCCATCACCAGGCCCTCGCGCAGCAGCTCGGCCGTGCGCGTCTCGTCCTCGCGGTGCAGCTCGAACGCGATCGGCGGAGCCTGCGGCACCCGGGCGAGCGCGTCCAGGAACCAGGTCGCCAGCGAGTCCGCGTTCACCGCGGCCGTCACCCGCGTCCCGCCGTCGTCCGGGCCCATCCCGAGCGCCGCGTGCGCGTCCCGCTCCAGGCGCGCCAGCTGCCGGGCGTACCGCACCACCACCTGCCCCGACTCGGTCGGCCGCACCGGCTTGGTGCGCACGAGCAGCACCCGGCCCGTGCGCTGCTCCAGCGCCTTCACCCGCTGACTCACCGCCGACGGCGTCACGTGCAGCACGGCCGCCGCCGCGTCGAACGTGCCCTCGTCGACCACGGCCAGCAGCGTCCGCACCTGGTCCAGCGGCAGCTCGGACATCACCACCCGCCACCCCTTTCCCAGTTCCTTCTTAAGCTGTGCTCATGCTACGTAAAAATCTTTAGCTGTACGCGCGGTGATCGTCTCCGTAGCGTCGAGGCCATGACCGCCTCCCTCACCGCCGCGGCCGCCGGCTTCGGCACCGGCCTCTCGCTCATCGTCGCCATCGGCGCCCAGAACGCGTTCGTGCTCCGCCAGGGCATCCGCCGCGACGCCGTCCTCGCCGTGGTCGGCATCTGCGCCCTGTCCGACGCGGTGCTCATCGCCCTCGGCGTCGGCGGCGTCGGCGCGCTGGTGGCCGCGTGGCCGGGCGCGGTCACCGCCGTCGGCTGGATCGGCGGCGCCTTCCTGCTCTGCTACGGGGCACTCGCCGCCCGGCGCGTGCTGCGCCCCGGCGACGCGGCCCTGCGGACCGAGGGCGACTCCACCGGCTCGCGCCGCCGCGCCGTGCTCACCTGCCTCGCCCTGACCTGGCTCAACCCGCACGTGTACCTCGACACGGTGCTGCTGCTCGGCTCCGTCGCCGCCGACCGCGGCCCGCTGCGCTGGACCTTCGGACTCGGCGCCACCCTCGCGAGCCTGGTCTGGTTCGTCGCACTCGGCTTCGGCGCCCGGCTGCTGAGCCGCCACCTCGCCCGGCCCGCCGCCTGGCGCGTGCTCGACGGACTCGTCGCCGTCACGATGCTCGCCATGGGAGCCCTGCTCATCGCCGGCACCTGAGACCGCCCGACACCGTCCGCGCCAGGACTGCGACACTGATGCCCGCACAGGTAGATGTAGCGAGCAATCAGGATGAGCGTGGACGACACAGGCACCAGCGAGAGCAGTACCGGCACCGCACCGGACGAGACACCGGCACCACGGCGCCGCTGGGCGATGGACACCCGGCCGCTGCGCATCCCCGCCTACCGTCGCCTGTGGTCCTCCACGATCGTCACCGCCGTCGGCAGCCAGCTCACCGCCGTCGCCGTGCCCAAGCAGATCTACGACATCACCGGATCCTCCGCCTGGGTCGGCGCGGCCAGTCTCGCCGGGCTCGTGCCGCTCGTCGTGTTCGCCCTGTGGGGCGGCGCCGTCGCGGACACCATGGACCGCCGCAAACTGCTCCTCATCACCAACTGCGGCATCGCCGGCACCTCGGTCCTGTTCTGGCTCCAGGCCGTCACCGGGCTCGGCTCCGTCGCCGTACTGATGCTGCTCCTCGCCCTCCAGCAGGCCTTCTGGGGGCTCAACTCGCCCGCCCGCACGGCCTCCATCGCCCGGCTCGTGCCCAAGGAACAGCTCGCCGCGGCCAACGCGCTCGGCTCCACCGTCATGCAGACCGGCCAGGTCGTCGGCCCACTGCTCGCCGGCGTCCTGATCCCCGTGATCGGCCTGCCCGAGCTCTACCTCATCGACGCGCTCGCCCTCTGCGTCACCGTCTGGGCCGTGTACCGGCTGCCCGCGTTGCCTCCGCTCGGCGCCGTCGCCCGCCGCGCCGGAGTGCGCGAGATCGCCGAGGGCTTCCGGTACATCGCCCTGCACAAGGTGCTGCTGCTGTCCTTCCTCGCCGACATCGTCGCGATGGTCCTCGGCATGCCCCGCGCCCTCTTCCCGCAGCTCGCCGCCGAGACCTACGCGCCCTACGGCGAAGGGCTCGCCCTCGGCCTGCTGTTCGCGGCGATCCCCGTCGGGGCGGTGGCCGGCGGGCTGTTCTCCGGCACGTTCTCGCGAGCCCGGCGGCACGGCTGGATGGTCATCGGCGCGGTCGTCGCGTGGGGGCTCGCGATCGCCGGGTTCGGGCTCAGCGGCAACCTCTGGCTCGCCGTGGCGTTCCTCGCGCTCGCCGGGGTCGCCGACATGGTCTCGATGGTCTTCCGCGGGGCGATCCTGCTGTCCGCCGCGACCGACGAGATGCGCGGCCGGATGCAGGGCGTCTTCACCGTCGTCGTCGCGGGCGGGCCCCGGCTCGCCGACGTGCTGCACGGCTCGGCGGGCTCCGCGTTCGGGCCCCGCGCGGCCGTGGTCGGGGGCGGACTCCTGGTCGTCGTCACGATGCTGGGCCTGGCCTGCGCGATGCCCGCGCTGCGCCGCTACCGGGTCTGAGTACAGTTTGCTGCACGTCGGGGTGCAACCAGGTGTGCCCCTCCAGGCCCCTCGATGGACGGAACGTGTCGGACCTCGACCTGCTGACCCAGTCGCTCGCCCGCAACGTCAGGCACTGGCGCACCGAGCGCGGCTTCACCCTCGACACGCTCGCCTCCCGGGCGGGGGTCAGCCGAGGCATGGTCATCCAGATCGAACAGGCCCGCACCAACCCGAGCATCGGCACGGTCGTCAAGATCGGCGACGCGCTCGGCGTCAGCATCACCACCCTGCTCGACTACGAGCAGGGCCCCAAGGTGCGGGTCGTCCCCGGTGACCAGGCCGTCCGGCTGTGGTCGACGGAGGGCGGCAGCCACAACCGGCTGCTCGTCGGCGCGGAGGCGCCCGGCCCGTTCGAGATGTGGGAGTGGCGGCTCGCGCCGGGCGAGGGCAGCCCGTCGGACCCCCATCCGCAGGGGACGGTGGAGTTGCTGCACGTGACCTCCGGTGAGCTGGCGTTGGTCGTGGACGGGGTGGTGCATCGGGTGCCGGCGGGGGCCAGTGCGACCTTCGAGGCGTCCGTGTCCCACGAGTACCGGAACGATGGCTCTACGCCCGTGGAAATGATGCTGGCGGTTTCGGTGCCCTTCGAGCGCTGAGTTCCTCTCGGTCGCGTCGTCGGGTGCGGCTCCGGTGGGGCTTCTCGCGCAGTTCCCCGCGCCCCTGAAAGGCTGCGGCTTCGCCGCGCCTTTCCCAGATGAAAGGCTCCCCGCACTTGTATCGGGGAAATGCGACCCGAAGGGTCTGCATTTCAGGGGCGCGGGGAACTGCGCGATCAGCCCCCACCGGCCCGCAGCCGACTGGAGATCACTGGAGACCCGCACGATCCCGCCCCGGGCAACTGTTAGCGTGCCGGACATGCGCGCACCCATCGGCACCTTCGACACCGTCAGCCCCGCCCCGGAGGCCCTGAACCTCCTCACCCGCCCCGTCGCGGACGCCGTCCGGAACTGGCGCGGCAGCGTCCCCGCGCAGGATCTGATCCACGTCGACACCGAGCCCGACTGGGCCGACACCGCCACGTTCGTCGAGCACTACGGCCCCGACCTGCTCGACACCTCCGCGAACTGTGTCGTCGTCAGCGGCAAGCGCGGCGGCGAGGCGACCCTCGCCGCCTGCGTCGTCCTGTCCGCGACCAAGGTCGACGTCAACGGCGTCGTGCGCCGTCACCTCGGCGCCCGCAAGGCCTCCTTCGCCTCGATGGACACCGCGACCGGCGAGACCGGCATGGAGTACGGCGGCATCACCCCCATCGGGCTGCCCGCCGACTGGCCGGTCCTCGTCGACGCGGCCGTAGTCGACCTGCCGTACGTCCTCATCGGCAGCGGCACCCGCCGCGGCAAGCTCATCGTGCCGGGCAAGGCCCTCGCCGAACTGCCCGGCGCCACCGTCCTCGAGGGCCTCGGCATCGCCGTCTAGGAGGCCCCGCCCAGCCTCTCCTCGATCCAGGCCCGTCCGAACCCCACGACCGTGCCCGCGTCGAGGAGATGGCACTGCGCCGCCCCGACCCGCCCGCTGGTCCCGAGCCCCGCGGCCAGCAGATCGGCGCCGATGACCTCGAACGCGTCGCGTCCCGGCGGCACCACGGAGCCGTAGTCGAACGCGCCCCGCTCGGAGTCGATGTCGTGGAACCGCCGCCACACCCGCCGCCCGCCGTCCCGCACCGGCTGCTCGTACGACACGAACCGCTTGCCCGGCGCCTCGGCCAGCGCCTCCGCGTGATGCAGCAGGGTCAGCGTGTCCAGCGGCGCGCCCAGCATCAGGACCCGGCCGCCGCGTGCCACCAGCCGGGCGAGCGGACTGTCCGGCCCGTGCGGGTCGTCCCAGGGGTGATCCACCGTCAACTCCCGGGCGCCCGCGCCCAGCGCGGCGAAACTCGCGTCCGGATGCCGGCTCCGCAGCGCTCCGGGCCGGTGCCGCAGGGCCTCCGGCAGCCGCCCGTTCGCGTGGTCGCACTCGCTCGACTCCGGATCGAACGCCGGGTGTTCGTCCCGCACCGCGTCCCGCCAGTCGGCGGGCCAGGTGTCGAAGTCGTAGGGCAGGGCGTCGTTCCAGCCGCACGTGACCATCAGCGTGCCGGACGCGCCGACCACGTCGAGGAGCGCGTCGAGCACCGTGCCGGAGCCGCCCGTCACGTAGCCGAGCGCGGACATCCTGGTGTGGAACATGACCGTGTCGCCGGGGCCCAGTCCCAGCGCGACCAGGTCGCGGGCGAGACGGCGCCGGGTGACGGGGCCGCCGGAACGGGTGAGCAGGGTGCGTTCGTCCACCTGGCCGACCGTACGCGCCCGGAGCGGAGCACGGCACGGTCGCACGCCGGCTCATGAGATCTTGAACCGGACAGCCGCAGAGGGAGAGTTGACGACATGACAGACCAGCTGACCGTCGGTGTCCTCGGCACCGGCATCATGGGCGCCGCCATGGCCCGCAACATCGCGCGCGCCGGACACACCGTGCGCGCCTGGAACCGCAGCCGCGCCAAGGCCGAGCCGCTCGCCGCCGACGGCGTGCAGGTCAGCGACACCCCGGCCGAGGCCGTCGCCGACGCCGACGTCGTCCTCACGATGCTCTACGACGGGCCCGCCGCGCTCGACGTCATGCGGCAGGCAGCGCCGGGGCTGAAGCCGGGCGCCGCCTGGCTGCAGTCGACGACGGCCGGGATCGACGGCGTCGCCGAGCTGGCCGATTTCGCCGCCGGGCACGGCCTCGTCTTCTTCGACACACCGGTCCTCGGCACCCGCCAGCCCGCCGAGGCCGGGCAGCTCCTCGTCCTCGCGGCCGGGCCCGCCGACCGGCGCGACGCCGTCGCCCCGGTCCTCGACGCGGTCGGGGCCCGCACCGTGTGGATCGGCGAGGACGGCGGCGCGGGCGGGGCCACCCGGCTCAAGCTCGTCGCCAACAGCTGGGTGCTCGCCGCGACCAATGCGGTGGGGGAGGCGCTGGCCCTGTCCAAGGCGCTCGGCGTCGACCCGCAGTCCTTCCTCGACGCGATCGCCGGCGGCGGGCTCGACATGCCGTACCTGCATGCCAAGTCGGCGTTGATCCTGGAGGACCGGCTGAGCCCGGCCCAGTTCGCGGTGGACACCGCGGCGAAGGACGCCCGTCTGATCGCCGAGGCCGGGCGGGCGCACGGGGTCCGCCTCGACGTGGCCGAGGCGGCCGCGGCCCGCTTCAGCCGTGCCTCGGAACAGGGACACGGCCACGAAGACATGGCCGCCGCGTATTACGCCTCCTTCGACACGCCCTGAGCTCGGGCTGCGGCGGCGCCGCCGTAGGGGGTCGAGGATCGTTGCCGGGGTGCCGCCCGGTGGGGCTTCTCGCGCAGTTCCCCGCGCCCCTGGAAGGCACACTTCGTGCGCCCCAGGGGCAGGTTGCTTGCGCCCCGCGACGGAGTCGCTGCGACGACTTGTCAGGCCAGCCGTGGGATTTCGATCGCCGGGCAGCGGTCCATCACCATCGCCAGGCCCTCCTCGCGGGTCCGCGCATGCGCCTCCTCGTCGACCACCCCGAGCTGGAACCACACCGCCTTCGCCCCGATCGCCACCGCCTCGTCGGCCACCGGACCGGCCAGCTCGCTGTTCACGAAGACGTCCACCACGTCCACCGGGAACGGGATGTCCGCGAGCGAGGCGTACCCCGGCTCCCCGTGCACCGTCTCGGCCTTCGGATGGACCGGGACGATCCGCTTGCCGAACTCCTGCAGGACCCGCGCGACGCCGTACGCGGCCCGCGACCGGTTCGAGGAGAGCCCCACCACGGCCCAGGTGTCCCCGGTACCGGTGAGGATCTTGCGGACGGTCTCCTGGTCGCCGTACATCGGCGCCTCCAAGCATGGTCGGGCGGAAGGCTGACATCCGGCTAACCACCCGCGCCGCCCGCCGATTCCGCGCGGGCGCATAGGCTGGCCGGATGCAGGACGAGTACCGCACGGTGGCCCACGAGGGCGTGCACGAGACAGAGATCAACCGCTCCCGGTTCCTGTGCGCCCTCGCGCCCGCCGCCACCGAGGAGGAGGCCCAGGCCTTCGTCGCCCGCATCCGCAAGGAGCACCCGACCGCCACCCACAACTGCTACGCGTACGTCATCGGCGCCGACGCCTCCGTGCAGAAGGCCAGCGACGACGGCGAGCCCGGCGGCACCGCGGGCGTCCCGATGCTCCAGATGCTCACCCGGCGCGAGATGCGGTACGTCGTCGCCGTCGTGACGCGCTACTACGGAGGCGTGAAGCTCGGCGCGGGCGGCCTCATCCGCGCCTACGGAGGCGCGGTCGGCGAGGCGCTCGACACGCTCGGCACCGTCACCCGCCGCCGCTACCGGCTCGCCACCGTCACCGTCGGCCACGCGCGCGCGGGCAAGATGGAGAACGACCTGCGCTCCACAGGGCGCAGCGTGCGCGACGTCCACTACGGGGAGGCCGTCTCCATCGAGATCGGGCTGCCCGAGTCGGACCTCGACCAGTTCCGGGCGTGGCTCGCCGACGTGTCGGCGGGGGAGGCCGGCTTCGAGCTCGGCGGCGAGGCCTACGGGTAGCCACGGGTGGCACCGGCGCCGAACCGGTGTGAGGCCTGTCACCAGGGAGCCGGGAGAGCCGGGGCGGCCCCGGTGTTTCTGCCGTGCTGTCAGACCCAGCGGTTAGCCTCGTGTGTCATGAGGCTGCTGCACACGTCCGACTGGCATCTGGGCCGCGCGTTCCACCGCGTGAGCATGCTCGACGCCCAGTCCGCGTTCATAGGCCACCTCGTCGACACCGTGCGCGAGCGGGAGGTCGACGCGGTGGTCGTGTCGGGCGACGTGTACGACCGGGCGGTGCCCCCGCTGTCCGCCGTCGAGCTGTACGACGACGCCCTGCACCGCCTCGCCGACCTCGGCGTGCCCACGGTGATGATCTCCGGGAACCACGACTCGGCCCGCCGCCTCGGCGTCGGCGCCGGACTCCTCGGCCGCGCCGGCATCCACCTCCGTACGGCGGCGAGCCGTGTCGCCGAGCCCGTGGTGCTGAGTGACGCGCACGGCGACGTCGCCTTCTACGGACTGCCCTACCTGGAGCCCGCCCTCGTCAAGGCCGAGTTCGGGGTCGAGCGCGCCGGACACGAGCAGGTGCTCGGGGCCGCGATGGAGCGCGTGCGTGCCGACCTCGCCGCCCGCGCCCCCGGCACCCGGTCCGTGGTCCTCGCCCACGCCTTCGTCACCGGCGGCGCCCCCAGCGACAGCGAGCGGGACATCACGGTCGGCGGCGTCGCGGCCGTCCCCGCCGGCGTCTTCGACGGGGTCGACTACGTGGCTCTGGGCCACCTCCACGGCAGCCAGACCATCAGTGACCGCGTCCGCTACTCGGGCTCCCCGCTGCCCTACTCCTTCTCCGAGGCCGACCACCGCAAGAGCATGTGGCTCGTCGACCTGGACGCCGAGGGCGCCGTGAGCGCCGAGCGGATCGACTGCCCCGTGCCCCGGCCGCTCGCCCGGATCCGCGGCGACCTGGAGGACCTCCTCGCCGACCCGGAACTCACCGTCCACGAGGAATCCTGGGTCGAGGCCACCCTCACCGACGAGGTGCGGCCCGACGACCCCATGGCCCGCCTCACCGAGCGCTTCCCGCACACCCTCAGCCTGCTGTTCGACCCGCGCCGCACCGACGCGCGCCCCGACGCCAGCTACGCGGAGCGCCTCAGCGGGCGCGACGACCACGAGATCGCGGAGGACTTCGTGACCCATGTCCGCGGCGCCGGGCCCGACCCGGACGAGCGCGCCGTGCTGCGCGCCGCCTTCGACGCCGTACGGACCGACGACGTGGTGCGCGAGGTCGCCCGGTGAGACTGCACACCCTGAAGATCACCGCGTTCGGCCCCTTCGGCGGCACGCAGGAGATCGACTTCGACGCGCTGTCCTCCGCCGGACTCTTCCTGCTGCACGGCCCGACCGGCGCCGGCAAGACCTCCGTCCTCGACGCGGTCTGCTACGCGCTGTACGGGTCGGTCCCCGGCGCCCGGCAGAACGGCGGCTCCCAGGGCCAGCACCTGCGCAGCGACCACGCCGAGCCCGGCGTGCGCACCGAGGTCCTCCTCGACCTGACCGTCGCGGGCCGCCGCCTGGAGCTCACCCGCCAGCCCCCGTACGCCCGCCCCAAGAAGCGCGGCACCGGCTTCACCACGGAGAAGGCACAGAGCTGGCTGCGCGAGTACGACGCCGAGGCCCGTGCGTGGAAGGACCTCAGCCGCTCCCACCAGGAGATCGGCGAGGAGATCACCCAGCTGCTCGGCATGAGCAAGGACCAGTTCTGCCAGGTGGTGCTGCTGCCGCAGGGCGACTTCGCACGGTTCCTGCGCGCCGACGCGGAGGCCCGCGGCAAACTCCTCGGCCGGCTCTTCGACACCCACCGGTTCGCCGCCGTCGAGCAGCGGCTCGCCGAGGACCGGCGCGCCGCCGAGAAGCAGGTCAAGGCGGGCGACACCGAGCTCCTCGCCGACGCGCACCGCATGCAGCAGGCCGCGGGCGACACCGCCGAACTCGCGCCCGTCGACGCCGAACCGGGCGAGCCGGGCCTCGCCGACGCCGTCCTGACCTGGGCCGCCGTCGCCCGGAGCGGCGCCCGCGAGCGCTTCACCCACGCCCACCTCGCCCTGGGCGCCGCCGACTCCGCCCGCACGGCCGCGCAGGACGCTCTCGCCGCCGAGCAGGACACGGCCCGGCTGCAGCGGCGCTTCGCCGAGGCACGCGCGCGCGCCGCCACGCTGGACGAGCGCGCCGACGAGCACCGCGCCCTCCAGCAGCGCATGGACCGCGGCCGCAAGGCCGAGACCGTCGCCCCCGCCCTCGCCCTGCGCGACACGGCCGACGCCGAGCACCGCGCGGCCCTGCGCGAAGAGGCACGCACCCGTGCCGCGCTGGCCGCCGCCCCCGAGGTCACCGCCGGCGCCCCGGGCGGGCACCTTGCCGACGACGCGGGCCCCGGAGCCCTCGCCGAGGCCGCCCGGCGCCTCGCCCACGAGCTCGGCGGACTCGACGCCGCCCGCCGCGCCGAGCAGCGCCTGACCCGCATCGCCGACGACCGCGCCCGGCTCGACCGCGAGGAGCGCGCCGACGCCGAGCTGCTCACCGAGACCGACGGCTGGCTGGACGCCTGGGACACCCGCAGGGCCGGACTCCAGGCCCGGGTCGAGCGCGCCCAGGAGGCGGCGACCCAAGCCGAGCACCTCGCCGGACAGCTCGAACCCGTACGGCAGCGGGCCGCCGCCGCCGTCGAGCGGGACCGCCTGGCCGAGCAGGCCGGGACGGCGCAGGAGGCGACCCTGCGCGCCCGCGAGGACGCCGCCGCCGCGCACGAGCACTGGCTCGGGCTCAAGGAACGACGGCTGCGCGGCGTCGCCGCCGAGCTCGCCGAGGCCCTCGTCGACGGCGAACCCTGCGCGGTGTGCGGCTCCGTCGAGCACCCGGCGCCGAGCGCCAGGTCCGAGGGACATGTGGACCGGGCCGCCGAGGAGCGCGCGCTCGCCGCCCACCGCACGGCCGAGGACCACCGGGCCGACACCGAGCGGCGACTGGCCCGCGTCCGCGAGGAGCTGGCCGCGGCGAAGGCGGCGGCCGGAGACGCGCCCGCCGGTCAACTCGCCGACGCGGCACGGGAACTGGAGACACGACACGCCGAGGCCCGCGCCGAGGCCTCCACCCTGCGCGCCGCCCGCGAGACGCTCGACCACGCCGAGCGCGAGCACGGCCGCAGGACCGCCGCCCGCCAGGAGGCAGCCACCCGCACCGCGAGCCGGGCGTCCCTGCGCGAGGCGCTCGACAGCGAACGGGACGGCCTGGTCGGGGAGTTGGAGCAGGCCCGCGGCGGCGCCGCGAGCGTCGAGGCGCGCGCCGCCCAGCTGGAGCGGCTCGTCACCCTGCTCGACACCGCCGCCGACGCCGCCCGGGCAGTCGAGGACACCGCGCAGCGGCTCAAGGACGCCGACGCGCGACTCGCCGACGCCGCGTTCCGCACCGGGTTCGACACGCCGGAGGCCGCGGCGGGCGCGCTGCTCGACGACGCCGCCCACCGGGAGCTCCAGCACCGGCTCGACGCGTGGCAGGCCGAGGAGGCCGCCGTGCGGGCGGTCCTCGCCGAGGAGGACACCGCGGCCGCCGCCCACCGGCCCGCCGCCGACGTCGCCACCGCGCGGGCCGACGCCGCCGACGCCCGGGTGCGCGCCGCCGCCTCCGCGCGGGACGCCGCCGCACGCCGCTGCGACGCGCTCGACCGGCTGTCCCGCAGCGCGGCCAAGGAGGCCCGCCGGCTCGGCCCGCTGCGCGCCACGTACAACCGGATCGCCCGGCTCGCCTCCCTCGCCGCCGGCACCTCGGCGGACAACGAGCGCAAGATGCGCCTGGAGTCCTACGTCCTGGCCGCGCGCCTCGAACAGGTCGCCGCCGCCGCGACGGCGCGCCTGCGCCGCATGTCGTCCGGCCGGTACACGCTCGTCCACTCCGACTCGCTGTCCGGGCGCGGGCGTTCGGGCCTCGGGCTGCACGTGGTCGACGCGTGGACCGGGCGGGAGCGGGACACGGCGACGCTGTCCGGAGGCGAGACGTTCTTCGCCTCGCTCGCGCTCGCGCTCGGTCTCGCGGACGTGGTCACCGACGAGGCGGGCGGGGTCCGGCTCGACACCCTGTTCATCGACGAGGGCTTCGGCAGCCTCGACGACCAGACCCTCGACGAGGTCCTGGACGTCCTGGACACGCTGCGCGAGCGGGACCGCAGCGTCGGCATCGTCAGCCACGTCGGTGACCTGAGACGCCGGGTGCACGCCCAACTGGAGGTCGTGAAGGGGCGGGAGGGGTCCGAGGTGCGCCAGCGCGGCGGGGTCTGAAGGCGCGCCGCGGGGAATGGGGCGCTCAGTGACCGATCGGGCGACGCGGCAGCGGTGACGAGTACACGACGCTGGTCGTCACCGAACCCAGCGCGCCGAGCTTGCCCGACACCTCCTCCAGGTGCCCCATGGAGCGCGCCGCGACCTTGATGACGAAGCAGTCGTCGCCGGTGACGTGGTGCGCCTCCAGGATCTCCGGGGTCACCGCGACCAGGTCGTGGAACGGCTTGTAGTTCCCGTTCGGGTACCGCAGCCGGACGAACGCCAGGATCGGCAGCCCGAGCCGCTCCGGCACGACCACCGCCGTGTACCCGGCGATCACTCCGGCCTCCTCCAGCCGGCGCACCCGCTCGGTCACCGCGCTCGCGGACATCGACACGGCGCGTGCGAGCTCGGCGTAGCTCGCGCGGCCGTCGCGCTGCAGGGCCTCCAGGATGCGCCAGTCGGTGGCGTCGGGGGTGTGCACGGACGCGGCAGGGGATGCGGTTGTGGAATCGGCGGTCATGTTCGAGGAATAGCAGGAGAATCCCCGGCCGATCAAGAGATGTGCCGGGGATCGCCCCTTCAGTGAAGGTGATCACCGGCCGTAGATTTCCAGTGTCTTCAGATGCCGGGAGGCCGCCGAGCGCGGGCCGTCCCACGTCCCAGGAGTTGCGCCATGACCACGACGACCAGCGCCCACCCCGTCCTGCGGGTGGCCCCCGCCTCGCCCGCCGCCGCTGCCGCCTACTTCGGGGCGAGCCTCGCCTTCCACGCCGACGTGACCGACGTCAACGCCGCGCTCGCCCTGCCCGAAGGCCCCGGTTTCGTCCTGCTCGACTCCCGCTCCACGGCCTCCTGGGACCAGGGCCACGTCCCCGGCGCCCTCCACCTGCCCACGGCGCTCATCCCCGAGCAGGCCGAGGAGCTCCTCGACCGGTCGGTCCCCGTCGTCACGTACTGCTGGGGCCCGGCGTGCAACGGCGCGACCCGCGCCGCCCTCGCCCTCGCCGAACTCGGCTTCCAGGTCAAGGAGATGCTCGGCGGCTTCGAGTACTGGGTCCGCGAGGGCTTCGCCTACGAGACCTGGGAGGGGCCCGCGCGGCAGGCCACGGACCCGCTCACCTCGCCCGTCGACGCCGAGGACTGCGGCTGCTGAACCCGGCGCCTCCCCGGCCTCGTCACACCCGGTGCGGGGCCGCCCGCAGGAACGGGACGTCGCGGGGGCCGACGGTCCCGGCCGGGGCCGCCGCGCGCAGCACCACATCGAGCGCGCCGTCCGGGTCGCAGGCGTAATGGCCGCTGGCCCAGGCCGCGTTGGCCTCGACGACCGCCCAGTCGCCGCCCGGCGCGAGCCGGCCCACGTCCACGACGATCGCGCTCGGCAGCCCCTCGGCGGGCAGCCGCGCGGCGAACTCCAGCACCTCGTCGCGCAGCGGGTCGCCACCGTCCAGCGGCGCCACGTCCAGGGCGCCCCGGCGCGCGTAACGGCTCCCGGTGCGCACGGCACCGTCGAGCAGGAACAACCGGTACTCGACCTCGAACGCCACGATGTCGCTGACCAGCACGGGAGTGTCATCGTCCACCGCGTCCGGGCCGGGCAGACGGCTGCCGTCCGGGTAGACGCGGGCCGGGAAACTCTTGTCGTTGGGCGGCTTCACGAACGCCGGGCGGCGCAGTCGGCGGGCCTCGGCGACGGTCGTCAACTCCACGTCCCGTCCCGCGAGTTCGACCGGAAGCCCGGCCAGCCACCCCGGCGCCGCCTCCAGCAGCCCGACCCCGAGCTCCCGCCCCACCGCGTCCGCGAACAACGGCCCCGCGTACAGCGAGGCCCCCGGCGCCCCGAGCCACGCTTCGGGCGTGCGCCAGTCCCCGTACGTCTCCACCCCGATCCCGCGCCGACGTGCGGCGGCGGCCAGCGCGTGGCCGGTGGCGGTGACACGGGGGGAGAGGAAGAGGGTGCGGGGCTCGGTGTTCATGGGGTCGAGGATGTGTCCGCGGGTGCCCGAGCGCCACGCAATTTCGCGGGGCACGCGGCGGGCCCGGGGCGTAATCGTCGTGCGAACGGTGCGGAGCCTTGGCATCATCGCTCCTCATGCCGAAACTGCCCGCACCCACGCCCGAGGAACTCCGCCGCGACCCGCTGCCCCTGCGCGGCCGGACCGCCCTCGTCACCGGCGCCAGCCGGCGCGGCGGGATCGGGTGTGCCGTGGCGCGGCGGCTCGCCGCGTACGGGGCCGCCGTCTACCTCCACCATCACGTTCCGCACGACGAGGCGATGCCCTGGGGCGCCGACCGGCCCGAGCAGGTGGCCGACGCCGTGCGCGCGGCGCGGGGCGCACCCGACGCCGTCGTCGCGCACGGTCCCGCCGACCTCAGCGCACCCGACGCCTCCGCCCGGCTGATCGACGACGCCGCGCGGGCGCTCGGCGGCCGGCTCGACATCCTGATCGCCAACCACGCCCTCAGCGGCAGCGACGGCACCCTCGACACGATCGACGCCGCGATGCTCGACGCGCACTGGGCGGTCGACGCGCGCTCCGTCGTTCTGCTGGTCGAGGCCTTCGCCCGGCACCGCCCGGTCGAACCCGGCGGACGGATCGTCCTGATGACCTCGGGACAGGACATCGCCGACGGCATGCCCGGCGAGATCGCGTACGCCCTCCAGAAGGGCGCGCTCGCCTCGGTCACCCGCTCCCTCGCGACCGCCCTCGCCGACCGGGGGATCACGGTCAACACGGTCAACCCCGGCCCCGTCGACACCGATTACGTCGACGGCGACGCCTACGAAGCGATCGCCGGACTGTTCCCGGCCGGTCGCTGGGGCATGCCCGACGACCCGGCCCGGCTGATCTCCTGGCTGGCGACCGACGAGGCCGCGTGGCTCACCGGGCAGGTCATCGACTCCGAGGGCGGCTTCCGGCGGACCGGGGGCTGACCCACGTACGGGACCCCGGTCCGCGGGAGGCAGGCTCGGCTAGAGCTTGGACAGCTCGTCCACCAGGTCGTCCAGGCCCAGCGAACCCTGCGAGAGGGCCGCCATGTGCCAGGCCTTCGCGTCGAACGCGTCGCCGTGCGCCGCCCGCGCGTTGGCCCGGCCGAGCAGCCACGCGCGCTCGCCCAGCTTGTAGCCGATCGCCTGGCCCGGGATCGACAGATAGCGGGTCAGCTCGCTCTCCACGAAGTCCGCGGGCCGGCTGCTGTGCGACCCGAAGAACTCCTGCGCCAGCTCGGGCGTCCACCGCTCGCCCGGGTGGAACGGCGAGTCCGCCGGGATCTCCAGCTCCAGGTGCATGCCGATGTCGACGATGACCCGGGCCGCGCGCATCATCTGCGCGTCGAGATAACCGAGGCGCGTCTCCGCGTCCTTGAGGAAGCCCAGCTCGTCCATCAGGCGCTCCGCGTACAGCGCCCAGCCCTCCGCGTTCGCCGAGACCCCGCCCAGCGTCGCCTGGTAGCGCGACAGGTCACCCGCCACGTGCGCCCACTGCGCGAGTTGCAGGTGATGGCCCGGCACACCCTCGTGGTACCAGGTCGACACCAGGTCGTACACGGGGAAGCGGGTCTGGCCCATCGTCGGCAGCCAGGTGCGCCCGGGCCGCGAGAAGTCCTCCGACGGCGCCGTGTAGTAGGGGGCCGCCGCGCTGCCGGGCGGCGCGATCCGGGACTCCACCTTCCGTACCCGCTCGGCCAGTTCGAAGTGCGTGCCGTCCAGGGCCTCGATGGCCTCGTCCATCAGGTTCTGCAGCCAGTCGCGGACCTCGTCCACGCCCTCGATGTGCCGCCCGTGCTCGTCCAGGTGCGCGAGCGCCACCCACGGCGTCTCGGCGCCCGGCAGGATCTTCTCGGCCTCGGCCCGCATCTCGCCGAGCAGTCGGTGGAACTCGCTCCACCCGTACGCGTAGGCCTCGTCCAGGTCGAGATCCGTGCCGTTGTAGTAGCGCGACCAGCGCGCGTAGCGCTCGCGGCCCACCGCGTTCGGCGCGCCCTCGATCGCCGGCGCGTACACGTCCCGCATCCAGTCGCGCAGCGCGACCGTCGCCGCGTCCGCCGCGCGCGCCGCCTCGATCAGCTCGCCACGCAGCGCCTCGGGTCCGGCGGCCGTGAACTCCTCGAACCAGCCCCGCCCCTGCGCCTCGCCCGCCCACTCGGTGAGCTGCTCGACGAAGGTGGCGGCGGGCCGCGGCGGACCGTAGAGCTTCCGCTCCAGCCCCGCCTCGAGCGTCTGCCGGTACCCGGCGAACGCGGCCGGGACCGCGCGCAGCCGCTCGGCGATCGCCGCCCAGTCCTCGTCGGTCTCGGTGGGGGTGATGGTGAACACCTCGCGCACGTTGTGCACCGGGCCGCCCAGGTTGGTGACGACGCGCAGGTGCTCCTCCGCGTCGTGCACCGCGAGTTCGGCCGTCAGCCGCTCGCGCAGCAGCCGGGCGCAGCGGCGCTCGACGTCGCTGTCGGCGCCGGGCCGGCGCTCGGCCTCGTCGAGCCGGGCGAGCGTGTCCCGCGCCTGGGCCGCGACCGCGTCGAGCCCGGCGGGCGACAGATCGGGCAACTTGCCGTGGGAGGCGCGGTCGCCGAGATACGTACCGGTGAGCGGGTCGAGGGCGACCACGGCGTCGACGTGGGCGTCGGCGACCTGACGGGGCAGCGGGCCGGGGGACAGCTGGGTGCTCGAGGTGTCTGACATGCGGACATCCTCGTACGAGTCAGGGGGCGCCGTCACCATGATTCGCTGTGGGCGTGCCGGGCGCGGCCGGGGTCCCGGCCGGAAGCAGCGGTCCGCACTCCCACTGCTGGAAGATCAGCCGCGTCTCGACGCGCGCCACCTCCCGGTGCGCCGTGAACTCGTCGAGCACGAGCCGCTGCAGATCGGCCATGTCCCGCACCGCGACCTGCACCAAGTAGTCGTCGGGGCCGGTCAGATGGAAGACGGTGCGCGCCTCGGGCAGCGCCCGGATCCGCTCGACGAACGGGCCCACCAGCTCCCGCCGGTGCGGGCGCACCTGCACGGACAGCAGCGCCTGCAACCCGCGCCCCAGCTTGGCCGGATCGAGTCGCAGCACATGCCCGAGGATCACGCCCGAGCGCCGCAGCCGAGCCACCCGGTCGAGACACGTGGACGGCGCGACCCCGACCTGTGCGGCGAGGTCCCGGTACGTCGTGCGGGCGTCGTTCTGCAACAGCCGCAGAATCTCCAGATCAACCGGATCCAGTACGACAGAATCAGCCATTCGCCGAACGTAGCACGGAACATACGCACCGGACCTCGGTCGGTGTTCAGCCTTGCCCCATGGATACCGACGAGGCAGTGACGTACCCCCGGCCGTACCCCGCGCCCCGGGCCCTCGCCACCGAAGCCGTGCACGCCGGACGCGACGATCTCGCGGCCCTGGGCCTGCACGCCCCGCCCATCGACCTCTCCACCACCTACCCGTCCGCCGACAGCCGCGGCGAGGCCGCGCGCATCGACGCGTTCGCCGCCGACGGCGTCCTCGACGACAGGCCGCCCGTCTACGGCCGCCTCGCCAACCCGACGGTCGCCCGCTTCGAGACGGCCCTCGCCCGGCTCGAAGGCGCCGAGAGCGCCGTCGCGTTCGCCAGCGGCATGGCGGCCCTCACCGCCGTCCTCCTCGTCCGGCTCGGCGCGGGCCTGCGGCACGTCGTCGCCGTCCGGCCGCTGTACGGATGCAGCGACCACCTCCTCACCGCGGGCGCCCTCGGCTCCGAGGTGACCTGGGTCGACCCGGCCGGGATCGCCGACGCCATCCGGCCCGACACCGGCCTCGTCATGGTCGAGTCGCCCGCCAACCCGACCCTCGCCGAGGTCGACCTGCGGGCCGTCGCCCACGCCTGCGGCTCCGTGCCGCTGCTCGTCGACAACACCTTCGCGACGCCCGTCCTCCAGCGGCCCGTCGAGCACGGCGCCCGGCTCGTGCTGCACAGCGCGACCAAGTACCTGGGCGGCCACGGCGACGTGCTGGGCGGCGTCGTCGCCTGCGACGAGGCCTTCGCCCGCGAACTGCGCAAGGTCCGCTTCGCCACCGGCGGCGTCCTGCACCCGCTCGCCGGCTACCTGCTGCTGCGCGGCCTGGCGACCCTGCCCGTGCGGGTCCGGGCCGCGTCCGCCACCGCGGCGGACCTGGTCGCCCGGCTCGCCGCCGACCCGCGCGTCACCCGCGTCCACTACCCGAGCATCGGCGGCGCCATGGTCTCCTTCGAGGTCGCGGGCGATCCGCACGCCGTCATCGGCGGCGTACGGCTGATCACCCCGGCGGTGAGCCTCGGCAGTGTCGACTCCCTGATCCAGCACCCGGCCTCCATCAGCCACCGGATCGTCGACGCCGACGACCGCAGGGCCTCCGGCGTCAGCGACCGGCTGCTGCGCCTGTCCGTCGGCCTGGAGGACGTCGAGGACCTGTGGGCCGACCTGGACCGGGCGCTCGACGCCTCCGTCTCCGCCTCCGCACCGGTTCCGGCCTCCGCCGGAGCGGCGGCCGGACCGGCGGCCGTCAGTGCCGCTCGGCCTGCTCGTACGGCGGCCGTGACGCCACTGGCGTCGCGTCCAGCCGGGCGGTGACGACCAGGGTGCCCTCCTCGATCTGGTAGTCGAGCGGCAGCCCGAGGCCGCGCATCGCGGCGACCATGCCGGTGTTGGACGCCTGCGTCACCGCGTACACGCTCGCGCAGCCGGCCTCGACCGCCATCGTGACCAGACGGCCGAGCAGGTCGGCCCCGATGCCGCGGCGCTGCCAGTCGTCCTCGACGAGCAGCGCCACCTCGGTCTCGTCGCCGTCCCACAGCAGATGGCCGAGGGCCACGATCCGGCCCGAGGCCGTCTGCGCGGCCAGCGTCCGCCCGAAGCGCGGGCCGAGTAGATGGTTGAGGTACCGGTCCGCGTCCGCGACCGGACCGTGGTACCGCATGCTCAACGTCCGCTGCGAGCACCGCTCGTGCATCGCCTTCGCCGCCGCCACGTCCGACACGTCGGCGCGGCGCACCTTCACCTCGTTGCCCTGCGGCAGCGTCAGCATGTCGTGGGCGCGCGGCACGCGCGGGCCGAGGCGCGTGTCCAGCTCCACCAGCGCCCGCGCCCGCGCGAACTCCGTCGGCGTGAACGGCAGATACGGCCGCTCCACCGTGATCACCCCGCCCTCGGGTGTACGCAGCCGCATCGCCGTCCCGTCGTACCCGCCCTCCACGGGCGTCCCGTCGTCCGCCCGCGCCGCCGGCGACGAGGCCGGCAGCGACCGGATCGTGCACCGGCCCAGCAACTGGCGCAGCGACAGGGGCAGTTCCGCCGCGTCCAGCGCCGTGCGCGTCGCGAGACCCAGGATCCGGGTGGGCGCGTCCACCAGGTCGTGGGCGTCGGCCCGCTCGACCCAGGTCCCCGAACCACCGGCCTCGGCCACCGCGCGCGACAGCTCCGCGGCGGGCAGTTCCTGCGGCGCGCGCAGCAGGAACTCGTCCACCGTGCCGTCCGCCAGCGGATGCGTCTGCAGGCTCAGGATGTCGACCCGCAACCGGGCCAGCGCCGTGCACAGCACGGCGAGCGAACCCGGCTCGTCCCGCACCGTCGTTCGCATCCGCCACAGCGTGCCGTGCGCGGGATCGACCGACGCCCCGCCCACGACCGGGCCCTGGTCCCGGCCCCGGTCCTGTCGCCCGGGTGCCGTCCCGCCGGTGTGCGGGGCGGTGTCCCGGGCGCCGGTATCCGCGGTCGGGGGAGCGTGCCCGTGGCGCCGTGCCCACCACACGTGGAACCCCGCCGTGGCCAGCAGCACCACCGCCGAGATCGCGAGCAGCACCGGACCGTCGGGGCCGTGCCCGATCAGGTTCGCCACCGCGTCCGCGACCGCGACCGCCGTGAACAGCGCGGCCAGTTCGACCAGATCCCGCCGCCAGTGGTGGACCGGCCGGCCGTGCTTCGCTCGCGTCACATCAGACATGTCTGGACTCATGCATCCACTGTGAAGGAACGGTGTTGCGTGATCACGAACGATGTGTGACCGATGGGTAAAGAGGTCTTATGGCCGCTTTGTCCTCCCGTTGAGTGCGGTCCGCAACCGGCGGGCCTGGGTCACCAGTCGGGACGAACTCCGGCGCGCCGCCACCTCGGTGAGCCCGGGTATCGGCTCCCGCGCCCCGGTCCGCTCCGCGCAGTCCGCCGACACGGCGAGCAGCTCGCCGAGCCCGCGCAGCGCGGTCGCCGGCTCACCGCTCGCGAGCAGCGTCGGCAGCAGCCCCCGCACCACACCGAACACCGTCGCGTACGCCCCGGTCGAGGCGGCCGTGCCCAACGCGTCGGCGAGCCGGGTCAGCCGGACGCCGCCCGCCTCCCACACCCGCGCCGTCAGAGAGCCCAGCAGCCCCGCGTCGAGCTCGCCCCGGGCCGCCAGGATCAGCAGGGCGTCCACCCCGGCGAGCCGGTCCTCCGCATGCCGCGCCGTGAGCCCGTACACCACCGACAGATGCACGGCCGGTCCCGCCTCGCCCGGGGCCTCCGCGAGCAGCGGCAGAAACCCGGACGTGCCTCTCGCCCCCTCGACGGCGCAGCTGGACAACTCGCCCATCAGCCGCGCCGCCACGGCCTCCCGGCGCCCGGGCAGCGCCGCCAGAAGGTGGCCGGCCGTGGCGGCGGCCCCGGACTCGCCCCACCAGTACGCCGGTATGTCGTCGAGGACCACCAAAGGCCGGCCGAGATGCGTGAACGGCGCGGGGAACTCCCCTTGGAGCTCCCGGTCCTCCGCCCTCTCGACCAGGACCCGGTCGACCACAGGCCGGAGCACCGTCTCCGGGCCGGGCGAGGACGGCACGGCCAGCCACGCCGCGAGCCGGTCGCCCTCCCGGGTGCCGAGCGCCGCCGCCCCTGCCGCGGCGTCCGCCGCCGCCCGCGCGTCCGAACGGTCCACGCGCAGCAGGGCCTGCGCCAGGTCGTCCGCGCCGGCCCGCGCCCCCAGGTCCCGGTACGTCCGCAGCCGCTCCACCAGCTCGCCCGGCTCGATGAAGCCCGTGCTCCAGGTCGGCGTCGCCAGCAGGAACGGTACCGGCCCCGTCCGGATCCGGTACGCGACCTCCCACAACCGCGCGTCGTAGCAGCGGCGCAGCACTCTGTCCACCCTGCCGGGCCGCACGTCGTGCCCGTGCTCGGCCCCGTGGCGCAGCGTGCGCGGCTGCAGCACGCCGACGACGCTCGCCGCCACGACCTCCAGGCCGTACGTCGACTCCCGGAACGCGCCCTGCACCTGCCCGTACGTGTCCGGACCGGCCCACCAGCAGCGCGCGACGACCGGGGCCAGCGCCGCCGCGAGGTGCTCGCGGTTCTGGAAGGCGTGGCGCACCAGTCCGTCCAGCGTCCGCTCGAACGCCGCCAGATCACCGCCGGACGCCAGGATCGCCCCCACCTCCTCGGCGACCTCCGCCGCCGCATCGGGCGCGACCGCGAGCCGGAACGGCTCCTGCGTCAGCGGCAGCAGCTCCGTGTACGGCTCCTCAGGAGCGAGCTCGACGCCGAGTGTCTCCTCGGCCAGGGGACGCAGGCCCGGCGTCAGCTGCGCCGCCGCCTCGACCAGCCGCTCCCGCGTCACCGGCCCCACGCAGGCCACGTGCCGTGCCACGAGCTTCAGCGCCCGCTCCTGCACCTCCGTGTCCGCGTGCCCGAACGCCTCGCCCACCGCCGGCAGCAACGCGTCCGCGACCGACGGATCCCCCTCGCCCGCGCGCGACCTGAGCACCTTGCCCAGCAGCACCAACTGCGCCCGCACCAGCTTCTTCTCCGTGCGGAACAGCACCGCGCCCGACACCTCGGCGAGGGTGCGCACCGGCAGCATGCCCGCGAGCGCGAGCCCGCCGAGCACCTTCTGCGCGTGCGCCGCCACCGGCGACGACCCGTCCGCGCACAGCGCCGCCCAGTCGGCGACCCGCTCGCTCTCCTCGTCCCGCTCCGGCGCGAGCGCCTCCAGCACCTTCAGGAACAGCCGCAGATCGGAAGGGCGCCCGCCGCGCAGCAGCCGCGCCACGCACCCGTCGAGCAGCACCTTCCGCTCCAGCACCTCCGCACGCGCCAGCTCCGCCAGCGCTCGCGGCCAGCTCTGCGCGCTGTCGGACGGGAACCAGTCGAGCCGTCCACCGATGTCCTCGGTCTCGAACAGCGCCGCCGCCAGCTCCGCCACGTGCGGCTCCGCCCGCAGCCGGTCCGCGAGCGAACGGTCGGTCCTGCGCCCGGCGTTGAGGCTCCCCACCCAGCCGACGACGTACGACTCGGTCACCGGCACCGGACATCCGGCCAGCTCGACCAGCCCCGCCATCAGCTCGTACGACACCCCGCGCGACGCCGGCAGCGCCGCCAGACGGTGCGCCACGTCGGCCAGCCACGCCGGCTCCCGGCCGGCCAGCAGGTGCAGCAGCACGCGGGGCGCCACATGGCGCTGCCACACCCACTCGCTCGCCCCGAGCCAGGCCGCGGTCGCCGCCGCGCCCGTGTGGCAGGCCGCCCCCGCGAGCTGGAGCGCCGGATAGGCCTTGCGCGCCTCCGCGTCCCAGGGCCCCTCGCGCAACTCCTTGCGCAGCTCCTTCAGGCCCGGCAGGCACGCCCGGCGCTCCGCCTCCGACAGCCCGTCGAGCAGATCCGTCACCTCGGCCACCCGGCCCGCGCGCACGGCCGCCAGCAGCGTCCCGGCCCCCATCACGCCCCCAGCGCGGTCGTCGTGCGCGCGCCCACCACGCCCCAGGCCGTGTCCTCGTCGGCCGCGCTCCTGCGCGCCATCCGCACCGCGAGCGCGTGCTTGCAGGGCCCGCGCCCACCGCGATACCTGGCCCACCACAGACACGTACACCTCGACGTCCCCCCGTCCTCACGGACCCGGTGCACCCGACCGTCGTCCGCCGTCACCGTCCCCGCCCCGTCCTCGATCGTCACCGCACCCGCGCTCACCAGCGCCCGCGCGTCCCGCAGCCGCGGATTGTGCCGCTCCACGCGGTCCGCGTCGTACGGCAGTTCACGATGGAAGTAGGCGGCCTCCGCCGTGTCGTAGCCGACCCGCCCCGATGTGCCCAGGCGCACGAGCGCCGCGCGCACCCGCTCCACGGTCAGACCCGAGGACGCCGCCAGGTCCCCGAGGTCGATCCGCGGCTCCCACGCGAGCAGCACCGCGATCAATTCCGCGTCCTCGGCGGCCCGGTCGGTGGCCAGTGCGTCGAGCACGCCACCCTCGCCGGAGAACCCGCGCGCCGCGTCGGGGGAGAGCGTCAGGGTCAGCCGCATGCCGGGGAGCACCACCTCCCACGCGCTGGACACCGCGGCCCGGGTGGCGGCGGACGGGCCGTACACGCGCAGCGCCGTCGCGTGTCGCAGCACCCGCTGCAACGCGACCAGACGCTCGGGGCCCGGCAGGCACACCGCTCCCGGCACCGGCCGCGAGGTCGGGCGCAGACCGCGCCCCGCCGGAACCACCCACCGGGCCTCCCGGCCCGACGCGCGCGGCAGCGACCGCAGGAACCGCACCGCCTCCGCCGCGTCGAGCTCGGCCCGCAGCTCGAACCCGGCGGATATCACCTGCGCCTCGGCGAAACCGCGCAGCCAGCGGTCGGGCAACGGCACCTTCTTCTCGATCACGGGCCCGTCGAGCGTGGTGACCGCCAACTCCTGCGGACCCACCCGCAGATGCAGCGGATCCGCGCTGCCGATCCGCGAAAGGGCCTCGCGCAGCGGGTTGTTCACATCGACATTGGTCGTGCCGTGCCCCACCTCGTCGCCGTCGAGGCCCCCGGACAGGACGTCGAGCCGCGCGTACACCCCGCCGCAGCCCGAGAAGGACTCGAAGCGCAGCCGGTCGCCGCTGCCGGTGACCACCGGGTCGAGCGAGGCGGTGAGCCGCTGCTGGTGGTAGCGGGCGGCCGCCACGTCGGCGACCGCCAGCAGCCCCGCCGCCGCGACCTGAGGCGAGGTCAGGAACCCGCTGAAGAACCGCGGATGATCCCGCGGGCCGGCAGGCGTCGCGCCCCTCGACGTCTCGAGTCCCAGCTGCCCCACGCCCTCCGCGGACTCGAGCACGGAGGGTCGGCGATAGGTAACGGCCTGTGTTGATCGCGTCATGGGGGAAACCGTAGAGCCGACCACTGACAATCGCTCTGACCTGCGGTTTCCGCCCATTCTCCGGGGGTGGTCCCGGGTCCGGGACCCGAGCTGCGGTACGAGGCCTCAGTGCTCGGGGTTCACTGCCCGACGCGCCCCGGCTGCAACGTCTTCGAGAACAGCACGTCGCCGCCCTCCTGTCGCAGCCGCACCGTCAACTCGCCGCTGTCGCCGTCGATGTCGACCTCGCCGAAGTACGGCGGAGTCTCGGCCGGTGACGTGTTCGCCCGCGACGGAGCCTTGAGGAAGACCTGCTGCGGGCCGAACGTCCCGTCCAGCTTCACCGCCGGGAACCCGCCCGCGGCCAGCGGCCCGGACACGAACTCCCAGAACGGCTCGAAGTCCTGGAACGCGGCCTTCTCCGGCTCGTAGTGCTGCGCCGAGGTGTAGTGCACGTCAGCCGTGAGCCACAGCGTGCCCGTGATCCGCTGGTGCTTGATGTGCCGCAGCAGCTCCGCGATCTGGAGTTCACGGCCGAGCGGCGCGCCCGGGTCGCCCTGCGCCACGGCCTCGAACCGCGTCGCGCCGTCGGGCACGACCAGGCCCAGCGGCATGTCCGAGGCGATCACCTTCCACGTGGCCCGGGACCGTGACAACTCGCGCTTGAGCCACGCGAGTTGCTCGGCGCCGAGGATTCCGGTGGTGTCGTCGGCCTGCCGGTTCGCGGAATTCGCGTTCCGGTACGTGCGCATGTCGAGCACGAACACGTCGAGCAGCGGCCCCTGGTGCAGCACCCGGTACACGCGCCCGTCCGGGTCGCCGACGGGCAGGGACGAGACCGGGAAGTACTCGCTGAAGGCGCGCAGCGAACGGGCCGAGAGCACGTCCGCGTTCTTCTCCGTGTACCGGTCGTCGGCCAGCAGCTGGCCGGGGTACCAGTTGTTGTGCACCTCGTGGTCGTCCCACTGCGTGATCGTGGGGACCTGCGCGTTGAACCGGCGCACGTTCTCGTCGAGGAGGTTGTACCGGAACGCGCCGCGGAACTCGGCGAGGCTCTCGGCGACCTTGGACTTCTCCTCGGTCGTGACGTTGCGCCACACCCGTCCGTCCGGGAGCGTGACGCTGGGCAGGATCGGGCCGTCCGCGTAGATGTTGTCGCCGCTGCACAGGAAGAAGTCCGGGTCCAGGGCGCGCATGTCCTCGTACACGCGGTAGCCGCCGCGGTCCGGGTTGATGCCCCAGCCCTGGCCCGCGATGTCCCCCGACCACAGGAAGCGCACCCCGTCGCGCCGGGCCACGGAGGCGGTACGGAACGTGCCCTCGACCGGCTCGCCCGTGCGGCGCGGGTCGTCCGGGTCGGCGAGCAGCACCCGGTAGTGGATCTGCTCGCCGGGCGGCAGGCCGCGCAGCCGTGTCGTGCCCGTGAAGTCGGTGTCGGGGCCGAGCAGCGGGCCCTGCCACCGGGTCACGTCGCGGAACGACCCGGTGCGCGAGGTCTCCACGACGATCCGCGCGGGCCGGTCCGAGCGCACCCACACCAGACCCGAGTGCGCCGTCACGTCACCGGCCTGCACGCCCCAGCCGGCCTTCGGCCGGCCGGAGAGCGCGAACGCGGGCGCGGAGGCGCCGATCGCCGGCAGGGAGAGCGCCGCGGACGCGGCGAGCGCCCCGCGCAGGACTCCACGACGGCCGGGCAGCGGACTCGGGGGACGGTGTGACATGGGCGCCTCCAATGACGGTTCCGACGACGGGTGCGGTGCCACGGACTGCGCGCGGCGTCGCGAAGCCACACATACGGTTTCACCACGGCGCGCACACGAACCTCAAGTGAACAACCGCCTCTGCCGTCGTGGGAACAGGGCACGCGCGCGTGACACCGGGCAGGGAGGCACCGGCGACCGGTCTACTCCCGCGTCGTCTGCTTCCAGTCGTCGGCGAGCAGTCCGAGCAGCACCTCGTCGAGGAACTCGCCCATCACCCACGCGGAGGAGCGCAGCACGCCCTCCCGGACGAACCCGTTGCGCTCGGCGCAGGCCAGCATCGCCGCGTTGTCCGCCAGCGTCTCGATCTGCAACCGGTGCAGGCCCCGGAGCACGAAACCGTAGTGGCACAGCACCGAGACCGCGTCCGTCGCGTAGCCCTGCCCGCGGGCCGAGGGGCGCAGGCCCAGGCCGATGTGCGCCGTCCGGTTGTGCGGGTCGATGCCCCACAGCTGCGCGCTGCCGACCAGGGTGCCGTGCTCCAGCTCGACGACGGAGAACTGGATGTTGACCTCGTCCTCGTCGTCCACCAGGAACTGGGTCCTCTTGGAGCCCGGCGTGATCGGCCGCCACGGCCGCCCGTTGGCCCGTGAGGTGGTGACGACGTCGCCGTGGAGCTCGGCCTGCAGGATCGGGACGTCGTCCTCGTGGCGGGCCCTGAGCCCGACCTTGCTGCCCTTCAACATGCGGTCTTCCTATAGGCCGCGCGGCGGGACGGCAACCGAAATTGGCCCTTCAGGGAAGCCGCCCGGCCGAGGGCCGCACCGCCTCCGCCAGAAGGCGCACGCCCTCGATGATCCGCGCGGGCGGCAGATGGGCGTAGCCGAGCACCAGGGACACTGCGCCGGGATCCGCGCGCCCGTAGGCGCCGAGCGCACGGACCGTCACGCCCGCCTCGGCGCAGCGCTCCAGGAGGCGCCCTTCGGGTCCGTAGCGCTCGGGGAGGGTCGCGATGGCGTGCAGGCCTGCCGCGATGCCCGAGACGCGCGTGCCGGGCAGGTGCGTCTCCAGGGCGGACAGCAGCACGTCCCGTCGCTCCTTGTAGGCGCGCTGGCAGCGGCGCAACTGACGGTCGTAGTCGCCGCGTTCCATGAAGCGTGCGAGCACGGCCTGATCGAGCGTGGGGTTGCCGAGGTCCATGTACTGCTTGCGGGCGACGACCTCGTCGGCGAGTCCGTCGGGAACGACGAGCCAGCCCAGGCGCAGGCCCGGCACGAGGGACTTGCTCACCGAACCCGTGTAGGCGACCCGGTCCGGGTCCAGTCCCTGCAGCGCGCCCACGGGAGCCCGGTCATAGCGGAAGTCGCCGTCGTAGTCGTCCTCCACGACGATCGCGCCCGACTCGCGCGCCCACGCGAGCAGCAGTGCCCTGCGCTCGGCCGAGTACGCGATGCCGGACGGGAACTGGTGACCCGGCGTCGTCACCACGGCGCGCACGCCCGAGGCCCGCAGCGGGGCGAGCGCGAGCCCCTCGTCGTCCACCGGGAGACGCACCACCCGGGGACCCGCCGTCGCGAACAGTTCCTCGTACTGCGGACTGCCGGGATCCTCGACGCCCACCGCGCGCTCCCCGCGCGCGTGGAGGGCGATGCCGAGGAGCGTCACCGCCTGGGTCACCCCGGAGCACACGACGATCCGCTCCGGGTCCGCCACGACCCCGCGCCGCCGGGCCAGCAGCTCCGCCAGCGCCGTGCGCAGCCGGGGCAGGCCGCGCGGATCGGGATAGCCGAGCTCCTCGTGCGGCAGGTCCGCGAGGACGGCCCGCTGCGCCGCCGACCACGCCGTCCTGGGGAACAGCGACAGATCGGGGCGGCCCGCCACGAAGTCCACCCGGCTGTCCGCCGGCCGGCGCGGCGACAGATCCCGGGCGGTGGGCGCCGCGGCCCGCACCGCGTCGCCCACCCAGGTGCCGGCGCCGCGACCGCTGCGCAGATAGCCCTCGGCGGTCAACTGCTCGTAGGCGTCCGTGACCAGTCCGCGGGACACGCCCAGGTCGCGTGCCAGGTCCCGGCTGGAGGGCAGCCGGGTGCCCGGCGCGAGCCGGCCCGAACGCACCGCCTCCCGCAGCGCGCTCTGGAGGGAGCGGCCACGCGCGCGTGCGGGGGCGGCCGCCGCCGGCAGCAGCAACTCCCAGGCGGCGGAAGCCTCCTGGGGGAGCGAGGACGAGATCATGAGCGGGCACCTTACTGGGACCGTCG
Source organism: Streptomyces sp. NPDC025806 (assembly GCF_055558275.1). NCBI lineage: Bacteria > Bacillati > Actinomycetota > Actinomycetes > Kitasatosporales > Streptomycetaceae > Streptomyces > Streptomyces sp. NPDC025806. Next base: position 216,837 of record NZ_JBVHMU010000011.1, on the reverse strand, counting down.
GTCCCCTCGCAGGGTGCCCCGGGAGCCCCCGAAGAGTCGTGCTGATTGGTCCCCGAGAACGCGCGCCGATTGGACCCCGAACCGGTCCACCGTGCCTCCTAGCGTCGAGACCATGAACGCCACCACCTTGCGCGGCTCCGCCCTCGCCGCCCTCGCCTGCGTCCTTGTAGGAGGCTCGTTCACCGCGAACAGCGTCCTGGGCCACTACCCGTACGCGGGCGGCCAGTTCCTGCGCTACGGACTCGCCTTCCTGCTGCTGCTCCCCCTGGTCGCGCGCAGAGGAGGTCTCGCACCTCTGAAGCGGCTCACGGGACGCCAGTGGGGACGGCTCGCCCTTCTCGCGGCCGTCGGGATGGTCGGCTTCAACCTCGCGGTGCTCGCCGCCGAACGCACGGCGGAACCCGCCGTCCCCGGTGTCTTCGTCGGGTGCGCGCCGGTGATCGTGGCCGTGCTCGTGCCCCTCCTGGACGGGCGGCGCCCGCGACGGCCGGTGCTTCAAGGGGCGTTGCTGGTCGCGGCCGGGGCCTTCACCGTCCAGGGATGGGGGCGCACGGACCTCCCGGGGCTGCTGTGGTCCGTGGGAGCGCTCGCCGGCGAGGTGGGCTTCGCGGTGCTCGCGGTCCCGGTGCTGCGCCCGCTCGGGCCGCGCCTGCTGTCCTGCACGGTGTGCGCGGTCGCGGCGGCCGAGTCGCTGCTCGCCGGACTCGTCCTCGACGGCACCGCCTGGCTGCGGGTCCCGGCACCGGCGGAGACCGTCGCCCTGGCGTGGCAGGCCGTCGTCGTCACGGTGGTCGGCTTCGTGTGCTGGTACGCGGGCATGCAGCGGATCGGCGCGGAGCGGGCCACGCTGTTCTCCGGGCTCATCCCGGTGGCGGCGGCCTGTACGGCGCCCCTGGTGGGCGCGGGGACGTACGGCCTCGCCCAGGGCGCGGGCAGCGCGCTCGTCGCGGGCGGGGTCGCCCTGGGCTCCGGCGTGTTCGGCGCCCGGTCAGCGGCTCGTGTCGAGGATCACGCGGGCGACGAGCGCCGGGTCGTCGTTCATCGGGACGTGACCGCAGCCGGGCAGCCGGACCAGACGCGCCCCGGGGAGGACCTGCTTGGCGCGCACGCCCTGGCGGCGCACGAGCAGCCGGTCCCGCGTGCCCCAGGCGACGGTCACCGGGATCTCGGGAATGTCGTCGCGGAACTGGACGGTGCGGCCCGCGCGGAGCGTCTCGCGGAAGCCGGGGGCCTCGCGCAGCGCCAGGGTCTCGGCCACGACGGCCTCGGGTGAACGGCGGCCGGGCCGCGCGTAGATGGTGCTGGTGAGCGCGGTGCGCCCGGCCGCCGAGCGGGACAGCCGCTCGATCGCGGGGACCGGCAGCGCCCGCGCGCCCTGACGCATCGCCAGGAGCGTGCCGAACGCGTAGCGGCGCTCCGCCTCGGTCCAGAAGCCGGCGGGGGAGAGGGCGGTGACCGACCGCACGCGCTTCTCGCGGCCCAGGTCGAGGGCGAGCAGCCCGCCCAGCGAGTTCCCGGCCACATGGGGCCGCTCGATGCCGATGTGGCGGCAGAACGCGTCCAGCACCGGGACGACCGTCGACAGGTCGTAGGCCAGGCCCTCGGGCAGCGCCGGTGACGCGCCGAAGCCCGGCAGGTCGAGGGCGACGACGTCGCGCTCGGCCGCCAGGATCGGCAGCACCGGCTGCCACGCCTGCCAGTGGTGCCCGATCCCGTGCAGCAGGAGCAGCGGCTCCCCGGACCCGGTGCGCTCGTACGTGACGGTGACCTCGCGGGGTCCGCCGTGGCTGTCGATGGTGAAGGTCGCCCGTGCCATGTCGCTCGCTCCCTGTCCCCGCCACGCGTCGACGGTTCCTTAGACTCCTTGTCAGCAACAATTACCGCCGAGTAGGCCCGAGTTCAAGAGGGGCGGCGCCCGCCGTCGGCCGGTCCACCGGGCCGGCCTGGACAGCGCGTCGTCCGTCGGTTGGGATGGAGACGTGGCCACCGATACCGTGATCGACCTCTTCGAAGAGCACCGGCCCGTCCTCATGGGCGTGGCCTACCGCATGCTGGGCCGCGTCGCCGACGCCGAGGACGTGGTCCAGGACGCCTGGCTGCGCTGGTCCCAGGCGGACCGCGCCGACGTCCGCGAACCCCGCGCCTACCTGGTGCGCATCACGACCCGGCTCGCCGTCGACCGGCTGCGCCAGGCCCAGTCCCGCCGCGAGTCCTACGTGGGCCCCTGGCTGCCCGAACCGCTCGTGACCGACTTCGGCCCCCGGGTCCCCGACACCGCCGAACAAGCCGTGCTCGCCGACTCGGTGTCCCTGGCCGTGCTCGTCGTCCTGGAGTCGCTCTCGCCGCTGGAGCGAGCCGTCTTCGTCCTGCGCGAGGCCTTCGGGCTGCCCTTCGCCGAGATCGCCGCCACCCTGGAGCGCGGCGAGGCCGCCGTGCGCCAACTCGCCGCACGCGCGCGCAAGCACGTGGAGGAGCGCCGGCCCCGCTTCGACGTCGACCCCGCGCAGCAGCGCGACCTCACCGAGCGGTTCCTCGCCGCGGCGGCCGACGGGGATCTTGAAGGGCTGATGCGGATGCTCGCGCCCGACGTCGCCCTCGTCGGCGACAGCGGCGGCAAGTCCAAGGCGCCCGTCCGCGTCATCGAGTCCGCCGACAAGGTGGGCCGCTTCGTGCACGGGGCCGCGCGCCAGGGGGCGCAGCAGGCCGACACCTCGTACCGCTTCCTGGAGCTCAACGGCGCCCCGGCCGTCGCCTTCCTGGTGGGCGGCAAGATCGACGCCGTCATCCAGCTCGGCGTCGCCGACGGGAAGATCCAGCAGGTCTACATCGTGCGCAACCCCGACAAGCTGCAGTCGCTCCTGTGAGGCGCCTCCTGTAGCCGCTGTCCGGACGAAGGCCCGTCCCGCTGTCGCGGGGCGGGCCTTCGCGTGTGTGCGGCCCCGCGCGCGAACGCCGTGTGAACGGTGTGCGGCCCTCCATGAACGCTCTGCGGCAGGACCGCGGTGCGGGCCGTGCCCGATCGAGCATTGGTCTTGACCAAGTCAGGGGCGGGTTCTACGCTCGCAGGGATAGTGCAGGAACCTTTAATAAACAAGGGCGCTAAATAGCCGCCGGTACATGGTTGTTGCGGAGGACAGGGTGGGGACCACGCAGTTGGAAGCGGCTCCGGAGCCGAAGTACTGGCATCTGCGGACCGTGCTGAGCGAGGCGCTGGACTCGGAGTTCTCCGTGGGTGAGATCCTTCCGAACGAGCGTGACCTCGCCGCCCGATTCGGCGTCGCCCGCGCCACGCTCCGCCAGGCTCTGGAGCAGTTGGAGCTGGAAGGCCGGCTGCAGCGCCGCCGCGGCGTCGGCACCACCGTCGCACCGCCCCGCGTGGGTGTCGCCGTGGCCTCCACCGACGAGGACCGGCCCGGCGCCAGCGCGGATGCCTGGCAGGTCGTCGACGCCATCCTCGACGTGGCCCCGGCCGCCGTCGCGGGCATGCTCGACGTCCGCGCGGGCGAGAGCGTGCACGTGCTGCGCCGTCGCCGCGTCTCGCACGGCCAGACCGTCGCCGCCGAGCTGCTCTACGTTCCGGCCGCCTCCGTGCCCGGGCTGACCGCCATAGACGCCCCGTCCGGCCCCGCACGCGGGCGCGCCGTGCTGCGCGAGCTCCAGCGGCAGGGCCTCGACGGCCAGGACCGCGCCGTGGAGCTCGGCTCCGTGCGCGCGGAGGACGCCAAGGAGCTCGACCGGCTGCCCGGCGCCCCGGTCCTCGTGGTGACGACGCGCTACTTCAGCAAGGGCGCGACGGCGGCGGTCGCCGTGGCCACGTACCGTGCGGACACCTGCCGCCTCACCTTCGGCGACACCCCCAACGTGGAGATCCACCACACTCCGGAGTCCCACGCGTCCTGAGAAGCGGGGCCAGCGGAGCGGCCCCGACCCCCGGCCGGCGGCGTTCCGCGCCCCTCCGGGCGCACTGCGGGAGCAGGGATCGAGTCGACCGCGCGACCGGGCCCCCGGTTCACGGCCGGGCCGTCACCGGGCTCCCGGACGGCCTTTGCCGATCATCCGAGGGCGTCCCGGAGTCGCCCGCGCGGGACTCGTGGGCGGGCCGAACGGGGAGCCCACGCGCGTCGGTCGGCCACGCGACCAGGCGCCTGGTTCGGGGCCGCACGGGGCCGGGCTGTCACTGGACTCCCGGACCGCCTTTGCCGATCACTCCAGGGCGTCCTGGGATCGCCCGCGCGGGGCGCATAGGCGGGGCCGGATGGAGAGCCCGTGCCCACCATCGGCGCGGCGACAGTGCTGGGCCCAACGTCGCGATGTGCCACCCACATCGCGCGGGCATTCCCGTCCCGTCTCGGACGCGCAGCCCGCCCGAAGAGCAGGCGCGCCGACCCGCTCCACAGGCCGCGCACGCGTCGGCCCAGCCCCATGGTCCAGCCCCGCCCGAGGCCTCTCAGCGGCGGGCCGACACCGTGCTCTCCGTTGCGAACAACTGTGCTTCCACGTGGTCGAGCGCCAGGCGCAACGCGCCCGTGGCCACCGCCGCCTCCCCGAGCATGGACAGGGCGACCCGCGGCGGACGCAGGCAGTACCGCTCCAGCTCCCGGCGCAGCGGATCGAGCACTCCGTCCAGGCCGGCCGCCCAGCCGCCGACGACCACCAGCTCCGGATCGAGGGCGAGGACCAGCGCCGCCACATCGTGCACCAGCCGCTGGATGAACCGCTCGACGGCGGCACCGGCCCGCTCATCGCCCTCCCTGGCCAGCGCGAACACCTTCGCCACGGCCTGTTCGTCCAGCGGATGCAGCGGCTCGTCCGTCGTCGACAGCAGCGTCTCGGGGCGCACTTCGCGGCCGAGCAGATGCAGTGCGCCGATCTCGCCGGCCGCGCCCCCGAAACCACGGTGCAGCCGCCCGCCGATCAGGGAACCGGCGCCCGGGCTCAGCCCCGCGAGGACCATCACCATGTCGTCCGTGTCGACGCCGGCACCCTTCCAGTGCTCGGCGACGGCCGCCGTGTTCGCGTCGTTCTCGACGATCACGGGGCATCGGAAGGAACGCCGGAGCCGGTCGCCGAGCGGCAGCCCCGTCCACTCCGGAAGCGCCGTGCCGAGCCGGACCGTGCCGTCGGCCTCCACGATCCCCGGGCTGCCCACGCCGACCGCGCGCAGCGAGTCACGGGCCACGCCCGCACGGCGCAGCAGATCGGCGACCGTGCCGCGCAGCCGCTCCAGGCGCTCGTCCGCCGGGGCGGTCTCCGAGACGTCCTTGGACGCCGAGCCGAGGATCCGGCCGTCGAGCGCGGAGAGCACGGCGGCGACCCGGTGCGGCCCGATCTCCAGGCCGAGCAGATGCCCCGCCTCGGCCCGGAAACGGAACTTGCGCGCGGGGCGCCCCTGACGGCGCGCACTCGGCGCCGTGCCGTCCGTCTCGACGACGAGACCGGCCTCCATGAGCCCTTCGACGACGCCCTCGACGGTGGGCCGGGACAGTCCTGTCACCCCGGTGATCTCGGTGAGCGTCGCGAAATCCGTGGCGCGCAGCGCGTGCAGCACCACCGCGGAATTGATCCGCCTGAGCAGAGAGGGATCCCCGCCGGTCAGCCGCCCCAACGTCCGTCCTCCCAGCTAGTGCGCGTGTCCGCCGGATGCTACTCGCCGCGCGGCGCCGCGGCGAGACGCGGGGTGCGCCGATGTGGAACGCACCGCTCACCCGCGCGGGACGCGATCCGGGACGATCCGGACCTCAGCTCGGGGTGACGAAACCGGATTCGTAGGCGGCGATCACGGCCTGGGTCCTGTCGCGCGCCCCGAGCTTCGCGAGGACGGCGCTCACGTGCGACTTCACCGTCTCCGTGCCGACGACGAGATCCGCGGCGATCTCCGCGTTCGACAATCCGCGCGCCATGCGCCGCAGCACCTCGCCCTCCCGCTCGGTCAGCGCCGCCCGCTCCAGCGCGGTCCGCGCCGCCGACGTGCCGTACTCCGCGGCGAGCCGCCGCACCGCCGCCGGGAACAGGAGCGAGTCGCCCGCCGCCACGAGCCGTACCGCGTGCACGATCTCCGCCGGCCGCGCCCGCTTCAGCAGGAACCCGTCGGCACCCGCGCGCAGCGCCCCGTACACGTACTCGTCGTTCTCGAAGGTGGTGATCACGAGGATCTTCGGCGGTCGGTCCACCGTGCGCAGCACCGCGCGCGTGGCCTCGATCCCGTCGAGGAGCGGCATCCGTACGTCCATGGCGACCACGTCGGGCCGCAGCTCCCGCACCAGCGGGACGACGGCCGCGCCGTCCGCGGCCTCGCCCACCACCTCGATGTCGGGCTGCGCCTCCAGCACGGCGCGCAGACCGGCGCGGACCAGGGGTTCGTCGTCTACGAGAAGCACGGTGAGCGGCACCGCGCCAGCCTAGATCACCGCGCCGGCAGGTCTACGTGTACCTGCCACTCCTCGCCGAGCGGGCCGGTCCGCGCCCGGCCGCCCAGCAGCGCGGCCCGCTCCCGCACCCCGCGCAGCCCACTTCCCGTGCCGCCCGGCGCGGCCCGGCCGCCCGAAGGCAGCGGATTGCGCACTTCCAGCAGGAGCCGCCCGTCGGCGACGGCGAGCTCCACCCGGACCGGCACCGCGCCACAGTGGCGCAGGACGTTCGTGAGCGCCTCCTGAAGGATGCGGTACCCCTCGCGGGACACCGGCCCCGGCACCGCGTCCAACGGGCCGCGCACCTCCACGTCCACCTTCGCGCCGGACGCCCGCGCCGAGTCGAGGAGCCGGTCCGCCTCCTGGAGCGTCGGACGGCGGCTCGCGGGCTGCTCCGCCTCCCGCAGCACCCGCAGGACCCGGTCCAGATCCTCCAGGGCGGCCCGGCCCGTCTCCTCGATGGCGTCGAGCGCCCGGTCCGTGAACGCCGGATCGCCCGCCGCCCGCGCCGCCCCCGCCTGCACCACCGCGACGGTCAGCGCGTGCCCGATGGAGTCGTGCAGCTCCCGCGCGATGCGGTTGCGCTCCAAGAGTTGCTCGGTGCGCTCCTCCAGGGCGGTGAGGCGCTCCGCCGCCGACGGGCCCAGCAACAGGAGGGCGGCGCGCGCCATCAACCAGCCCGCGCCCGCCACCACGTAGAGGAGCACGCACAGAGGGACCGGGATCAGTACGGCGCACCACAAGGGCGGACCGGGAGTGGGCAGCACGGAGACGGTCTCCGGTGCGTTCCCCACCGCGGCGCCCGTCAACTCCAGCGAGACCGCCACCAGTTGCCCCGAGAGCAGCGCGACGGAAAGGCCCAGGACCAGTCGGAGAAGCAGCCAGCCGCTGGTCCTGGCCCGGTCCCGCCAGGACGCCGACGGGGCCACCGAGACGCCGCCTTCCTCCCCGCCGCCCGCCACGCGTGTGTGCCCGCCCGGAAAGAGCAGCAGCCGCGCCTGCAGCCCCTCCGCCCTCCGGGTGGCAGGAAACAGTCCCGCCACCACCAGAAGGGGAACCGGCACCGCGTACACGAGGAGCCAGTCCGTGAGGGACGGCCGCGACAGGCCGGGGTACACCATGGCGCACACGAAGGCGAGGACCGCCGCACACACCAGATGCAGCCAACGGGTGTACGTCACTGCGCGGAACAGCGGTCTCACAAGGCGGGGCATGCGCCCATCGTGCCAGCAGCCCCGCGCCCCACGGCTCCCCCGCACGGGGGAGACGATCTCCACGGGCGGGGGAGGACCCGCACCCCGCCGCCGGGCCAGGCTGAAGTCATGACCAGCATCGACGTCTTGGACCTCACCAAGGAGTACGGCACGAAGCGCGCCGTCGACGGACTGACCTTCAGGGTCGAGCCCGGCCGCGTCACCGGCTTCCTCGGCCCGAACGGCGCCGGCAAGTCCACCACCCTGCGCCTCGCCCTCGGACTCGACCGCCCCACCTCCGGAAGCGCGCTCATCGGCGGCCGCGCCTACGGGACGTACGCGGAGCCGCTGCGCACCGTGGGCGCGCTCCTCGACCCGCAGGCCGCCCACGGCGCCCGCACCGCACTCGACCACCTGCTCGCGCTCGCCGTCAGCAACCGCATCCCGGCCCGCCGCGTCGAGGAGGTCCTGGAACAGGCCGGCATCGCCGCCGTCGCCAAGCGCCGCATCAAGACGTTCTCCCTCGGCATGCGCCAGCGCCTCGGCATCGCGGCGGCCCTCCTCGGCGACCCCGAGGTGGTGATGCTGGACGAGCCGTCCAACGGACTCGACCCCGAAGGCATCATCTGGATCCGCGAGTTGATGCGCGACCTCGCCCGCGCGGGACGCACCGTGCTGGTCTCCAGCCACCTCATGAACGAGACCGCCACCTTCGCCGACCACCTCGTCGTCCTCGGCCGCGGCCGGCTCCTCGCCGACACCGCGATGCCGGACTTCATCGCCGCGCACAGCGCGCGCCGCGTCCACGTGCGCACCACCGACCCGGGCCGGCTGCGGGCCGCGCTCACCCGCGCGGGACACACGGTCACGCTCGACGACGACGGCCGGCTCCTCGTCGACGGGGCGACCGCGGCCGACGTCGGCGCCCTCGCCGCGACCGAAGCAGTCCCCGTGCTCCAACTCGCCGACGAAGAAGCCTCCTTGGAAGAGGCCTACCTCGCCCTGACCGCCCGCGACGCCGAGTTCACCGGCACGCCCCTCCAGGAGGCCTGACCATGTCCACCACCGCTGTGCTGCACTCCGAGTGGATCAAGATCAGATCGTTGCGCGGCAGCTTCGGCTCGCTCGTCAGCGTGTTCGCCGCCACCGTGGCCATCACCCTTCTGGTGATGGCGAGCATCGGCCAGGACGAGGCCCGCGGCGAGGGCGGCAGCGGCAGCGACCACCTGTTCTTCGCCTTCTACGCCCTGAACTTCGGCCAGATCGCCGCCCTCGCCTTCGGCGCCACCGCCGTCTCGTGCGAGTTCCTCAACGGCGCGCTGCGCGTCTCCCTGACCGCCGTCCCCGACCGCAACCGTCTGTACCTGTCGAAGCTCGCGGTGATCGGCGCGAGCGCGTTCGCCGTCGGTACCCTGACCACCTTCACGGCCTTCCTCGGCGGCCAGGCCTTCATGGGCTCCTACGCGCTCGGCCTCGGCGACGCCGGAGCCGTCCGTGCCTGCGTCGGCGGCGGGGTGTACCTCGCGCTCATGGCGCTGCTCGCCGCAGGGCTCACAGCCGTACTGCGCAGCGCCGTCGCCGTGCTGAGCGTCCTGGTGCCGTTCCTCCTCATCGTGTCCTTCGTCGTCGGGGACGTGGCGGGCAACGTCGCCGACTTCCTCCCCGACCGGGCGGGCCAGCAGGTGCTGCGTCAGCAGGCGGTCGGCTCCCTCGGCCCGTGGGCGGGACTCGCGGTGAGCGCGCTGTGGGCCGCGGCGGCCGTACTCGCGGGCTGGTGGGCCGTACGCCGCCGGGACGCCTGACGTCGGGGGCTCCCGTTGTCGGTGGAAGGAACTACCCTGCGTGCAGGGGATCTTGATCGCCGGCCCGCACGGGCCGGCGCGACGGTCGAGCAACCGGCCACGGCAGCCACGGCACGACAGCCACGGTACGAAGGGGAGCACATGAGCGACGACAGCGCGCAGCAGCCGGGAGAGCGGATCGCCAGCCACATCGCGCACAACGCCCGTGTGTGGAACTACTGGCTGGGCGGCAAGGACCACTACCAGGTCGACGAACAGGTCGGCGACATGGTCACGTCCATGTACCCGAGCATCGGCGAGGTCGCGCGCGCCGACCGCGCCTTCCTCGGCCGGGCCGTCACCTTCCTCGCCGGGGAGGCGGGAGTCCGCCAGTTCCTCGACATCGGCACGGGCCTGCCGACGGTGGACAACACGCACGAGGTCGCCCAGCGCATCGCCCCCGACGCGCGGATCGTCTACGTGGACAACGACCCGATCGTGCTGACCCACGCCCGCGCGCTGCTCACCAGCACGGCCGAGGGCGCGACGAACTACGTGGACGCGGACGCCCACGACCCGCGCGCCATCGTCGAGGCCGCCTCCACCACCCTCGACTTCGACCGCCCCGTCGCGATCATGCTGCTCGGCATCCTGAACTTCGTCCTGGACACGGAGGAGGCCGCGGCGATCGTGCGCCGACTCGTCGACGCCGTCCCGTCCGGCAGCTACGTGGTCCTCACGCACCCCACCCTGGAGCTGGGCGGCGAGGGCAACGAGGCGGCGATGAAGTTCTGGAACGAGAACGCGACCCCGCCGATCACCGCCCGCACCGGCGCCGAGGTGCTCGGCTTCCTGGACGGCCTGGAGCTCGTCGAGCCCGGCCTGGTCTCCTGCGCCCGCTGGCGCTCCGAAGGCACCGAGGAAGGGCCGCTGGTCGCCCAGTTCGGCGTCGTGGCCCGCAAGCCGTAGCGGGGCGAAGAGGTGGGGGAGGGGAGGCTACTCCGGCACGGCGGCGGCTGCTGTGCGCAGCCGCGCGTACTCCTCCGCCATCGTCGCGGCCGTCCAGTGCGCGTTCAGGCCGCTGGGATTGGGCAGCGCCCACACCCGGGCGCCCCCGATCTCCCGTTCCTGCGGCCCGATTTGGGCCTTCGGCTCACCGAAGGCCGAGCGGTACGCGGTCACGCCCACGACCGCCAGCCAGCGCGGGCGCAGCCGCGTGACCTTCTCCGTGAGGATCCGGCCGCCCTCGCGGAACTCCGCGGCGCTCAGCTCGTCCGCCCGGGCCGTCGCCCGCGCCACCACATTGGTGATCCCCAGCCCGTACGACAACAGCTCGTCCTGCTCGGACGGCTTCAGCAGGCGCGGGGTGAAGCCGGACCGATGCAGCACCGGCCAGAAGCGATTGCCGGGCCGTGCGAAGTGGTGGCCGGTCGCCGCCGTCATCAGGCCCGGATTGATCCCGCAGAACAGCACGGAGAGGCCGCTCGCGACGACGTCCGGAACGAGACGGTCACGAGCGGCCTCCAGGTCCGCAGGGGTGAGCCGGGTCAGAGGATCGCTCCGGGCGTGTACCCGGCGGCCTCCGGGTGCTGCTTGACGATCTCCTCGACGCGCGCGACGACCTGTGCGACCTGGCCGGCGGCGGCGCCCGTGAACGACAGCTTGTCGGCCATCAGCTCGTCGAGCTGCGCGCGGTCCAGCGGGATGCGGGAGTCGGCGGCGAGCTTGTCGAGCAGCTCGTTGCGCTCGGCGCCCTGTTCGCGCATCGCCAGCGCGGACGCGACCGCGTTCTCCTTGATCGCCTCGTGGGCCTCCTCGCGGCCCACGCCCGCGCGCACCGACGCCATGAGCACCTTGGTGGTGGCGAGGAACGGCAGGTAGCGGTCCAGCTCACGGGCGACGACGGCCGGGAACGCGCCGAACTCGTCGAGCACCGTCAGGAAGGTCTCGAGCAGGCCGTCCAGCGCGAAGAACGCGTCCGGCAGCGCCACGCGGCGGACCACGGAGCAGGACACGTCGCCCTCGTTCCACTGGTCGCCCGCCAGCTCGCCGGTCATCGACGCGTAGCCGCGCAGGATGACCATCAGGCCGTTGACGCGCTCGCAGGAGCGGGTGTTCATCTTGTGCGGCATCGCCGACGAGCCGACCTGGCCCGGCTTGAAGCCCTCGGTGACCAGCTCGTGGCCGGCCATCAGACGGATCGTCTTGGCCAGCGACGACGGGGCCGCGGCGAGCTGCACCAGCGCGGTGACGACCTCGTAGTCGAGCGAGCGCGGGTAGACCTGGCCGACGGAGGTGAAGGCCTGCGCGAAGCCGAGGTGACCGGCGATCCGGTCCTCCAGCTCGGCCAGCTTCGTGTCGTCGCCGCCCAGCAGGTCGAGCATGTCCTGCGCGGTGCCGACGGGGCCCTTGATGCCGCGCAGCGGGTAGCGGGTGAGCAGCTCCTCGACCCGGCCGTACGCGACGAGCAGCTCGTCGGTGGCGGTCGCGAAGCGCTTGCCGAGGGTCGTGGCCTGCGCCGCGACGTTGTGCGAGCGGCCCGCCATGACCAGCTCGGCGTACTCGCCCGACAGCTTGCCCAGGCGCGCCAGGACGGCGACGGAACGGTCCCGGATCAGTTCGAGCGAGAGCCGGATCTGCAGCTGCTCGACGTTCTCCGTCAGGTCGCGGGACGTCATGCCCTTGTGGACCTGCTCGTGCCCGGCGAGCGCGTTGAACTCCTCGATGCGGGCCTTCACGTCGTGCCGCGTGACCTTCTCACGCTCGGCGATGGAGGCCAGGTCGACCTGGTCGAGCACGCGCTCGTAGTCCGCGATCGCGGCGTCCGGCACCTCGATCCCCAGGTCCTTCTGGGCCTTCAGGACGGCGAGCCAGAGCCGACGCTCCAGCTTCACCTTCTCCTCCGGGGACCAGAGGGTGGCGAGCTCGGCGGAGGCATAGCGTCCGGCGAGAACGTTCGGGATACGGGGCTTGGCAGGCGCAGTCACGTGTACGGAGTTTACCGGGCGTCCCTACAGGCTCCGAACCACCGCCGACCTGGAGGAACGTACAGGTCAGCCGGGGACTGCCACTACTCACGGTACGCGTCGGGGATGCTGTCCGGAAGCAGGAAGGGGCGGGGCATGGACGAGCAGGTCGTGCGGGCCGGGTTCGACGGGCGGGGGCGGGTCGAGGTCGTCCTGCGCTCCGGGAGGCAGGACGAACGGGAACGGGTGGAGCGGATCGCGCACGCGCTGGGCTATCGGCTGAGCGGGGTGGAGGCGCTCGGTCGGCTGGGTGTCCGGCTCGCCTTCGCGCGGGACGACGACCCGCGGGCCCGCCGGCGAGCCGAGGAATCCGTGAGCCGGCTGCGCGCGGGCGTCCCGCTCCTGCCCGCGCCGGACGCCCCGCCGCCCCCACCACCCGGCCCGCCACCGGCGGCGGCCCCGGCGCCCCGGCCCAGGCCCCGTACCGTGATCCCGGACGAGCCCCCGCCCCCGCCGGCCGTCGTGCGTCCCCCCGCACCGCGCGTGCCGCCGCGTCCCGCCTACCCGCCGCCCCCGCCCCCGCCTCCCGTGTCGCCCTGAGCCGTCAGGCGGGGCGGCGGGCGGTGAGGAGTTCGAAGGGCGGGTTGGCCTCGTAGTCGTCCCAGAAACCGGGGGCGAACGCCGCGCGGCCCTCGGGCGAGACGGCCAGCGGTGACCAGGTGACATCGGTGAAGCCCGCCCGGGTCAGCGCCTCGGCGTACACCTCGCGGCGCGGCAGGTTCGCCGTGAAGGACACCGGCTGCGGCTCCAGGAACGCGGTGATCCGCACCCGGGGGCCGACCTCGGAGCGGCTGCCCTCCAGCTCGCTGAGGAACCCGTACGGGCGCGGGCTCGGCCCCTCGAAGTCGTAGTCCGGGCTCTGGTTGAGGGCGTGGAAGGTGCCGTCCGGCGCCAGCGCGGCGTGGATGGTGCGGCACATGGCCGTCATCGTGTCGGTGGTGTCCGCGTAGTTGAGGAGGTTCACGGCGGTGGCGAGGTCGTAGCGGCCCGGGCCGAGCGCGTCGGCGCGGGCCACGTCACCGACCGCGTAGCGCACGCCCAGCGGGTCGGCCTCCTCGCTGCGCAGCGCGGCGTTGATCATCTCGCCGGAGACGTCGACGCCCAGCACGTCCTCGGCGCCGCGCCGCTTGAACTCGCGGCTGTAGAAGCCGGTCCCGCAGGCCAGGTCGAGGACGGACCGGCCGCGCACGTCGCCGACCAGCTCCAGGAAGCCCGGGACCTCCGCGTAACGGCACAGCGGCAGCGCCTTGAACCCTTCGAACGCCTCGCCGATCCGGTCGTACTGCTGCTCCGCGCTCGTGCTCACGATGCCTCCCGCAGGGGTCGGTGATGTCTGGCGCGTCGCAGTCTTCCGGCGCGCCGGAGCGGACACCGACTGACAGGAAGCACAAAGATCGGCGCCCGCTCTCGGGCGCGTGCACAAGTCAGTCCTCGGGGGCGGGCCCCGCCCCCGCGAGGGCGCGCACGGCCCGTTCCAGCCGCGTCCTGCGCGCCTGCGGCGTCGTCGCCTGGAGGAGGGGCAGCAGGGTGAGGTACCGGGCGGTGCGGTCGAGCGCGTCGAACGCCTCGCGCGCGGCCGGTTCCGCGTCGAGCGCCGCCGCCAGATCGTCGGGGACCGTGGCCGTCGCCTGCGACGCGTACGCGCGGTCCCAGCGGCCGTCCTCCTGGGCCCGGCGGACCTCGGCGAGGCCCGGTTCGCGCATCCGGCCCGCGGCAGCCAGTTCGGCGACCTTGTCGACGTTCACCCGCGACCACAGACTGCGCCGTCGCCGCGGCACGTACTTCTGCAGGTAGTACCGGTCGTCCAGACCGCGCCGCTGCCCGGAGATCCAGCCCCAGCACAGCCCCACGTCGACCAGCTCGTCGTCCGTGACCGAGGCGATCCCCGAGGCCCGCTTCGCCACCTTGACCCACAGGCCCGCGCCGCGCGTGTGGTGCGCGGCGAGCCAGTCGTCGAAGGCCGCCGCGTCCGCAAACGCGCGCACCTCGACCCCGTCGAACTCCTCGGGCCCCTCGGCCCCCGCGAACCCCTCGGACTGCGTCATGCGGGCAGAATAGGGCGCCTCTCCGGGGCCTGGTGGGCGTTACGAGTCGGAGGAGGCCGGGGCCTGCGCGTACGGCGCGAGCTCCCCGCGCTTGGGCGCGAGCCCGTCACCCGACGAGCGGCCCGTGAGGCGCCGCCCGATCCACGGCACGAGGTGCTGCTTCGCGAACCGGGCGTCGGCGACGCGCCGCGCGGCCCAGTTCGGCCGGGCCGCCGCGGCGAGCGGGGCACGCCAGTCGGACTCCGGCGGATACCCGAGCGCCTGCCACACGGCCTCGGCGACCCGCTCGTGGCCCTCGGCGGTCAGGTGCAGCCGGTCCACGTCCCACATGCGCTGCTCGCCGAGGACGGGCGCCCCGTACAGGTCGACGACCACGGCTCCGTGCCGTGCCGCGAGTGCGTCGATGTGCGTGAACAGCTCCTCCATGCGCGGCCGGAACCGCTCCATGACCGGACCGTTGCGGCCGGGGCTGCGCATCAGCACGAGCTGTTCGCAGGAGGGGGCGAGACGCTCCACGGCCTCGGTGAGCATCCCGCGCACCCGGCCCATGTCGCACTTGGGGCGCAGGGTGTCGTTCAGGCCGCCTACGAGGGTGACGACGTCGGCCCGCATCCCCGCGGCGACGTCGACCTGCTCGTCGACGATCTGCCCGATGAGCTTGCCGCGCACGGCGAGGTTGGCGTACCGGAATCCCGGGTCCCGGGCGGCCATCCGGCCGGCCAGGAGGTCGGCCCAGCCGCGGTACGAGCCGTCCGGCAGCCGGTCCGACATGCCTTCGGTGAAGGAGTCGCCGACCGCGACGAGGCTGGTGTACTTGACGTTCTTCTGCATGGCGCCGGAAATCGTATCCCGGTGCGCCGGCCCCGCCCCTCGCGGGACGGGGCCGACGCGGCCGAGCAGGGTCAGGCCGACGGTCCGAACAATTTGCCCGAGCTGTCAGGCGGGCTGTCCGAACAGCTCGCGCAGCACGTCCTCCATGGTCACCAGGCCCGCGAGCCGCCCGTCGGCGCCGAGCACGGCGGCCACGTGCGTGCGGCTGCCGCGCATCGCGGTGAGCACGTCGTCGAGCGGCGTCGTCTCCCGCACGCGCGCGATCGACCGCATGTCCGGCACCCGGAACGGCAGGTCGCGCGGCGTCGCGTCCAGCGCGTCCTTCACATGGAGGTAGCCGACGATGCGCCGGCCCTCGTCCACGACCGGGAAGCGCGAGAAGCCCGACTCGGCGGACAGCTGCTCCAGCTGCTCCGGAGTGACGCCCACGCGCGCGTAGACGACCTTCTCGAGGGGGAGCACGACGTCCTTGACGGGGCGGCGGCCCAGCTCCAGGGCGTCGTGCAGCCGCTCCTGGGCGCGGTCGTCGATGAGTCCCGCGTCGGAGGAGTCCTTGACCATGCGCGCCAGTTCGTCGTCCGAGAACGTCGCCGCCACCTCGTCCTTGACCTCCACCCTGAGCAGCCTCAGCAGGCCGTTCGCGAAGGCGTTGATCGCGAAGATCACCGGACGCAGGGCGCGCGCCAGGGCCACCAGCGGCGGTCCCAGGAGCAGCGCCGAGCGCACCGGCTCGGCGAGCGCGATGTTCTTGGGGACCATCTCGCCGAGCAGCATGTGCAGATACGTCGCGAGCGACAGGGCGATCACGAACGAGATCGGGTGGATCAGCCCGTGCGGCACCCCGACCGCGTCGAACACCGGCTCCAGGATGTGCGCGATGGCCGGCTCGGCGACGATGCCCAGCACCAGGGTGCACAGGGTGATGCCGAGCTGTGCCGCGGCGAGCAGGGCCGACACGTGCTGCAGCCCCCACATGACGCTGCGGGCCCGCCGGTCACCCTCCTCGGCGCGCGGCTCGATCTGGCTGCGGCGCACCGAGATCAGGGCGAACTCGGCGCCGACGAAGAACGCGTTGACGACCAGTGTCGCCAGGCCGATCAGCAGCTGGATCGCGGTCATCGTCGCGCCCCCTTCGTGGTGTCCTCCGTGGCCCCGGCGATCGGCGCGTGCAGCAGCACGCGCGCGGCCCGGTGCCCGTGCGCGTCGACGACGTCGAGCCGCCATCCGGCGACCTCGACGCTGTCGCCGACGCCGGGGATCCGGCCCAGCTCGGTCGCCACGAGGCCGGCCAGCGTCTCGTACGGGCCGTCGGGCACCCGCAGTCCGACCCGCGCGAGGCGGTCGGTACGGGCGGCGCCGTCGGCCGAGTACAGCGTGCGGCCGTCCTCGTCGGTGCCGGCGGCCGCGATGTCCGGCGTCTCGTGCGGGTCGTGCTCGTCCCGCACCTCACCGACGACCTCCTCGACGATGTCCTCCAGCGTCGCGACTCCGGCGGTGCCGCCGTACTCGTCGATGACGACGGCCATCGTGCGCTTGCCGGACAGCCGGTCGAGGAGCCGGTCCACGGTGAGCGTCTCGGGGACCAGCAGCGGCTCGCGCAGCAGGTCGGACACGCCCTTGCGGGCGCGCTGGTCGTCGGGAACGGCGAGCACGTCCTTGATGTGCACGACGCCGACGACCGAGTCGAGATTGCCGCGGTAGACGGGGAAGCGGGACAGGCCGGTGGCCCGCGTCGCGTTCGCCACGTCCTCGCAGGTGGCCTGCAGGTCCAGGGCCATCACCTGGACGCGCGGGGTCATCACGTTCTCCGCCGTCAGGTCGGCCAGGTTCAGGGTGCGCACGAACAGCTCGGCGGTGTCGGCCTCCAGGGCGCCCTCCTTGGCGGAGTGCCGGGCGAGCGCCATCAGCTCCTGGGGGCCACGTGCGGAGGCCAGCTCCTCGGTGGGCTCTATGCCGAAGCGGCGCACCAGCCGGTTCGCCGTGTTGTTCAGGTGAGTGATGAACGGGCGGAACGCCGCGCTGAACCAGCGCTGGGGGGTCGCCACGCGCTTGGCCACGGCCAGCGGCGAGGAGATCGCCCAGTTCTTCGGCACGAGCTCGCCGACGACCATCAGGAACACGGTCGACAGGGCGGTGCCGAGGACCAGCGCGACCGAGGTCGACGCCGAGCTCGGTACACCGACGGCCTCGAGCGGTCCGGCGATGAGCTTGGCGACGGACGGCTCGGCGAGCATGCCGACGACCAGGTTGGTGACGGTGATGCCGAGCTGAGCGCCGGAGAGCTGGAACGTCAGGTTCCGTACGGCCTTGAGGGCGCCGGCGGCGCCGCGCTCGCCGCGCTCCACGGCTGCTTCGAGATCGCTGCGCTCGACGGTCGTGAGCGAGAACTCCGCCGCCACGAAGGCGCCGCAGGCCAGCGATAGGAGTACTGCGACGGCGAGCAGGAGCACTTCGGTCATCGGGTCACCTCCGTCCCATCTTCGGCCAGTGACGGGAGGGGCGCGCGATCACGGGGACCGTGCGGAGGGAGGGGCCGGATACTGGGAGGCTCGCCCATGGGCGGACGCTCACACCTTTCGCAGAGGATTCGACGGACCATGCCATAGTAAAGGATCGGCAAAGCGGCGCGTGTTTCAGCGGTCGGTCAGGGGCTTCACCCAGCGGGACCACTGCGGCTCGGGCGCGTAGCCGGCCGCCCGCCACGCGTGGTGCGCCCGCTCGTTGCGGTCCAGCACCATCGCGTCGCCGCGCCGCCCGCCCAGCGCCGCGAACCGCTCCTCGGCCGCCGCTAGCAGCGCGGAGCCGATGCCCTGACGCCGCGCGTCCGGGGACACCGCGAGCCGGTACAGATGGCAGCGCCATCCGTCGAAACCGGCGATCACCGTCCCCACCAGGACACCGTCCCGCTCGGCGAGCAGCAGCGCCTCGGGGTCCCGCGCGACCAGGCGGTCCACGCCCGCGCGGTCGTCGCTGATGCTCGTGCCTTCGGCCGCCGTCCGCCAGAAGGCGAGGACGGCGGTCACGTCGGAGGGGCCCGCGGCCCGGATGCGAAGATCACTCATGCGGCGATCCCATCACCGGCCGCCCGCCGGGCGCCGCGGTTTTCACATGCCGGACCGGATGCCGCGGCGAACAGTACCGAAGGCGGCCCTTGTCGGTGCTAGCACCACGGCGCTAGCTTGAAAGCATGGCGAAGACGCAGCTGAACGTGCGGGTGGACGAGGACACCGCCCGCGCCGCCCGGGAGCGCGCGCTGTCCCGCGGCATGAGTGTGAACAAGTACATCGAGGAGCTGGTCCGGCGCGACGCGGGCGAGCTGGGGCGGACGTTCGTCGACGCGGCCGCCGACTTCATGAAGCAGTACGAGACCGTGTTCGCCGAGGAGTTCGCAACCGACAGCGAAGGCCGGCACCATCCCGTTGACTGAACCGTCGAACCCCTCGCACCTCACCGTCGATCTCGCCTGGCTGCTCATGATCGCCGAGCAGAAGACCCCCGGCGACCCCCAGGTCTCCGACTGGGGCGCCCTCGTCGCGGCCGTGGCCCGCCACTCCGCGGAGATCTTCGACATCCCCGTCTACGCGACGCCCCACGCCCGAGCGGCGGCGCTGCTCCAACTCCTCATCCACGTACCGGCCCTGGAGCGGTCGAACGCGATGTTCGCCTCCGCGGTCGCCTACGCCTACCTCGTCGCCAGCGGCCTCAAGGTCGTCATCTCGCCCGAGCAGGTCCGCGAGTTGGCGCGGTTGGTCAAGGACGGCGCCGCGACCGTGCACGACATCGAGAAGGAGCTCCGCAAGTGGAGCCTGTGAACCACCCGGATCGCCAGGACGCGCCCTAGGCCGCCATCGGCCGGCGGGCCGTGCCGAGCACGCAGTACGAGGTCGGCAGCCTCGGCCCGCGCTCCGGCATGAGCAGCTCGCGGTGCTCGATGTCCTCGAAGCCGGCCGCGCGCACCGAGGCCACCGCGTCCCGGCCCACGTGGCAGCCACCGAACAGGCGCGGCCACACGGTCCTGTCCAGAACGCCCTGCACCCGGCGCATCCCGCGCCCCGGCGCCTGCCCGTGCTCGAAGAACCGCACCTGGCCGCCCGGCCGCAGCACCCTGCGCACCTCGGCGAGCGACCGCTGCACGTCCCGCACGCTGCACAGCACCAGACACACCACGACGGCGTCGTACGCCTCGCTCTTCACGGGCAGCGCCTCGGCCGCACCCGGGACGACGTCGACCGGCATCTCGGCCCGTCGCGCCGCCTCGACGGCGAGCGCCCGCAGTTCACGCTCCGGCTCGATCGCGACGACCTCGGAGACGGCAGGCGGGTAGTACCCGAAGTTCAGCCCGTTCCCCGCCCCGACCTCCAGCACCCGCCCGGACAGCCTGTCCAGCAGCTCCCGGCGGACGGGCGCCATCGCGGGCTCGGCCCGCACGCTGAACCGTGCGTAGAACCGCGCGAACCACGGGTGGTGCACAGCGTCCTTGGTCCCCCGACCCGCCATACCGACCTCCAGAGCACGAGCTGCCGCCTGTACTCCGAATTGTCCTCCGACACCGGGCCCCTGTCGCCCCCTCCGTGACCGGCCAGGACTCAGTCGGCCGAAGCGGCGCGAAACTCCTCGGCGTCCCACGTCCCGCCCAGCGCGGCCCCGACCCAGGACCCGGCCCGAGCCTGAAACTCGGCCGGTGCCAGAGCCCCGGCCCCTTCAGGAACCGCTCCGAGCAGTCCGGCCTCGGCCACCCGGGGCAGGTCCGCCACATTGCAGCGCTCCGCGAGCCCGGGGTCGCGGGGCCAGGATCCGATGACGACCCCGGCCTGCTCCAGCCCGCGCGCCCGCAACGCCTCCGCCGTCAACTGGACGGAGTTCAGCGTGCCGAGCCCCGCCGCCGCCACCACGAGCACCGGCGCCCCGAGCAGCCGCGCCGCGTCCGCGAGCGTCGACCCCTGCGCGTCGAAGTGGACGAGCAGCCCGCCCGCCCCCTCGACCAGCACCAGATCGTGCGACGCGGCCAGTTTCTCGGCGGCCTCGGCGACCTGGGCCGGCCGCACCGGCGCCATCCCGGCCCGCGCCGCCGCCGTCCCCGGGGCCAACGGCTCTGGGTAGCGCCCCAGTTCGAGACCCGTGACCCCGGCCCCGGCGAGCCGCACCACGTCGTCGACGTCGCCGGGCTCGCCCGGCGCGATCCCGGTCTGCGCCGGCTTGAGCACGGCCACCGAACGGCCCGCCCGCAGGGCGACCGCGGCCACCGCCGCGGTCGTCACCGTCTTGCCGATCTCGGTCCCGGTCCCCGAGACCACCAGTACCGTCATGTCCGCTCCGTTCGGCCTTCCCGCGCGGCGGCGCACACCGCGCGGCCGATCCGTGCCAGGTCCTCGTCACCCGTGACGTACGGCGGCATCGTGTAGACGAGGTCGCGGAAGGGCCGCAGCCACACGCCCTCCGCCACCGCGGCCCGGGTCGCCGCGGCCATGTCGATCTCGTGGTCCAGCTGCACGACCCCGATCGCGCCCAGGACACGTACGTCCGTGACCCCGGGAAGCTCCGCCGCGGCGGCCAGGCCGTCCCGCAGGCCGGTCTCGATCCGCTTGACCTCCGCCTGCCAGTCCTGGTCGAGCAGCAGGTCGATCGAGGCGCAGGCGACGGCCGCCGCCAGCGGATTGCCCATGAACGTCGGGCCGTGCGCGAGCACCGGCACCTCGCCGCGGGAGATCCCGTCGGCGACCCGGGGCGTGCACAGCGTCGCCGCCATCGTCAGGTACCCGCCGGTCAGCGCCTTGCCGACGCACATCACGTCCGGCGTCACCGCGGCCTGCTCCGCCGCGAACAGCGTGCCCGTGCGGCCGAAACCGGTCGCGATCTCGTCGAACACGAGCAGCACGTCGTGCGCGTCGCACGCCTCCCGCAGCACCCGCAGATACGCGGGGGAGTGGAAGCGCATGCCGCCCGCGCCCTGCACCACCGGCTCGACGACCACGGCCGCCAGCTCGTGCGCGTGCCGCGCGATCATGTCGCGCAGATGCTCCGCGTACGACTCCTCGTACGCGGCCAGTGGCGCGTCGGCGAACAGCTGGCGGGGCAGCACGCCGGCCCACAGTCCGTGCATGCCGCCCTCGGGGTCGCACACGGACATCGGCTGCCAGGTGTCGCCGTGGTAGCCGCCGCGCCAGGTGAGCATCCGGTGCTTCTCGGGCCGGCCCAGCGAACGCCAGTACTGCAGGCACATCTTGAGGGCCACCTCGACCGACACGGAACCCGAGTCGGCGAGGAAGACGTGCTCCAGGCCGTCGGGTGACATGTCGACAAGGCGCTCGGCGAGCCGTACGGCGGGCTCGTGCGTGAGCCCGCCGAACATGACGTGGCTCATCCGGTCCAGCTGGCCGCGCGCGGCCTCGTCCAGGACGGGGTGCCGGTAGCCGTGGATCGCCGACCACCAGGACGACATCCCGTCCACCAGCTCCCCGTGCCCGGCGACCCGCAGCCGCACCCCGGCCGCCGACTCGACGACCAGGGGCTCCTGCCGGCCCGGCATGGGCCCGTACGGATGCCAGACGTGCTGCCGGTCGAGCGCGAGCAGCTCGGTGACGCGCGGATCGGAGGGCTGATCAGGCATTGGGGGCGAGATCCGTCCCCGCGCCACGACGGCGCACCGCGACCAGATCGGTGCGTGCCTCGGACACCGCCGGCTCCTGAGGGGCGGCCTCGGCGGCGTGGGAACCACAGCCCCCACCGGCCTCGGCCTCGTGCGATCCGCAGCCGCCGCCCGACTCCGTACCGCACACCGAGCCGCAGCCCGCCTCCGTGCGGTGCTCGGGCAGGGTCACCTGGTCGGCGCCCTCCACCTCGAAACCTGCGTCCGCGATCATGTCGAGGTCGGCCTTGCCGGCCTGGCCCTCGCTGGTCAGGTAGTCGCCCAGGAAGATCGAGTTCGCGATGTTCAGCGCCAGGGGCTGCATCGAGCGCAGGTGCACCTCGCGCCCACCCGCGATCCGCACCTCGACGTCCGGGCAGACGAACCGCACCATGGCGAGGATCCGCAGGCAGCGCTGCGGCGTCAGGTTCCACTCCTTGGCCAGCGGCGTGCCCTCGAACGGGATCAGGAAGTTCACCGGCACCGAGTCCGGGTCGAGCTCACGCAGCGAGTAGACGACGTCGACCAGGTCCTCGTCGCTCTCGCCCATGCCCGCGATCAGACCGGAGCAGGCCGACAGGCCGGCGGCGTGCGCCTTCTGCACGGTGTCCACGCGGTCCGCGTAGGTGTGGGTCTTGGTGATGTCCCCGTACGTCGCCTCGGACGTGTTCAGGTTGTGGTTGTACGCGTCGGCGCCCGCGGTGCGCAGCCGCTCGGCCTGGCCGTCGGACAGCAGCCCGAGACAGGCGCAGACCTCGACGTCCTCGTTCTCCGACTTGATCGCGTCGATGGTCTTCGCGACCCGGTCGACGTCCTTGTCCGTGGGACCGCGCCCGCTCGCCACCAGGCAGACCCGCTTGGCGCCGCCCGCGACACCGGCGGCCGCCGCCTTGGACGCCTCGTCCGGCTTGAGCCACGTGTACTTGAGGATCTCCGCCTTCGAGCCGAGGCGCTGCGAACAGTACGAGCAGTCCTCGGGGCACAGCCCCGACTTCAGGTTCACCAGGTAGTTGAGCTTGACCCGGCGGCCGAACCACTGGCGGCGCACCTTCCCGGCCGCGGCCACCACATCGAGCAGTTCGTCGTCCGACGTCGCCAGCACGGCGAGCGCCTCTTCACGGCTCGGCAGCTCGCGCCGAAGCCCCTTGTCCACCAGCGTGTTCAGCAGGTCCATGGCCTCAGATCCTGACCTATGGCACCGCTCCCGCGAAAGGAGACTTCGCACAAAGCGTGTCGTTCGACGTGTGGGTATCACCACATCCTGACCCGGTGGCGGGGCGGCTAGGGTCTGTGCATTACCTACAAAGCGTCCTCTGTGCAACGAGGGAGTCATGGCCGCAGCCCGCTCTTCTTCCGACGGTTCCGCGTTCGACTGGATCGACGACCGGCGCCGCGGCCGTGAGGCCGCCGGGCTCGTGCGCAGGCTGCGCCCCCGCCCCGCGGACTCCCCGCTCCTCGACCTCGCGAGCAACGACTACCTGGGCCTGGCCCGGCACCCCGAGGTCGTCGAGGGCGCCGCGCGCGCCGCCCGGCGCTGGGGCGGCGGAGCCACCGGTTCGCGTCTGGTCACCGGCACCA
Organism: Streptomyces sp. NPDC025806; assembly: GCF_055558275.1. Classification (NCBI taxonomy): domain Bacteria; kingdom Bacillati; phylum Actinomycetota; class Actinomycetes; order Kitasatosporales; family Streptomycetaceae; genus Streptomyces; species Streptomyces sp. NPDC025806. Next base: position 193,351 of record NZ_JBVHMU010000011.1, on the reverse strand, counting down.
CGGAGCTGCACACCCGGCTGGAGCGGGAGCTCGCCGCGTTCTGCGGCTTCGAGTCCGCGCTGGTCCTGTCCTCCGGTTACGCCGCGAACCTCGCCGCCGTCACCGCGCTCGCCCCGCACGGTTCGCTGATCGTGTCCGACGCGGGCAACCACGCCTCCCTCATCGACGGCTGCCGGCTCGCGCGCGGGACCACCCAGGTCGTGCCGCACGCCGACCCGGAGGCCGTCCGCAAGGCGCTGTCGACGCACGACGGGCCCTCCGTCGTGGTCTCCGACACCGTCTTCTCGGTCGACGGCGACCAGGCTCCGCTGTCCGAACTCTCTAATGCGGCCCGGGAGTTCGGAGCCGGCCTGATCGTCGACGACGCGCACGGGCTCGGCGTGCTCGGCGCGGGCGGGCGCGGCGCCGCGGACGCGGTGGGCCTCGCGGGCGCGCCGGACACCGTCGTGACCGTCACCCTGTCCAAGTCCTTCGGCAGCCAGGGCGGCGCCGTGCTCGGCCCGGCCCGGGTCATCGACCATCTGGTCAACACGGCCCGTACGTTCATCTTCGACACGGGACTCGCGCCGGCCGCCGCCGGTGCCGCCCTCGCCGCGCTCGAACTGCTGCGCGCGCGGCCCGAGCTCGCGCGGCAGGCGGGGCAGGTCGCGCGATCGCTGCACGAGAGGCTCGTCGCGGAGGGGCTCACGGCCGTCGAGCCTCAGGCGGCGGTCGTCTCCGTGCGGGCCCCCTCGCCGGACGAGGCCGTGCGCTGGGCGGCGGACTGCCGGGCGGCGGGCCTGTCGGTCGGCTGCTTCCGGCCGCCGTCCGTGCCCGACGGGATCTCCCGGCTTCGGCTGACCGCCCGCGCCGACCTGACGCAGGATCAGATCGCCGAGGCCGTCGGGGTGATCAGCCGCACGGCGCCCGCCGGGGCGTTCACCGCAGGGAGTCGATGAACCCCTCCCACGCGGCGGGGGTGAACAGGAGCGCGGGCCCGGCCGGGTCCTTGGAGTCGCGGACGGCGAGCCGCCCGGCGACGGCGCGGCCGGCCGGCCGCGCCGTCTCGACACAGTTGTTGGCCCCCGTGCTGCGGCTGCTGCGGCGCCATCGCGCGGCGCCCAGAAGCGCGGTGGAGGGGACGGTGGGACCGTGCCGAGGCGGAGCGGTCATGGTGCCTCCTTACCCAGCGCCGGGGCAGCGCGAGGCGTCGGCGTCCTCGCCTACCCGGCGATCTGTGCGATGAATTCCAGCGAGTCATCGGGCGGAAGTGCGTGGAGCAGGAGAGCGTCGAAGGCGTGTGCGTACGCCCTGAGGTCTTCTTTCCGCTCGAGATAGAGGCTATTCGTCAAATGGTCGAGGACGACCACATCCAGATCGGATGTGTTCGGAAACGAGAAGACTACGAACGGTCCGGTCAGGCCGATGTGCCCACCCGCGGTGAACGGAAGCACCTGGATCCGGACATGCGGCAGCCGCGCCGCCTCCACCAGCCACGCCAACTGCCCCTCCAGCACCCCCGGTCCGCCCACCACGCGCCGCAGCACCGCCTCGTCGAGCACGGCGGTCAGCTCCAGCGGCGGATCCGCCCGCAGCACGTCCTGCCGCGCGAGCCGCACCTCCACCAGGGCGTCGATGTGCCGCTCCGGCGTCCCGGCGAGCACCGAACGCGTCACCGCGCGCGCGTACTCCGGCGTCTGGAGCAGCCCCGGCACCACGCTCGTCTCCAGCGTGCGGATGCGGCAGGCCTGCGACTCCAGACTGATGAAGTCCCGGTACGAGGGCGGCAGCAGCCCCCGATAGGCGTGCCACCAGTGCTGGACACCGGCGTCGTCACCGCCGGCCAGCGCGACCACGAGCTCGCGCAGCCGGGGGTCCCTGGCCTCCAGCGCGTCGAGCAGCAACAGCACGTCCGACGGCTTCACGCCACTGCGGCCCGTCTCGATCCGGCTCACTTTCGACTGGTGCCAGCCCACGAGCCGGGCCGCCTCGCCACTCGTGAGCCCGGCGCTCACCCGCAGCGCGCGCAACTCGGCGCCGAGCTTGCGGCGCCGCACCGCGGGACCGTACTTCATGCTGACTCCTCAGGCTTCGCGGCGCGGCGGCCGCGTCCTCCCGGCCCGTTCGGCTGCGCTCACCCGCACGACGGTAGAACACCCCGGGTGCGCCCGCCCAAATACGGTCTACCGTCGTAGAGTTCACCGCTTCGAGCGACAGATATATGCATATCTTGGGGGATCGGCTGCCCGTGAGCAGGCCCGAGTGGCACTCTGGCGCGAAGCAGTCGGGGGCCGCGCGCGAGAGATCCGCGAGTGCCGGACAAGCGGCCCCGGCGGGAAAGGGACGACGTCGCCATGGCAGATCACCAGGAAGCATCCGTCACGCTGCCGAGCGACCCCGCATCGGTGTCGGCCGCCCGCTCCTACGTCGCCACCGTGCTGACCGAATGGGGCATGCCGGTGGACTGCGACACCGCCGACACGGTGCGTCTGATCGTCTCGGAGCTCGCGACCAACGCGGTGCAGCACACCCGCGGGCAGTCGCCCACCTTCACCGTCGACCTGGAGCTGGAGCGCGACGAGCATCTGCGCATCGGCGTCACCGACAGCCACCCGCGCTATCCCAAGCGCCTGCCCGCCGCCGTCCAGCAGGACAACGGGCGGGGCATGGTGATCATCCGCTGTCTCACCGCGGAGTGCGGCGGCAGACTCTCGGTCGCCCCGACCCCCGAGGGCGGCAAGACGGTGTGGATCGCCCTGCCCTGGGTCACCGCGGCGCGGACGGCCGTGTACTGATCCTCGTTCCGCGCCTCAGAGCGGCCCGGAACGCCCGGGACCGCCGGAACGCCCCGCGGCGCCGCACCACGGGCCGGGAGACCGTCACCGGGAGCGCCCGTGCCCCTCGGACGTGCCTTCCGCCGGTGGAGCCGCTCGCCGCCTGACGAGCGCCCGCCGCAGCAGCCACGGCATGACCGCCCACAGGCCCGCGCACACGACGAAGGTGCCCACGCCGGCCGCGATGCCCGCGGCGCGGTTCAGCGTCACGTCGACCACCAGGAGCACCGAAGCGCTCAGGGCGAGCACCAGCGCCCCCATGCCGCAGGCCGCGAGCCGTGAGGACACCCGGACGATCTGCGGCTTCGCTCCCAGGTGGAACAGGACCCGGTGCACGGCCGCCGGCGCGGTCAGCAGGGCAGCCGCGAGGACGGCGAGGAGCAGCGTCGTCACGTACGTGGCCCGCTGCACGGTGTCCAGGGACGGGAAGCGGGCCGTGAACGCGAGGGTGAGCAGGAAGGCGAACAGGAACTGCACCCCGGTCTGCATGACGCGCAGTTCCTGCAGCAGCTCACCGAAGTTGCGGTCGGCCCGCTCCAGCGGCGTCTCGTTGCGCTCGTCGTCCATGACGCATGGGTATCCGCCGGCGCGGGTCTCAACCCCTCACGACCCCCGGGCGGCCGTGCGGCGGGCCTCAGCGCACCCGGCCGTACCAGACGCTCTTCGTCCAGATCTTCTGCAGCCGCACGACGTCCCCGGTCTTGGGGGAGTGCCAGATGCGCCCCTTCCCGGCGTAGATGCCGACGTGGTAGACGCTGCGGCCCGAATGGAAGAACACCAGGTCACCCTGCTTGCGGGTGGAGGCCGAGACGTGGCGGGTCTTGTTGTACTGCTGCGCGGCCGTGCGGGGCAGACTCTTGCCCGCGCGCTTGAACGAGTAGAGCGTCAGTCCGGAGCAGTCGAACCGGTGCGGCCCGGTGGCGCCCCACCGGTAGGGCGCTCCCTTCTTCGAAGCCGCGATCTGCAGCGCCTTGGCCGAGGCGGTCGCGGCCGAGGCCTCGGCCGCCGCGCCGGGGACCATCAGCCCCGCTCCGGCGACCGCGAGGGTGAGGGCCGAGGCCGTTCCGGCCCGGCTGAGCAGCGAGGGAACACGATTGAGCGCAGTCATGCGCAACCCTTCGTCAACCGCCTGCGAAGGATGACCTGTCGGGTTCGGACTGGCGAAGATGCCCGGCCGCACAACGCGGCTTCACCCCAAGGGCCCCTCGTCCGCAACTCCGGCTGAGCTGCGGCGGCGGCCCGTCGTGCCTGGGTCCTCCACTCCTGCCGATGCACTTCTGTCGACCTGGCATCCGTGCGGCGGCAGGACTCGGCGTCCGCACGGACCGCCCCGCCGCTGTGGCGGGGGCTTGTCGTCGGAAGGGATCTTGACGCACTCGTGTCGTGAAATCCGAGCTGAACCAGCGGTAAGTGAGGCTCCTCACCTTTGATCCGTTCAGGTGGACAGTGCGGCATTCGATCTTCTGTCGAGGGGGCCGACCATGCCCGCACCAGCGGCGGAACCGAAGATTCCGCTGTCCGCCTACAGTTCTGGCGCAACTCCTTCGGCCCCTATGTGCGTACGACCGTCTACGCCGAACGGGGGTACCTCTTCTGGCTCGTTTGGGTCGCCCCGCAGACAGTTCGAGCCGTTTCGAGCTGCCGATGACCGCAAAGGTCCTCAACCGACCGTTTCGGGCGGCAAGGTGACCCTCTGTGTCCGCCTCTCGCCGTCGAGGACCCGCAGCGCGCGGGCGAGGGTGGACGCGTGGACCTGGCTCTCGCCCCGCCGGTGCATCAGGTCGAGCGCGTCCCGCAGTTCGGTCGCCCGGCTGACGAGGGCCTGTGCCGCGCGCAGCCCCCGATAGGTGTCGTCGCCCCGCGCCGGATTGATCCGCGCGATCAGATCGACCACCTCCAGATAGCGGTCGATCAGCTCGCACTCGGCCCGTGTCAGCGCGGGCAGGGGCGGCAGTTCGGGTGGGTACATCGACGGGTCACCTCCGCCCGGGCGTGCTCTGCGCCGACGTCTTGCGGCTCTGCACGACCTGGTCCACCAGACCGTGCTCCAGGGCCTGTTCGGCCGTGAGGACCGTGTCCCGCTCGATGTCCGCGTGCACCTGGTCCCTGGACCGGGACGAGTGCCGCGCGAGCATCTCCTCCAACTGCTCGCGCATCCGCACGATCTCCCGCGCCTGGAGCTCCAGGTCGGTGGGCTGCCCCTGGACCGGCTCCGGCAGAGCCGGCTGGTCGAGCACCACGCGGGCGCCCGGCAGCATCGTGCGCTTCCCCGGCGCCCCGGCCGCGAGCAGCACGGCCGCGACCGAGGCCGTCTGCCCCAGGCAGGTCGTCGCGACCTCGCAGCTGACGAACTGCATCGTGTCGTAGATGGCGGTCATCGCGCTGAACGAGCCGCCCGGGGAGTTGATGTACAGCGCGATGTCCCGGTCGGGCGCCAGGTACTCGAGGTGCATGAACTGCGCCATCACGTCGTTCGCCGACGTGTCGTCGATCGGCGTCCCGAGGAAGACGATGCGCTCCTCCAGGAGCTTGGAGTAGGGGTCGAGCGTGCGCTGTCCCGCGCTCGTGCGCTCGGTGAACTCCGGCAGAACGTAACGACTGGTCGGACGGGTCATGGCGGTCGCCTCCGCTGCTCGTAGGGCTCTGCCCGGCGGTGTGCCGGTGGTGTCCCGGTGGTCTGCCTGTAAAAAATGTACAGGACGTACATGACGTACGATGGGGAGCATGGCCTACGAGATTCCGGTGACGCAAGCGAGAGCTGAGCTCGCCGATCTGATCAATCGCGTGGTGTACGGCGGCGAGCGCGTCGTCGTCACCCGGCACGGCAAGCCGCTCGTCGCCCTCGTATCGGCCGCCGACCTGGAGCGACTCGAAGAGCTCGGGGCCCCGGCGGGCGAGTCCGTCGAGGAGCCCGTCATCTCGACCGTCGCTCGTCTGGGTTCTCTGTCGTCCGCTCCGGGCGAACGGCAGCGCTTCGGTATCGCCGCAGAACATCGGGGCCCCGAGGTCCGCTAGACCCGAGGTCCGCCGGTCCCGAGGTCCGTTGGTCAGGGGCTCACCTTGTCCCGGCAATGAGACGGTCAAGCGACGGTTAACCTCGTTGAAACTCCTCCGTATTAGCCTTCCGGCCCACGTCACCAGGGGTTTTCGTATCCGGGGTGCGCAAGATCGCGCACATTAGATGTGTGTTACATCTATAAGTGCTGGTTACCCCGTCGCGGTGGCCGCGGCAGCCGGGCCCCGCACGGTCCGGAGTGAAGGACTGAGGTGGGACGCGTGCAACTGACCCCGCACGAGCAGGAAAGACTGCTCATCCATGTGGCCGCCGACGTGGCCGAGAAGCGCCGAGCCCGCGGGGTGAGACTCAATCACCCCGAGGCGATCGCGCTCCTCACCTCGCACATCCTCGAGGGCGCCCGCGACGGCCGCACCGTGGCCGAACTCATGGCGTCCGGACGCAAGGTGCTCACCCGGGACGACGTCATGGACGGCATCCCCGAGATGATCCACGACGTCCAGGTCGAGGCGACGTTCCCCGACGGGACGAAGCTCGTCACCGTGCACGAGCCGATCATCTGACGGGAGCGGACGACACCTTGATTCCCGGAGAGATCCTTTACGCCGACGAACCCGTCGTGGTCAACGAGGGCCGCGACGTCATACGTATGACGGTGCTGAACGCCGCCGACCGGCCCATCCAGGTCGGCTCCCACTACCACTTCGCCGAGGCCAACCCCGGCCTCGACCTCGACCGTGCCGCGGCCCGCGGCCGGCGGCTCAACATCGCCGCCGGAACGGCCGTCCGCTTCGAGCCCGGCATCCCCGTCGACGTCGAACTCGTCCCCCTCGCCGGACGCCGCGTCGTCCCCGGCCTGCGCGGTGAGACCGGAGGTCCCCTCGATGCCTGAACTGTCCCGCGCCGCCTACGCCGACCTGTTCGGCCCCACGACCGGCGACCGTATCCGGCTCGCCGACACGGACCTGCTGGTCGAGATCGAGGAGGACCGCTCGGGCGGCCCCGGCCGCTCCGGCGACGAGGCCGTCTTCGGCGGCGGCAAGGTCATCCGTGAGTCCATGGGGCAGTCGCGCGCCACCCGCGCCGAAGGCACCCCGGACACCGTGATCACCGGCGCCGTCATCATCGACCACTGGGGCGTCGTCAAGGCCGACATCGGCATCCGCGACGGCCGCATCACCGGGATCGGCAAGGCCGGCAACCCCGACACGATGGACGGCGTCCACCCCGACCTCGTCATCGGCCCCGAGACCGAGATCCTCGCCGGCAACGGCAAGATCCTCACCGCCGGCGGCATCGACACCCACATCCACTTCATCTCGCCGACCATCGTCGACGAGGCCCTCGCCGCCGGCGTCACCACGCTGATCGGCGGCGGCACCGGCCCCGCCGAGGGCAGCAAGGCGACCACCGTCACGCCCGGATCCTGGCACCTGGCCCGGATGTTCGCCGCCATGGAGCACAGCCCCGTCAACATCGGCTTCCTCGGCAAGGGCAACACGATGTCGAAGGAGTCCATGCGCGACCAGTTGCGCGCCGGCATCCTCGGCTTCAAGATCCACGAGGACTGGGGCGCCACCCCCGCCGTGATCTCCGCCTGTCTCGACGTCTGCGAGGAGTCCGGCGCCCAACTCGCCGTCCACACCGACACGTTGAACGAGGCCGGATTCGTCCAGGACACCTTCGACGCCATCGCCGGACGCACCCTGCACGCCTTCCACGTCGAGGGCGCGGGCGGCGGTCACGCACCCGACATGATCACGGCCGTGTCGCTGCCCCACATGCTGCCGAGCTCCACCAACCCGACCCGGCCGCACACCGTCAACACGGTCGAGGAACACCTCGACATGCTGATGGTCTGTCACCACCTCAACCCCGCGGTGCCGGAGGACCTGGCCTTCGCCGAGTCCCGCATCCGTCCCACGACCATCGCGGCCGAGGACATCCTGCACGACCTCGGCGCCATCTCGATCATGTCGTCGGACTCGCAGGCCATGGGCCGCATCGGCGAGGTCATCATGCGCACCTGGCAGACGGCGCACGTGATGAAGCGCCGCCGCGGCTTCCTGCCCGGAGACACCCGCGCCGACAACGCCCGCGCCCGCCGCTACGTCGCCAAGTACACGATCAACGCGGCGATCTCCCAGGGCATCGAGCACGAGATCGGCTCCGTCGAGAGCGGCAAGCTCGCCGACCTCGTGCTGTGGGACCCGAAGTTCTTCGGCGTGAAGCCGCAGGTGGTGCTCAAGGGCGGCCAGATCGCCTACGCGCAGATGGGCGACGCCAACGCCTCCATCCCCACCCCGCAGCCGGTCCTGCCGCGCCCGATGTTCGGGGCCCGTGGCGCGGCGCCCGCCGCCAACTCGTTCAACTTCGTCGCCGAGGCGGCGATCGAGGACGGGCTGCCGGAGCGCCTCGGCCTCGGGCGCGCGTTCGTGCCGATCCGCTCGACGCGCGGCCGTACCAAGGCCGACATGGTCAACAACGACGCGCTGCCCCGCGTCGAGGTCGCCCCGGACTCGTTCGCGGTGACCATCGACGGCGAACTCGTCGAGCCCGAACCCGCCACGGAACTGCCGCTCGCCCAGCGGTACTTCCTCTTCTGAGGGGCGCGTGCCCGCCTCATGACACGCGCCGCCCTGCTCGTCCTGGCCGACGGCCGCTTCCCCGCCGGAGGGCACGCGCACTCCGGCGGGGCGGAGGCCGCCGTCAAGGCGGGCCGCATCACCGACGCCGCGAGCCTGGAGGAGTTCTGCCGCGGCCGGCTGCACACCAGCGGCCTGGCCGCGGCGGCCCTCGCCGCGGCCGCCGCGCTCGGCGTCGACCCCGTCGCGCTCGACACCGCGGCCGACGCCCGCACCCCCTCCGAAGCCCTGCGCACCGCCGCCCGCAGACTCGGCCGGCAACTGATGCGGGCCGCCCGTGCCACCTGGCCGGACCCCGAACTCGACGCCCTGGCCGCTAAGTTCCCCAAGGGGGCCCACCAGCCCGTCGTGCTCGGCCTCGCCGCCCGCGCCGCCGGGCTCGGTCCCGAGGACGCCGCGTACTGCTCCGCGTACGAGGGGGTCGGCGGGCCCGCGACCGCCGTCGTACGGCTGCTCAGCCTCGACCCGTTCGACGCGACCCGTGTGCTCGCCCGGCTCGCCCCCGAGCTGGACCTGGTCGTACGGGACGCGGCGGACGCGGCACGGTCGGCCGTCGACGAAGGGGTCGACGTGCTGCCCGCCGGGTCGGCGCCCCTGCTGGAGATCAGCGCGGAGGCGCATGCCGCTTGGGCTGTGCGGTTGTTCGCGTCCTAGGGGTGCGCGTCCTAGGGGTGCGCGTCCGCCGCCCGCCACCTTTCTGTCACTGATTCGGGGGCTGCGCCCCCGGACCCCCTCGGCCTGGACAGGCTCGTCCTCAAGTGCCGGACGGGTTGGGGGGTCTTTCTGTTTGGAGTTGAAGAGCTCATGCACCTTGGTCACGCTCACGACGACGCGTCCGCCGTCTCCGCCGACGCCCGGCGGCCCGACGGGAACCGGCGCGCCCTGCGCATCGGGCTCGGCGGGCCCGTGGGGTCCGGCAAGACCGCGACCGTCGCCGCGCTGTGCCGCGCCCTGCGCGACGAACTGTCCCTCGCCGTCGTCACGAACGACATCTACACGCGCGAGGACGCCGAGTTCCTGCTGCGCGAGGCCGTCCTGCCGCCCGAGCGGATCACCGCCGTCGAGACCGGCGCCTGCCCGCACACCGCCATCCGCGACGACATCTCCGCCAACCTGGAGGCCGTCGAGGACCTGGAGGACGAGGTCGGCCCGCTCGACCTGGTCCTCGTCGAGTCCGGCGGCGACAACCTGACCGCCACCTTCTCCAAGGGCCTCGTCGACGCCCAGATCTTCGTCATCGACGTCGCGGGCGGCGACGACATCCCGCGCAAGGGCGGCCCCGGCGTCACCACCGCCGACCTCCTCGTCGTCAACAAGACCGACCTCGCCCCGCATGTCGGCTCCGACCTCGACCGGATGTCCGCCGACGCCGAGAAGCAGCGGGGCGGGCTCCCCGTCGTCTTCCAGTCGCTGCGCGCCGAGGACGGCGTCGGAGAGGTGGCCGGCTGGGTGCGGGAGCGCATCGCCGCCTGGACCGCCGCGTGAGCGTCCGTCAGGTCCGGGCCGGCGTCCGGTCCGTCGCCCGCGTCGTCGCACGCGGTGACGGCCGGGGCGGCACGGCCCTGCCGGTCCTGGAGAGCGAGGGCTCGTTCGCGCTGCGCCGCACCCGCGGCGCCGGGACGCAGGCCCGCGTCCTGCTGGTCGGCGCCATGGGCGGCCCGCTGGGCGGCGACCACGCCACCTTCGAGGCGCACGCCCAGGAGGACGCTCACCTGCACGTCGGATCGGTCGCCGCGACGATCGCGCTGCCCGGCCAGTCCGGGGGCGAGGCCCGCCAGGACGTACGGCTCACGGTCGCGGACGGGGCCCGCCTCGACTGGCTGCCCGAGCAGCTGATCTCGGCCGGCGGCAGCGACCTGCGCGTCACCACGCGCGCGGAGCTCGCACCCGGAGCGCACCTCGTGCTGCGCGAGGAACAGATGCTGGGCCGGGCCGGCGAGCAACCAGGACGGCTCACCAGCCGTCTGACCGTGTGGCGTGCGGGCCGGCCGCTGCTCGACCAGGAGCTGGCCTGCGGTCCCGGCGCGCCCGGAGGCTGGGACGGTCCGGCCGTCCTCGCGGGCCACCGGGCGCTGGGGCAACTCGTGGTCGTACGTCCGGATTTCGAACGGGACAAGCCCGCGGCCTGCCTGCTCGACGAGGCGGGCACGGCCGCGCTGACCCCGCTCGCGGGCCCCGCCGTGCTGGTCACCGCCGTCGCGCCGGACGGGCTGCGGCTGCGCCGGACGCTCGACCTGGCGCTCGCCCGGCTCACCTGACCGCTCACCGGGACGAGTTATACCGTTTATCGGATTGGTAAAGAACGCCCGTCAACCCTGTTCGAACTCCCGCGCGCACGACAGGATCCGGCTACCGATCAGCAACACGATCGACGTAACGATCGAATCGATGTGCGGGAGGGCTCACTTGAGACGGACTCGACAGACGAGTCGCGGCAGCCGGAAGGTGGTGATCGGCTCCGCGGGCGCCTTTGCGGCCGCGGCGCTGATAGCGGGCGCGGTCAGCGCCCCCGCCGCCAACGCGGCGCCGCAGAAGAGCGGTCAGACGTCCTACGACCGCGAGGCACGCGGAGCCGCTCTGGCCGCCGCGCGCGCGGAGAAGCAGGGCATCGACTGGAAGGACTGTCCCGCGGACTGGGGCTTCGCCTCCCCGATCCAGTGCGGATGGGTCACCGTCCCGCTCGACTATGCCCGGCCGAACGGCAAGCAGATCAAGCTCGCCGTCGACCGCGTCGGCAGCACCGGCACCCAGGACGAGCGACAGGGTTCGCTCGTCTACAACCCGGGCGGCCCCGGCGGTTCGGGCATGCGCTTCCCGACGCGCGTGACCAACAAGAACCCGATCTACGCGAAGATGGCGAAGGCGTACGACTTCGTCGGCTTCGACCCGCGTGGTGTCGGCCACTCCGCCCCGATCTCCTGCATCGACCCGCAGGAGTTCGTCAAGGCGCCCAAGGCCGACCCGGTCCCCGACACCGAGGCGGACAAGCTTGCCCAGCGCAAGCTCGCCAAGGAGTACGCGGACGGCTGCTACGAGCGCAGCGGCGAGATGCTGCCGCACATGACGACGCCGAACACCGCGCGTGACCTCGACGTCATCCGTGCCGCCCTCGGCGAGAAGAAGCTCAACTACCTGGGCGTCTCATACGGCACCTACCTCGGCGCCGTCTACGGCACCCTCTTCCCGGGCCACGTCCGCCGCATGATTGTCGACTCCGTCGTCAACCCGGCGAAGGACAACATCTGGTACCAGGCGAACCTGAACCAGGACATCGCCTTCGAGGGCCGCTGGAAGGACTGGCAGGACTGGGTCGCCAAGAACGACGCCACCTACCACCTCGGCGACACCCGCGACAAGGTCCAGAAGCAGTGGGAGACCCTGCGCGCGACCGCGAAGAAGAGCCCCATCGGCGGGGTCGTCGGCCCGGCCGAGCTCATCAGCTTCTTCCAGAGCGCGCCGTACTACGACTCCGCGTGGGTGCCCACCGCCCAGGTGTGGAGCAAGTACGTCGCCGGTGACACCCAGGCCCTCGTCGACGCCGCCGCCCCCGACATGTCGGACACCAAGGGCAACGCGTCCTCCGAGAACGGCAACGCGGTCTACACGGCCGTGGAGTGCGCCGACGCCAAGTGGCCGACCAGCTGGCAGCGTTGGGACCGCGACAACACGGAGCTGCACCAGCAGTACCCGTTCATGACGTGGGCCAACGCGTGGATGAACCTCCCGTGCGCCACGTGGAAGACCAAGCAGCAGACCCCGCTGAACGTGAAGACCGGCAAGGGTCTGCCCTCGGTCCTCATCGTCCAGTCGGAGCGCGACGCCGCCACGCCGTACGACGGCGCCGTCGAGCTGCACAAGCGGTTCCAGGGTTCCCGTCTCATCACCGAGAAGGACGCCGGCTCGCACGGCGTCACGGGCCTGACGAACCCCTGCATCAACGACCGGGTCGACACCTACCTGCTCACGGGCAAGGTGGACGACAAGGACGTGACGTGCGCCCCGCACGCCACGCCCAAGCCGTGACGGCTCACTGAGCACCACGCACACGACCGGCCCGGTCCCCGCCACTGCGGCGGGGGCCGGGCCGGCCGCGTGGGCGCCCGCGGCTCAGCCGCGCGACGCGAGCCAGGCGTCCTCGGCCGCGTAGTCGAACAGCCCCGTCGTGTAGTTCCGCACCATCTTCGGGAAGCCCACCGTCCAGTCCGGCTCCTCCGTCATGCGCCGCGTCAGCCACTCCACGGTCTCCGGGAGCGCCTCCACGTACGTGGTGACGGGCTCGTAGCCGAGCTCCTCGCGGGCCGCCGTCATGTCCATCAGCACCGGGTTCGGCATGCCCCACGGGTTGTCCCCGACGGTCGGCGCCGGCGGAGCACCGTCCAGCAGCACCGTCTCGGTCTCCACACCCATCAGGGCGTCGATCATGGCGCCGATCTCGGCGACCGTGGGGGAGTCGGGGTCCGCCCCGTTCAGGACCCGCGAGCCGGGGCGCCGCGCGGACAGCCGCACCAGCTCCGCCAGGTTGTACACGCTCGCCGGGTGGAAGCGGGACTCGCCGCGGTACGCCAGCACGCGCGTGCGCCGCCCGTCCAGGTTCCGCTTCACGAAGTACAGCTCGCGCGGCGTGCGGCAGTGCGGGCCGTGCACCGCCGACGCCCGGATCATCGTCGTCGGCAGCTTCTCGCCGAGCGCCAGCAGATCCTGCTCGATCCGCACCTTGCGCGGCCCGTACCCCTCGTCGGCGGGGGCCACCGTCCGCCAGGTCTCCGGGATCGGCACCGGATAGACCGGCATCCCGTCCGGCTCCTCCTGCGTGGCGAAACCCCGCCCCTGCTCGTCCTCGTAGACCGCGCCGCTGGACACCACCACGGCCGAGCCGATCCGCCCGGCCAGCGCCGCGAGCTGCCGCCCGTGCCGCGGCTCGAACGCCACCATGTCCACGACCACGTCCACGCCGTCGCCGACCAGGGCGGCCAGCGCCGCGTCGTCGTCCCGGTCGAGCCGCACCGAGCGCACCTCGTCGGGCCACGCCGCGTCCCGGTTCCCGCTCAGCGACGCCGCCGTCACCGCCCAGCCGTCCTCCGCGAGCGCCCGCACCGCGGGCCGCCCGATCTGTCCCGCTCCACCGATCACCAATGCCGTCTTCATGCCGCGACCGTATGCGCCCGGCCCGCCAGGGACCGAGCGTTTTCTGCTCAGCGCAGAGCGGTGAGCCGGCTCAGCTCAGCGGCATGCGTGGGAACTTGCGGGACTTGGCGGCGGCCGCCTCGGCCTCCGCCTTCGCCACCGCCGCGTACTGGTCCACGTACTCCTGACCGGACAGCTCGAGGATCGCGTAGATGATCTCGTCGGTGACGGCGCGCAGGATCGCCTTCTCGCCCTCCATGCCCGCGTACCGGGAGAAGTCCAGCGGACGGCCGAAGCGGATCGTCACCCGGCGCAGGCTCGGGATCTTCTGGCCCGGCGGCTGCGCCTCGAAGGTGCCGATCATCGCGCACGGGATCACCGGCACCCCGGCGCCGAGCGCCATCGCCGCGACGCCGACCTTGCCCTTGTAGAGGCGGCCGTCGTGCGAGCGGGTGCCCTCCGGGTAGATGCCCAGCAGCTCACCGCGCCCCAGCACGCCGAGCCCCTCGCGGATCGCCGCCTGGCCCGCCTCCCGGCCCGAGCGGTCCACCGGGATCTGGCCCGCGCTGCGGAAGAACGCCGCCGTCAGCCGGCCCTTGATCCCCGGACCCGTGAAGTACTCCGCCTTCGCCAGGAACGTGATCCGGCGCTTCAGGATCGCCGGCATCAGGAAGTGGTCCGAGAACGACAGATGGTTGCCGGCGACGATCGCGGCGCCCGAGTCCGGAATGTGCTCCAGGCCCTCGATCCGCGGCCGGAACATCAGCCGCAGCAGTGGCCCGAGCAGCACGTACTTGAGCAGTCGGTAGAACATCGCCGGTCGCCTTCCCCCGTGGATCGCATGTGGTGCGCACACCCCATGAAGAGCTGTGATGCGTGCGCACAGTAGTCAATCCTCGGCGACGGCGCGAGAGCCCTTTCGGGCCCACTGCCCGGTTCGCACGGCGCGTCCCTTTGGCCGGACGCCGTGGGAGGAGTGCTCTGGTCCCACCTTGTCGTCCTGTATTCGGGAGGCCCGCATGCGGACCCTGCACCTCGCCACTGCCGCGCTGCTGTCACTCGGCGCGCTCGCCCCGGCCGCCGGGGCCGCCGAACCCGCACCCCTCGACGGCCTGTACCTCACGGTCTCCGGCGACGGCGAGACCTGGACCCGCGGCGTCCGCCTGGAGTGCACGCCCGTCCCGGCGGGCCACCACCCGTACGCCGCCGAGTCCTGCGCCGCGCTCGCCGCCGCGGACGGCGACCTGGACGCGCTGGAGGGGCAGCCGTGGCGCTGCACAGAGGAGAACGCCCCGGTCACCGCCGCCGCGCACGGAACCTTCGCGGGCCGTACGGTCAACTGGCGCAGGACCTTCACGAACGCCTGCACGCTGGAGGCCTCGACCGGGGACGTCTTCCGCTTCTGATCCGGGCGGCGCCGAGGCCGGCTCAGGCGCTGCGTGAGGCCACCATCGCCACCGTGATCAGGCCGAGCACGACCCAGCCGAACCAGAGCCAGCCGTTGCTCCCGAGCGCCACCGTGTACGCGGTCACGGCCACCAGGCCGCCGACGGTGAAGGCACCCATCGTCTTCGTCGATCCGGGCATCGCGCACTCCTCCCGGCAGCCCGGGACGGCGTACGACGGTGTGCGGCGCCCGAACCGCGGCCAGAAGGCCATAGTCACCCGGCGACGGGCCGCGGCGCTACTGTCCGCGCGTGTTCAGCGAGGCCAGGTAGGCGTTGTACGCGGCGAGCTCCGCGTCCCCGTCCCGGTCCGCCTTGCGGTCCTGGCGGCGCGCCTGCCGGTCCTCGGACTTCTTCCACTGGAAGAGCAGCGCGAGCAGCACCAGGACCGACGGGACCTCGCTGAACGCCCACGCGATGCCGCCCGCCGCCGTCTGGTCCGCCAGCGGATCGATTCCGAGCGAGGCGGGCGGGTTGTCGAAGGTGCCCACCATCGTGGTGCTCGCCATCATCAGCGCGATGCCGAAGAACGCGTGGAACGGCATGCCCGCGAACAGCTCCAGCATCCGCATCACGTAGCCCGGCCGGTGCGGGCCCGGGTCCACGCCCATGATCGGCCAGAAGAACACCAGACCCACGGCGAGGAAGTGCACCATCATGCCGATGTGCCCGACCTTCGACCCCATCAGGAAGTCGAAGAGGGGAGTGAAATACAGCGCGTACAGGCTCGCGATGAACAGCGGGATCGTGAACGCGGGATGCGTGATGATCCGCATGTAGCGGCTGTGCAGCAGCATCAGGAGCAGCTCGCGCGGACCCTTGCTGCCGCGCTTCGCCGCGACCGGCAGCGCCCGCAGCGCGAGCGTGATGGGTGCGCCCATGAGCAGCAGGATCGGCGACAGCATGCTGATCACCATGTGCTGCACCATGTGCACGCTGAACATGACCATCCCGTAGTCGTTCAGCTTCGTGCACATCACCACGGCGATGGTGAGCACGCCCACGAGGAACGACAGGGTGCGCGACACCGGCCACTTGTCACCGCGGCGCGCGAGGCGCACGACGGCCCAGCCGTACAGGCCGAGGGCGACCAGACAGCCGATGAGGAAGAAGGGGTCGGCCGACCAGCCCAGGCCACGCCCCAGCGTGAACGGCGGCAGATCCATGTTCATGCCGTGCCCGCTGTGATCCATCCGCCGGCTCCTGTTGCTCGTTTCGTACGGATTGTGCGCCACCAGACTAGAGCTGCCCCCGGCCGGGACTTCGGCCGGGGGCAGCTCACTACAAAGAACAACTAAAAAGAGCGCGGAGCGTAGAAGAAGCGGTGACTCAGAGCACGCACTCCGCCTCGGCGTAGCGCTCGTCGGGGACCGTCTTGAGCGTCTCCACGGCCTCGGCCAGCGACACCATCACGATGTCCGTGCCGCGCAGCGCCGTCATCCGCCCGAACTCGCCGCGATGGACGGCCTCCACCGCGTGCCAGCCGAACCGCGTCGCGAGGACCCGGTCGTACGCGGTCGGGGTGCCGCCGCGCTGGACGTGCCCGAGGATCACCGGACGCGCCTCCTTGCCGAGGCGCTGCTCCAGCTCGATCGAGAGCTGACGGGCGATGCCCGCGAAGCGCTCGTGCCCGTAGACGTCCTTGCCGCCCTCGTCGAACTCCATCGAGCCGGCCCGGGGCTTGGCGCCCTCCGCGGCGACGACGATCGCGAACTTCTTGCCCGCTTCGAAACGCTCGCCGACCTTGCGGGTCAGCTCCTCGATGTCGAAGGGGCGCTCCGGGACGACGACGGCGTGCGCGCCGGCCGCCATGCCCGAGTGCAGGGCGATCCAGCCGGTGTGCCGCCCCATGACCTCCACGATCAGCACCCGCTGGTGCGACTCGGCGGTGGTCTTGAGCCGGTCGAGCGCCTCCGTGGCGACCCCGACGGCCGTGTCGAAACCGAAGGTCACATCGGTGACAGCGATGTCGTTGTCGATGGTCTTCGGGACGCCGACGATCGGCAGGCCGCTGTCGGACAGCAGCCGGGCCGCCTTGAGGGTGCCCTCACCGCCGATGGGGATGATCGCGTCGAGCCCGAGCTCGGCGACGTGGCCCTTGGCGCGCTCGACGCCGTCCCGCAGATGTGCGGGCTGGACCCGGGAGGAGCCGAGGATGGTGCCGCCGCGGGCCAGGATGCCGCCGACGGCGTCCAGGTCGAGCTTGCGGTAGTCGCACTCGAGCAGACCCTTCCACCCGTCGTGGAAGCCGATGACCTCGTCGCCGTGGTCGACGACGGCTCGGTGCACGACCGAGCGGATCACCGCGTTCAGTCCGGGACAGTCTCCGCCGGAGGTGAGGACACCAATACGCATAAGCCCGCAATACCTTTGCAAACGTGGGCCGATGACCGGACCACGCCGTCCGGCTGGACCCCCGTACCTTATCGGCGCCCGGGGGCCCCGCCGTACGGGGCGTCCGACTGCTGGACAACCCCGCTCATATGGGCGCGGGGCTGCCCCGAAGGTGCGTACGCGAAGGGTTCCGCAGGCCTAGGCGGGCTGCGCCGTGGCGGACGCGATCCGCTCGTTGCGCAACGCCTCGTACCACTGCTCGTCGACCGGCGGCAGCGCGTTCACATCGAGGGCCAGCTTCAGGAGCAGGTCCGCGATCTGCGGGTTGCGCGCCATCACGGGCCCGTGCATGTAGGTGCCGAACACCGTGTCGTTGAAGGCGCCTTCGGTGCCGTCGCCCGTGCCGTTGCCCCGGCCGATGCGGGTGCGGGCGAAGGGGCGGGCCGTGGGGCCCAGGTGCGTGACGCCCTGGTGGTTCTCGAAACCGGTCAGCGGGGGCAGGTTCAGCTGCGGGTCGATGTCGGCCAGCACGTCGCCGACGCAGCGCTCGCCCTCGCCGCGCGTGGAGACCACGTCGAGCAGACCGAGGCCGGGCTCGCGCTCGCCCAGGTCGTTGATGAACTCGTGGCCGAGGATCTGGTAGCCGGCGCACACGGAGAAGACGATCGCGCCGTTGCCCACCGCGCGCTGCAGGCCGCCGTCACGGCGCAGCCGCTCGGCCGCGAGCCGCTGCGGACGGTCCTCGCCGCCACCGATCAGGTAGATGTCGCCGGAGGTGGGGATCGGCTGGTCGCTGCGCACGTCGTAGCGCTCGACGTTCAGACGGCGCTGGCGGGCGCGCCGCTCCACCACCAGGGCGTTGCCCTGGTCGCCGTAGGTGCTCAGCAGGTCGGGGTAGACCCACACGAGACGCAGGCTGCTGTCGCTCATGCTCATCCTTAGCTGTTTCCGCTGTCTTCTCGTCGGGGCGGGTCAGTTGCCGACGCGGCGGCGGACGTCCTGGAACGCGGTGTAGTTGGCGATCAGCTCGATCCGGCCCTGGGGCAGCATCTGCACCGCCTCGTCGAGCGTCTCGCAGACCCGGAAGTCCAGGCCCGCGACCTCGAGCCGGACCGCGAGGTCGAGCTTGCGGTCACCGATCACGCAGATCGGGTGCCCGGCCAGACGCGTGTAGTCCACGTCCCACAGCCAGGAGGTGTCGGTGCCGTCCGCGCCCCGCGCGTTCACCGAGAGGATCACCGGGGTCGGCGGCGGGTCGATGAGGGTAAACGTTTCGAGCCAGCCCGCCGGGTTCTTGGCGAGCAGCAGCCGCAGGTCACGGTCCATGAACTGGACGACGTCGTAGCGGCCCGCGACGGCCTGCACCTGGTACATGCGCTCCAGGGCCACCTGCGGCGGCACTCCGAAGACGGCGGCGACGGCGGCGGACGTGGCCGCGTTCGCCTTGTTGGCGCGGCCGGGCAGCTGGAGGTGGATCGGCCAGGCGGAGCCGTGCGGGTCCAGCACGTAGTCGCCCTGGAGCGCCCAGCTCGCGGTCGGACGGCGGAAGCCGCACTCGCCGCAGAACCAGTCGTCACCGGGGCGCTGCATCACGCCGCCGCAGGCGGGGCAGGACCAGGCGTCGTCCTTCCACTCCTGGCCGGCCGCGACCCACACGACGTTCGGCGAGGAGGAGGCGGCCCAGACGACCAGCGGGTCGTCCGCGTTGGCGATCACGACCGCCTTCGAGCCGGCGAGGCCCTCGCGCCACTTCTCGGCGAGCATGCGGGTCTCGGCGGCGCGGTCGAGCTGGTCGCGCGAGAGGTTGAGCAGCGCGATGGCCTTCGGGCTGGTGTCGCGCGCGACGCCGGCCAGGTACTTCTCGTCGACCTCGATGACGCCGAACTTGGCCTCGGAACCACCGGCCAGGGCCGAGGTGATCCCGGCGGGCATGTTCGCGCCCAGCGCGTTCGACACGACCTCGCCGCTCGCGCGGAGGGCCTCCGCGATCAGGCGCGTGGTCGTCGTCTTGCCGTTCGTCGCCGAGACGAGCACGACGTCCAGGTGCTGGGCGAGCCGTCCGAGCAGCTCGGGGTCGAGCCTGAGCGCGACCTTGCCACCGATCACCGAGCCGCTGCCACGGCCCGCCGCGCGCGAGACCGCCGCCGCGGCCTTGCCCGCCGTCACGGCCAGCTTGGCCCGCGGAGTCATCGACTCCGAGTTGCCTGCCATCTTCCTGGGTCCTCCTTGCGTACGGCGCCGCGCCTGCCCCCGGCATCGCTTTTCCGCCTCAGCCTATCGAGACTCACCGACAAGCCCGAACAGCGGCACCACCAGCACGGGGAGGCTTGTACCGGACCGTACCCTTACGGCCATGCGACACGGCTCGATCCCGGGCGCCTCAGGGCGCGTACGACCCCTGACCCTCCTCGGCGATCCCGTACTGCGGGAACCCTGCGCCGACGTGACGGACTTCGGTCCCGGACTCGCGCGTCTTGTGGAGGACATGTTCGCCACGATGTACGCCGCCCAGGGGGTCGGTCTGGCGGCCAATCAAGTGGGGGAGTCCTTGCGGGTCTTCGTCTACGACTGTGAGGACGACGACGATGTGCGCCACGTGGGGCACGTGGTGAACCCGCGTCTGGTCGAGGCCGACGGCATCGAGATCCGCGGCCCCGAGGGCTGTCTCTCGCTGCCCGGACTGGAGGCGGGGACGCCGCGTTTCGACCACGCGCGCGTGGAGGGCGTGGATGTTCAGGGAGATCCTGTGGTGATTCACGGCACAGGATGGTTCGCCCGCTGTCTCCAGCACGAGTGCGACCACCTGGAGGGGCGTATCTACGCGGACCGCGTCACCGGCTGGCGGCACCGCAAGGTGATGCGCCAGGCGGCCAGGGCTCCCTGGGCGCGGGTCGGCGGATAGTCCGCCCGGCGAAGGGCGGCCCGGTCAGAAGCCGGGGCCGCCCACCTTGTCGCCCGCGGCCGCGAGGCGTCCCCACAGGAGGTCCGCGAGGCCGTGGACCAGCTCCGCGCGGGAACACGGGCGCTCGCCGAGCCACCAGTCGCCCGCGGCGTGCATCATGCCGACGATCCCGTGGCCCCACATGCGCGCGAGCTGCTGTCCGCCGGGCCCGAGGTCCACGCGCTCCTCGATGACGTCCGCGAGGTCCTCGCCCATGCGCCGCAGGAGCGGCGCCGAGTGCCGGCCGACGTCGAAGCCGGTGTCGGCCGAGGAGCCCTCGGCCGGGTGCATGAGGAAGCGGTACACCTGCGGGCGGGCCTCGATCGCGGCGAGGTAGGTGTCGAGCGTCGACTCCACGCGCTGGCGGCGGGCCGCGGGAGCGTCGAGCGCGGCCCGAAGGGAGGCGAGCAGCGCGTCGGTATGCCGCTTGGCGAGGGCCGCGTACAGACCGCCCTTGTCGCCGAAGTGGCGGTACAGGATCGGCTTGGTGATGCCCGCCTCGGCGGCGATCGCGTTCATGGAGGCGCCGGGGCCGTCGCGGAGCACCACGCGGTCGGCGGCCTCGAGCAGCTCACGCCGCCGGCGCTCGGCGGCGGACTGCTGGTCCGCGCGCTGATGGGTCCGCTGTGTGGTCTCCATGAGGATCTCCCCGCCCGTGCGATGGCTTGACGCACGCGAAAGGTAACACCCGGCGAATGTCGGGCATCGAACGCGTTCTCGGCGGTTGACACGAGCTACTCGTGAGTAACAGACTCTTGTTACCGCAAGTAACGCATGCAGTGTATGCAGCCCTGGAGGGGTCATGGCCGAGTTCACGATGGATCTCAACGACGAGCAGAAGGAAGTCCGTGACTGGCTTCACGGTTTTGCCGCCGATGTGATCCGCCCCGCGGCCGCCGAGTGGGACGAGCGCGAGGAGACCCCCTGGCCGGTCATCCAGGAAGCCGCCAAGCTCGGAATCTACTCCCTGGACTTCTACGCGCAGCAGTTCTTCGACCCGACCGGCCTCGGCATCCCGATGGCCATGGAGGAGCTCTTCTGGGGCGACGCGGGCATCGCCCTGTCGATCGTGGGCACGGGCCTCGCCGCGGTCGGCGTCCTCGCCAACGGCACCGAGGAGCAGATCGGCACCTGGATCCCGCAGATGTACGGCGACGCGAACGACGTGAAGGTGGCCGCCTTCTGCTCGTCCGAGCCGGACGCAGGCTCCGACGTCGCCGCCATGCGCACGCGCGCCGTCTACGACGAGGCCAAGGACGAGTGGGTCCTGAACGGCACCAAGACCTGGGCGACGAACGGCGGCATCGCCAACGTCCACGTGGTGGTCGCCTCCGTGGACCCGGAGCTCGGCTCCAAGGGCCACGCCTCCTTCATCGTGCCGCCGAACACCGAGGGCCTCTCCCAGGGCCAGAAGTTCAAGAAGCACGGCATCCGCGCCTCGCACACCGCCGAGGTCGTCCTCGAGAACGTGCGCGTGCCCGGCTCCTGCCTGCTCGGCGGCAAGGAGAAGCTCGACGAGCGCCTCGCCCGCGCGCGTGAGAAGGCCAAGTCGGGCGGCGAGCGCGTGAAGAACGCCGCCATGGCCACCTTCGAGGCCTCCCGCCCGGCCGTCGGCGCCATGGCCGTCGGCACCGCCCGCGCCGCCTACGAGGAGGCGCTGGAGTACGCGAAGACCCGCGAGCAGTTCGGCCGCCCGATCATCGACAACCAGGGCGTCGCCTTCCAGCTCGCCGACATGCGCACCTCGATCGACGCCGCGCGTCTCCTGGTGTGGCGCGCCTCCTGGATGGCGACCACGGGCAAGAAGTTCGAGAACGCCGAGGGCTCCATGTCCAAGCTGTTCGCGAGCGAGACCGCCAAGAAGGTCACGGCCCAGGCCGTCCAGATCCTCGGTGGCAACGGCTTCACGCGCGAGTACCCGGTGGAGCGCATGCACCGCGACGCCGCGATCTACACGATCTTCGAGGGCACGAGCGAGATCCAGCGCCTGGTCATCGCCCGCACCCTCTCGGGGATGCCGATCCGCTAGAGATCCGCTGGTTCCCAGGGGCCGCCTCAGTAGTCGACCAGGGCCCCGCACGAGATGTTCACGGTCGCGGACGTCATCGTGCGGGCCCGGTCCGAGGCGACGAACGCGGCGACCTCGCCCACGTCGGCGAGGGTCGCCGTACGGCCGAGCAGGGTGGGCTCGCGGAGCTGCTCCGCCAGCTCCGTGCGCCCCTCGAAGTCCTCGGGCAGGCTCTCGGGGATCCCGCCCGTCTTCAGCGTGACGACCCGGATCCCTGCGGGCCCCAGCTCGCAGGCCCACTGCCGGCGCAGCCCCTCCAGGGCGTCGAGCGACACCTTGAAGCCGCCGAGCCCCGGCTGGGTCTGCGGTCCCGAGCCGCCGAACGCGAGCACCACGCCCGACCCGCGCGCCACCATGTGCCGCGCCGCCGCCCGCGTGGTGAGGAACTGCGTCCGCATCGTGTTCTCGACCGGCGCCACGAACTCCTCGGCGCTCAGTTCCATGAGATGCCGCTGCACGTCGCCGACGCCGATCAGGTTGAACGAGATGTCGATCCGTCCGGTGCGCCGCGCGACCGCGTCCACGAAGCCGCCCACGGCCCGCTCGTCCAGCGCGTCGACCAGATGGGCCTCCGCGCTCCCGCCGGCTGCCCGGATCGCGTCGGCGGTCCGCTCGACCGGCTCGGCCGAGCGCCCGGCGAGGAACACCGTGGCGCCCTCCCGCGCGAACGCCAGGGAGACGGCGCCCCCGACAGCGCCGCCGGCGCCGTAGACGAGCGCCACCCTCCCTTCGAGCTGCTTCACGGCAGTGCCCCGTGCCGCAGCGGGGTCAGCTGCTCGATGTCGTAGCGGGACCGCAGCTCCTCGATGGCGGTGTGGTCGGGCGGGCCGTCCGACGCCAGGATGTCGAGGAGCTCCTCGAAGTACCGCTCGTGGTCCGGCGGGGGAGAGGCCTGGAAGAACATCTTCGCCGGGCTCCCCGTGGGGTTGGCGAAGGCGTGCGGGCACCCCGGCGGCACCACGATGACCGTCCCCGGGGTGGCCCGCACGACCCCGCCGCCCGAGGGCGAGCGCCAGCGCTGCCAGTGGTCCGGCGTCCTGATCCGCGGCTCGAAGGCGAGCACGTCCAGCTCGCCCTCCAGGACGTAGAACAACTCCTCGCTCCGGGTGTGCACATGGGCGCCGACGTCGAACCCCGGCGGCACCACCACCTCGAAGCTCGACGCCATGCGGGAATGGTCGCCGGTGACCTTGAAGGTGACCTGCTGCGCCGCCGTCTCCACGGTCCGTCCGTGACCCGGCGGCACCAGCAGCCCCTCCGCGGGCGTCAGAGCGGTCATCCGCTCTCCGACCACGTCACGGGCATCGCCTCCGGACCACGGATCAACGCGCCCTTGCGGAAGGGCACTTCCTCGGCGGGCACGGCGAGCCGCAGATCGGGGAAGCGGTCCAGCAGCGCGTCCACGAGGAGCTCCGACTCCAGCCGCGCCAGCATGCCGCCCACGCAGTAGTGCGGTCCGAACCCGAAGGAGACGTGCGGATTCGGGGTGCGGTCGAAGTCGATGCGGTCGGGGTCCGGGAACACGTCCGGATCGCGATTGGCCGCGAGATAGGAGACGTAGACCGCGTCGCCCTCACTGATGCGAACCCCCGCGACGTCGACGTCCTCCAGGGCGATGCGTGAGAGGCCCACCGCGCTGCGGTGCGGGATGTAGCGCAGCAGCTCGTCGATGGCCTGCGGGCGCAGGTCCGGCTCCGCCCGCAGGCGCGCCGCCAGATCGGGGCGCGTGAGCAGTACGTAGGCCATGTTGCCGCAGTTGTTGGTGACGGCCTCGCCGCCGATCTGCACCAGGACCGCGAGGCCGACCGCCTCGTCCTCGGTGATCTCACCGGCCGCGACGGCGGCGCCCAGCAAGGAGGTGACGTCCTCGCCGGTACTGTCGCAGCGCGAGCGCACCAGGTGCGTGAAGTACGCCGACATCTCGTTGCGGGCGCGCTCGCTGACCTCCGCGCCGTGCGCGGACGACAGGATCAACTGCGTCCACGTGTGCATCAGATGACGGTCGGCGGTCGGCACACCCATCAGCTCGCAGATCACGGCGATGGGGAACGGGGCGAGCAGCCGCTCCGTGAGATCGGCCGGCGGGCCGTCGGCCAGCAGAGCGTCCACCATCTCGTCGAGCATGCTCCGCGCGCTCGCCCGCAGCCGCTCGACCCCGCGTGCGGTGAACGCGGCGGCGACCGAGCGCCGCAGCCGGGTGTGGTCGGGCGGATCGGCGAAACCGACGGCGCCCGCCTGCGGGATGAAGTGCGGGGCCAGACGCGTCACCTGACGGCCCATCACGGCCGCACGGCTGAAGCGCGGATCGTTCGTCACCGTGCGGACGTCCTCGTGGCGCGTCACGAGCCAGGCCCAGCCCTCGCCGTTCGGCAGCTGGATCCGGGTGACCGGACCCTCGCGCATCAGCCGGGTGAGCACCGGGTCGAAGTCGACGCCGTGGAGGTCCAGGGCGGGCCACTCGCGGACCGGCGGGCGGGTGGCGGTCTCGGTGGTCTTCTCTGTCATACGGCGGCCTCCGCGAGCCCGGATCGATCGGTGGGGCGGCTCCAGCGGCCCAGCGACATCTCCGCGGTGATCCCGGGCCCGAACCCGGCGAGCAGCCCGCGGGCCGTGGGGTGCGCGCCGCCCTCGTCGAAGAGGCGGCGCAGCGCGTCCAGGACGACGGCGCTGGCGATGTTGCCGTACTCGGTGAGGGTGGCCCGGCTGAACCGGAAGGCGTCCGGCGGCACCTGGAGGAACTTGCTGAGGTCGTCCAGGATGCGCGGACCGCCCGCGTGAATGATGTAGAAGTCCAGCTCGGACGCGTTCCAGCCGTGCAGCCCCGCGAGCTGCTGGAGCGCCGGTGCGAGCGGCTCCATCGTGGTGGGCACCCGCTTGTCGAGCAGGAAGTGGAAGCCCGTGGCCCGGATGTCGTACGCGATCCAGTCCTCGGTCTTCGGGATGAGGTACGAGCCGTTGCGCTCCAGCGCGATCCCCGTGCCGCCCGATCCCCGCACGACCGCCGCGGCGACCCCGTCGCCGAACAGTCCGTTGGACAGCAGCGAACCGACGCCCAGGTCGGTCGGCTGGTAGCACAGCGAGCAGAACTCGCAGGCCACGATCAGCGCGTTCGCCTCCGGGTAGGCGGTGCAGAAGTCGTGCGCCCGGTTCACCGCGGCGCCGCCCGCCGCACAGCCCAGCTGGGCTATGGGTATCTGTCTGGTGTCGCTGGAGAAGTCCATCTCGTTGATCAGCCACGCGGTCAGCGACGGCATCATGAAGCCCGTGCACGACACGTAGATGATCACGTCGATGTCCTGGGCGCGCAGCTCCGCGTCCTCCAGCGCCCGGCGCACCACGGCGGGCACGCGTGCCTTCGCCTCCGCCTGGTAGAGCGCGTTGCGCTCCTCGAAGCCGGGGTGCTTGAGGGTCTCCTCGATGGGCTGCACGATGTGCCGCGTCCGCACGCCCGTGTTCTCGATCAGGCGCAGCGCCAGCGGGAGTTGAGGGTGTCCCTCATGGTGGGTGCGCGCCAGTGCGAGGGTCTCCTCCATGGTGATCACGTGTTCCGGTACGGAGACAGCTGGTCTGCACAAAGTCGCCATGAGCCCGCGCCTTCCGATCGCCCCCTGGTGGGTCGCCGCCTGTTGTCGTGGGCGGCTCAACCACGATCCCCCGCCGCGCACCGTTCGGCCCGCAGGACTACTCCGTACCGGTGGCGGCGGGGGCTCCCGCGGGCCTACTCCTCGCCCGCTCCCAGGGCTGTGACCAGCGCGGACGCCGGATCGGCCGCGGCCGGGCCGACGGGCGTCCAGCGGCCCCGCTCCTTGCGGTACGGCCACCAGCGGCCGTCGCTCCCCAGGCGCAACTGGGCCCTCCCGCCGGCCGCCGTCCAACGGCCGCGGGACGCCTGGAGCGCGGGCCGCTCACCGTCGTCCCACGCGGCGTCGAGCGCCGTACGCGCGCGTGCCGCGGCCTCCGGGTCCGGCGCCTCGTCCCGCTCCAGGACGGCGAGCGCCGCCGGGCCGCCGCACTCCCAGGCCCGCACCGCCAGGGCCAGACCCTCGCGGTCCCGGCCCGAACCCTCGGCCAGCCGCAGCGCCACCCGCTCCCCGGGCCCGCCGGCGGCCAGACGCACGGCGTCCTCGGCCGGGGACGGCTCGGGCGCGGGTGCCCGCAGCGCGTGACCGTCGGCGAGCGCGTCGGCCAGCAGCCTGCGCGCCTCCGCGGCCGCCTGTGCCCCCAGGAACTCCAGGGCCTCCGCGTCGAGCCCCTCGGGCGCGGGCGTCTCCGTGTCCAGGGACGGCGGCACGCCCGGCTCCTGGGGCAGCTCCGGCCCCCCGGGCAGCGGTGGCAGCACGAGCGCCGACGCGTACGCCTCGGCGGCGTCCACGCCGTCGGGCTCCGCCTCCGGCTCGGGGCCCCGCTCGGAGGCGCTGTGCGCCGCGCTGCGCACCTGGAGCTCGTCCAGCAGCTCCCGCTCGCCCCGGCCGCGCAGCAGGAACAGCAGGAACGGATCCTGGTCGAGCAGCCGCGCCAACTGGTAGCTCAGCGCCGTGGTGTGGGCGCAGTGGTCCCAGGCGCCGCACTCGCACTCGGGTTCCAAGTCGCCCACACCCGGCAGGAGTTCCACGCCCGCCGTCGCCGCGTCCTCCACCAGGTGCGGCGGCATGTCGCGGTCCAGGAGCGCCGCGATGTGCCCGGCGCGCTCGACGGCCATGTCCGCGAACCGGTCCCAGGCGTCCGCGTCCCACTGCCCCAGCAGCACGTCCGCGCGGTGCCGGGCGCCGCCGCGGTCCCGCACCACGGCCGTGATGCGACCGGGGCGCACCGACACCGCGCCGACCGTGCCCGCACGGGCCAGTGTGCGGCCCGCCTTGAGCTGCCTGAGCTCCAACGCGGTGTCCTCCAGCGCCTTCAGCCACGCCTGGCCCCACCAGGTGACGGCGAAGCCCTTCCCGTGGATGGGCGGCAGCGCGGCGAAGGTGCGCTCCTGCGAGGCGCCCGCGCGGGACGCCTCGCCGTGCTCCTCGTGCTCGGACTCGTAGTCGTCGTACAGGTCGCTCATCAGGCGCCGCCCCCTCGCAGCTCGACCAGATCGGCCAGTTCGGCATCGGTCAGTTCGGTCAGGGCGGCCTCCCCGGCGCCCAGCACGGCGTCCGCCAGCTCCCGCTTGCGCTCCAGCATCGCGGCGATGCGGTCCTCGATCGTGCCCTCCGCGATCAGCCGGTGCACCTGCACGGGGCGGGTCTGCCCGATCCGGTACGCGCGGTCGGTGGCCTGGGCCTCCACCGCCGGGTTCCACCAGCGGTCGTAGTGCACGACGTGTTCCGCGCGCGTGAGGTTCAGCCCCGTGCCGGCGGCCTTCAGGGAGAGCAGGAACACCGGGACCTCGCCGTCCTGGAAGCGCTCCACCATGGCCTCGCGCTCCGCCACGGAGGTGCCGCCGTGCAGGAACTGCGTGGCGACGCCCCGCGCGTGCAGATGCCGCTCCACGAGGCGCGCCATCTGCACGTACTGGGTGAACACGAGCACGCTCGCGTCCTCGGACAGGATCGTGTCGAGCAGCTCGTCCAGGAGCTCCAGCTTGCCGGAGCGGCCGGGGATGCGCGGCGCGTCCTCCTTGAGGTACTGCGCCGGGTGGTTGCAGATCTGCTTGAGCGCCGTCAGCAGCTTCACGATCATGCCGCGCCGCTCGAAGCCCTGGGCACCCGCGATCTCCGCCAGGGTCTCGCGCACCACGGCCTCGTAGAGCGCCGTCTGTTCCTTCGTCAGGGACACCGCGCGGTCGGTCTCGGTCTTGGGCGGCAGCTCCGGGGCGATGCCCGGGTCGGACTTGCGGCGGCGCAGCAGGAAGGGCCGCACCAGGCGGGCCAGCCGGTCCGCCGCGGCCGGGTCCTTGCCGCCCTCGACGGCCTGCGCGTACCGGGTGCGGAAGGTGCCGAGCCGGCCGAGCAGCCCCGGGGTCGTCCAGTCCAGGATCGCCCACAGCTCCGAGAGGTTGTTCTCCACCGGGGTGCCCGTGAGCGCCACGCGCGCGCGGGTGCCGATCGTGCGCAGCTCCTTCGCCGTCGCGGAGTACGGGTTCTTGACGTGCTGCGCCTCGTCCGCGACGACCATGCCCCAGGTCGTCGAGCCGAGCCGCGCGGCGTCCAGGCGCATCGTCCCGTAGGTCGTCAGGACGAACTCGCCCTCGGCCAGGTCCTCCAGGGAACGGCGCGCGCCGTGGAAGCGGCGCACCGGGGTGCCGGGCGCGAAGCGCTCGATCTCGCGCTGCCAGTTCCCCATGAGGGACGTCGGACAGACCACCAGGGTCGGACCTGCCGTCTCCGGAGCGGTCTGGCGGTGCAGGTGCAGCGCGATGAGGGTGATCGTCTTGCCGAGGCCCATGTCGTCGGCGAGACAGGCGCCGAGACCCAAGGAGGTCATGCGGGCCAGCCAGTTGAGCCCGCGCAGCTGGTAGTCGCGCAGTTCGGCGTCGAGCGCGGCCGGGCTGCCGACCGGCTCCATGCCCTCCGGGTCCGCGAGACGGTCCCTGAGCCCCGCGAGCCAGCCGGTGGGGAGCACCTCGACCCGGCGCCCGTCGAGCTCCGTGGAGCCCGTCAGGGCGGCGCTGAGGGCGTCGACCGGCGTCACCTTGCGGTCCTGGTGGGAGCGGACGCGCCGGGCCTCTCCGGGATCCATCAGGACCCACTGGTCGCGCAGCCGCACCACCGGCCGGTTCGACTCGGCGAGCCGGTCCAGTTCGGCGCGGCTCAGCTCCAGGTCACCGACGGCGAAGCGCCAGTCGAAGGCCAGCAGCGCGTCCGCGCCGAGGAACGACGGCATCCCCGAGGACGCCTCGTCGCCCTCGGGCGGCCCGACGACCGCGCGGGCGGTGAACCGGCGGGCCAGATCCTTGGGCCAGTGCACATCGGTGCCGGCCGCCGCCAGCGCGCGCGCCCCCTCCCCGAGCAGTTCGGTGATCTCGTCGTCCGCCAGGTCCAGCGCGTCCGGGACCGCGGCCGACAACAGGGGCGTGAGCGGCGCCCACGCGCGTGCCGCGCGGCGCAGGGCGAGCAGCGCGTCCATGCGGGCCCGCGCCCCGAAGGCCCGGCCGGCCGCACCCGAACCGGCCCACACCTCGGCCGCGTCCGCGACCAGCGACGGATCGCTGACGCTGTGGATCTGCAGCACGGCGCGGAAGGGCAGTCGCGCCTCGTCGTCGACGGCCGCGGCGAGCCCGGGCACCTCCACGCGCAAGGAGACCCGTACGCCCGCGTCGTGACCCGCCGCGACGTCCGCGGCCCAGTCGGCCAACTCGGGTGCCCGGCGCGGCTCGCGCGCGGCGAACGCCGGGGAGCCGGTGGCGAGCGCGGCGGCGGGGGAGCGCGGCAGAGTGTCGGTCACGGCGTCGAGGAAGGCCCGCAGCAGGCGCTCGGGCGCGTGCAGCCGCAGCGGACCCGGCCCCTCGTCGAGCGGCCCGTCGTCGAGCGGCACGGCGTGCGCCTCGGGAGGCATCGCCGCGGCCAGGTCGCGCAGCCGCGCCACGTCGTCGGCGCGCAGCGGTCCGGCCCGCCACGCGTCGTGTCCCGCGGCGCTGAGACCGGGCAGGAGCAGTCCCCGCGCGGCCAGTTGGAGGGCGAACAGCGCGGCGGCGCCCCAGAAGGCCGTCGTCGGCTCGGGGTCCGCGACGGTGCGCGCCCGGGTGAGGACCGGCAGGGCGGCGCGCACCGGCAGGGCGACCGCGGCCACGGTGACGGCCTCGACCGTGCCGTCCTCGGCGGGCAGCACGAGCGGCAGGTCGACGGGGGTGCCGGCGACGGGGGACGGGGGCTGCTCGCCGTCGGGGCGCCAGAAAACGACCGTGGACGTGCGCGCCGGGTCGTCGGGCGCGAACACGGCACAGCACTGTGCGAGTTCGGTGATCTCGGCCGGAGTGGGTGCGGGATGCGTGAGTGCGGAGATGGCGACTTCCTCGTATCAATCAAATTTGACTACGCGGCCTGGAGGCGCCGAGGGTACACCGCTCGATCCGGCGGACGGAGGCATTCAGGCCGTGACGTGAGTCACCGCGCCGGACCGCCCCACCCTTAAGGGTGCAGCCAGCCCCCCTACAGAGGCGGGGGGACCCCCGTGCGTGTCCGGGTGGTGGCGCCATGGCCCCGCGAGGCCCCGAAAACCTACGTTTTTCCAGGTCGGGCCGGAGCGAAGCCGGCCGCACCGACCCTCGTCCACCACAGACCGGAGACCCGCCATGTCCACGGCCGTCGGAACCCTCGCCCCACCCGCACCAAGCGCCACCGCACGGCAACTCCCGCCCGAGACCGGCAGCGAGTTCACCCCGCTGCTCAAGGACGTCAAGGGGCAGGGCCTCCTCGACCGGCGCACCGGCTGGTACGCGCGCATCATCGCCGTCAACGCCCTCTGCCTGGCCGGTGTCGTCACCGGCATGGCCCTCCTCGGCGGCTCCTGGTGGGTGCTCGCCCTGGCCCCGGTGCTCGCCGTCCTCGGCGCCCGCACCGCCTTCATCGGGCACGACGCCGGCCACGCCCAGATCACCGGAAACCGCTCCGTGAGCCGCGCCATCGGCCTGATCCACGGCAATCTGCTCCTCGGCATGAGCTACTCCTGGTGGAACGACAAGCACAACCGCCACCACGCCAACCCCAACCACATCGAGAAGGACCCCGACGTCGCCGCCGACGTCCTCGTCTTCACGAGCGGCCAGGCCGCCACGCGCGTGGGCTTCCGCGGCTGGCTCACCCGCCACCAGGCGTGGCTCTTCTTCCCGCTCACCCTCCTGGAGGGCCTCGCCCTGAAGCTCTACGGCTTCCAGGACCTGCGCCGCCAGTCCGGCCGCGAGCGGCTGATCGAGGGCGGCCTCCTGGTGGCGCACATCCTCGGCTACCTCACCCTGCTGCTCACCACGATGCCGCTGGGCCACGCCCTCGTGTTCGCCGCGCTCCACCAGGCCCTGTTCGGCCTCCACCTGGGCATGGCGTTCGCCCCCAACCACAAGGGCATGGAGATGCCCGACCCCGACGGCGACAAGTGGGGCCACCTGCGCCGCCAGGTCCTCACCTCGCGCAACATCAAGGGCGGCGCCCTGACCGACTGGTTCCTCGGCGGCCTGAACTACCAGATCGAGCACCACCTGTTCCCGAGCATGCCCCGCCCGCACCTGCGGCTCGCCCAGCCCATGGTGAAGGCGCACTGCCGCGACCTCGGCATCCCCTTCACGGAGACCGGGCTCGTCGACTCCTACCGGCAGGCGCTGCGGCACATGTACGAGGTGGGCGAGCCGCTGCGGGCCGACATCTGAGACCCGCGGGACCCGGCCCCGGGACCGAGGATCAGGGTTCTCTCAGGGTCGCGCACAGGAACCGTGGACGTCGCGGGCCCGTTCCTACAACAGAGGGCGGGCCCGCCCCACTCAGCCGAGGGCGAGCCGCCCCGAAGGAGGCCACAGACATGTCGAAGAACGCGAAGATCGCAGCGGGAGGGGTGGCGGCCGGGATCATCCTGCTGATCTGGCTCCCCTGGTGGGCCGCCCTGCTCATCGTCCTCGGCGTGCCCGCCGCGGCGTACCTGACCCTCGACCCCTCCCAGCGCCGCCGGCTGCGCCGTGTGACCCGCAAGGAGATCGGGCGCTAGGCGGACGGCTTCCCGGTCGGCGCGACCGAGCAGGTGTCCACGACGTCACCGCTCGCGGGCCGGCCGACGACACGGTCCGCGGGCGGCGGTGTGCCGCGCTCCACCCACGTCGTGAGCGCGTCGAAGGCGTCCCGGTAGCACGGCAGGATCGGCCGCAACCGGTCCGGATACGTGTCGTACAGGCCGTCCGTGTGGGTGCCGCCCTGGATCGTGTACGTCCGGTGCAGCGCCCCGCGTCCCTGGTCCCGGACCATGCGCGCGTAGGCGTGGGCGTCCGTCGAGATCGGCAGCAGCGTGTCGAGATCGCCCTGGAGCGTGATCAGCGGCCTGCCGACCCGGCCGGTGAGCGCCACCCGCTCGACGGCCCGTTGCACCGAGGCGGGCCGGTCCGCGTACCGGTAGGCGGCGTCGGAGGCGCACGGCGCGAGGAGCCGCTCGGTCGTGGACCCGGCGGTGGCGCCCGGACAGTCCGGGTCGTACCGGGGGTCGAACGCGGCGCGGTACACCTTCTGCGTGAGCCCCCAGTAGACCTTCTGGTGATACGGCCACAGGAACTCCGAACCCCGCGCGAACCCCGCCGCGTACATGGCGTCCGCGTCGGCGGCCCCCTGGCCGTACGCCACGGCGGTCGGGAGCGAGGTCAGCAGCGGCGGCGCGTCCGCCCGCCACAGGACGCCCTCCCAGTCGACGCCGCCGTCGTACAGCTCCGGGCGGTTCTCCAGTTGCCAGCGCGTCAGGTAGCCCGCGTTGGAGATGCCGGTCATGTAGGTGCGGCGCGGGCCCTCTCCGTAGCGCAGGGCGACGGCGCGGCGGGCGGCGCGGGTGAGCTGGGTGGTGCGGGCGTTCCACTCGGCGACCGCGTCGCCGGGACGCTCGCCGTCCCGGTAGAAGTTCGGTCCCGTGTTCCCCTTGTCGGTCGCCGCGTACGCGTACCCCTGGGCGAGCACCCGGTCCCCGATCGCGGCGTCGGTCGCGTACTGCTTTCGGTTGCCCGGCGCCCCCGTCACCACCAGGCCGCCGTTCCAGCGGTCGGGCAGCCGGATCACGAACTGGGCGTCGTGGTTCCAGCCGTGCGTGGTGTTCGTGTGCGAGTCGTCCGGGAAATAGCCGTCGATCTGCAGACCCGGGACGCCGGACGGCACCCGGGTCCCCTTGGCCGTCAGGCCGGCCTGGTCGGCCGTGTCCGTGTACGGCGTCCCGGCCAGGCCGGTCGTCGTCAGATCCGCCAGACAGGCCTGCCGCTGCAACTCGGCGGCGGGCACGCGGGTGCGCTCCTGGCGCGCGCAGTGCGCGGCGGACGCGGACGTGGACGCGGACGCTGGCGTCGCGGCGAGAGCCTGGGGGCCGGACGCGGCCAGCGCCACGAGGGCGGTCGCGGCCAGCAAGGGGACGGATCTGGGCGTGCGCATGGAGAGGGCCTCCTTCTCGACGCGGGAAGAGGCCTCATCGTGAAGGGGACGCACCGGCACAACCATGGGGCGGGGCCACATCGGGTGTCTGCCCCGTATGTGGCCCCGAGGCCGGTCCGCGGCTCAGACCGGGCGGACGGCCATCTTGTCGAGCGCCTCCAGCAGGCTGGGGAGTTCGGGACCCCGGCCGACCGGCAGGACCTCGCCCGGCTCGTCGTCGAGCAGGACGAAGGCGATGTCGTCCGTACGCGCCACCATGGACCAGCCGGGCCCGTCGGCCCGGAGCGTACGGGCGTCGCCGGAGGCGAACGCGGACCGCACCCGGCCCAGCGGCGGCGGAGTGTCCACGTACCCGCGCACCTCGGCCAGAACGCGCTGCACGCCCTTGTGACCGCCCGTGCCGCCCGACTCCGCGGCGTCGCCGTCGCCGTCGCCGTCCGCCGTCGCGCCGTCGGGCGTGGTGGCGAACTGCTCGTCGTCGATCTGCTCGCGCCACGCGGCCCACTGGAGCGCGATCTCGTCGGCGCCGAGGCGGCGTTGGGCCGGGCCCCAGGCCGCCGTGTCCGGCGGCGTCAGCGGCGTCAGGTCGGCCTCGTCGGGACCGGGCTCGGGATCGTGCGGCTCCGGGACGCCGGGCGCCGCCACGGCGAGCGCCAGCGGCCACCCGGGCAGCGCGGCCACCATGCTGTCCTCGTCGGGGGAGAGTTCGTACTCCATGCCGCAGTCCCACGACGCGATGGCCACCGCCACCAGCGACACGTCGTCGACCACGACCGTCCAGCGGGCTCCCTCGGCGTCCTGGCCGAGCACCAGACCGTAGCCGTCGGCCAGCGGGGCGAGACCCAGAGCCGCGCAGGCCTCCGGATAGTCGTCGCCGAGCACGCTGGGGAACTTCGCGGGCGTCAGCAAGATCGCCGTGAGTACGTACAGCGCGTCGTCCCCGGTGACGACGGCGTCGTCCGTCCCGGCCATGCCAGCCTCCCCTGAGCTTTGATTGTTCGGCGTGACCTTAGTCAGTTTCCGGGGATGCCGTACAGGGGCGATGACCAGGAATAATCCGTCGACCCCCGCGGTGTGTACGCCTACGGTGGACGGCATGTTCGCCAATCGTGCGCGCTTTGTGTGCCTTCCGTGCCGGGTCGCCTTCAAGAAGGGCCACAAAACCGGGCGATCGTGGCGTGATGTGTGTCCGCAGTGCGGTGGTGGACTGGTGGAGTCGGGCACGGCTCTGGCCGTCCCGAAAAAGCGGGACACGGCGGGCTGGCAGGCGCTCGCGGCCGTCCTGGGGTCCGGCCTGCGGTTCCGTCAGATGTGCTGCGGATGCGGACCCGGCTATCGGCCGCGCACGCCGCGCGAGGTCCGCGAGCGCAGGGAGCTGGCGTCCCGCACCGGCATGCCCGTCCGGGACGCCCTGGAGTGCTCCGACCCGACCTGCGCGGACGTCAGGCAGCGGGCAGGCCGAGGAGGCTTCGCGCCACCTCGCGCGGTGACGCGTCCCGCTCCCGCGCGAGGGCGATGACCGCCCGCCGCGCCAGCTCGTCGACCCCGAACGCCAGCGCGCCCGGATCCACCCAGGCCGCGGCTTCCTCGGCCCGGTCCTGGTCGCCCTCCGCGCGCGCCGCCACATAGACGGCGGCCGCCTCGAAGAGGTTGTGCCGGCGCCGTTCCCCGCCGCGGGGCGCCGTCTCCGCGAGGGTCGCGCCCTCGTTCCGGGTCGTCCCGGTGCGCCAGGTCTGCCATGACGTGCGGACTCTGCCGAGCATGCGTGCCACCGTCCCCTGCCGATCGCCGCGGCGCCGCCTGCAGGGGCGCTTCGCAACTTCCTCCGCACGGCGCGGAGTTGGCTTCATGGTGACAGAAGGTGGCCCTGTGGGAACCTCCTCGGAACCCCTCAGTGGCCCGGCGCCTCCAGGTCCTTGAGGGTCGCGCGCAGCCAGTCGAGCTCGGCGCGGCTGGTGGCCCGCGCGATCGTCAGCACGCCTCGGCGGAACGGGTCGGGGAGATCCTCCGCGCGCAGGGCGCGCTCTCCTTCGTAGAAGAAGCTCGCCGGCTCCTCCAGGAAGGCGAGCCGGCGCCGCAGGACGGCCGCCTGCGCCGCGGTGTCGTCGAGGTGGCGCAGGAAGGCGAGGACGGTGAACCAGCGGTTCTCGTCCGTGATGTCCGGCCGCGCCGGGTCGGTGAGCCTCCCGCGCAGCTCCGTGCGGCCCTCTTCAGTGAGGCTCAGGACGTGCCGCGGTGCCGCCGCGGCCCCCGGCTGCGTCTCCCGCACCAGCAGCCCGGCCTTCTCCAGGCGCTTGATCGCCGGGTAGAGCGTGCTCTCCGCGACGGGCCGCACGTGCCCGGTCAGCGCGGTGATGTGCTTGCGCAGCTCGTAGCCGTGCAGCGGGGTGTCGTAGAGGAATCCGAGGATGGCGAGCTCCAGCATGCCGCCATCTTCGCCCATGGGGACCGGACTGCCTCGGTCAGGTAGTGCATCGTTGACGTAGTACTACGTCGCCGATGTATGGTGAGCGCGCAGGACGACGTGAGACGAACTGGGTGGAGAGGGGGCCGGAATGCGGCAGGCGGTGTTCGACGGGCGGGGGAGTTGCATCCGCTGGACCGAGGTGGAGGGGGAGGAGCCCGCGCGCGTGTATGTGCACGGGCTCGGTGCGGCCTCGACCGTGTACCACGCGCACATCGCGGCCCGGCGCGAACTGGCGGGGCGCCGCTCGCTGTTCGTGGACCTGCCGGGGCACGGCATCAGCGACCGGCCCGCCGACTTCGGGTACACGCTGGAGGATCACGCGGACGCGCTGGCGGTGGCACTCGACGCGGCCGGGGTGCGGGACGCGGAGATCGTCGGGCACAGTATGGGCGGCGCCGTGGCCATCGTCCTCGCCCACCGGCGCGGCGATCTCGTCTCGCGCCTGGTCGTGGCCGAGGGCAATCTCGATCCGTACCCGCCCGCGAAGGCGGGCAGCAGCGGCATCACCTCGTACGAGGAAGAGGACTTCGTCGCGGGTGGTGGTCACGCGCGCGTGCTGGAGAAGGTCGGCCCCGCGTGGGCGGCCACCATGCGCCTCGCCGATCCGCTCGGCCTGTACCGCACGGCCCGTGGCCTGGCGCGCGGCACCGAGCCGACCATGCGCCGCATGCTGGAGGAGCTTCCGGTCGAACGGATCTACCTCCAGGGCGAGTTGAGCGGCGAGCTGCCCGGAGCCGCGGCGCTGACGGCGGCCGGCGTCAAGGTCGTGCAGGTGCCCGGCTCGGGGCACAACCTCATGTTCGACGCCCCTGCAGCCTTCGCCGCGGCCGTACGGGGCTGACAGGCGGGGCCGGCCTCTGAGGCGGGCCCCGCTCAGCCCTCGCGGACGGCCAGTGTGAGGAAGCGCGTGTCCTCGTCCACGTACGAGGTCATGCGCCAGCCCGCCGTCGCCAGCAGGGGGCGGAGCTGCGGCTCGGCTCTCAGGTCGTCCGGGGTGATCTCGCGCCCGTGCCGTGCGGCGAGGGCCGCGCGGCCGATCGGGTGGAAGAGCGCCAGCAGTCCGCCGGGGCGGACCACGCGCGCGAGCTCCGCCAAGTCCCGCTCCGGATCCGGGAGATGAGAGATCAGGCCCGCGCCGAACACCGCGTCGAGCGAGCCGGACCGCAACGGCAGCCGGGAGACGTCCGCGAGCAGCAGCCCGCCGTCGCGGTCGCGGCCGGCGCGCACGGCGGCCCGCAGCATCGCCGGTGTCAGATCCGCCCCGAGCACCGTCCCGGACGCCCCGACGGCCGCGCGCAGCGCCGGAAGGGCCCGGCCGGTGCCGCAGCCCGCGTCCAGCACTCTGTCGCCCGGACGCAGCCCGAGCGTGGCGATGGCGGCCTCGTACGCCGGACCGTCGTCCGGGAAGCGGGCGTCCCAGTCGGCGGCCCGGGATGTGAAGAACTCCTGTACACGCGTCCGGTCGTCGTTCATGCCGTCCATGATGACCGAGGGCTCTGACAGTCGGTCCGCCCCGAACGAGTGACGGCGGGATCGAAAGGTCCGTATCCGGACCGAAAGCTTCGGATGCGCGTGCGGTGCACATGTTCGACCCTGACGCGATCGTTCCGTACCCCATCTCTGTCATATTCCAGCAGCTTTCGAAATGCGCCCCTGCTGTGCGCCCCCGGCGCGACTAGCGTCCCGGGGCCATGGGACACCTGGACCACGCAGCCTTCGGTTGGCTGACCCCCGTGCTGTCGTACGTCATGGCCTGCATCGGCGCCGCGCTCGGCCTGCGCTGCACCGTGCGAGCCCTCGCCACCACGGGCCGCGCCCGCCGCAACTGGCTGATCACCGCAGCCTCCGCCATCGGCACGGGCATCTGGACGATGCACTTCGTCGCCATGCTCGGCTTCAGCGTCACCGGAACCGAGATCCGCTACAACGTGCCGCTCACCATCCTCAGCCTCGTCGTCGCCGTGACCGTCGTCGGCGCCGGGGTCTTCGCCGTCGGCTACAGCCGCGACCGCAACCGGGCCCTCGCCCTCGGCGGCCTCACCACCGGACTCGGCGTCGCGAGCATGCACTACATGGGCATGGCCGCCCTGCGCCTGCACGGGCACGTCGCCTACGACCCGCTCCTCGTCACGCTCTCGGTGGTGATCGCGGTCGTCGCCGCGACCGCCGCCCTGTGGGCCGGCCTCAACATCAAGTCCCCTGCCGCCGTAGCCGTCGCCTGTCTCGTCATGGGCGGCGCCGTCAGCAGCATGCACTACACCGGAATGATGGCCGTGAGCGTCCGTGTGACGCCCTCCACGGACGTGCTCCCGGGGGCGACGGCGATGCAGTTCATCTTCCCGCTCGCCGTGGGACTCGGCTCCTACCTCTTCCTGACCTCGGCGTTCGTCGCCCTCTCCCCGACCGCCGACGAACGGGAGGCCTCCGCCTCCGCCCAGCGGCCGCTGGAGAGCCTGGTCCGCTGACGGACCGGCCCGCGTCGAACCGCCCACCACCCGATCGAGGAGGCCATGCGCCCGCCCCGCCGAACGTCCCGCCCCGGACCGTCGCCGACCACCCCCGCGCCCTCGGCGCGCGGACGGCGCGCGCACGCCGGGCCGCCCGCCGCCGAGGACGCGGTGGAACAGCAGCCCCGCCCCACCGCGCCCCCCGCGCGCGCAGGCCGCCGGCACCTCAGGCCACGGACCGTCCGCGCCAAGATCGTCTGCCTCCTGATGGTGCCGGTCGTCTCGCTCCTCGCCCTGTGGGCGTACGCCACCGTCAGCACCGCCCAGGACATCGCGCGCCTGCGGCAGTTGCAGCGCGTCGACGCGGCCGTCCGCGAACCCGTCACCGAGGCCGTCGCCGCCCTCCAGGCGGAGCGCACCGCGGCCGTCGGCTACGCCACCGCGCCCGCCGCCGCCCGCGGCGAGGAACTCACCCGGCTCGGCGCCGTCACCGACCGCACCGTGGCCGCCCTGCGCCTGGGCCGTGACAACTCCGTCGCGGACGGCGCGGACCTGCCCCGGGGCGTCGCGGACCGGCTCCACACCTTCCTCACCGACGCCGGACGGCTGCGCGCCGCACGCGCCGCCGTCCTGGAACGCCGCACCACCTGGGACGACGCCTACCGGCAGTACACCGAGAGCATCGCCACCGCGTTCACCGTCAGCGGCGCCCTCACCGGCATCCAGGACGCCGAACTCGGCTCCGACGCGCGCGTGCTGCTCGAGTTCGGCCGCTCCGGCGAGATGCTCGCCCGCGAGGACACCCTCCTGGTGAGCGCAGGCCACGCCGGCACCCTGGACGGCGAACGCCTGCGCCTGTTCACCGGCGCCGTCGACACCCGAAGGGCCCTCGCCGACAGCGCCGCCACCGACCTGCGCGGCCCCGAACGGGCGCGGTGGCACAGCCTCGTGAAGGGCGGCGCCTACGCCGACGTACGCGACGTCGAGGACCGCACCCTCAAGGCCCGCCCCGGCGACAAGGCGCTCGCGGAGGCCACCGACGCGGCCTGGGGACGCGCGCACACCACCGTCCAGGACGGCATGCGCACCATCGAGACGGACGCCGCGCGCAGTGCGGCGGACCGCGCCGACCCCCTGGGCCGCGGGCTGCTCACCCCCGCCGGAGCCGCCGTCCTGCTCGGCCTGCTCGCCGTGGTCGCCTCCCTCGTGATCTCCGTACGGATCGGCCGCGGACTCGTCGTCGAACTCGTCAGCCTGCGCAACACCGCCCTGGAGATCGCCCGCCACAAACTGCCGGGCACCATGCGCAAACTCCGGGCCGGCGAGGAGATCGACGTCGACGTCGAGGCCCCGCCGGGACCGCCGGCCGAGGACGAGACCGCCCAGGTCTCCGAGGCCCTCACGACCGTCCACCGCGCGGCCCTGCACGCCGCCGTGGAGCGCGCCGAACTCGCCAGCGGCATCTCCGGCGTCTTCGTCAACCTCGCCCGCCGCAGCCAGGTCCTCGTCCACCGTCAACTCGGGCTCCTGGACAGCATGGAGCGCCGCGCCGACGACCCGAACGAGCTCAGCGACCTGTTCCGCCTCGACCACCTGACCACACGGATGCGCCGTCACGCCGAGAGCCTGATCATCCTCTCCGGCGCCGCCCCCGGCCGCGCCTGGCGCATGCCCGTCCCGCTGACGAACGTCGTCCGCGCGGCGGTCTCCGAGATCGAGGACTACGCGCGCGTGGAGGTGCGCCAGCTCGCCGCCGCCCATGTCACCGGTGCGGCCGTCGCCGACGT
Source organism: Streptomyces sp. NPDC025806 (assembly GCF_055558275.1). Taxonomy (NCBI): domain Bacteria; kingdom Bacillati; phylum Actinomycetota; class Actinomycetes; order Kitasatosporales; family Streptomycetaceae; genus Streptomyces; species Streptomyces sp. NPDC025806. Next base: position 153,240 of record NZ_JBVHMU010000011.1, on the reverse strand, counting down.
CACCCACCTGCTCGCCGAACTCGTCGAGAACGCCGCCCAGTTCTCGCCCCCGCACACCAAGGTGCGCGTCAGCGGTGAACTCGTCGGCAACGGCTACGCGATCGAGATCGAGGACCGCGGTCTCGGCATGGGCAAGGACACCCTCGACGAGGCGAACGCCCGCATCGAGCACTCCGAGGCGCTCGACCTGTTCGACAGCGACCGGCTCGGCCTCTTCGTGGTCAGCCGCCTCGCCCACCGGCACGACGTCAAGGTGCATCTGCGCGCCTCGCCCTACGGAGGCACCACCGCCGTCGTCCTGCTGCCCACCCCGCTGCTGCACAAGGGCAGCCCCGACCGCACCGGAGGCGAAGCGCGGGAGACCGAAGAGACGCGCCGCCACGCGCGCGTGCCCGAGACCGAGCCCGAGACGGCAGCCATGAACCACCACTCCGTACCGGCATCCGGCGCCCGCGTCGCACTGGCCCCGGCCGCGGCGCCCGAGCCCGAGACCCCCCGGCACCCGCCCGGCGTCACCGCGCTCCAGGTGCGCAGGGACCCGCCCGACGACGGCCCCCGCCGCCCCGCGGTCGACGACGAGGGCTCCCTCGACGGCCTGCCGCGCCGGGTACGGCAGGCGAGCCTCGCGCCCCAACTGCGCGAACGCCCCGAAGAGAAGGCTCCCCCCGCGCGCGTCCCGCAGCCGGACGACCGCACCCCCGAACAGGCCAGGGCCCGGATGACGTCCTTCCGGGACGGCTGGGCCAGAGGCGGCGGACGCCGGCCCGGCCGCCACAGCATCGACCCCGGCGGCCACAGCATCGAAGGAGACCGCACATGATCAAAGAACCGACCGCGGGCACCGCCCACGGCTCCGGCGAGCTCGACTGGCTCCTCGACGACCTGGTGCTGCGGGTGACCGAACTGCGGCACGCCGTCGTCCTGTCCAACGACGGCCTGGCCGTGGGCGCCTCGAACGGCCTGGGCCGCGAGGACGCCGAGCACCTCGCCGCGGTCGCCTCCGGGTTCAACAGCCTCGCCAAGGGCACCGGGCGCCACTTCGGCACCGGCGGCGTGCGCCAGACGATGGTCGAGATGGACGACGGCTTCCTGTTCGTGGCCGCCGCCGGAGACGGATCCTGCCTCGCCGTCCTGAGCACCGCCACCGCCGACATCGGGCTCGTCGCCTACGAGATGGCCCGCCTCGTCAAGCGCGTGGGGGAGCACCTCTACACCCCGGCGAGATTCGCCGGACAACCCCCGACGGCGGGCTGACCGGAGCGGTCGTGGACAGGGTGGACATGAACGACGACAACTTCGCCGAGATGTACCGGAACGTCGCCGCCTACCGGGCCCAGGAAGCCGCCTATCAGGCAGAGGAGGCCGCGTACCGGGCCGCGGAGGAGGGCGCGCAGGAGGAGCGCGGCAGCCCCGAGGACCCGGGCAGTCAGTGGTTCGACAACGAGGCCGGCCCTCTGGTCCGTCCGTACGCGATGACCGGAGGGCGCACCACGGCGGGCCCGCAGGGCGTACGGCTCGACCTGATCGCCCTCGTGTCGCTGGACCCCGCCGCTCCCGGCCCCCACGACGACACGGCCTTCGGCCCCGAGCACAACGCGATCATCGCGCTGTGCCGGATCGAGACCCAGACCGTCGCCGAACTCGCCGCCGGAACGGACCTGCCCGTCGGCGTGGTCCGCGTCCTCCTGGGCGACCTGCTCGATCAGGGCTGCGTCACGGTCAGCAGGCCGGTGCCGCCCGCACAGCTACCGGACGAGAAGATCCTGAGGGAAGTCATCGATGGGCTCCGAGCACTCTGACGCGGCACACTCCGACGCTTCGCACTCCGAGGACACGGAACACGACGTGTCCGCGGCCATGGCACTGAAGATCCTCGTGGCGGGCGGATTCGGGGTGGGCAAGACCACCCTCGTGGGCGCGGTCAGCGAGATCCGCCCGCTGCGCACCGAGGAGCAGCTGAGCGAGCTCGGCCAGTCCGTGGACGACACGGCGGCGGTCGAGCGCAAGACCACCACGACCGTCGCCATGGACTTCGGCCGGATCACCATCAGGTCGGGCCTGTCGCTCTACCTGTTCGGCACCCCGGGCCAGGACCGCTTCTGGTTCCTGTGGGACGAGCTCTCCCAGGGCGCGCTCGGCGCGGTCGTCCTCGCCGACACGCGGCGCCTGGAGGACTGCTTCCCGGCCGTCGACTACTTCGAGCACCGGAGCATCCCCTTCGTCGTGGCCGTCAACTGCTTCGCGGGCGCCCGGGCGCACGGCGAGCAGGACGTGGCGCGGGCCCTCGACCTCGACACCGGCACGCCGGTGGTCCTGTGCGACGCCCGCAAGAAGGACTCGGGGAAGGAGGTCCTGATCAGGCTGGTCGAGTACGCCGGGCGGATGCACACCGCCCGGCTCCTCGACTCGGTGGGCTGACCGGACGGATCAGCTCGACACGCCGGCCATGGACACGACCTTCTCGATCTTCACGCGGACGACGAGTTCGCCCGGCACGCCGTTGCGCCGGCCGAACTCCTCGGCGCGGTCCGGGCCCATGTAGCGCGCGCCGATCCGGGTGGCCGAATCCAGCAACTCGTCGGCGTCCTCGCTCAGTTCGGCGCGGCCCTGGATCGTCACGAACGAGAAGGGCGGCCTCTCGTCGTCGACGCACAGCGCCAGCCGTCCGTCCCGGGCGAGGTTGCGGCCCTTCACCGTGTCCTTCCCGGTGTTGAACAGAATGTCCTCACCGTCCAGGACGAACCAGACGGGCGCGACGTGCGGACTGCCGTCGGCCCGCGTGGTGGAGAGTTTCCCGGTGCGGGTGCCCGCCGAGACGAAGGCCCGCCATTGCTCATCGGTCATCTTGTGTGCCATGAGGTCATCCTCCTTGCCCGGACGCCGGTCGTGGGGAAGGCTGGCGAAACAGCTCCCCGGAGCGGGGGAGCGGACCGTACGGCGGGCCACACGGAAGCGGGGAGACGGGATCATGGGGCAGAGCGAGGGACTCGGCTGGCTGCTGGACGACCTGACGGAGCGGGTCGAGCAGGTGCGGCACGCGCTGGTTCTGTCCAACGACGGCCTGGTCACCGGCGCCAGCGGTGGGCTCCGCCGGGAGGACGCCGAGCATCTCGCGGCCGTCTCCTCCGGGTTGCACAGCCTCGCCAAGGGCTCGGGACGGCACTTCGGCGTGGGCGGCGTCCGCCAGACGATGATCGAGTTCGACGACGCGGTGCTCTTCGTCACCGCCGCCGGTGACGGCAGTTGCCTGTGCGTCCTCAGCGGGGCCGAGGCGGACATCGGTCAGGTCGCGTACGAGATGACCCTGCTCGTGAATCGCGTCGGTGAGCACCTGGGCGTCGATGCGCGCAAGCCCGAGCACCGCTCCGTGTCAGAGGTCTGACCAGGTAATTCAGTTCCCCACCGAGCCGGGTTCCGCCCCGTCCGCCGAAGTTATCCACAGGCTCCGGCGCGGTGTGCGGGATCCGGCTACGGTTTCTCCCGAGCGGTCACGGAGAGTGACCGAATGGATTGAGGGGCGACGGGGGACAAGGCCATGCACGGCGACATCATGACCAGGCCTCAGGGCAGCGCGGCGCGCGAACTGGGACTGAAGCGAGGCGAGTTCGACCTCGCCGTACGACTCGGACGGATCCGCACCGTGGCGGCCCCGGACGGCGGGCGCCGCCGGGTGCCCCACACGGAGATCGAGCGGATCCGCGAGACCGAAGGCTTTCCCGACACGCTGCGTGAGCAGGTGAGGGTCGTGGGCACGGCGCAGGCCGCCGAGCTGATGGGCATCCCGCCGACCCGCTTCACACGGCTCGCCCGCGCCGGAATGCTCACGCCGGCCAAGTTCTACGTCAACCGGTACCGGGCCGTGGTCTGGCTCTATCTCGCCCAGGAACTACGGGAGTTCGCGCGATCCGAGATCAACGCACCGTTGCTGACCGGACGCACCCCCGACCGGCTGCGGGCCCGCCTGGCCGCCGGCGACGACCTGCGGCCCCGGACCTGGCGAGCCCGCCACGCGAGCTATCTGCTGGGCCGGAGCACCGACCCCTGGGAGCGGGCCGCCGCCATCGCGACGCTCCTGGACCCGACCCAGGTCGCCGAGCTCGTCGAGAGCCCCTACGAGCGCGCCCATCTGCACCGACTGCGCCCCGAGGAGACCTGGTACGGCACGCCCGAGTCGCCCACCGCCCAGGTCGTCGAGCGCATCCTGACCGCCGACCACCCGGACGAGATCAGCTGGCTGCGGGCCAATCTGATGCTGAGGATGGCCGAGGCACGACGGCTCCGGCCGGCCCCCGTGCCCGCCTCCGCCCGGACGGCCCGGGCGCAGCCCGCAGTGGAGGCCGCGCCCGCCGCGGTGACCGCACCGGCCGCGGTGACCGCACCCGCCCCGGTCGCGGCGCCCGAGGAGACGACCACCCGCCGGAGCCTCTGGTCGCGCCTGCTGGGCAGACGAGCGTGATCCTTCCTGCGACGCGAAGGCCCACTCAGGCCGGGTCCGCGGCACCCTCGACGGCGTCCAGATCTCGCGCGTAGTACTCGATCGCCGCCCGGTACCCCACGATCCCGGGGTCGGCGCTGGTCTCCGCCAGCACCGTGAGCAGCAGCCGCATCCCGTCGTGCGCACGGCCCACGTTGTAGAGGGCCATCGACAGGAACGTGCGCAGCGCCTGGTCGTCGGGGAACTCCTCCACGGCGTCGCTCAGCGACCGCGGCGACGTAGTGCGGGACGGCCTCGGACTCCAGACCGAGGGCGTCGTGGACCCAGGCGGTCTGATAGGCGACGCGGACGTCGTCGGGGCGGTGAGCCCTCAGATCGAGGAGCAGGGCGCGGGCCTCCTCGAGGCGGCCCTCCTCGCGCAGCCGCACGGCCCGCGCGAGCCGCTCGTCCAGGTCCGCACCGGATCCTGGGCCCGCACCGGAGTCGGGGCCCGCGTCGACGGCCTCGCCGCTCACGCGTCCAGCTTCCGGAACAGGCCCTCCTGCACCACCGACACCAGCAGACGCCCCTCGGTGTCGTAGATGCGCCCGCGGGCCAGACCGCGGCCACCCGTCGCGATCGGCGACTCCTGGTCGTACAGGAACCACTCATCGGCACGGAAAGGACGGTGGAACCACATGGCGTGGTCGAGCGAGGCCATGTCGAAGCCGCGCGGGCCCCACAGGGGCTCGACCGGCAGCCGGACCGCGTCGAGCAGCGTCATGTCGCTCGCGTACGTGAGCGCGCACGTGTGCACCAGCGGATCGTCGCCGAGAGGACCGACGGCCCGCATCCACACGGCGCTGCGCGGCTCGGCCGACCGGACCTCCTCGGGGGTCCAGCGCAGCGGGTCCGCGTAACGGATGTCGAACGGCTGGCGCCGGGCCATCCGCTCCAACGCCTCGGGCAGCGCCCCGAGGTGGTTCCTGACCTCGTCGGCGACCGTCGGCAGCGACTCGGGATCCGGCACCTCGCGGGCCGGCGGCAACTGATGCTCGAAGGCCCCTTCCTCGGGCCGGTGAAAGGAGGCGGTGAGATTGAAGATCGTGCGACCCTGCTGCACGGCCGTGACCCGGCGCGTGGTGAACGAGCGGCCGTCACGAACCCGTTCGACCTGGTACACGATCGGCACGCCCGGACGGCCCGGGCGCAGGAAGTACGCGTGCAGCGAGTGCACGGGCCGGTCGCCCTCCGTCGTACGGCCCGCCGCCACCAGCGCCTGCCCCGCGACCTGCCCGCCGAAGACCCGCTGGAGGGACTCGTTCGGGCTGCGCCCACGGAAGATGTTGACCTCGATCTGCTCCAGGTCGAGCAGGTCGACGAGCCGTTCCGCAGGATTCGTCATGCGTGGACCCTTCTCGTACGGGCGCCGGGCCGGAGCCGGCGGGTGGACCGGATGGCGGCGGCCGGGCGGGAGCGCCCGGCCGGTCGGACGGCTACAGCTGGCCCACGTCCGTGATACGGACGACGGCGCGGCCCTCCGCGTCGGAGGCGGCGAGGTCGACCTCGGCGCTGATGCCCCAGTCGTGGTCCCCGTTCGGATCCGCGAAGGTCTGGCGCACCTTCCACAGACCGTGCTCCGGATCCTCCTCGATCATCAGCAGCTTCGGACCGCGCGCGTCGGGCCCGGTGCCCAGGTCCTCGTACTCGTCCCAGTACGCGTCCATGGCCTCGCCCCACGCGTCCGCGTCCCAGCCCGCGTCGCCGTCCAGGGCGCCGAGCTCGTCGACGTTGTCCAGCGCCGCCAGTTCGACACGGCGGAACATCGCGTTGCGGACGAGGACACGGAAGGCGCGCGCGTTCGCCGTGACCGGCTTGACCTGGTCGGCCTTCTCCTGAGCCTCCTCGGCGGTCATCACCTCCGGGTTGGCGAGCTGCTCCCACTCGTCCAGCAGACTGGAGTCGACCTGACGCACCATCTCGCCGAGCCAGGCGATCAGGTCCTCCAGATCCTCCGACTTCAGATCGTCCGGCACCGTGTGGTCGAGCGTCTTGTACGCGCTCGCCAGGTAGCGCAGCACGATGCCCTCGGTCCGCGCGAGCTCGTAGAAGGAGACGAACTCGGTGAAGGACAGCGCCCGTTCGTACATGTCGCGGATCACGGACTTCGGCGACAGCGGGTGGTCGCCGACCCACGGGTGGCTCTGGCGGTAGGTGTTGTACGCGTGGAAGAGCAGCTCCTCCATCGGCTTCGGGTACGAGACGTCCTGGAGGCGCTCCATGCGCTCCTCGTACTCGACCCCGTCCGCCTTCATCAGCGCGACGGCCTCACCGCGCGCCTTGTTCTGCTGTGCGTGCAGGATCTGGCGCGGGTCGTCCAGCGTGGACTCGACGACGGACACCATGTCGAGCGCGTACGACGGCGACTCCTTGTCGAGCAGGTCGAACGCGGCGAGCGCGAACGTGGACAGCGGCTGGTTCAGCGCGAAGTCCTGCTGCAGATCGACGGTCAGCCGCACGATCCGGCCCGACGCGTCCGGCTCGTCGAGCTTCTCGACGATGCCGCCGTCCAGCAGCGAGCGGTAGATCGCGATGGCGCGCCGGATGTGCCGCAACTGCGCCTTGCGCGGCTCGTGGTTGTCCTCCAGGAGCTTGCGCATCGCCTCGAACGCGTTGCCCGGGCGGGCGATGACCGAGAGCAGCATCGTGTGCGTGACACGGAAGCGCGAGGTGAGCGGCTCCGGCTCGGACGCGATGAGCTTCTCGAAGGTGCTCTCCGTCCAGCCGACGAAACCCTCGGGCGCCTTCTTGCGGACCACCTTGCGGCGCTTCTTCGGATCGTCGCCCGCCTTGGCGAGCGCCTTCTCGTTCTCGATCACGTGCTCGGGCGCCTGCGCCACCACGAAACCGGCGGTGTCGAAGCCGGCCCGGCCGGCCCGCCCCGCGATCTGGTGGAACTCACGGGCGCGCAGCGTGCGCACCCGGTTGCCGTCGTACTTGGTGAGAGCGGTGAACAGCACCGTGCGGATCGGCACGTTGACCCCCACGCCCAGGGTGTCGGTGCCGCAGATGACCTTCAGCAGACCCGCCTGCGCCAGCTTCTCCACCAGCCGCCGGTACTTGGGCAGCATGCCCGCGTGGTGCACACCGATTCCGTGCCGCACGTAACGCGAGAGGTTCTGGCCGAACTTGGTGGTGAAGCGGAAGTTGCCGATCAGCTCGGCGATCTTGTCCTTCTCCTCGCGCGTGCACATGTTGATGCTCATCAGCGCCTGCGCCCGCTCCACGGCCTGCGCCTGCGTGAAGTGCACGATGTAGACGGGAGCCTGCCGGGTGTCGAGAAGCTCCGTGAGCGTCTCCGTGAGCGGCGTCAGCCGGTACTCGTAGGAGAGCGGCACCGGGCGGGTCGCCGAGCGGACCACCGACGTCGGCCGGCCCGTGCGCCGCGTCAGGTCCTTCTCGAACATGGCCACGTCGCCGAGCGTCGCCGACATCAGGATGAACTGCGCCTGCGGCAGCTCCAGCAGCGGGATCTGCCAGGCCCAGCCGCGGTCGCCCTCCGCGTAGAAGTGGAACTCGTCCATGACGACCTGGCCGATGTCGGCCCGCTCCCCGTCGCGCAGCGCGATGGAGGCGAGGACCTCGGCGGTGCAGCAGATCACCGGCGCGTCCGCGTTCACCGACGCGTCGCCGGTCAGCATGCCGACGTTCTCCGTACCGAAGAGCTTGCACAGCTCGAAGAACTTCTCGGAGACGAGCGCCTTGATGGGCGCCGTGTAGAAGGTGACCTCGTCACGGGCGAGCGCGGCGAAGTGCGCACCGGCGGCGATCATGCTCTTGCCGGAACCGGTGGGCGTCGAGACGATCACGTTCGCCCCCGACACCGCCTCGATCAGGGCCTCCTCCTGGTGGGGATAGAGGGTGAGACCACGCTCCTCGGCCCACGACTCGAAGGCGTCGTAGAGGGCGTCCGGGTCGGCGGTCTGCGGGAGCTGATCGATAAGGGTCACGCCCCCATCTTGCCTGGCTTCCCACCCGATCAGGCAATCGGATGTCCGGCCGAAGATCACGAACGCTACGCTGAGGCGCCGACGGGGCGTCGGTGCGCCCACGGGGCCGCAGGGGCGCCCAACGGGACGACAGGCCGTCGGCACAAGGGACTTGCCGGTGCCGCGCGAGCGGCCGGCGCGACAGGAACAGGGGCGGAACACCACCATGATGGGACCGGCACACTCGCTGTCAGGAGCGGCGGCCTGGCTGGGGGTGGGCGCGGCGACGGCCGCCGCCGGACACCCGATGCCGTGGCCCGTACTCCTCGTCGGAGCGCTCATCTGCGCCGGCGCCGCACTCGCCCCGGACCTGGACCACAAGGCGGCCACCATCTCGCGGGCCTTCGGACCGATCTCCCGAGGGCTGTGCGAGATCGTCGACAAGCTCTCCTACGCCGTCTACAAGGGCACCCGCATGAAGGGCGACCCGCGCCGCTCCGGCGGACACCGCACGCTCACCCACACGTGGGTCTGGGCCGTCCTGATCGGCGGCGGCACCTCGGTCGCCGCGATCACCGGTGGCCGCTGGACCGTCCTCGCGATCCTCTTCATCCACATGGTGCTGGCCATCGAGGGCCTGCTCTGGCGGGCCGCCCGCGGCTCCAGCAGCGACGTCCTGGTCTGGCTGCTCGCCGGGACCAGCGCCTGGATACTCGCCGGAATACTCGACCAGCCGGGCAACGGTTCGGACTGGCTGTTCACCGACCCCGGGCAGGAGTACCTCTGGCTGGGACTGCCGATCGTGCTCGGCGCCCTGACGCACTGCATCGGGGACGCGCTCACCGTCTCCGGCTGCCCCGTGCTGTGGCCCATCCCGATCGGCCGCAAGCGCTGGTACCCGATCGGCCCGCCGAAGGCCATGCGCTTCCGGGCCGGCAGCTGGGTCGAGCTGAAGGTGCTCATGCCCGCGTTCATGCTGCTCGGCGGAGTGGGCTGCGCAGCCGCGCTCAACGTGATCTGAGCCCGGCCGCGCCGCCCCCTCCGGCACGCTCACCCGTGCCAGGACCGCCACAGCGCCGCGTACGCCCCGTCGGCCGCGACCAGCTCGTCGTGGCTGCCGAGCTCCCGGATACGGCCCTCCTCGACCACGGCGATGACATCCGCGTCGTGCGCGGTGTGCAGCCGGTGGGCGATCGCCACGACCGTGCGCCCGTCGAGGACGCGGCCCAGCGAGCGCTCCAGATCGCGCGCCGCCCGCGGGTCCAGGAGCGAGGTCGCCTCGTCCAGGACCAGCGTGTGCGGATCGGCGAGCACCAGGCGGGCCAGCGCGATCTGCTGGGCCTGCGCCGGGGTCAGCGCCGTGCCGCCCGAGCCGACCTCTGTGTCGAGACCGCCGGCCAGGCCACGGGCCCAGCCGTCCGCGTCGACCGCGCCGAGCGCCGCCCACAGCTCGGCGTCCTCGGCGCCCGTACGGGCCAGGCGGAGGTTGTCGCGCAGGGACCCCACGAAGACGTGGTGCTCCTGATTGACCAGGGCCACGTGCGAGCGGACCCGTTCGGCCTCCATCCGGGACAGCTCGGCGCCGCCCAGTGTGATCCGGCCCGTGCGCGGGGCGTAGATGCCGGCCAGGAGCCGGCCGAGCGTCGACTTGCCCGCACCGGACGGGCCGACCAGGGCCAGTCGCGTGCCCGGCTCGACCTCCAGCGAGACCCGGCGCAGGACGTCGACGCCCTCGCGGTACCCGAAGTGCACCTCGTCCGCCTGGACGTGCCGGCCGTCCGGCCGCACCCCGGGATCGCCCGCGTCCGGCTCGATGTCCCGCACGCCGACCAGCCGCGCCAGCGAGACCTGGGCGACCTGCAGCTCGTCGTACCAGCGCAGGATCAGGCCGAGCGGTTCCACGAGCATCTGCGCGATCAGCGCGCCCGTGGTCAGCTGGCCCACGTCGATCCAGCCCTGGAGGACGAACACGCCGCCGATGAGCAGGACGGAGAGCAGCACGAGCGTGTGCACGGTGTTGATCACCGGGAAGAGCACCGAGCGCAGGTACAGCGTGTACCGCTCCCATGCCGTCCACTGCCGGATCCGCACGTCGGACTGCTCGACGCGGCGCGCGCCCAGGCGGTGGGCCTCGACGGTGCGGCCCGCGTCCACGGTCTCCGCGAGGGCGGCGGCGACCGCCGCGTACCCGGCGGCCTCCGAGCGATAGGCCGACGGCGCCCGCTTGAAGTACCAGCGGCAGCCGATCACCAGGAGCGGCACCGCGACCAGGATCGCGGGAGCCAGGGGCGGCGCGGTCACGGTGAGACCGCCGATCAGCAGCACCACCCACACGACACCGATCGACAGCTGCGGCACGGCCTCCCGCATCGCGTTCGCCAGCCGGTCGACGTCCGTCGTGATCCGGGACAGCAGATCGCCCGTGCCGGCCCGCTCCAGCACCCCCGGAGGCAGCCCGACCGACCGCACGAGGAAGTCCTCGCGGAGGTCGGCCAGCATCCGCTCGCCGAGCATCGCCCCGCGCAGCCGCACCTGCCGGACGAACACCGCCTGGATCACCAGCGCGATCACGAACAGGCCGACGGTGCGCTCCAGGTGCAGCTCGCGCAGCGCGGCGCCCGAGCCGTCGGAGACGTCCTGGATCACGCCGCCGAGCAGATAGGGGCCGACCATGGACGCGACGACCGCGACCGCGTTCACCCCGATCAGGAGCAGGAACGCCCGGCGGTGGCGCCGGTACAGCTCGAGCACGTAGGCGCGCACCGTCGACGCGGCGCCGATCGGCAGGGTGGCCGCCGTGGTGGGGGCCGCCGGGTCGTAGGCCGGACGCGCTACGCCGATCATGCCGTCTCCTCGATGTCGATCTCCATGCCCGACCGGGGATCGGGTCCGTGCGGGGTGCCGGTGCCGATGTCTGTGCCGGACCCGAGTCCGGAGGCCGCCGTGGCCGCCTCCTCGTCGGTCTCCCGAGTGACGACCGCCCGGTACCGGGGCTCGGTGCGGACCAGTTCGCGGTGCTCGCCCACGGCCACGACCTCGCCCTCGTGGACGAACGCCACGCGGTCGGCGCGGTCCAGGAGCAGCGGCGACGAGGTCAGGACGACCGTGGTGCGGCCGTGCCTCACCGCGCGCAGGCTCTCGGCGACACGGGCCTCGGTGTGCGAGTCGACGGCGGACGTCGGCTCGTCGAGGACCAGCGCCTCCGGGGCGGCGACCAGCGAGCGGGCCAGCGCGAGCCGCTGGCGTTGGCCGCCGGACAGGGAGCGGCCCCGCTCCGTGATCCGGGCGTTCATCGGGTCGTCGTCCAGCGAGGCCTGGGCCAGGGCGTCCAGGACGTCGCCGCACTGTGCGGCCGCCAGCGCCGCTTCGGGGGTGACGGCGCCGGACGACGGCACGTCGAGCAGTTCGGCGAGTGTTCCGGACAGGAGCACCGGGTCCTTGTCCTGGACCAGGACCGCGGTGCGGGCCGTGTCCAGGGGCAGCTCGTCGAGCGGCACACCGCCGAGCAGGACGGACGGCGGCGCGGAGGCCTTGGAGTCGTCCTCGCCGGGCCCGGCGTTCTCGTCGCCGGCGTCCGGCGGGTGGCCGCCGAGCCGGTCGGCCAGCCGACCCGCCAGGTCCGGGTCGCCGCACACGACGGCGGTGAGCAGCCCGGCCGGGGCGAGCAGACCCGTCACGGGGTCGTACAGATCGCCCTCCGGCAGATCCGTTCCGGGCAGATCGGTCTCGCGCGGCCCGCCGTCCTCGGGCTCGGTCACCCGGCGCAGGGCCAGGACCCTCGCCGCCCGCTGGGCCGACGGCCGGGAGAAGGAGTACGCCATGGCGATCTCCTCGAAGTGCCGCAGCGGATAGTTCAGGATCATCACCGCGCTGTACACCGTCACCAGTTCCTCGACGGTGATCCGGCCCTCGCGGGCCAGATGGACGCCGTACCAGACGACCACGATGAGCAGCAGGCCCGGAAGGAGGACCTGGATCGCGGAGATCAGCGACCACATGCGGGCGCTGCGCACGGCGGCGCGGCGGACCTCCTGGGAGGCACGGCGGTAGCGGTCGAGAAAGAGCTCCTCGCCGCCGATGCCGCGCAGGACGCGCAGTCCGGCGACGGTGTCCGAGGCGAGTTCGGTGGCCTTGCCCGCCTGTTCCCGCTGGTGGTCCGCGCGCCGGGTGGCGCGGGGCAGCAGCGGCAGGACGGCGAGCGCGAGGACCGGCATGCCGATCGCGACGACACCGCCGAGCGCGGGCTGGTACACGGCGAGGCCGACGCAGACCAGGACAACGGTGAGGGCGGCGGCCGCGAAGCGGGACAGCGCCTCGACGAACCAGCCGATCTTCTCGACGTCACCGGTGGACACCGCGACCACCTCGCCCGCGGCGACCCGCCGGGTGAGGGCGGCGCCCAGCGCGGCGGTGCGGCGGGCGAGCAGCTGCTGCACACGGGCGGCGGCGGTGATCCAGTTCGTCACGGCCGTCCGGTGGAGCATGGTGTCGCCGAGCGCGATGGCGACGCCGAGCACCGCGATCAGGCCCGCGGCGGAGGCGAGCCCGGCGCCGGAGCCGTCCACGACGGCCTGGACGGCCAGTCCGACGCCGAACGGGAGCCCGGCGACGGACGTGAAGTGGAGCATGCCCCAGGCGAGGGACTTGAGCTGGCCGCCCAGCTGGTTCCGGCCGAGCCAGAGCAGGAACCGGGGGCCTGACCGGGCGTCCGGCACGCCCGGATCGGGATACGGAAGGTCGGAGATCTGCATGATGTCCCAGGGCTCGAGGTCGGCACCGAAAGTCGGGAGGCGGGGAGGGGAGGGTGGGGGCGGGGGAGGGGAGGCGGGAGGGGGAGAAAAAGAGAACGGGATTCTGCGGAACAAACCGTGAAAGGTTCGCGTCCCGGACCGACCGGAGGCAAACGGTTTTACGGTCGCGGGCAAAGATTCGGCCGGGATGCACGGTGCGCATCGGGCCCGGGCCGGACGCATCTGACGTGTGGTGAGACCATGGACCGCATGCGAAGTGCGGGTACGGGTGCGAAGAAGGCGATGCGAGCGGGCGTCTTGGCTGTGGCGTGCGGCCTCCTGGCGACCACGCTGGCGGCGTGCGGTGCCGACGACCAGGACGGTGGCCGGGGTTCCGGCACGGCGGCGGACGGCGCGGCCGACTCCGCGCGCGACGACACGGCCCGGACGACCGACCTCAAGCGCATCCCCGACGTGGGCGACCGCTACCAGAAGCGCGTACCGGCGAGCGCGCGGCAGGTCGTCGCCGTCTACGGCGCGGGCAAGGACTCGGCGGACTCCACGATCGCGCTGTTCACCAAGACCGGCGACACCTGGAAGAAGGAGCGCAGCTGGTCCGGGCACAACGGCAAGAAGGGCTGGACGACCGACCACCACGAGGGCGACAAGCGCAGCCCCGTCGGGGTGTTCACGCTCAGCGACGCCGGCGGTGTGCTCACGGACCCGGGCGCGAAGCTCCCGTACACGCAGTCCGGCGCCTTCCAGGCCCCGCACTACTGGGCGAAGTCGCACTGGCACGACTTCGACTACGTGGTCGCCATCGACTACAACCGGGTGAAGGGCACCTCGCCGAGCGACCCGACCCGGCCCGAGGGGCAGACCAAGGGCGGCAGCATCTGGTTGCACATGGACCACGGCAGCGGCACCTCGGCCTGCGTCAGCCAGTCCAAGTCCGACATGGAGTACCTGCTCAGGAACCTCGACCCGGCCCTGCACCCGGTGGTCGTCATGGGGGACAAGGCGGAACTGAAGGGCTGATCCGGGCAGGAGGGCGCCCGCCGCTCCGATTCCGCGCCCGACACCCCATTGCGCGGGACAGCGACGCCCCGTAGAACTCCGGCCATGAGAAGACGCGTCATGTCCATGCTCGCCGGAGTGATCCTCGGTGCGGGCGCACTCGTGGCCGGGGCACCGGCCCAGGCCACAGCCGGCTCCCCGGCCGCCACGACCCCGCCCACGGAGTTCGGCACCGACTGGCACGACCCCGTCACCGCGGCGCCGCCCGTCGAGCACCCCCGCACCCGGTCCTGCGAAGTCACCGTCGCCGAGGCCCAGTTCCGCGACTTCACCCCGTACCGGGGCACCTACACACCGCCCGAGGGTTGCGGCGACCGCTGGAGCAAGGTGGTGCTGCGGCTCGACGGCAAGGTCAAGGGCCGCCAGTTCGACCGGCTCGGCTATCTGCACATCGGCGGCGTCGAGGTGCTGCGGACCTCGACCCCGGAGCCCTCGCCCGACGGCATCGCCTGGAGCGTCGAGAAGGACGTCACCCGCTACAGCGACACCCTGCGCGACAGCAGCCCCGTCGAGATGCTCATCGGCAACGTCGTGAACGACACCTACACAGGCGTCATCGACGTCAAGGCGACCCTGACCTTCTACCCGGAGACCGCGAAGCCCCGGGCGCGTGCGGCCACCGACGCCGCTCGGATGCCCGACCGTGTCCTGCCCCTCGCCGCCGACGGCACCCTCACCACGCCCCGCAACAGCGAGCGCCTCGTCGCCGAGGTGTACGCGACCGGCTCCGGGGGTGGCTGCGAGGAGTACTGGTACATGACCGTGCCCGACAGTGCGCCGTACTCCTGCAAGGCCGCCGAAGGGCCCTACCGCGAGGTGCAGATCAGCGTCGACGGACAGCTCGCCGGGATCGCCGCCCCGTTCCCGACCGTGTGGACGGGCGGTTGGTCCAATCCGTTCCTCTGGTACGTGATCCCGGGCCCGCGCGCCTTCGACATCAAGCCGATCGAGTACGACCTCACGCCGTTCGCCGGGCTGCTCAACGACGGCCGCCCGCACCGGGTCGAGGTGTCCGTCGTCGGCGTCCCGAAGGGGCAGACCGGCTGGAGCACCCCGGTCAACGTGCTCGCCTGGCAGGACGCCGGCAGCGACCACGTCACCGGCGCCCTCACGGAGCACAAGGTGGGAGACCTCGCCAACTCGCCCGTCTACACGCCCGGTTCGCCCGACTCCGCGTACCGCCTGGACACCGAGGGCGGCCACGCTCTCACCGTCAGTGGCTACCTGAACACCTCGCACGGACGCGTCACCACCACCGTCAGCCGCACCCTCGCCGCCACCTCCGCCCACCGCTGGACCGAGGGCGAGAACACCGACGCCCTCACCGCGACCTGGACCGACCGCGAGACCGTGCGCACCGGAGACCGCACCGCCCGCGCCCATCGCACGTACACCATGGACGGCACCACGATCCTGGGCGCCGACGACCGGCTGCGCACCGTCATCACACTGGGGGACCGGGCCCGGACGAACACCGGCGCCGGCTGGGTCGTCTCCGACGACACGTACACCGGCGACGCCTCGTACGCCGCGAACGCGCCGCGCGAGCAGCGGCACGCGGTCGGCGTCACCGGCGAGCGCTACCGCGTCAGCGGCCCCGGAAAGCACTGCTACGACCGTGAACTGCGCACCGAACAGGGGACGCTGACGGTCGACCGGTACCGCTGCTGACCGCGGGTGAGGGGGTGCGGGCAGGACGGCCCGCACCCCCTCACCGCACCCTCACGCCTCGGCCGGCTTCTCCGAGTCGACGCCGCTCCGCTCCTCGCGCCAGCCGCCGCGCGTGAAGTCGGGGATCGCCTGCGGCGCCCCCTTCGCCTTGATCGACAGGTGACTCAGCGGCACCGGCGACGTCCAGGTCGCGGCGTCGTACACGTCGAAGTCCGGTACGAGCCCCAGGCGCATCGTCTGCATCAGGCGGAACACCATGAGGTAGTCCATGCCGCCGTGCCCGCCCGGCGGGTTGGCGTGCTCCTTCCACAGCCAGTGGTCCCAGTCGGCGTACTGCCCGAAGTCGCCCCAGGCGTCGTTCGACTGGTCCGGCTCGAGGTAGATCCGGGCCGGATAGTCCTCGAACACACCCTTCGTGCCGCCGAGTTGGTTGATCCGGGAGTAGGGGTGCGGGGTGCTGACGTCGTGCTCGAGGCGGATCACGCGGCCCTTCGCCGTCTGGACCAGACTGATCGTGCGGTCCGACTCGATGTACGTCTCCTTCCAGCTCGGGTCGCTCTTGGGCATGTGGGCCTCGCGGTACTCGGCGAGGCCGAGCGCCGGGGTGCCGAAGCTGGAGATGTGTGTGACCCGGTCGCCGCGGTTGATGTCCATGTAGTTCGCGACCGGCCCGAAGCCGTGGTTCGGGTACAGATCGCCGCGAAGCCGGGTGTGCCACAGCCGGCGCCACGGGCCCTCGTAGTAGTCCGGGTCGAACATGAGGCCGCGCAGGTCGTGGTTGTACGCGCCCGCGCCGTGCAGGAGCTGACCGAACTTGCCCGCGTGCGCCATCCGCAGCACGCGCATCTCGTTGCGTCCGTAGCAGCAGTTCTCCAGCTGCATGCAGTGTCTGCGCGTGCGCTCCGACAGGTCGACCAGTTCCCACAACTGGTCGAGCTGGAGCGCGATCGGACACTCGACGCCGACGTGCTTGCCGTTCAGCATCGCCGTCTTCGCCATCTCGAAGTGCCAGTCCCACGGCGTCGCCGCGTACACGAAGTCGATGTCCCCGCGCTTGCACAGGTTCTCGAAGTCGTGATCGCCCTTGGTGTACGTCGCGGGCGCGGGCTGCCCTGCCGCCGTCACCTTCGCCGCCGCCTTGGCCGTCTTCTCCTTGACCGGGTCGCACAGGGCGACGACCTGGACGCCGGGCATCGCGAGGAAGAGGTCGATCATGCTGCCGCCGCGGTTGCCGAGGCCGATGATGCCGACCCGGACGGTGCTGCGCCGCTCGAACGGCACCCCGATCATCGTCTCGCCCTGTCGGTCCGGCGCCGCGGCGGTGCTCGCGGCGGCCGTCCCGTCGGCTCCCGCGGACTCCGCGGCCTGCGCCGTGCCGCCCGAGCCCAAGGCGAGGAGTCCGAGCCCGGCTCCGGCGACACCCGCGGTGCGCAGCACCTCGCGGCGGGACCGGCCGTCGGGCTCGGGGGCGTCCAGGGGGCTGCTCTCGATGTCGTGCCGCTGATCGTCGTGCCGCTCGTTGTCGTGCATCGGACCTCCAACAGGGGTGGGTGCGGTGCCGGGGCAAACGCAAGCCACCCTGCTGGGGGTGAGAGCAGAGGCGCAAGAGGGGGAATTGGACGAGGAGTTGGACTTCCTTTACCGGGTCTTTGGACTCGCGTGACCCGGCCGGGAGGACGCCCCGGTCACCGGCCGGCCGCGCCGGGGCGCGTCGCCTGCTCCAGCTCGATGAGTACCGAGTAGTAGGAGCGGCCCGTCGCGTGGTCCATGCCGACCTCACACATCCGGTTCGCCGAAAGGTGCGCGTCGTAGGGGCGGGAGAGGACCTCCGCGGCTTCCTTCGCGGTCGCGGACTCGGTCAGCTCCCGGTGCAGCATGCCCCGGTCGCCCGCGAACGCGCAGCAGCCCGCATCGTCCGGGACCACCACCTCGTCCGCGCAGGCCTCGGCGAGCGCCCGCAGGCTGCCGACGTCGCCGAGGTGCTCCATCGAGCAGGTCGGATGGAGCACCGCCGAACCCACCGTCCGTTCGACCGTCAGCCGCGGTAGCAGCTCGTCCGCCGCCCACACCAGCGAGTCGACGATGGTCAGCTCCGCGTGCAACTCCCGGTTGTCGTCGGTGAGATACGGCACGACCTCGTGCGCGATGCCGAGCGTGCAGGACGACGCGTCCACGACCAGCGGCAGCCGGCCGCCCGCCGTCCAGCCCCAGGCCGCGTCCACGATCCTGTTCGCCATCAGCGCGTTGCCCTCGTCGTAGCCCTTCGAGTGCCAGATCGTGGCGCAGCAGGTGCCCGCCACGTCGTCCGGGATCCACACCGGGCGGCCCGCGCGCGCGGACACCGCGACGACGGCCTGGGGGAGCGAGACGGCCCCGGGCGAACCGAAGATCCTGTTCACACACGCCGGGTAGTAGACGGCCGACGCGCCCACGCGCGCGGTGCGCGGCAGGGCGCGGGCGGCGGCGGCCGGGATCTCCGGCAGCCACTCCGGCACCAGGTCCGGGCGGACGGCCTTGCGCGCGGCCGTGGTCACGGAGGTCAGGAACCGGTCGCTGATCCGGTCACCGATCTTGTCCGCGGCGGCCACGGCGAGCCGCGCGGAGGCCTCCACCGCCTTGAAGTTCTTCGCGGCCAGCGCGGCGACCCGCTCCTCGCGCGGCGAGTGCCGGGCGTGACGGAACTCCTTCATGAAGGCGCCGGTGTCGATGCCGACCGGACACGCCAGCTTGCACGTGGAGTCGCCCGCACAGGTGTCGACCGCGTCGTACCCGTACGCGTCGATCAGCGCGTCCTCGACCGGGGAACCGGCCGGCTGGCGCATCATCTCGCGGCGCAGCACGATCCTCTGTCGCGGCGTCGTCGTCAGGTCCTCGCTCGGGCACGTCGGCTCGCAGAAGCCGCACTCGATGCACGGGTCCGCGATCGGCTCGACCTTGGGGATCGTCTTGAGGCCGCGCAGATGCGCCTCGGGGTCGCGGTCGAGCACGATGCGCGGCGCGAGGACCCCGTCCGGGTCGATGACCTGCTTGGTGCGCCACATCAACTCGGTGGCTCGGGGGCCCCATTCGAGCTCCAGGAACGGCGCGATGTTCCGTCCCGTCGCGTGCTCCGCCTTGAGCGAGCCGTCGAACCGCTCGACCGTCAGGCGGCAGAAGTCGTCCATGAACGCCGCGTAGCGCGCGACGTCGGCCGGCTCGCCCGCGTCGAAGGCCAGCAGGAAGTGCAGATTGCCGTGCGCGGCGTGACCGGCGACGGCGGCGTCGAACCCGTGCCGCGTCTGGAGGTCGAGCAGCGCCTCGCAGGCCTCGGCGAGCCGGGCCGGCGGCACCGCGAAGTCCTCCGTGATCAGGGTCGTGCCCGAGGGGCGCGAACCGCCGACCGCTGTCACGAACGCCTTGCGGGCCTTCCAGTACCCGGCGATCGTCTTCGGGTCGCGCGTGAACGTGTTCGTCACCGACGCGACCGGCGCCACCAGGTCGAGCCCGTCCAGCGCCCGCGCCGCCGCCTCCTCGTAGGCGGCCTGCCCCGCCTCGTCCGGCGCGCGGAACTCCACCAGGAGCGCCGTCGTGTCCTTCGGCAGCCGCGCCCAGTCCTGCGGGACGCCCTGCACGCTGACCGACGCCCGCAGCGTGTTCCCGTCCATCAGCTCCACGGCCAGGGCGCCCGCGTCATTGAAGACGGGCACGGCCGCCGCGGCGGCGGGCAGGGAGGGGAAGAACAGCAGGGCGGTGGACACCCGGCGGTCCAACGGCAGCGTGTCGAAGACGACTTCGGAGATGAACCCGAACGTGCCCTCGGAGCCCACCATCAGGCCGCGCAGGATCTCGACGGGTGTCGACCCGTCCAGGAACGCGTCGAGCCGGTACCCGTTCGTGTTCTTGATCTCGTACTTGGCGCGGATCCTGCGGGTGAGCTCGGAGTCCTCCTCGATCTCCCGCTTGATCGCCAGCAGACCCGCGCACAGGGCGGGCTCGGCGTGCGCGAGCTCCTCGTCGGCCGCCGGGTCGGCCGTGTCCACGACCGTGCCCGTCGGCAGTACGAAGGTGAGGGAGGCGAGCGTCCGGTACGAGTTGCGCGTCGTGCCCGCGGTCATGCCCGACGCGTTGTTCGCCACCACGCCGCCGATCGTGCAGGCGATCGCGCTGGCGGGGTCGGGGCCGAGCACCCGGCCGTGCCGGGCCAGCGCGGCGTTCGCCCGCACGACCGTGGTGCCGGGGCCGATCCGGGCCCGCGAGCCGTCGCCGAGCACCTGTACGCCCGACCAGAACCTGCGGACGTCGACGAGGATGTCCTCGCCTTGCGCCTGCCCGTTCAGCGACGTGCCCGCCGCGCGGAAGACCACCTCGCGACCCTTGCCGTGCGCGTACGAGAGGACGGCCGACACGTCGTCGATGTCCTCGGCGACCACCACGACCTGCGGCACGAAGCGGTACGGGCTCGCGTCCGAGGCGTAGCGCACCAGGTCGGAGACCTTCGTGAGGACCTTGTCGGCGCCGAGCAGCCGGGTCAGCTCCGAGCGGAGCGGCTCCGGGGTGCCGCCCGCCTGCCGGTCCGGCACCCGGTCGGGCGCGGGCCCCGACGCGCGGGAGCGTGGACGCAGGGCTTTCGGCTTCGGCTCCAGCAGCGGCATGGCCTCTCCCAGGTCGGCGGTCGGGGCGGGCCGCCGCGCGGCGGCCCGGTCCTCAGCAGTCCCGCTCGCGCGGGGTCTCGAACAGCGCGTTCAGCAACGTCGTCAGCTGGGCGCGCTGCTCGGCGTCCAGTGGGGCCAGGATCTCCTCTGCCGCCGCGCGGCGCGCGCTGCGCAGGTCCCGCAGGGCGGCCCGGCCCTGCTCGGTGAGCTCGATCCGGATGACCCGGCGGTTGGTGGGGTCGGGGACGCGGCGCACCAGGCCGCCGGCCTCCAGCCCGTCCACGGTGCTGGTCACCGCCCGCGGGACCACTTCGAGGCGCTCGGCCAGATCGGCCATCCGGGGCGGGGCCTCGTAATGCACCAGAGTGCGCAGCAGCCGGGACTGCGCGGGGGTGATCCCGACCGGCTCCAGCTGGCGCTTCTGTATGCGGTGCAGGCGACGGCTCAGGCGCAGCAGCTGCTCGGCGAGGAAGCCGTCGGCGTCCGGGGTGCTCATGCGGGGAACATTATCAGGACCTCGTGCATTGTGAGTATAGGTAACAATGAGCTATGCTCCTCAAGGTTCGAGTCCGAAGGCTCGGACATCTCTCTCCCTAGGAGGCCCATGCGTCGCGACGACATCGACTGGACGCCGCCCCCCGATGCCAAGACATCGGGCCGCCCGCGCCAGATCCGCCGCATCCTGTCCCTCTTCCGTCCCTACCGAGGCCGGCTCGCCGTCGTCGGCCTGCTGGTCGGCGCCGCGTCCCTGGTCACGGTCGCCACCCCCTTCCTGCTCAAGGAGATCCTCGACGTCGCCATCCCGCAGGGCCGCACCGGGCTGCTCAGCCTGCTCGCCCTGGGAATGATCGCGAGCGCCGTCGTCACCAGCGTCTTCGGCGTGCTCCAGACCCTCATCTCCACCACGGTCGGCCAGCGCGTCATGCACGACCTGCGCACCGCCGTGTACGGGCGGCTGCAGAGCATGTCGCTCGCCTTCTTCACCAAGACCCGCACCGGCGAGGTCCAGTCCCGCATCGCCAACGACATCGGCGGCATGCAGGCGACCGTGACCTCCACGGCGACGTCCCTCGTGTCGAACCTGACGAGTGTGATCGCCACCGTCGTGGCCATGATCGCCCTCGACTGGCGGCTGACCGTCGTCTCCCTGCTCCTGCTGCCGGTCTTCGTGTGGATCAGCCGCCGTGTCGGCCGCGAGCGCAAGAAGATCGCCACCGAGCGCCAGAAGCAGATGGCCGAGATGGCCGCCACCGTCACCGAGTCGCTCTCCGTCAGCGGCATCCTGCTCGGTCGCACCATGGGCCGCGCCGACTCGCTGACCACGTCCTTCGCCGACGAGTCCGACCGCCTGGTGGACCTCGAGGTCCGCTCCAGCATGGCCGGCCGCTGGCGCATGGCCGTCATCACGATCGTCATGGCCGCCATGCCCGCGGTCATCTACTGGGCGGCGGGCATCGCCTTCCAGCTCGGCGGCCCGAGCGTCTCCATCGGCACGCTCGTCGCCTTCGTCTCGCTCCAGCAGGGCCTGTTCCGGCCCACCGTGAGCCTGCTGCAGACCGGCGTGCAGATCCAGACCTCGCTCGCGCTGTTCCAGCGCATCTTCGAGTACCTCGACCTGCCCGTCGACATCACCGAGCGCGAGGACGCGGTCCACCTCGACACCGTGAAGGGCGAGGTCCGCTTCGAGGACGTCGCGTTCCGCTACGACACCGAGGACGACCGGCACGGAGCGATCCTCGACGGCATCGACCTCACCGTCCCCGCCGGCGGCAGCCTCGCCGTCGTCGGCCCCACCGGATCCGGCAAGTCGACCCTCAGCTATCTCGTGCCGCGCCTGTACGACGTGACCGGCGGCCGGGTCACCCTCGACGGGGTCGACGTGCGCGACCTCGACTTCGACACGCTGGCCCGCGCGATCGGCGTCGTCTCCCAGGAGACGTACCTCTTCCACGCCTCGGTCGCGGAGAACCTGCGCTTCGCCAAGCCGGACGCCACCGACGAGGAGCTGCACGCCGCGGCCCGCGCCGCACAGATCCACGACCACATCGCCTCGCTGCCCGACGGGTACGACACGGTGGTCGGCGAGCGCGGCCACCGGTTCTCCGGCGGAGAGAAGCAGCGCCTGGCCATCGCCCGCACCATCCTGCGCGACCCGCCGGTCCTCATCCTGGACGAGGCGACCAGCGCCCTCGACACCCGCACCGAGCACGCGGTGCAGGAAGCGATCGACGCCCTGTCGGCCGACCGCACCACGCTCACCATCGCGCACCGCCTGTCCACCGTCCGGGGCGCCGACCAGATCGTGGTCCTGGATTCCGGGCGCATAGCGGAGCGCGGCACTCATGAGGAGCTGCTGGAGCGCGACGGGCGCTACGCGGCGCTCGTGCGACGGGACGCGGAGCTGGACACGACGGCGGAGCCCGACCCCGAGGAGCAGGTCGCCGCCGCGTGAGCGGCGGTCGCGCGCGGGCGCACCGGCACTGACCCACTCGGGGCCGTTGCGGGCATCCGACATGAAGATATGCCAGGAATGCCCCGATCTGCGGGTTACCGTTCCGGCATGCTGAACGAGATTCCGCGACGGAGGACCGTCCGACTCACGCGCAGGGGCCGCATCGCGCTGCTGGCGTCCGGGGCCGTCGTGGCGGCCACCGCCGTCGCGGTGCCGCTGGTGATGTCCGGTGACGACCAGGGGCGGCCCGAGGCCTTGATGATTCCGGAGGGCTGGCGTTCGGGGCAGATCTACGACGCCGTGGACAAGGCCCTCGGCGTACCGGTCGGGACGACGAAGAAGGCCGTGCCGCAGGCGGGCCTCAAGCTGCCGGGCGACGCCCGGGGCAACCCGGAGGGCTACCTCTTCCCGGCGACGTATCCCCTGAACGACAAGTCGACACCGCAGTCCGTGCTGGCGTACATGGTCGACACGGCCAACCAGAAGTTCAAGGCGAAGCAGCCCACAGCCGGCGCGGATCCGAACGCGATGAACCTCTACCAGACCGTCACCGTCGCCAGCATCATCGAGGCCGAGGCGGACAATCCGGCGGACATGGCGAAGGTCGCCCGCGTCATCTACAACCGCCTCGACCGCGGCATGCCGCTGCAGATGGACTCCGCCCTCAACTACGGGCTCGGCCGCTCCACCCTGAGGACCAGCGAGCAGGACATGAAGTCCGACAGCCCGTACAACACGTACGCGCGCACCGGGCTGCCGCCGTCGCCGATCGGCAATCCGGGGGAGCAGGCCATGAAGGCGGCGATGAATCCGGCACAGGGTGACTGGGTCTACTTCGTCACGGTGAAGCCGGGCGACACGCGCTTCACGGCGAACTACGAGGAGCAGCAGAAGAACGTCGAGGAGTTCAACAAGAACCAGGCGGGAGCGGACAAGGGGGAGTCGAAGCAGTCCCCGCGCCAGTCGGTGCAGCCACCGCAGCCGCAGCAATCGCAGCAGTCGGGGCAGCCCCAGCAAGCGCAGCAGCCGCAGAAGCAGGGCTGATGCGGGCGGCCGGGATCAGGCCGCCTCGGTCGCCCCGGCCCGCCTCGCACCTTGGTCGCCCCGCGCCTCAGTCGACCGCCGCCTCGGTCGCCCCGTGCCTCAGCCGACGGGCACGGCATCCCGAGCGAGCAGGCGCTGGATGTCCCGTACGGCGGCCCGCCCCGCGCGGTTCGCGCCGATCGTGCTCGCCGACGGGCCGTACCCCACCAGATGCACCCGGGGGTCGAGGGCCGCGCGGGTGCCCTCCATGCGGATCCCGCCGCCCGGCTCGCGCAGCCGCAGTGGCGTGAGGTGGTCGATGGCCGCCCGGAACCCGGTGGCCCACAGGATGACGTCGGCCTCGATCTCGCGCCCGTCGTCCCAGGCCACACCGGTCTCGGTGACGCGGTCGAACATGGGGAGCCGGTTCAGGACACCGTTCGCGCGGGCCTCACGGATCGCGTCGTTCACCGGGAGCCCGGTCACGGAGACCACGCTCAGCGGGGCGAGTCCCTGGCGGACCCGCTCCTCGACCAGGGCCACCGCGGCCCGGCCCCGGTTCTCGTCGAAGGGGCCCTCGCGGTAGACGGGCGGCCGACGCGTCACCCAGGTCGTCGAGGCCGCGTACGGGGCGATCTCCATCAGGTGCTGGGTGCCCGAGGCGCCGCCCCCGACCACCACGACCCGCTGCCCGGCGAACTCCTCGGGCCCCGGGTACTGCGCGGTGTGCAACTGGCGCCCCCGGAAGGTCTCCTGGCCCGGGTAGCGCGGCCAGAACGGCCGGTCCCAGGTGCCCGTGGCATTGATGAGCGCGCGCGTCGACCACGTACCGGCGGAGGTCTCGACGAGCAGTCGCCCGCCGTCGCCCTCGCGCACCTGGTGCACGTCGACCGGACGGCGCACCCGCAGATCGAAGGCCCGCTCGTACCGGTCGAAGTAGTCGGCGATCACCTCCGACGACGGCCGGTCCGGATCGGCGCCGGTCAGCTCCATGCCGGGCAGCGCGTGCATCCCGTGCACCTTGCCGTACGTGAGCGAGGGCCAGCGGAACTGCCACGCGCCGCCCGGTCGCGGCGCGTGGTCCAGGACGATGAAGTCCCGCTCCGGTTCCAGACCCACCCGGCGCAGGTGGTGGGCGGCGGACAGCCCGGCCTGGCCGGCGCCGACGACCACCACGTCGACCGCTTGCGGGGCCGCCGCCGCGGCGCCTTCTCGTACCCCGATTTCGTTCACGTTTCTACTAACTCCGTCGGGGTGCGAGATCTTCCCGGCTCTTCCCGGTTCTTCGCGGCTCTTCCCCGCGCCTCAGCGCCCCCGCGCGACCAGCAACGGAGCCGCACCCCGAGCACCCGCACCCGCACCACCGGCGCCCGCCCCCGCGGTCAGGCCGCGCGCCGCCAGCTCGGGAATCACTCCCTCGCCGAACCAGTACGCCTCCTCCAGGTGCGGATACCCGGACAGCACGAAGTGCTCGACGCCGAGCGCGTGGTACTCCTCGATCCGGTCCGCGACCTCGGCGTGGCTGCCGACCAGGGCCGTGCCCGCCCCGCCGCGCACCAGTCCGACCCCGGCCCACAGGTTCGGCGCGATCTCCAGCCCCTCGCGCCGTCCGCCGTGCAGGGCGAGCATCCGCTGCTGCCCGACGGACTCGCTGCGCCCGAGCGCGGCCTGTGCGGCGGCGACCGTGTCCGCGTCGAGATCGTCGAGCAGCCGGTCGGCGGTCGCCCATGCCTCGCGCGAGGAGTCGCGCGAGATCGTGTGCAGC
The DNA here is from genome assembly GCF_055558275.1 of Streptomyces sp. NPDC025806. NCBI lineage: Bacteria > Bacillati > Actinomycetota > Actinomycetes > Kitasatosporales > Streptomycetaceae > Streptomyces > Streptomyces sp. NPDC025806. The sequence goes on along the minus strand of NZ_JBVHMU010000011.1, from coordinate 127,488 downwards.
CGGATCCCGAACCGGACGGTCCGTCCCTCCCGCTCCGCCAGCGAGCGGATCCAGTCGATCTTCTCCTTCACCTGCTCCGGCGGCTCGCCCCAGGTCAGATAGACATCCGTGTGCCGCGCCGCCACCGGCCCGGCCGCCGCCGACGAACCCCCGAAGAAGATCTCCGGCAGCGGGTCGGGCGGCAGCGCCGTGAACCCGCCGTCGATCCGATAGTGCTCCCCGGCGAAGTCGAAGGGCTCGCCGCCCCACACGCCCCGCACCACCGAAAGGAACTCGTCGGTGCGCGCGTAGCGTCGGTCGTGGTCGAGATGGTCACCGAAGCGGCGCTGCTCGGCCGAGTCCCCGCCCGTGACGACGTTGAGCAACAGCCTTCCCTGCGTGAGTCGTTGGTACGTCGACGCCATCTGCGCCGCGAGCGTCGGCGAGATCACGCCCGGCCGGAACGCCACCAGGAACTTCAGCCGTTCGGTGTGCTGCGCGAGGGCGACCGTCGTCAGCCAGGCGTCCTCGCACCACGTCCCGGTCGGGGTGAGCACCGCCTCGAACCCGAGATGCTCGGCGGCCTTGGCGATCTGGATCAGATAGTCGAGATCCGGGGTGCGCACCCCGGCGATCGCGCCGCCCGGAGTGTGCGGCAGCGCCCCGCCGGTGAAGGCGTGCCGGTCCACGAGACTGCGGCCGTCGCCGCCGGTCGGCAGGAACCAGTGCAGACGAACGGTCATGGCTCAGGACTCCTTGCCGTAGGTGCGCGGGGCGGTGGTGGAGGGCGGAAGGTCGTCGTTGAAGCGCCGGTCGACGAACGCGCCGAAGTCGACCTTGCGCGGGATGAGCTTCAGCTCGGTGAACGTGTCGGCGATCTTCTGCTCCGAGTCGATCGCGCCCTGGTCGACGGCGACGGTCACCCGGGTGCCGTTGGTCCGCTTCACCGCGTCGAGCGCCACCTCGTACGGCAGCCCGGTGTCCTTCGCCCACACCTTCGCCCACGCCTCGGGGTGCTTGAACACCCAGTCCTGGGCGCGCCGCAGCCGGTCGAGATAGTCCTTGATCGCCGCCGACTTCTTCTTGTCGCCGAGCGCGGAGGGGGCGGCGACCTGGAACCCGAGCCCGTTCGAGAGTCCGTTCCCGTCGCTGAGCACCCGCCCCTGCTTCGCCCGCAGCACCTGCGAGGTGTACGGGTCCCAGACCGCCCACGCGTCGACCTTCCCGGCGGTGAACGCGGCCAGGGCGTCGGCCGGCTGAAGGTACTTGACCTTGACGTCCTTCAGATCGAGGCCGGCCTTCCGCAAGGTCGCGACCAGGTTGTAGTGCGCGGAGGAGCCCTGCGCCACGGCGACCGAGCGGCCCTTGAGCTGGGCGGTGTCCTTGAGTGGGGAGTCCTTCGGAACGAGCACGGTGTCGCCGGACGCGGTGCCGTGACTGGCCGCCACGACTTTGATCTTCGAGCCGGCTCCGGCGGCGAAGACGGGCGGGGTGTTGCCGACGCCGCCGATGTCGACGGCCTTGGCGTTCACGGCCTCCAGCAGGGGTGGCCCCGAGGTGAAGGTGGACCAGCGGATCTTGTAGTCCAGATCGTCCAGCTCACCGGCGGCCCGCAGCACCGCCTCCGAACCTCCCTTCTGGTCACCGACGTTGAGTGTCAGGGACCCCTTCCCGTCGGTACCGCCGCCGGAGCCGACGGTCGACGTACTGGCGGAGGAGGCGCCGGAGCAGGCGGAGAGCACGAGTGCGAGCGGAGCGAGCAGGGCGGGGAGCAGCAGGGGGCGTCTCATGACAGGTTCCGTTTCGGGGTGGCGGTGACGGTGGCGGTGATGGGGAGGGTGAGGGGGAGAGGGGTGGGCGCGTCAGGCGGCGGAGGCCTCGTGCCCGCGGCTGACGGAGTCCGCGGGGACGGGGGCGTCGTGGTCGTCCACGCCGAGCCGGCGCAGCAGTTCGCCGCGCAGTTCGGCGAAGCGCGGATCCGTGACGTCCCGTGGCCGCGCCAGATCGACCTGGGTCTCGTGCGCGATGACGCCGCCGTCCATCACGAGAACGCGGTCGGCGAGGAGCACCGCCTCCTCCACGTCGTGCGTGACGAGCAGGACGGCGCAGCCGCGCCGCTGCCACAGCTCGCCGACCAGCCGCTGCGCCGTGATCCGCGTCAGCGCGTCGAGCGCGCCGAACGGTTCGTCGAGCAGCAGCAGATCGGGCTCGCGGACCAGGGCGCGGGCCAGCGAGGCGCGCTGGGCCTCGCCGCCGGACAGGGTCTTGGGCCAGGCGTCGACCCGGTGCCCGAGCCCGACCTCCTCCAACGCCCGTTCCGCGTCGGCGCGTCGAGGCGCTCCCGGCAACCCGAGCAGCACGTTGCGCCACACCCGCTTCCAGGGCATGAGCCGGGGCGCCTGGAACGCGACGGCCTTGCGGCGCGGGACGAGGACCGTCCCCTCGATGTCCCGGTCCAGCCCCGCGAGGATGCGCAGCAGCGTCGACTTGCCGCAGCCGCTGCGGCCCAGCAGCGCGACGAACTCGCCGGGCCGGACGTCGAGTCGCAGGTCGTCGATCACGGCCCGCCCGTCGAAGGACCGGGTGAGTCCGGCGACCCGCACCGCGACGCCGGGGGAGTCGGGGCGGTCGGAATCGGGCCCGGTCAACGGCCGGTGAACGTCGGTCGCCATTGCAGCAGCAGCCTTTCGAGGGTACGGACGACGAAGTCGGCGAGCAGGCCGAGGAACGCGTAGACGACGAGGCACACGACGATGACGTCGGTGCGCAGGAAGTCCCGTGCCTGCACCATGAGGAAACCGATGCCGGAGTCGGCGTTGACCTGCTCCGCGAAGACCAGCGCGAGCCAGGAGACACCGAGCGAGAAGCGCAGCCCCGTCATGGCGCCGGGCAGCGCGCCCGGCAGCACTACATGCCGTACGAGACCCCACCGGCTGAGCCCCAAGGACTCGCCCGCCTCGATGAGTTGGGAGTCGACGCCGCGGATGCCGGCGTACACGTTCAGGTACAGCGGGAACGAGACGCCGAGGGTGATGATCGCGACCTTCGGGGCCTCGCCGATCCCGAACCAGATGATGAACAGGGGGATGAGGCCGACGAAGGGCACCGTCCGCAGCATCTGGACGCTGGCGTCGACGAGATCCTCACCGACGCGGAACAGCCCGGACGTCAGGGCCAGCCCGACGCCGACGACGAGCCCGAAGAGCAGCCCGAGCGCCACGCGCTGCAGCGACACCCCCATGGCGTTCGGCAGCGATCCGTCGGCGATCAGATCGCCTCCGACCCGCGCGATGGTCCCGGGCGAGGCCAGCACCTCCGGCGTCAGCACGCCGGTGGAGCTGAGCAGTTGCCACAGCGCGAGCAGGAGGAGCGGCCCGGAGCTGCGACGCAGCCAGCGGGGCACGCGGGTGCGCCGGGCGGAGGAGGCGACGAGGGGCACGAGTTCGGGTCCGGGAGCACCCGGGGCGGCACTCGGAACACCCGCAGTATCCGACTTACCGGATATATCGCTCGCGGCAGGCGTGGGTGGGGCATGGCTGATGCTCATGGCACTCCATGGCAGGGGAAGGGTGTCACGGCGGGCGGCGAGCGCGCGCTTCGACGACGCGCCGGCGGACACCGCACGGCCAGGACGGAACAGGTCACAGGTGAAGTGGCCCCACGGCGGACCCACGCGGCAGACCACCCCGGAGAGGACCGGCGGAGGTCAGGCGGGATCCGGAGCGAGGGGAACCGGGATGCGAGAAAGGCGTCAGCGGCCGCGTCGACACGCGGCGGAAGCCACCCGCAGCAGGTCGATGTGACCGCGCGTGGTGAGAAGGGCTGAACGCAACATGCCGCAGAACGTAGCCAGTTCGTCGGCGCACGGTCAACGGTGTCTCAGACCGTGGACCCATGTGATCGCTCTGTGAGAGCCCGGTGGACGCGCCACCGCGCCCGGGTGCCCCGAATCGGCCACAATGACCGCATGTCCGAAGCCTTCACGACGTACGTCCTGCATGTCACCACCGGCGCCACGGAACGGGTCGTCGACCTCACCCGCGACTGTGAGTCGTTCCTCCGCGTGGCCGCCGACGGCCGGGACGGCCTGCTCAACCTCTTCGTCCCGCACGCCACGGCCGGCATCGCCGTGATCGAGACCGGCGCCGGCAGCGACGACGACCTCCTGGCCGCCCTGCACACCCTGCTCCCGGCCGACAACCGCTGGCAGCACCGCCACGGCACCCCCGGCCACGGCCGCGACCACGTCCTCCCGGCCCTCGTCCCGCCCCACGCGACGCTCCCGGTGATCGGCGGGCGGCTGGAACTCGGGACGTGGCAGTCGGTGTGCCTGGTCGACACGAACAAGGACAACCCCGACCGCCAGGTCCGGATGAGCTTTCTGGGGTGAGCCGGGGCGATCGTGATCGCCCCGGCGTCGGTGGCTTGCTTGCGGGGACGCCCTAGATGCCGCAGGAGGACGCCGACCAGTAGCGGGAGCTCTGGCTGCCGAGGTGGGCGTGGTCGCTGTGGCCGGGGTAGCCCGGGCCGAGGATCTCGTTGAAGCCGTGGTACCTGGCCTGCTTGACGATCTCGCAGAACGACGGGGTGCCGACGAGGTCGATGGCGCGGCCGTAGAGGTGGTTGCTGCCGGCGGCGCCGCCGACCGCGTCGTTGCAGGAGTAGGAGCGGAAGCCGCTGCTGGTGTTCAGGGAGCGGTCGCCGAGGGCGTGCCGCAGGGCCTCCAGCTTCCACATCTGCTGGAGGGCGTTGGCCTTCGCCGCGGCGGCGGAGACGGCGCCGCCGGACCAGTCGGAGTTGCACCGGTTCATCTCCGCGTACGTGAAGTGGATCGGCGTGCAGTCGCCGTCCTGGAGCGCGTAGATCTTGCTGAAGGTCTGGGTTCCCGCGACGCCGTCGGCGGACAGGCCGTACGCCTGCTGGAACCGGGTGACCGCGGCCTTCGTGGCGGGGCCGAACTGGCCGTCCACCGCGAGGACTCCGCCGTAGCCGGGGTGACCGGCGACGCGGATCTGCAGCTGGCGGACGTCCTCGCCGCTGCTGCCCTCGCTGAGGGTGCGGTTCCAGGTGTAGCAGGTGTCGGCGTGCGCGGTTCCGGCGGTGACCGCCGTACCCAGTGTGGCCAATGAGCCGAGCATGACAAGCGTGAGCAGGGCGCGGAGCGAGCGTCTGAGCACGATGCCTCCAGAGGGAGGGAGCCTGGGGGTACCGACAGTGGCGGAACGGCGCTACGCGCGTCAATACCGCCCGGGCGACGGCCTGTTCGCGTACCTCTACGATGTGCGGCACACGGCCGGACGGGCCGACTGGGGGGAGGGCACCGTTGACTGCACAGACGCGTACACAGGGGATCGTGCCGCAGGAGGCGCATCGGTTGGATCCGGCGGGCGGCTGTCCGCACGCCGACAACGCCCGGCTGCTCGCCGCCGGTGCCGTCGCCGCGGTGACCCTGCCCGGCGATGTGCCGGGGATGGCCGTGCTCGGTCACGAAGCGCTCAAGGAGTTCCTCGCCCACCCCGACGTGGCGAAGGACGCGGCGCACTTCACCGCGCTGCGCGAGGGGCGCATCCCGGACGGCTGGCCGCTGCGGACCTTCGCCACGGTGCGGGGGATGACCACGGCCGACGGCGCCGACCACCGCCGGCTGCGCTCCCTGGCCGGCCGGGCCTTCACCGCCCGACGCGTCGCCGGGCTCCGACCGAGGGTGGAGGAGCTGACGCGCGAACTGCTCGACGCCCTCGAAGCCGCGGCGGCGGACGGGGACGGCGTGGCGGACCTCCGGCGGCACTTCGCCCTGCCGCTCCCCATGGGCGTCATCTGCGAACTGCTCGGCGTCGACGCCGAGCACCAGGACCGCCTGCACCACCTCTCCAGCCAGATCGTCGCCACCGACCTCGGCCCCGAGGCCGTCATGGCGGCGAACCGCGAGATGGTGGAGGTGCTGGGCCGGGTGGCCGCGGCCCGCGCCGCCGATCCCGGGGACGACCTCACCAGCGCGCTCATCGCGGCCCGCGAGGAGGACGGCGACCGGCTCGGCCCCCACGAACTGCTCGGCACCCTCATGCTGATCATCATCGCCGGGCACGAGACGACACTGAACCTGATCACCAACGCGGTACGCGCCCTGTGCACCCACCGCGAGCAGCTGGACCTGGTCCGGGACGGGCGCGCGACGTGGGAGGACGTCGTCGAGGAGACACTGCGCTGGGACAGTCCGGTCAGCTACTTTCCGTTCCGCTACCCCACCCGCGACCTGGAGCTCGGCGGGACGACGATCCCCCGGGGAACCCCGGTCCTCGCCGGATACTCCGCCGCGGGCCGCGATCCGTCGGCGCACGGCCCCGACGCCGACCGCTTCGACCTCACCCGCGGCCCGGCCCGCCACCTCTCCCTCGGCCACGGCCCCCACTTCTGCATGGGAGCGCCACTGGCCCGCATGGAGGCGACCACGGCACTCCGGCAGCTCTTCACCCGGTACCCGGACCTGGACCTGGCCGTCCCGGAGCCCGAACTCCCGCGCCACGCCTCGTTCGTGGGCAACAGCGTGCGCAGGCTCCCGGTGCGGCTGCGCCCCTAGGGCGTGTGGGAAGCTGCGGGCTGCCGGGAGGAGAGCGGAATGCCCGAGACGGGGACGACGGCGGTGCTGGCGCTGGTGCCGGAGGCGGACGTGCTGCTGGAGGTCGCGGCGTCGGTCGACGAGCGGGTGGTGCGGGCGGGCGTGCCCGCACACGTCGCGCTGCTCTATCCCTGGCTTTCGGCGGCGCGGATCGGCGACGACGGCCTGGAGCGGTTGAGCGGTCTGCTGTCGGCGAGAGGTCCCGTCACGGTGGACCTGACCCGGATCGAGCGGTCCGACGGTTTCGTGGGTGCCCCGGTGCCAGCCCTGGGACCGCTCGCCGGCGCGCTGCGCGGCGCCTACCCGCGGCAGGTCCCGTACGGCGGCCGGTTCGGCCCGGATCCGCAGGCGCATCTGACCGTGGCGCTGGGCGCGGAGCCCGGCGTCGCGGAGGAGATCGAGCGGCGCGCGGCGCGGCGTCTGCCGATCACCGCGCGGGTCGCCCGGTTGCACGTGGTGGAGCTGACCTCGGCGGGGTGGCGGCCGGTCGCCCACATCCCGCTGACCGGCCGCGCCCCGCACCCGTCCCCGTAGCCTTCGGAGACCGGTGGCCCGGTCCGTCAGCCGGCCGCGAGTTCCTTCTCGATCGCGGTCACGACCTCCGGCGCGTCCGGCAGCGTCTGCGGCGAGAACCGCGCGACGACCTCACCGGAGCGCCCGACCAGGAACTTCTCGAAGTTCCAGCGGATGTCCCCGCTGTGGCCCTCGGCGTCCGCGGTGTCGGTGAGCCGCGCGTACAGGGCGTGCCGCTCGGGGCCGTTGACGTCGACCTTCTCCGTCATCGGGAACGTCACGCCGTACGTCGCGGAACAGAACTCCGCGATCTCGTCGGCGGTGCCCGGCTCCTGCCCCATGAACTGGTTGCACGGCACGCCGAGCACGGTGAAGCCGCGCTCCGCGTACCGCTCCTGGAGCTGCTCCAGGGCGGTGTACTGCGGGGTGAGGCCGCACTTGGACGCGACGTTCACGATGAGGACGGCCTGTCCCGCGTACTGGGACAGCTCGGCGGGACCGCCCAGGAGGCGGTCGATCTCTACTGCGTCGAAAACGGTCATGCCCGGAGCGTACGCCGCCCGGTGACCGACCCGGCGCTCGCCCCGAAGGGGCCTGTTCACAGATCCGGGTGCTTCGTCGCCACGTGGTAGTACCCCGAGTGGAACACCAGGGGGGCGCCGCCGCCGGACTCGTACTGCTCCACCTCGCCGAGGAAGATGACGTGGTCGCCGGCGTCGACGCGCTGGACGGTGCGGCACTGGAAGCGGGCGACGGCGCCGTCCAGCAGGGGAGTGCCGGCGATGCCCGCGGTGGTGGGGATGCCGTGGAACTTGTCCTCGGCCGGGGTGGCGAACTGGCGGGAGAGGTGGTGCTGGTCGGCGGCCAGGACGTGCACGGCGAAGTGCGAGGCGTCGGTGAAGTCCGGGAGGCTCGGGGCGTTCTTGCCGGGGCACCACAGGACGAGGGGCGGGTCCAGGGAGACCGAGGTGAAGGAGTTCGCCGTCATGCCGACGGCCCGGCCGTCGGGCGCGCGGGCCGTCACCACCGTCACCCCGGTCGCGTACTGGCCCAGCGCGCGGCGCAGTTCGCGGCCGTCGAAGCGGGCGGCGTGCCGGTCGCGCTTCTCGGCGAGGAAACGGTGCGCCTCGGCCTCCTCGAACCACCAGCGGTAGAGCGTGCGCGGGTCGTCGAAACCCGCGGCGAGGGCGGCGGCGACCGAGGGGATCTCGGCCGCCGCGAAGAGGAGTTCGCGGTGGTGCGGGCGCAGGTCGGTCAGCAGGGAGTTGGTCCAGCCGACGGCCCATTGCGCCCAGCCGCGCCAGAAGGTGTCGAAGGTGCGCTGCATCCACTGCGGGGTGAACTCGGCGGCGCCGTGGCGCAGGATGCTGTCGAGGTAGTGGGCCGCGGCCTGGGCCGCGTTGTTCGAACCCTGTCCGGTGATCGGGTCGTTGAGGACGACGGCGTCGGCCATGCCGAGGACGTGCCGGCCGGAGGCTAGGCGGGCGACGGGGTGCCGCACGGTCGGGGTGATCCGGCCGCGCAGCACGCCGCCGCTGTCGGTGAGCCGGGCGTGCCGGCAGCGCTCGTACTCGTCGGGGAAGAACCGGTGGAGGATCTCCAGCGAGCGGGCGAGGTGGGCCTCGGGGGTGACGATGTCGTCCCAGCAGTCCATCGGGCCGCCGGGGACGCCCTCGAAGACCATGATCTCGCAGGGCCCGGTGGTGGTGAGGGCGGGGAAGGAGAAGTACTCGCCGACGCCGGGGACCATGCGGTAGTGGACGCTGGCCTCGCCCTCGGCCTCCTCGCGCGGCGCCGTCCCCGTGACGTACGTCAGAGCCGCCGCGCGGCGCGGCCGGTCGTACGGGGACAGCTCGGCGTCGCGCGGGAAGAGGTGGCTCAGTTCGGCCTTGCCGGTGGAGACCACGACGAGATCGTGCGTGCGGGCGTACCACTCGAGGTCGGCGACGCCCGCCTCGTGCAGGACGATCTCGCCGCGGCCGCCCTTCGCGAACTGCTCGATCCAGGCGGCACACTTGACCCGCTGGTCCACGGAGTGGGCGGGCCCCTCCAGGGGTGCCCGCCAGGAGACCTCCGGGGTGCCGTGCGGGCCGACGAGAGAGAGCGCGATGCCGGTGATGTCCGGAGCCTGGTCCTCCCAGTGGTGCAGGCCGAGTTCGCGCTCGCTCTGGAGCGCGGTGTCGAACATGCACTGGCTGGACATGACCGGGCCGCGACGTATCTCGTCGGGGCCGCGGTCGGTGACCAGGGTGACGTCGTAGCCGTGCGCCTGGAGTCCCAGGGCGAGTTGGGCACCCGCCTGCCCGGCGCCGATCACCGCGATCCTTCTCATGGTCCTGCTGTCCTGCTCTCGTCTCTCACCTGTGTGCCGCCGGCCTGCTGTTCCCGAGGGTGTCTCAGGCGGTGACCTCGGCCAGGTAGTTCTTCGCGGCCGCCGGGTCCATGAACCAGTGGAAGAAGTCGCGCGGGTCGTCGAAGCCGTTCACGAAGCGGGCGGCGATCCGCTGGTTCGCGCTCGCCGCGCCGAAGAGCTCCAGGACGTGCTGCGGCGGGGCGCCCAGCATCGCGTTGGTCCACGCCGTGGCGGACTGCGCGTTGTCCCAGAAGCGGCCGAAGGCGAGCTCCATGAACGCGGCGTCGTACGGGCGATCGCCGTGGTCGAGGATCGCGGCGAGGTACGCGGCGGCGCACTTCGACGCGTTGTTGGAACCCTGGCCGGTGATCGGGTCGTTGAGGACGACGACATCGGCGAGGCCGAGCACCCGCGCGCCCGAGGGCAGCGTGGCGACGGGCCTCCGCACGGTCGGCGCGAAGCGGCCCGCGAGGGTGCCGTTCTGGTCGGTGAGCGCGATGTCGGTGCAGCGCTCGGCCTCCCACGGGACGTACGCCCGCAGCAGCTCCTGGAACGTCGCCAGCTGCTCGTCGGGGGTGAGCCCGTCGAAGCGGTCGAGCGGGCCGCCGGGGACACCCTCGAAGAACATGATGTCGCAGGGGCCACTGGTGGTGAGGCTCGGCATGGTGAAGTACTCGCCCACGCCAGGAACGACGTTGAAGCTGACGCCGGTGCGGTGCGGCAGCGGCGTCATGCCGGTGACGTACGCCAGGGCCAGCGCGCGCTGCGGCGCGTCGTACGGGGAGCGCTCGGCGTCCCGCTCGAACAGGCCCGCGATGTCGCCCTTGCCGGCCGCGACGACCACGAGGTCGGACTCGGCGGCGTACCGCTCCAGGTCCTCGACGCCCGCCTCGTGGATGACCAGACGCCCGCCGCGGCGCGCGAACTCGCCCATCCAGATCGGCATCTTGACGCGCTGGTCGACCGAGCGGGCGGTGGCGTCGAGGCGTGCGTCGAAGGCGAGCGCGCGACCGCCCTGGCCGTCGGCGATGTTCACGCCGAGCCCGGCGATCGGCGGGCAGGCGTCGCCCCAGAAGTCCAGGCCGAGGCTGCGCTCGTGGGCCAGCGCGGTGCCGAACATGGCCTGGCTGGACATGACCCGGCCCTCGCGGATCTGGTCTCCGGTGCGGTTCGACACGAGGGTGACCTCGTAGCCGTGGGCGAGCAGGCCGATGCCGAGCTGAAGACCGGCCTGGCCGGCTCCGACGATGGTGATCTTGCGCATGGGGAACTCCGGGGATCGGTTCGTGCGTGAGGGACGGTGTGCCGTGCGGTGCCCGGCACTCCCTGCGTCGTCGAATCCCTGGTCGCTTCTCGGGGCCGCGGCGGCCGGGGGTCAATCCTGGTATGCAAAGATCATCTTTGCTATCCGGATCGCGCGGATCACTGTCCTGATCGCGCAGCTCGGCGGTGGAGGTCCGCATGCAAGGTGAAGCACTGCCCCTGGCGAACCGCCAACGGTTCCACACAGCGGACCTATGGGAGGCGCGGGCCGAGGTCGGCCGCGCCTTCTGCCCGCACGAACTCCACATCACGCAGCGCTCGGCGACGCTCGACGCCCGCCTGCACGCCGCGCCCCTCGACCGGACGGGCCTGTACTACCTCGACTACGGCACGGAGGTCCGGATCACGCCCGGTGACCTGGAGAGCTTCTTCCTCGTCCAGATACCGCTCGCCGGCCACGCCAAGATCACTTGCGGTCGCGAAGAGATCGTTTCCTCCCCGGAACTCGCTTCTGTCCCGTCTCCGGCCGGAAAGCTGGACATGCGCTGGGGTGCGGGCAATCCGCAGCTGATCGTGTGGTTCGACCGGGCATCGCTGGAATCGCACCTGGGCAGTCTGCTCGGCCGCGCCGTGCGCCGCCCGATCCGCTTCTCGCTCGGCATGGACCTCGCCGCGGCGGACTCCCGCTCCTGGCTCAACGTCGTCGATCTCCTACGGCGCGAGGCGGAGCGGCCCGACGGCATGACGAACCGGCCCGTCGTGGCGCAGCAGCTCGAATCCCTGCTCATGACCCAGCTGTTGATGGCCCAGCCCAGCAACTACACACCCGCACTGCTCGGCGAGCAGCCGCGTGTCGCCCCGCCCGCGGTCCGCCGTGCCATGGACGTCATCGAGGGGCACGCCGCCGAGCCGCTCACGGTCGCCGAGATCGCGGAATGCGTGGGCGTCGGCGTACGCGCCCTCCAGGAAGGCTTCCGCCGGCACCTCGGCACGACCCCGCTCGCATACCTGCGCATGGTCCGCCTGGACCGTGTCCGCAAGGAACTCCTGACCGCCGATCCGGGCGCGACGACCGTCACGGCCGTCGCGTCCCGGTGGGGCTTCCTGCACCCGGGCCGCTTCTCGCTCGCGTACCGCACACAGTTCGGGGAGTCCCCGTCCGAGACCTTGCGGGCGTAGCGGGCGGGGGAGTTCCCGTCGTACGAGGCCTCATACCGCCCCGGGCGGGGGAGTTCCCGTACGAGGCCTCAGACCGCCCCGGGATCCGGCACCAGGACCAGCCGCCCGCGCAGCCCGCCCTCGGCGACCCGGAGGTGCGCCTCGGCCGCGCGCGCGAGCGGCAGGACGTCGGCGACCCGCAACGTCAGCTTCAGAGCGGCCAGTTCGGCCAGCGCGGCACCGTCGGCCCGGATCCAGTGCTGGTGGACCCGGATCCCGCGCAGGGGCACGGGCGCCGCACCCCCGACCACCGTGACGTGGGCGCCCCCGGTGCGGACGGCGGCCAGAGCGCGGATGCCGGAGCCCGCCGTGTCGAGCGCCGCGTCGGCGCCGCCCGGCACCAGGCGCCGCACCTCGGCCGCGAGGTCCTCGGCGTTGCGGTCGACGGTCCACTCGGCGCCGATCCCGCGGACGAACTCCGCGTCGGCGGCGCCCGCCTGGGCGACGACCCGAAGTCCCAGCCGCGCCGCGATCTCGACGGCGAAGCCACCGACCGCCCCGGCGGCCCCCGTCACCAGCAGGGTGTCGCCCGCCGAGAGGCCGAGCAGGTCCAGCGCCTGGAGCGCGGTGAGGCCGTTCAGCGGCAGCGTCGCCGCGGCCACGGCGTCGACACCGGGCGGAGCGGGCGCGACCGCGACGGCGTCCAGGACCAGATGCCCCGCGTAGGCGCCCAGCGACACGTCGAGCAGATCGCGCAGCCCGATCACCCGCTGCCCGGGCACGAACGCCGTCACGCCCGCGCCGACCCCGTCGACCACACCCGCGACGTCCCACCCGATACCGGTGCGGGCGCGGGCCGTCATCAGTCCGGCCTCGACCAGCGCGCCGGAGCGGGTGACCAGGTCGACCGGGTTAACGGTCGCCGCCTCGACCCGGATCCGCACCTGCCCGGGGCCCGGCTCCGGCACGGGGACCGTCACCGCCCGGAGCACCTCGACACCGCCGTACCCGTGGGCCACCACGGCCCGCATCCGCGCTTCACTGTTCATGCAGCACACCGTAGGGACCGCTACTCTCCCCCAGGAAGTACGCACTTCAAGGTGCGTACGGCACCGGAAGGAGAGCCATGCCCACGCGCACCGCCGCCCACCGCCGGGCCGAGGAGAGCGCCGCCTACGACGCCTACCTCGCCGAGTGCCCCGCCCGGCAGCTCCTGGACCGCATCGCCGACAAGTGGGTCAGCCTCGCCGTCAACGCGCTCGCCGACGGGCCCCTGCGCTACAGCGACCTGCAGCGCCGACTGGCGAGCGTCAGCCAGAAGATGCTCACGCAGACGCTGCGCCACCTGGAGCGCGACGGCCTCGTGACGCGCACGGTGATCCCGGCCGTCCCGGTCCGTGTCGAGTACGAACTGACCGCGCTGGGGCGCTCGTTGCTGCCCGTCATGTGCGCGATCAAGGGCTGGGCCGAGGAGCACATGGACGAGGTGCGGGCCGCCCGGGACACGTACGACGACGCGGGGGACTGACGGGGGCTCTCCGGGGCGTGCGGCCCGGATCCCGCGCCGCGGGCCCGCCGGAGTGGCACAGTGGCGGTATGTGCGGCCGCTACGCATCGACCCGTAATCCGAAGGACCTCGCCGGGCTCTTCGACGTGACCGAATGGCGCCCCGAGGAGGAGCTGGCACCGAGCTGGAACGTCGCCCCGACCGACCCCGTGTACGCCGTCCTGGAACGCCCCGCCCGCGACGACACCGACCGGGTGCGCCGCGAACTGCGCGCCCTGCGCTGGGGCCTGGTGCCCTCCTGGGCGAAGGACCCCAAGGCGGGGGCGCGGATGATCAACGCGCGGGTGGAGACCGTGCACGAGAAGCCCGCCTACCGGCGTGCGTTCGCCAAGCGCCGCTGCCTGCTGCCCGCCGACGGCTTCTACGAATGGGACCCCGTCAAGGACGAGGCGACCGGCAAGGTCCGCAAGCAGCCGTACTTCATCCACCCCGCCGACGACCAGGTCATGGCGATGGCGGGACTCTACGAGTTCTGGCGCGACCCGGACGTGAAGGACGACGACGATCCCGATGCCTGGCTGACGACCTGCACGATCATCACCACCGAGGCCACCGACGAGGCCGGCCGCGTCCACCCCCGCATGCCCCTGGCCCTCACCCCCGACCACTACGACACCTGGCTCGACCCTCACCACCAGGACACCGACGACCTGCGCGCCCTGCTCACGCAGCCGGGAGGCGGCCGGCTGGACGCCCGTCCCGTGTCGATGGCCGTGAACAACGTCCGCAACAACGGGCCTCATCTGCTCGACCAGGTCGGCTGAGCGCCGCCCCGGCGGCCGGTTCAGGCCTGCGTGGGGGTGCGCCGTGACGAGGCCCGCACCCGGAAACGCACCGTCGTCAGCACCGGACCCGCGCTAGGCTCACCCGCGATCCTCGCCTGGAGCAGGTCGAGCAGAGCCAACGTCGTCTCGTCCGCGTGGAGTTCGACCGCAGAGATGGCCGGGCGGCTGTGCCGGGTGTGCTCCGAGTCGGACGCCGCGGCGAGCAGGGTGCGGTCGGGCACGGCGACGCCGCGCGCGGTGAGGCCCGCGAGGACGCCCGCCGCCTGACGGCCCGTGTGGCACAGGATCGCGTCGGGCACCCCGTCGTCCACGATCGTGTGCGCCACGCGCTCGCCTCCCTGCTCGCCCGCGCGCTCGGCCGACATGTAGACGCGGGGCGTGATCCCGGTCCGCCCGCACCAGTCGCGGTACGTCGCCTCGCTGTCGATGTTCCACGCGTTCGGGTCGGTGCCGCGCAGCAGGACGATCGACCGGGCGCCGGCCGCGGCGAAGTGCTCGTAGATCCGGCGGAAGCTCGCGCCGTCGTCCTCGGTGGCCCAGTCGGTGAAGTCCGGGCGGCCCGGGTCGCGGCCCAGGGTCACGTACGGGATCCCGCGCCGTTCGAGCAACGCCACCACCGGGTCGTCCAGGTGAGGCATCGTCACGATGTACCCGTCGAGCGACAGGGCCATCGGCGGGGTCGGACGCTTCGTCAGGTCCGGTACGAGCATGACGCTGAGCCCGCGGTCCATCGCCTGCGCCGAGACGGCGCCGATGTAGCGCGTGAACACGTCGACGCCGCGCGGCGCGTACTCGCCCAGCGCGTCCAGTGAGCGCATGACGAGCCCGATCGCGCCGACCGACGAACGGCGCAGTCCGCGCGCGAGGGCGTCCGCCTCGTAGTCCATCTCCTCGGCGACGGCCCGTACGCGCAGCCGCGTCGCCGCGCTCAGCGTCCCCGTGCCGTTCAGCGCCATCGAGACGGCGGCGACGGACACCCCCGCGCGCTGGGCCACGTCACGGATGGTGACGCCCTTCGATCGAGCCACGGCGGCCTCCCGGTTCCGCGCTCTCCCGCTCCTGAAGTGGCCGGAAAGCGACATGAGCAACACCGTTGTATTAAACGTTTTACCCACTTAGCGTGTCGCCCACTTCTCACTGTGACTGGCCTCACAAGCAAAGGTCGAAGAGCGACACGATGAAGCTGCACACATTCCGCACGACCACCGCCGACCCCCGTGACCGGGGGCGCGAGATCGGTGCGCGGCACGGGGACCGGGTCCGGGACGTCAGCGCCCGCTACCTGGCTCATTTCACCCTGCTCGGCATCCCGGAACCGACCGTCCGCGCCATCGTCGCGCGCAGCCACGACGCCCTGCGCGCCTGGTGCCCGGCCCTCGCCGAGGAGTCCGACGCCCTGGCCGAGGCGTCGGGCGTCGAGGCCTGGCGGGTGGCCGCGATCGGCGCGCGGACCGAGGTGCTCGCCGCGGCGTCCCCGGGCAAGGGCGAGTGCACGACCGCCGTGCATGCCCCGCCCGGCGGTGGACCGCCCGAGACGATCCAGACATGGGACTGGCACGACGGGCTGACCCCGGACGGCCTCCTGCTGTCGCTCGTGACCGGGTCCGGACGCCGGGTGAAGCTGTTCACCGAGTTCGGCGCCGCCGCGAAGATCGGCGTGAACGACGCCGGCCTCGGCCTGCACTTCAACATCCTCCGGCACCGGTCCGACGACGCCTCCGGCGGCGTACCCGTCCACGCCGTGGCCCGCCGCGTCCTCGAAGAGGCCACGACGGTGGAGGAGGCCCACGCCGTCGCCGCCTCCGCGCGCCTGAGCGCGTCCACCGTGCTGACCGTCGTGAGCCACCGGGACGGGCGGTCCGAAGCGGCGTCCCTGGAGATGTCGCCCGCCGGGACCGCCGTGGTGCGGCCCGGGGCGGACGGCTGGCTCCTCCACACCAACCACTTCCTCGACGCCGGGCTCGCCGACGGCGACGCCAGCATCCCGGAGTCCGTGTCCGTCGAGCGGTACGAGCACGCCCGCGCCGTGCGCGCCGCCATGACCGGCCGCCCCGCGCCCGCCCGCGCGGCCGCCTTCTGCGGCGGCGACGGCGCCGACGCGGTGGTGTGCGTCCGCGCCGACCGCTCCCGGCCGGACCACGAGCAGTGGAGCACCCTCCTCACCGCCTCCCTCGACCTTCCCGGCTTCGCCCTCCACCACCGGGCGGGCAGCCCCGACACCGTGGCCCGCGAGGGTCTCGACCAGTTCTGAGGAACCGATGACCAACGACAGCGACCGCCTCGACACGGCCACCGAGGCCGTCCACCTCTACCGCGACGCCCGCGTCTTCACCGCCGACCGGCGCGCCTGGGCCAAGGCACTCGTCGTGGTGGGCGACCGGCTCGCCTACGTCGGCGACGAGGCCACCGCGGCCCGCGTGGCCGGACCCGGCGCCCGGGTCCACGACCTCGGCGGCTCGACCGTGCTCCCCGGCTTCGTCGACGGCCACGCGCACGTCGTCGGCACCGGCGAGGCCGCCGCCCAGGTCGACCTCTGGGGCGCGAACTCCGTCGAGGAGATCCAGCGCCGCATCGCGACCTGGGCGAAGGACCACCCCGACGCGCCCCGCGTCCTCGCCACCGGCTGGAAGCACGCCGACATACCCGGCGGCCACCCCGACCGGTCCCTGCTCGACGCCGTCGTCGCCGACCGGCCCGTGTACGCACAGGCCTACGACTTCCACTCCATCTGGCTGAACACGGCGGCCCTCGCCGAGACCGGCATCGACGCCGGCACGACCGCACCGCCCGGCGGCACCGTCCACCGCGACGAGCACGGAGCGGCCACCGGCCTGGTCGACGAGACCGCGATGCACCACCTCGTGTGGCCCGTGCTCGACGGCTTCACCACCGACGCCGACCGCGACGAGGCCCTGGCGGTCGCCCTCGCGGCCTACGCCCAGTCCGGGGTCGTCGGCTCGACCGAGATGGCCCTCGGCGAGGACGACCACGCGGCGATGCGCCGGGCCGACGCGGCGGGCACCCTGACCACGCGCATCGGCGCGTTCTGGCGCGTCCAGCCCACCGGCGACGAGGCCCGCAACCTCGCCCAGGTCGCCCGCGCCGCCGAACTCGCCGACCAGCACGCCACCCCGTTCCTGCGCGTGACCGGCATCAAGGTCATGGTCGACGGCACCGTCGACGGCTGCACCGCCTCCCTCGGCAAGCCCTACGTGGACGGCACGAACGCCGACCCCGTCTGGAGCCTCGCCGAACTCGCCCCCGTCGTGGCCGCCGCCGACGCCGCCGGACTCCAGGTCGCGATGCACGCCATCGGCGACGCGGCGACCCGCGTCGCGATCGGCGCCGTCGAACACGCCGTCGCCGTCAACGGCCCCAAGCAGCGCCGCCACCGCATCGAACACCTTGAGGTCGTCGACGCCGCCGACATCGAGCGCCTCGCCGCCCTCGGCATCACCGCGAGCATGCAGCCCGTGCACGCCGACCCGGCCATCCAGGAGAACTGGCGGCGCGTGCTCGGTGACGAACGCGTCGAACGCGGCTTCCCCTGGCCCGAGATGACCGAGGCCGGCGCCACCCTCGTGCTCGGCACCGACTCCCCGACCTCTCCGCACGCGCCGCTGCCCAACATGTTCATCGCGGCGACCCGGCGCTCGGCCCTCGACCCGTCGCTGCCCGCCAACCTCGCCCACTACGCGCTGCCGCTCGCCGACGCGATCGTGCACGCCACCCGGGACGCCGCCTGGGCCAGCCGCTCCGAGCACCTGCACGGTCGGCTCGCCGAGGGGCTCTACGCCGACTTCATCGTGCTCGACCGGGACATCTTCGCCCGGCCGATCGAGGAACTCCTCGACACCCGGGTGCTGCGCACGGTCGTCGGTGGCCGCGCCGTCCATCACGTACAGCCGGAGGTGAACCGATGAGTGACGCGATCATGTCGGCCCCCCTGCCCTCCGGGCAGGTGAAGGCGAAGAAGCGGCCCGGCGGGGCGATCGCGCGATTCGTCGCCCTGCGCGTCGCCGGTCTGCTGGCGACCCTGCTCATCGCGAGCCTGGTCGTCTTCGGCGCCCTCTACGCCGCACCGGGCAGCCCGCTCACCTACCTCACGCACGGCCGCACCATGAGCCCCGAGGCCATCACGGCGATCAAGGCCGAGTACCACCTCGACGACTCCGTCGGGGAGCAGTACCTGAGGTGGCTGGGCGGGGTGGCGCACGGCGACTTCGGCACCTCGATCATCTACAACCAGCCCGTGTCCTCCCTGGTCGGCGGCCGTGCCTCGGCGACCACCCTGCTCGTCCTGATGGCCGCGGCGATCGTCCTCGTCCTCGGTCTGGCGATCGGCACCCTGGCCGGCCTCAGGCCCGGCTGGGTGTCCCGGTCGGCCATGGCCGCCGCGACGGGCGTCATGGCGGTGCCGACCTTCGTCGGAGCGGTCGTGCTGATCGTCGTGTTCGCCGTCCAGCTGGAGTGGTTCCCGGTGTTCGGGTCGGGCACCTCGGGCCTCGACGCCGTCTACCACATGGTGCTTCCGTCGTTCGCCCTCGCGCTCGCGTCCGTCGCGTTCGTCGCCCGGCTCGCCCAGACCGCGGTCCGCGCCGAACTGTCCGCCGACCACGTGCAGACGGCGATCAGCCGCGGACTGCCGCGCGGCGCCGTCGTCCGCCGGCACGTGATGCGCAACGCCGCGATGCCCGTGCTCACCGTCGCCGGACTCACCATCGCGGGCCTGATCGCCGGAAGCGTCGTCGTGGAACAGGTCTTCCAGCTCGGCGGGCTCGGCCAGTTCCTCGTCAGCTCGGTCCAGCAGAAGGACTTCCCCGTCGTCCAGGCGATCTGCCTGATGTACGTCGCCGCCTTCATCGTGCTGAACACCCTCATCGACATCGCCTACACACTGCTCGACCCGCGCGTGTCGATCGGGAAGAAGGACTCATGAGCGCAACAGCGGCGGTACGCCGCATCGGAGCCCGCCGGGCCGAACGGCGCCTGGCCCGCCGCACGGGCGGGATCGGAGCGTCCGGCCGGATCGCGGCCGCCCTCCTCGGCGTCGTCGTGTGCGGCGCGCTCCTCGCCCCGCTCCTCTCGCCGCACGCCCCGAACGCCGTCGACCTGTCCGGCGCCTACCAGAGCTCCAGCGGCGCACACCTGCTCGGCACCGACGCGAGCGGACGCGACATCCTCTCCCGCCTCGTCCACGGTTCCCGGACCGCGCTGATCGGACCGTTCCTCGTCGTGCTGATCTCGACGCTGCTCGGCACGGTCCTCGCCCTCGCGGCCGTGTGGTTCGGCGGCTGGTTCGACCAGGTGGTGGTGCGGGTCGTCGACGCCGTGTTCGCCTTCCCCGGACTGCTGCTCGCCATCCTCGCGACCGCCCTCTTCGGCTCCGGACTCCCGGCCGCCGTCGTCGCCCTGTCCGTCGCCTACGTCCCGTACATCGCGCGGATCGTACGGAGCGCGGCGCTGCGCGAACGCAACCTGCCCTACATCGCGGCGCTCCAGGTCCAGGGCGTGCACGGGCTGCGGATCGCGCTCGGGCACATCCTGCCCAACGTGGGCGGCCTGATCGTCGCCAACGCCACCCTCGCCTTCGGCTTCGCCCTCATGGACCTCGCGGGGCTCTCCTTCATCGGCCTCGGGGTGCAGCCGCCCACCTCGGACTGGGGCGCGATGGTCGGCTCCGGCATGTCCGGAGTGCTGCAACAGCACCCGCAGGAAGCGCTGTTCGCCAGCGCGCTCATCGTCGTCACCGTCGGCGCCGTCAACATGCTCGGCGACCGGCTCACGGAGCGCTGGGAGGCACGCTCGTGAACGCACTGCTCGAAGTCGAGGACCTCACCGTCGAGTTGCCGGTCGCGGGCGAGCCCCGCACCGTGCTGCGCGACGTCTCCTTCTCCCTCGACCGCGGAAGCACCCTCGGCCTCGTCGGCGAGTCCGGCTCCGGCAAGTCCATGACGGTGCGCACCATCGCGCGCCTGCTCCCCGAAGGCGCCCGGGTCCGGGGCGGCGTCCGCTTCGACGGCGCCGAGGTGTTCGGCCTGCGCGCCGAGGCCCTGCGGTCCTACCGGGCCAAGGACGTCGCGATGATCTTCCAGGACGCGCGGGCCTACACCAACCCGGTCCGCACCATCGGCGACTTCCTCACCGAGGCCATGCGCATCAACGACCGCATGCCGAAGGCCGCCGCCCTCAAGCGCGCCCGGGAACTCCTCGCCGAGGTCGGCATCGGGGACCCGGAGCGCCGGCTGCGGCAGTTCCCGCACGAGCTCTCCGGCGGCCTGCTGCAACGCGTCATGATCGCCGCCGCCGTCGCCGCACGCCCCCGGCTCGTCCTCGCCGACGAGCCGACGACCGCGCTCGACGTCACCACCCAGGCCGAGGTCGTCTCGATCCTGCGGCGCATGCAGCGCGAGTACGGCATGGCGATGCTCTTCATCACGCACGACCTGGAGCTCGCCGGCGCCGTCTGCGACGAGACCATCGTGCTCTACGCGGGCCAGGTCATGGAGCGCCAGAGGTCCGAGAAGCTGCACGAGGACCCGCTCCACCCCTACACCGCCGCGCTGGTGCAGGCCCGGCCCGAGATCGGCCGGCGCGTCGAGCGGCTGCCCGCGATCGCCGGCCACCCCACCACCGCCTACGAGGCCCCGGACGGCTGCGCGTTCGCCCCGCGCTGCCACTTCGCCCAGGACGAGTGCCGGGCCGGGGTGCCGCCCCTGCTGCGCATCGACGCGGCCCAGACCCGCTGCGTCCGCATGCCGGGCCTGCGCGGTCAGCTGGTGCAGGAGGCGCCCGTCGGCGCCGCCACGAACGAGGAGTCCCCGCGATGACCGAACCGCTGCTCGTGGTCGAGCACCTGACCAAGACCTTCGGCCGGGGCCGGGCCGAGGCCACCGCCGTCGCCGACGTCAGCTTCACCCTCGCCGCCGGCGGATCCCTCGGCATCGTCGGTGAGTCCGGCTCGGGCAAGACGACCACGGCCCGCATGGTCATCGGCCTGGAGCGGCCCTCCGGCGGACGCATCACCTTCCGCGGCGAGGACCGCACCCACCCGCCCCGCTCCGCCCGCAGCCGCCGGGAGCGGGGCCGGGACATCCAGATCGTCTTCCAGGATCCGTACACCTCGCTCGACCGCCGCCAGCGCGTCGGCGACTGCCTCGCCGAGGTCGTCGGCGTGCACACCCGCCTCGGGCGGGACGGGACCCGGGAGCGGGTGAGCGAACTCGCCGAACTCGTGGGACTCGACGACCGGCAGCTCGCCGCGCTGCCGCGCTCGCTCTCCGGCGGCCAGCGCCAGCGCGTCGCCATCGCCCGCGCGCTCGCCGCCGACCCCGACGTCCTCATCCTCGACGAGGCCGTCTCCGCCCTGGACGTCTCGATCCAGGCCCAGATCCTCAACCTCCTCACGGACATCCGACGCAAACGTGGCGTGAGCTACCTGTTCATCAGCCACGACCTCGCCGTCATCCGCCAGGTGACCGACGACACGATCGTCATGCGGAACGGCGCCGTCGTCGAGCAGGGCCCGACAGCCGACGTCCTCGACCACCCGCAGGACCCCTACACCCGCCTGCTGCGCGACAGCGTCCCGCACAGCGGCTGGGACCCCGAAGCCCTCACCGCCCGCCACTGACCAGGAGTCGTTCCATGTACGCACCCCACTCGCGCAGACGACTGTCGGCGCTCGCCGTCGTCGCCACCACCGGCCTGCTCCTCGCCGGCTGCTCCGGCTCCGGTGGCGGAGCCTCCGACGGCGGAGCAACCAAGGCCGCCGACGTGCTGACGACGTTCACGCCGGCCGGCCAGGGCACGGTCGACAAGATCACCTGGAACGTCTTCCAGGGCGAGCCGCAGACCGTCGACCCGTTCCAGTCGGCCGACTACACGCCCAACATGATCAACTCGAACATGTGCGAGACCTTGCTCGCGCAGACGCCCGACTACAAGATCAAGCCCAACCTGGCGGACTCGTTCACCCACCCCGACCCGAAGACCTGGGTCTACAAACTGCGCGACGGCGTCACCTTCTGGGACGGCTCGCCGATGACCGCCGACGACGTCGCGTGGAGCATGAACCACAACATGACGGACAAGGCGAGCTTCTACGGCTACCTGTACCGCAACGTCGCCTCGATCGAGAAGACCGGCGCCGCCGAGGTGACCGTGAAGCTCAAGCAGCCCGACTACCTCTTCAACGACGAACTCGCCAGCTACGCCGGCGTCGTCGTCCAGAAGAAGTTCTACGAGCAGCACGGCAAGAAGGTCGGCACCCCGGGCGTCGGCCTCATGTGCACCGGCCCCTACCAGTTCGCCCAGTGGACCCGCGGGCAGTCGATCACCGCGAGCCGCTACGACGGCTACTGGAACAAGAAACTGCCGCTCAAGGTCAAGACCATCGACTTCACCTTCCTGACCGACGACTCCGCGATCACCTCCGGCCTGCTCTCGGGCCAGATCGACGGCACGTACGGGCCGCCGATGGCCGGCCTGTCCCAGCTGCGCGCCTCCTCCGCCGGCAAGCTCTACTCGGGCCCCGCGCCGCTGGCCGTCACGCTCGTCGTCGCGAACACCAAGGGCGCGATGGGCAACGCCGACGTGCGCAAGGCGCTCCAGATGGCCATCGACTGGAAGGGCATCGGCAAGCAGGTCTACGGCGGCGAGGGCACCCCGGCCTCGCTCCAGACCGTCGAGGCCGCCTACGGCTTCGCCAGGTCCGAACTCGGCACGTACGGCGACTCGGTGAAGACCGACGGCACCCCGAAGATCGACGAGGCCAAGAAGCTGCTCGCCGGCGTTCCCGCCGACGTGAAGAAGAAGCAGATCCGCCTCGTCGTGCCGCAGCAGGCGGAGACCCAGCAGCTCGGCGTCGGCATCAAGGACGCGGCCGACAAGATCGGCCTCAGGTTCAAGCTCGACGTCGTCCCCGCGACCGGCTACTCGAATTACCTCTACGACCCGGCGACGCGCGGGAACACCGACCTGCTGTACACGCAGTTCTGGCCGAACATCCCGAACCCGCTCGACTGGCTCGGCATCACCGCGGTCTCCGGCGGCTCCTTCAACCAGTCCGGGTACAGCGGCATCGACGACCTCTACGCGAAGGCGGTCGCCGAGAAGGACGACAGCGCCCGCGCCGCACTGGTCGTCACGATGGAGAAGAAGCTGCACGACGAGACGGCCCCGATGTTCTCCGGCATCCAGCTGACGAACGACGTCTGGCTCGGCAGCAGGATCACCGGGGCTCCGGCGGCGTTCGACTACGTCTACTACCCGTGGGCGGCCCACCTGGCCGGCACCGGCAAGTAGCTCAACCGGACACGCTCCGTCGGCCGCCACCGGAACGAGCGCCCCGCTCCAGCAGCGCCGCGGGGCCCGACTCCCGGAGGCGGCCGACGAGTTCACCGAGCAGCCGTTCGGTGTCCGCGTCCTCGGGCGTGTAGACCCACATCCTGGTGGCGGGGTCGGCGGTCGCCGCGAACCCGGTCGCCCGCAGGCCGAGCCGGTCCCCGTCGACGGTCCAGAACGACTTGACCCGGGCCGTCGGGGAGGCGACCTCGTGCCGGGCCCACATCTCGGCGAAGCGCGGACTCGCCTCCGACAGCCGCCGCACGAATCCCGTCCACTCGGCGTCCCGCATCCGGTAGCCGAACTCGGCCCTCAACTGGGCCACCATGAAGGAGACTTCACGCTCCCACTCGACGAGCGGCTGCAATCTCTCCTCCGACGTGAACAGGTGCCACAGCACGTTGCGGTCCCCGGGCGGCAGCAGCGTCAGCCCCGGATCGAGCGCCGCGTACGCCTCGTTGTACGCCAGCACGTCGTAGCGGGCGGTCACGAGGGTCGCCGGCAGCGGGGTCAGCGCGTCGAGGACGGCCTGATGCTCGGGCGGACCCGGTGCCGTCGCGGGCGCGTCGAGCGGCACGCTCGGGACGCCCGCGAGCCGGTACAGGTGGTCCCGCTCGGTCCGGTCGAGCTTCAGCGTCCTCGCGATCGCGTCGAGCACCTGGACGCTCGGGTTGATCCGCCGCCCCTGCTCCAGCCACGTGTACCAGGCCACCCCGATGCCCGAGAGGTGAGCGACCTCCTCCCGGCGCAGCCCGGGTGTGCGACGGCGTGTCCCCTCGGGCAGGCCCACCTCGGCCGGCCCGACGCGCTCCCTGCGCCGCCTCAGGAAGGCGCCGAGCTCGGAGCGCCGCCGTGCCTCGCCGCCGGTGTCGGGGCCGGGGCCGGGCGCGGAACGGGGATCTGTCGAGGTCACGGCCCCAGTCTGCGGGACGTGCCCGCCCGTATCCAGATACCCCGGGTACCAGGATCACCGGACGCCTGGTCCCCGGACCGGCGCGCCACGAGCATCGCCCTCATGCGCCGGACCCACACCACACCGACTCCCGCCGCCCCAGCCGCACTTCAGGTCGGCCCGGGCCCCTCTCCCGTACACCCGAAGGCATCTGACACCGACTCGGGCACACCGCGCGACCGCCGCATGCTGGCCGTCATGCTGGGCGCCGTCTTCATGGCCCTGCTCGACTCGACCGTCGTCAACGTCGCCACCCCCGTGATCCGCACCGACCTCGGCACCACCGGATCGGCCCTGCAACTGATCGTCTCCGGCTACACCGTCGCCTACGCCGCCCTCCTCGTCACCGGCGCCCGGCTCGGCGCCCGCCACGGCTTCCGCACCCTTTTCCTCACCGGCCTCGTCACCTTCACCGCCGCCTCACTCGTCTGCGGCCTCGCCCCCGGCGCCGGCGTCCTCATCGGCGCCCGCGTCGTCCAGGGCGTCGGAGCGGCCCTGCTCATGCCGCAGATCTACAGCCTGATCCAGCTCCGGTTCCAGGGCCCTGCCCGCGCCCGCGCGCTCAGCCTGTACGCGGCGGTCATCGGCCTGGGCGTGGTGGTCGGGCAGGTCGCCGGCGGCCTCCTGGTCAGCGCGGACCTGTTCGGCGCGGGATGGCGCCCGGTGTTCCTCGTCAACGTGCCGATCGGCGCCGCCCTCCTGCTCGCCGCGCCGCGCCTGCTCCCCAAGGGCAGGCCGGAGCACGCCAAGAGCCTGGACCTGCCCGGCCTGATCACCCTCACCGCCGCGCTGCTCCTGCTGGTCGTGCCGCTGGTCCTCGGCCACGAGCGCGGATGGCCGCTGTGGGCGCAGGTCTCGCTCGCCCTCGCCGTGCCCGCGTTCGGCCTGTTCGCCCTCGTCGAGCGGGTGGTCGCCCGGCGCGGTGGCGCCCCACTGCTGCCCGCCCGGGTTCTCCGTACGCCCGGCCTCGTGTCCGGGGCCGGGGCCAACTTCTTCGCCATGGCCGGCTATGCGGGCTTCCTCTTCTCCTTCTCCCAGCACCTGCAGTCCGGGCTCGGCGCCTCCGCGACCCGCACCGGACTGACCTTCGCGCCGCTCGCCCTCGGGGTCGCGGCCGGGAGCCTGACCTGGCAGAAGGTGCCCGAGCGGTTCCGCCGCACGATGATCGCCGCCGCGTGCGCGGTCGCGGGAGCCGGGTATCTCGGCATCGGCCTCGCCATGCGCCCCGGCGACGACGGCGGCATCGCCCTGCCCGTCCTGCATCTGGTCGTCGGCATCGGCATGGGCTACGTCACCAGCCCGCTGCTCACCGTGGCGCTCGCCCGCGTCCAGCCCGCCGACGCCGCGGACGCGAGCGGCGTCATGACCACCACCGCCCAGATCGCCCAGGTCCTCGGCGTCGCCGTCTACGGCACCGTCTACCTGGCCTCCGCCGGCGACCAGAGCGCCCCGGCGTCGGCCCACGCGGTCTTCGTCACCGCGCTGCTGGTGGCGGCCGGCGCCCTGCTGAGCGCCCTCGCGGCCCTGACTCTCCCGCGCCACTCCCGCACCGGCTGATCCCGTCACACGTCCCCGGAGTACCCCCGCGACCGCGTGTCCGGCCCGATGATCTGCGCCATGTGCTTGCGCATGCTGAGCACCACGGACCGGTCGGCGATGCGGGAGTCCGGCAGGGCCGCGCCGAGGGCCATCTCGAAGCGGTTCACATCGGCGAGCCGGCGCAGCCACACCGCGAGGATCAGGTTGTAGCGGCTCGGCGAGGTGAACGCGAGCCGCACCTCCGGCACCGTCCCGAGCGCGGTGCGCACCGTCTCGATCGTGCGCGCCGACGCCTCGACGAAGTACCACGTGTAGACCGGCCAGCCCGACACCTCGCGCGCAAGGTCGGTGCGGAACAGCAGCTCGCCGCCGCGCCGCAGCGTCGCCAGCGCGTCCGCGACCCGCTGCGGGGAGAACCCGTGCCGCTCGGCGATCGCCGTGACCGCGACCCGCCCGTCCCGCCACACCTCGGCCTCGATCGCCTCCCGCAGATCGTCGGCCACCAGCCGCGCCGCACGCGCGCGCGGCCCCCGCGGCGGACGTACCCGCGCCGCCTCCTCGGGGGTGAGCGCGCGCAGCCGCCAGTCGGCGGCGTCGACCAGGATCTCGTTGACGGGGTGGGTGCGCATGCCGCGCAGCCCCTCCTTCTCGCCGAGCCGCCGCAGCGCGTACTCGGAGAGGGCCGAGAGGTCGTCGAAGGAGACGATCGCGAGCAGGTCCCGCGCGCCCGAGCAGAAGTCGAGGACCCACACGGATCGGTCCTGCTCCAGCTCGCGGGCCGTCGCGTCGATCTGGTCGGGCGCGCACTCGATCTCGATCATCGCGAGCTGGCGGCGCGGCCGGAAACCGGTGACCCAGACGATGCCCTCGTCGCGCAGCCGGTTCCACCTGCGGCCGAGCGTCGCCGCGTCCACGCCGACGACCGGCGCCAGCTCGGTCCAGCTCGCGCGCGGTTCGATCTGCAGCGCATGGATGAGGCGCTCATCGATGGGGTCGAGCATATTTTCCTGCGCCCTCGTACTCACTTGCGCAGTTTATCGGCACATCGCCCGGTGGACCTCTTCGTACACCTCACACTGCACGCCAACCGGAAGCCACGCGAGAAGGACCGACCTTGACGAACACCATCTCCCGGACCACCGAAGCGCTCGCGGCGGCCAAGGACACCAAGGACCGCGCCGAGGCCGAGGTGGCCCGCCGCCGCTCCCAGCTCCTCGCCCTGAGCCACGCCCTGCACGCCGACCCCGAGCTCTCCTGGCAGGAGCACCGGGCGGCCGCGCGCGTCGCGGAGGTCCTGCGGGACGCGGGCTTCGCCGTCCACGTCGGCGCGTACGGTGTGGAGACGGCGATCGAGGCCGTCTACGGGACCGGCGACCTCACCGTGGCCATCTGCGCGGAGTACGACGCGCTGCCCGGCATCGGCCACGCCTGCGGTCACAACGTGATCGCGGCGGCGGGCGTCGGGGCCGCGCTCGCACTCGCCCCGGTGGCCGACGCGGCGGGCCTGCGCGTCAAGCTGCTCGGCACACCCGCCGAGGAGCACGGCGGCGGCAAGGTCTCCCTGCTCGTCGAGGGCGCCTGGGAGGACGTCGACCTCTCGATGATGGTCCACGGCATGACCGGCGAGGACCGCCCCGCGAACGCGTTCCGCTCCACCGCCGTCGACCGCTTCGAGGTGACCTTCGGCGGTCGCACCGCGCACGCCGCGGCCTCCCCGCAACAGGGCATCAACGCCGGCGCCGCCGCGACCCTCGCCCTCACCGCGATCGGCCTGCTCCGCCAGCACCTGCCCACCGACACCAACCTCAACGCCTTCGTGTCGCACGGCGGCGAGGCCACCAACATCATTCCCGACCGCGCCACCGTGCAGGTCGAGATCCGCGCCTATGAGCTCGACGTCTGGCGCGACATGAAGAAGCGCGTCCTCGCCTGCTTCGAGGGCGCCGCCGTCGCGACCGGCTGCACCTGGGACTGGGCGCCCACCGAGCACGCCTACGCGCCGATGAACCCCGACGAGACGCTCGCCGCGCTGTGGGACCGCAACCTCACCGACCGGGGCCGCACCGTCGAGGGCGCCCCCTCGCTCGGCGGCGGCTCCACCGACATGGGCAACGTGTCGCAGGTCGTCCCCAGCATCCACCCCATGATCGCGTTCCTCGGTGAGCAGGGCGTACCGCACAACCCGGACTTCACCGTGGCCGCCGTCAGCCCCGCGGCCGACGACGCGGTCGTCGACGGTGCCGTGGCGCTCGCCTGGACCGCGCTCGACGTCGCCCTCGACGACGAGCTGCGGGCCGACTTCCGCCGTCGCACCGCCGCGCGACCCACCGGGGCGACCCGGGTCACCCTCGAGGCATGAGCCCGGTCCCCTCACCGGAATCACCTGCCTCCCAGCCAGGAGACAATGAATGAGCACCAACCCCACCCTCAAGGAAACCGCCGCCGTGAGCAGTGCACAGGGCGCCGCGGCCGCAGTACGGCTCACTCTGCGCGACGCCCGCCTCTGGGTCCTCATCGGGTTCGCCGTCGTGTTCGCGTCGGCCGCCCAGGCGATCGGGCCGATCGTCGTCCCGGTCGGCGTCGCGGCGGTCACGCTCCTTCCGATGATCTGGGGTCTGCTGGCCGGTGGCATCACGTCGGGTCAGCGGATCAGGCCGCTGCCCGTCGACCTCCAGCAGGCCGCCAACGTGATCATGGGCATCGCGGTGCTCGTCCTGGGCGCCCGCCTCGCGTTTACCATCGGCCCCAGCATCCCCCTGCTGCTCGACGCCGGACCCGCGCTGCTCCTCCAGGAAGCGGGTCACCTGTTCGGCACGATCCTCGTCGCCCTCCCGCTCGCCGTGCTGCTGCGCATGGGCCCCGCGACCATCGGCGCCACCTTCTCCATCGACCGTGAGACGTCCTTCGCGATGGTGAGCGAGCGCTACGGCGCCGACTCGCCGCAGTACCGCGGCGTGCTGTCGATGTACGTGTACGGCACGATCTTCGGCGCGCTCGTCGTCAGCCTCGTCGCCTCGCTCGCCGCGTCCCTCGGCATCTTCGACCCGCGCGCCCTGGCCATGGGCTCCGGCATCGGCTCCTCGTCGATGATGGCCGCGGGCGCCGCGTCGATCGTCGCCGTGCACCCCGAGATGTCGGAGCAGGCGCTCGCCCTCGCCTCCACGTCGAACCTGATCACCAGCGTCCTCGGCCTCTACATCGGCGTCTGGGTCTCCCTGCCGCTCGCCGACCGCTGCTACCGGCTGCTGACCCGCGACAAGGACGCCGTACTGCCCGGCCGCAAGCCGAAGGCCGGGTCGAAGGCCGTGGCGCAGACCGCGCCGCAGACGGAGCCGCAGACGGAGACGGAATCCGCGGAACTGGCCGCCGACGCCGAGCAGATCCTCGCGCGGCCGACCACACGGCTGCCGCTGTGGACCACCACGAGCATCGTGGTCGGCATCGGTCTGGTCGTCGCGGCCGTCGCCGCGCACGGCTTCACCTGGTCGATGCTCGCCTGCTACGGGGTCCTCGCCGGGCTCGTCCTGGCGGGCCTGGGCGTCTCCCGGGTGACCCGGGGCCGGCTCCCCGCGATCGTCGTCGTCATCACGCTCGGCGCGCTCCTCACCTCGCCGGTGTCGCCGGTCGCGGGATGGCTGTCCCGGATCGGCGGGAGCGTCGACATCCTCTCGGTCATCACGATGCTCCTGACCATCGCGGGCCTGAGCCTCGGCAAGGACCTCCCGATGCTGAGGAAGATCGGCTGGAAGATCGTCCCCGTGGGCACGACGGCGATCATCGCGTCGTTCGTCCTGTCCACGGTGGCGGCGGAGTTCGCCCTCGGCCTCTGGGGCTGAACAGGGTGCCGGGGTCTCGCCGCAGGGGCGGGACCCCGGCACCGCCCGTCGACGACAATGGCCCGATGATCGCCTCCGCGCCCCGCGAACCCGTAGAGACTCCGCCCTTCGTCACCGAACTCGCGGCGGGCCGGCCCGTGCGGGCGGTCTGGGAGAACGGGGTCGGCGGGCTGACGTTCCAAGTGGGGCTCGGCGACGCGCGGCAGTTCGTGAAATGGACGCCGCACGGCAGCGGCATCGACCTCGGGGCCGAGACGGCACGGCTGCGGTGGGCGTCGGCGCACACCGTGGTGCCGCGCGTGCTCGCCGAGGGCGCCGACGACACCGGGACCTGGATCCTCACCCAGGGCCTGCCGGGGCGCTCCGCGGTGGACGAGCACTGGATGCGCGACCCCGCCACCGCCGTCCGCGCGGTCGGCTCCGGGCTGCGGGCACTCCACGACACGCTGCCCGTCGCGGACTGCCCCTTCGACTGGTCCGCCGAGAAGCGGCTGGAGCGGGTGCGCGCCCGCGCCGCGGCCGGCCGGATCGATCCGGCCGACCGGCACCCGGACCTGCGGCACCTCGGCACGGTCGAGCGGGCGCTCGACGTGCTCGCCGACATCCCGCCCGCCGACCGGCTCGTCGTCTGCCACGGCGACGCGTGCGCCCCCAACACCCTGGTCGCCGACGACGGCACGCCCAGCGGCCACGTCGACCTCGGCACGCTCGGCGTCGCCGACCCCTGGGCCGATCTCGCCGTCGCCACGTGGAGCACGCGGTGGAACTACGGCCCGGGCTGGGAGGAGCCGCTCCTCGACGCGTACGGGATCGAAGCCGACCCGGAGCGGATCACGTACTACCGGCTGATGTGGGACCTGTCGGACTGAGCAACTCGCCCTGAGCGGCGAGCTATTCTCTGCCGGTCGAACGCGTACTCCCAGATCTCCCGGCCGAAGGTGTGAGCCCGATGAACGTGTCCCCGCCCGCCCGTGACGCGATGCTGGACCTCCTCTCGGCGGACGGCCCGGACCCGGAGCACGCCGAGGCGATGATGCTCTACGGCCGGCTGGTCGGGACGTGGAAGATCAGCAACCGCTACCGGTTCCCCGACGGCGAGTGGCGCACCGCCGCGGGGGAGTGGCGCTTCGGGTGGGCGCTCGGCGGCCGGGTGGTGCAGGACGTGCTCCACTGCCCCGACTTCATGGGCCCCTATCCCGGCACCACCGTCCGCATGTACGACGTCAACACCGGGCTGTGGACGATCACGTGGATCTCGCCCAAGCTGCCGTCCTACTTCCAGCAGACCGGCCGCTCCGACGGCGCCGGCGGAATGATCCAGGAAGGCACGGACGCCGAAGGCAGGCGCTCCCGCTGGACGTTCACCGACGTCACCCCCACCTCGTTCCACTGGAAGGGCTACAGCGCGGGCCCCGACGGCGAGTTCACGTTCTTCCAGGAGATGCACGCGACGCGTACGAGCGCCTAGGCGCCCCCGCGCCGGGCGGCGAGCCAGTGCGCGAACCCGGCGGGGTCCCGCACACCGTCGTCAAGCACCGCCCCGTAGACGTCGATGCTCCTGACCGTCCTCCCGTACTCGGATCGTCCGGCCCACGCCTGCTTGATCGCGATGATCGCCGCACGGGTCTCGTCCGTCAGGCGCGGGCGCAGAGTGGTGAGATGAGCGGTCGACGGCTGCCGCTCGGGCGCGTCCAGGAACCAGAGGTCCAGGTTCCACAGCGCCCCGGACGAGGGCGCCCGGCACTCCACCCCGAGGTACAGGCCGTCGGGGTAGGTGTCGGGTTCGCGGTTCCAGGTCCCGCAGTCGTTGCGGAAGGTCACGAGACGGACGTGCGGACGCGTCGCGAGATCCGCCCCGATCGCGGCCACGGCGGCGACGGCCGCCGCGTCGAGGCGCGCGCACGTCACGTCCACGTCGAGATCCCGGCGGACCATCAGGCCCAGCGCCGCGCTCCCGACGACGGCCGGCGCGCCGACGCGCGGCAGCGCGTCGTCGAGGCCGAGGGCGCGGTACACCTGTTCCGCTTCGGCGCGCAGCGCGGTCTGCCCGGCCCACAACTCTGAGACGTCCACGCGATCACCCTAGGCGTGGGGCGGCCCGGACGGTCCCGGCTCCCGCTCCGCGTCCGGCGTGCTCGGCATCAGACGGACACAGCATTCGCCGGGCTCCGGGGCGAGCACCGCCTCGATGCCGCTGACCTGAAGGCCCTCCAGGCAGCCGCCGAGGAACGCCTGATTCATGCCGCACACCAGGTCCGGGGCCTTCGCGCCCAGTGGGTGGAAGGGGCAGGTGCGGAGCCGGAGCCGGGTGGGCGTCTCGCCCAGTTCCCTGGCCTTCACCGGCACCGCCCGCGTCGGCCACCTGCCCGGCTCACGCATCCTGGGCCTCCTCCGCTCCGACGCCCGCTCGGGCAGCGAGTTCCTGTCGCTGACCGGCGCCGCGTCGTAGGGCCGTCGTAGGGCTAGGGTCGACGTCGTCGGCGAACGCCCACTCGGCCGGACGGAGAGACATGCGGACACGACGACTCGGGCGCACCGCGGTCGAGGTCACGGAACTCGGCTTCGGCGGCGGCCCGTTGGGCGGCCTGTTCGCCGCGCTGGACGACGACACGGCGGCGGGGGCCCTGGCCGCCGCCTGGGACGGCGGCGTCCGCTCCTTCGACACCTCGCCCCACTACGGCATCGGCCAGTCCGAACGCCGCACCGGCGCCTTCCTGCGCGGCAAGGAACGGACCGCGTTCACCCTGTCCACCAAGGTGGGCCGGCTGCTGGTGCCGCAGGAAGCGGGCGGCCGCACCGACGAACGGTTCGTGGTGCCGGCCACCCACCGCCGGGTCTGGGACTTCTCCCGCGACGGCGTCCTGCGCAGCGTCGAGGACTCCCTGGCCCGGCTCGGCCTCGACCGCGTCGACGTGCTGTATCTGCACGACGCGGAGGAACATTTCGAGGAGGCACTGCACACCGGTTATCCGGCGCTGGCCGAACTGCGCGCCCAGGGCGTGGTCGGGGCGATCGGCGCGGGCATGTACGACCCCGGCAAGCTGACTCGGCTGGTGCGCGAGACCGACGCGGACGTCGTGATGCTGTCCGGCCGCTACACCCTCCTCGACCACAGCGCCCTGGACGAACTGCTGCCCGCCTGCGCCGCACGCGGCGTCTCCGTCCTGGCCGCCTCCGTCTTCAACTCCGGCCTGCTGGCCACCGACCGCCCCGCCGAGGACGCCCGGTACGACTACGGCCCCGCCACTCCCGAACTCCGCGCCCGGACCCACCGCATCGCCGATGTCTGCGCCGCCCACGGCGTGACGGTCCCGCAGGCGGCCCTGGCCTTCCCGCTGCTCCACCCCGCCGTCGCCGGCGTCGTCGTCGGCATGCGCAGCGCGGACGAGGTACGCCGCGACCTCGCCGCGTACGCCACGGAGATCCCGGACGGCCTCTGGTCCGACCTCCGGTCGGCGGGGCTCCTGGACGAGCGGACCGCCGGCCTCGGGTCCTGAGGTCAGGCCGGGCGGCCGGCGCTCAGCGCGAGCCGGCGGCCGGGGAACCGTTCGCGGAAGGCGTGGTCGTGCGAGACCACGACGACCGCGCCCGGATACACGGCCAGCGCCGCCTCCAGGTCCTCCACGAGGTCGAGCGCGACATGGTTCGTCGGCTCGTCGAGCACGAGGACGTCGGCGGGACGCGTGACCAGGCGGGCGAGCTGGAGCCGCCGCTGCTGCCCGGCGGACAGCTCCGCGACCGGTACGCGCAGGTCCTCCTCGCGGAACAGGCCGAGGGCGAGCAGCCGTTCGGCGTGCTCGTCCGGCAGACCGGGCGACCCGGCCGCGAACGCGGCGAGCAGCGGCTGCCGGGTGGATCGCCCGGGCAACTCCTGCGCCAGGCAGCCGATTCGGGCCGCGATGCGCACGGTTCCGGCGTCCGGCGCGAGGTCTCCGGCCAGGACCCGCAGCAGGGTCGTCTTCCCGGCCCCGTTCGCGCCCGTGACGAGGAGTCGCTCCCCGACGCTGACGGCCAGCGGTCCGTCCAGGCGCAGCCGGTCGCCGACCCGGACGTCGTCCAGTGCGACGAGCGGGCCGTCCTCGCCGGGCCGGGCGGCGGACTCCGTCGCGAGCGCCGCGGTGAACCGGAGCGGGGCCGCGGGCTCGGGCACGGGTGCGCGCCGCAGCTGTGCCAGCCGTTCGCGGGCCGCCCGCACCTGGCCGCCGAGCTTCGCCTCGTGCGAGCGGCGATGCTTGCCGAAGCTCTGCCCCGGGTCCTTGCCGGTCGTCGCGAGCCGCCTGCCCGCAGCCGCGACCAGCTCCTCCGTGCGGGCCAACTCCTCGACCCACTCGGCGTGTTCCTGGACCGCGCGGCGGCGCGCCGCTTCCTTCGCGGCGCGGTAGCCGGCCCAGCCGTCGCCGTAGCGGTGCACCGTACGGCTGTCCCGGTCGACCTCCAGAATCGTCGTGGCGACGCGTTCCAGGAAGAGCCGGTCGTGGGTCACCGCGACGACGGTGCCGCGGTGGGCGCGCAGCTGCTCCTGGAGCCAGCGCACGGCCGCCGCGTCGAGATGGTTGGTCGGCTCGTCGAGCAGGAGCAGTTCGGGCGCGGCGGCCAGCACGCAGGCGAGGGCGAGCCGGGACCGCTCACCGCCGGACAGTGAGCCGAGCACGCGCTCACGGGTCACCCCGGCGAGCCCCAGCCCGTGCAGAGCGGCGTCCACCCGGACGTCGGCCCCGTACCCGCCGCGCTCCTCGTAGGCGAGCAGGAGTTCGCCGTACGCGGCCAGCTCGTCCTCGGTCGCATCGCCGAGCCGCTCCTCCGCCGCGCGCAACTGCCGCTCCATGTCCCGCAGTTCGCGCAGCGCGCGAGGTCGACGGCGTCCCGCACGGTGCGGTCGGGGGAGAGGGCGAGGGTCTGGGCGAGGTGGCCGGTGCCGCCGGGGAAGTGGACGGTGACCTCCCCGTCGTCCGGCGGCTCGGCGGCGGCGAGCAGCCGCAGGAGGGTCGACTTGCCGGCGCCGTTCTCGCCGATGACGGCTGCCTTCTCGCCCGGGCGGACGGTGAAGGTGACCTGGTCGAGGACGGTCCGGGTGCCGTAGGACTTCGTGACGTTCTTGACGGACAGCTGGGCCGTGGCGGCGGGCACGGCGGTACGGGCGCGTTCGCGCATGGGTCTTCCCTGAGGTGTGAGGTGTTCACGGGTGGCGGTGACGGCGACGGGGCGCCGTGCCCGGACTCAGAGGAAGAAGTAGAAAGCCATGCCGCTACTGTACAAGACGACCCGTCTCGTCTCAAATGATGGAGGGTATGGCGAAGGAACCCCAGGTCAGTGGTCGATCTACGGGGTTCTCGCCCGGCGTGAAGCGGGCTCCATGTGCCCGCACCGCCGACGGGGAGTTCGGGTCAGGACGGGCCGATGTTCTGGCGCGTCGCGTTCGACGCCGACACGCCCTCGTTCAGGCCCCGCCCCGCCGCGGCGCCTTCGCTCGCGCCCCGCTGGCCCGCGCCGCCCCGGTGGCGCAGCGCGACCAGGCATGCGGCGCCCGCGAGCGCGAGGACGGCCAGGATGACGATTCCGTAGACCATGAGCGAGACCCCCCGTTTGTCGGGGGTGCGCGGTGCGCGGCCCCCGGATGTGTCCGTGGGTCCAGTGTCGCCCTGGCTCAGCTGTTCGAAACCTCTGGGGGGTCGTCGAGCGGCAGGCGCATCAGGGTCAGGTCCAGCCAGCGGCCGAACTTGCGGCCCACCTCCCGCACCGTCCCCGCGTGCTCGAAGCCGTGGCGTGCGTGCAGGCGGATCGACGCCGTGTTGCTCGCCTCGATGCCGGCGATCATCACGTGCAGGTCCGCCGCCCGCGCCGAGGTGATCAGCGTCGACAGGAGCGCCGAGCCGATGCCGAGGCCGTGCCGCCCCTCGGCCACGTAGACCGAGTTCTCGACCGTGTGCCGGAAGCCGGAGTACGCCTTCCACGGGCCGTAGACCGCGAAGCCGACCACCTCGCCCGCGCGCTCCGCGACGAACGCCGAACCGCGCTCCAGGTGGTCGCCGAGCCAGGCCGCGCCCTCCTCGCGGGTCTGCGGGGTGTCCGTCCACAGCGCCGTGCCGTGCTCGATGGCGTGGTTGCGGATGGCCAGGACGGGGGGCAGGTCCGTGGCCCGGGCCGGGCGGACCGTCACCGCCTGCCGCCCGGACTCCTCGATCTCGTATATTGGATTCATGTCCAACATCGTAGACCCTCTGGTGGAGCGCATCGGCGCCCGGATCCGCGCCGAGCGGGACCGGCGGCGCTGGACGCTGGCGGAGCTCGCCGAGGAGTCCGGGGTGTCACGGGCGATGATCCACCGGATCGAGCGCGGCGAGAGCAACCCCACCGCCGTCGTCCTCGGCAAGCTCTCGGCCGCGTTCAGGCTGAGCGTCGCCACCCTGCTCGACCCCGACGGGGAGGCGCAGGAGGAGCGGGTGCGGCGGGCGGATGCCGCGCCGCGGTGGAACGACCCCGAGACCGGATACACCCGTCGGCAGGTCTCGGGCCCCGGCTTCCCCGCGGAGGTCGCCGAGATCCGGCTGCCCGCCGGCGCCGAAGTCCCGTACCCGGCAGCCGCGTTCGCGTTCCACCGGCAGATCATCTGGGTCCTCGACGGGCATCTCACCTTCCACGAGGGCGACACGGTGCACGAACTGGACGCGGGGGACACCGTCGAACTGGGACGCCCCGCACCCTGCGTCTTCGTCAACTCCACGGCACACGAGTGCCGTTACGCCGTCGTGCTCGTCCGGGGCGAGACGCCGTGAGCCTGCGGCGCGGCGCGGTCGGCCTGCTGGCCTGCACGGCCGGGATGGCGCTCGCCAACAACTACGCGATCCAGCCCGCGCTCGGCGACGTCGCCCGCGACACCGGCACCTCCGCCGCCGCGATCGGACTCGTCACCACCGCCGCGCTGGCCGGCTGCATCGCCGGGTTCGCCTTCCTGCTCCCGCTCGCCGACAGGGCCGCGCCCCGGCGTCTGGTCGCCGGGCAGCTCCTGCTGCTCACGGCCGGGCTCGTCGTCGCCTCGCTCGCCCATCACGCGGCCCTGCTGCTCCTCGCGTACGCCGTCATCGGCGCGGGCGCGAGCGTCAGCGCCATGGCCTCGACGATCGCCGGGCGCGGAGCCCCCGCCGGACGGCGCGGGCACGCCATCGCCCTGGTCGCGGCCGGGATGTCCGCCGGGATCCTGCTCAGCCGGCTCGTCGGCGGCGCCCTCGCGGACGCGGTCGGCTGGCGCGGGATGCTGCTCGTGTTCGCCGCGCTCGTCCTGGCCTGCGCGGCCGCCGCCCGGCTGTGGCTGCCCGCCGAACGCCCCGCGCCCACCGGCACGTACCTCGCGACGCTCGTGGCGCTGCCCGGACTGCTGCGCCGCCACCGCGCCCTGCGCCGCGCCGTCCTGAACGGCAGCCTCTGGTACTTCGCGTTCAGCCTGGTCTGGGTGGCGCTCACCGTGCGGCTCGGGCAGCCCCCGTACGGCCTGGACGCGGGGACGATCGGGCTCTACAGCCTCGCCGGGGTGCTCGGCTTCGCCGCGCTGCCCGTCGCGGGGCGGCTCGGGGACCGGTACTCGCCGCGCGTGGTGATCGCCGGAAGCATGGCCGTCGCGGCGGTCGGTGCGGCGCTGCTGTGCACGGGGCTCGACCGGCCCGCGGTGACCGCCGCCGGGCTTGCCCTCGTCGACGCGGGGTGCTTCACGGCGCAGGCCGCGAACCAGGCCCGCATCCTCGCGATCGACCCGCGCCGGGGCGGCAGCCTCAGCGGGGTCTATCTCCTGCTCTACTTCCTCGCCGGCGCGCTGGGCGCCGGTCTGGCCAGCCCGCTGATCGAGACCGGCGGCTGGACGGCCGCCGCGCTCGCGATGCTCGCCGCGCTCGTGCCGGCGGGCCTGCTCGCCCTGCGCCGCGACGAGCGGCTGAGACCGGTGGCGCGGGCCCGCCCCTGAGCCCCGGCCGGGCTCAGCGCTGGTCCTGACCGCCCTGGCGCTCCGCCTTCTGCGCGTGCATCTTCTTCACGCGGACGTTCTCCTTGCGGACCTCGGACTGCGTGGCGCGCTCCTTCTGCAGCCACTCCGGGTTCTCGTCCTTCAGCGCCGCGATCTGGGCCGTGGTGAGCGCCTCCGTGACACCGCCGCGGGCCAGGCCCGCGATGGAGACGCCCAGCTTCTCCGCGACCACCGGGCGCGGGTGCGGGCCCTCGGCGCGCAGGGTCTTCAGCCACTGCGGCGGGTCGGCCTGCAGCGCGGCCAGCTCGGCGCGCGAGACGACACCCTCCTGGAACTCTGCGGGGGTGGCGTCGAGGTACACACCCAGCTTCTTCGCCGCGGTGGCGGGCTTCATGGTCTGGGTGCTCTGGTGCGAAGTCATGAGGTCAAGGGTATCGAGCGCGGCGGAGAGCTCCGACCACGGCGGGTAGCCTGGGCTCCGTGACAGGCACGGAACAGACCCCCGCGGCGGACCCTTCGGCGACCCCCGGGTTCCGGCTCGCCTACGTACCCGGAGCGGCCCCCGCCAAGTGGGTGCGGATCTGGAACGAGCGGCTGCCCGGGACCCCCCTGACCCTCGTCCCCGCGACCGCGGCCGACGTGGACGGCGTGCTGCGCGGCGGGGAGGCGGACGCCGGCCTCGTGCGGCTGCCCGTGGACCGCACGTTCTTCAGCGCGATCCCGCTCTACACCGAGACCACCGTCGTCGTCGTGCCCAAGGACCACGTCGTGGCCGCCGTCGAGGAGGTCACGCTCGCCGATCTCGCCGACGAGATCGTGCAGCACCCGCTCGACGACGTGCTCGACTGGGAGCGCCCGCCCGGGCAGCCGGCCTTCGAGCGGCCCGCCACCACGGCCGACGCGATCGAGCTCGTCGCCGCCGGGGTGGGCCTGCTCCTCGTGCCGCAGTCGCTCGCCCGGCTCCACCACCGCCGCGACCTCACCTACCGGACCGTGACGGACGCGCCCGGCTCGGCCGTGGCGCTCGCCTGGCCGGAGGAGCGCACCACCGACCAGGTCGAGGACTTCATCGGCATCGTGCGCGGCCGCACGGTGAACAGCTCCCGGGGCCGCACCCAGCCCGAGAAGAAGCAGCCGCAGAAGGACAAGAAGCCCCAGAAGAAGCTCCAGAAGAAGCCAACCACGACCGCCCGCCCCCGCTCAGCCACCAAACAGCCCGGATCCCGCCGAGGCGGCAAGCCCCGCAAGCGTTCGTAGGACCGCCCAGGGGCGCGGGGCTGAGTCGATATGCGGCTCCGCCGCGTGAGCGCGGGAAGCCCCACCGGGCGGCACCCGGCGACGTACCGCGACAGGGCAGACGCGCCCCCTGGGGCGCACGAAGTGCGCCTTCAGGGGGCGCGGGGAACTGCGCGACCAGCCACGACGAAACCCGCACCCGGCGACGCACCGCAACACGGCAGACGCGCCCCCCACGGGGGCGGGGGCAGCAAGCCCCGCTCGCGCTCGTAGTACGCCCCTGGGAGGGGCAGCGGCGAAGCCGCACCCCCCAGGGGCGCGGGGCTGAGTCGATGTGCGGCTCCGCCGCGTGGGCGCGAGAAGCCCCACCGGGCCGCACCCGGCGACGCACCGCGACACGGCAGACGCGCCCCCGACCCCCCGCTCAACCGGCGGAGCCCCCCGCTCGCAACCCCGCCATCACCAGATCGAGCAACCGCGCGGCCCGCGGCTCCCAGTCCGAATGCGGGTCGATCTGCCACAGCCCGGCGATCGCCAGCATGAAGTCGTCCGGGCTGACGCCGGGGCGAATCGTGCCCGCGCGGTCGTTCGCCGCGAGCAGCAGCTCCAGTGCCTGCGTCAGCGGTCCCTGGGCCAGCGATCTGAACGCGCCGCGCGCACTCGTCGCCGCGCACAACGCCTCCGCGAGGCCCGCCTTCGCCATCGCGTACCGGGCCAGCCGGTCCATCCACTCGCGCAGCGCCACCTCGGGCGCCCGCGTCCGCAGGAGCTGCTCGGCCGCGTCGGCGACCTGCTGCACCTCGTAGCGGTACACCTCCAGGACGAGCGCCTCACGGCTCGGGAAGTTCCGGTAGAACGTGCCCTGGCCGACCCCCGCCAGCCGGGCGATCGTGCTCAGCGGAGTCTGCGCCGACCGCGTCAGCTCGGCCAGGGCCACTTCGAGGATGCGCGCACGGTTGCGCTGTGCGTCCGCGCGCTGCGCGGGGCTCTTGTCCGGCTGCTGCCGCACGCCTCCTCCTTCGGCCGTGGCGCGGAAACGTCCTTGCTGGGCGGGACAGTTGTCGATTACGTTACTGAGCCGCAGACCGGACAACTGTCCGCTTAGCCCGCACTCTAACCCCGGCCCGGGCGGGCGACCATCGTCCGGCCATCGACCCCGCACCGCGCAGATGCGCAGATTCTCCTCGCAACAGACCCGCGAAAGAAGGCTGTTCATGCCATCGGCCGACCCCGCCACGTCCAGCGTCATCACCCTGCAGATCAACGGGGAGAAGCACACGCTGCCCGTGGACCACCGCACCACCCTGCTCGACGCCCTGCGCGAGCGGCTCGACCTGACCGGGACCAAGAAGGGCTGCGACCACGGACAGTGCGGTGCCTGCACCGTGCTCGTCGGCGGTCGCCGCACCGTCGCCTGTCTGCAGCTCGCCGTCGCCGCCGAGGGCCGGGAGATCACCACCATCGAGGGCGTCGGCGAGGGCGACGAACTGCACCCGGTGCAGCAGGCGTTCGTCGACCTCGACGGCTACCAGTGCGGCTACTGCACCCCCGGCCAGATCTGCTCCGCGCTCGCCGTCATCGAGGAGCACGCGGCCGGCTGGCCGTCCGCCGTGACCGAGGACGTGAGCCCCGAGGCGGCGCCCCCGCCGCTGACTCCCGAGGAGATCCGCGAGCGCATGAGCGGCAACCTGTGCCGCTGCGGCGCCTACGTCTCCATCGTCAAGGCCGTCGCCCAGGCCGCCGCAGCGACCCAGAAGGAGACCGTCGCGTGAGGGAGTTCGGATACCAGCGCGCCCAGGACGTGTCCGGCGCCGTCGCCCTCGCGGGCGCCGACCCCGAGACCCGCTTCCTCGGCGGCGGCACCAACCTCGTCGACCTGATGAAGGCCGGCGTCGAGCGCCCCGCCACCCTCGTCGACGTACGCGAACTGCCCCTGGACCGGGTCGAGTCGACGCCCGACGGCGGCCTGCGCATCGGCGCCACCGTCACCAACAGCGACCTCGCCGCCCACCCGGAGGTGCGCCGCCGCTACCCCGCCCTGACTCAGGCCGTGCTCGCCGGCGCCTCCGGCCAGCTGCGCAACATGGCGACCGTCGGCGGCAATCTGCTCCAGCGCACCCGCTGCGGCTACTTCACCGACGTGACCAAGCCCTGCAACAAGCGCAACCCGGGCAGCGGCTGCCCCGCTCTCGCCGGCGAGCACCGCAACGCCGCGATCCTCGGCGCGAGCGACGCCTGCGTCGCCGTGCACCCCTCCGACATGGGCGTCGCGCTCGCCGCCTTCGACGCTCTCGTCACCTACGAGACCGCCGACGGGCCCGGGGAGCTGCCGCTCGCCGACTTCTACCGCCCGGTCGGCGACACCCCGCACCGGGAGACCGCCCTGCCGGCCGGCGCGCTCGTCACGGGCCTCGTCCTGCCGCCCGCGCCCGTCGCCGCCCGCTCCCGCTACCGCAAGGTCCGCGAGCGCGCCTCGTACGCCTTCGCGATCGGCTCCGCCGCCGCCGCGCTCGACGTCCGCGACGGCGTCGTGCAGGACGCCCGGCTCGCGTTCGGCGCGGTCGCCTCCCGCCCCTGGCGGGCCCGCGCCGCCGAGCAGGTCCTCATCGGCGCGCCCGCCACCGGCGAGACCTTCGCGGCCGCCGCCGACGCCGAGCTCGCCGCCGCGCGTCCGCTGCCGCAGAACACGTACAAGGTGCCACTGATGCGTAATCTCGTCGTGGCGCTGCTCACCGAACTCACCGAGGAGGCCGCCCGATGACGACCACGGCGAAACCCGACGCGGTCGGCGTCGCGCGCACCCGGATCGAGGGACACGCCAAGGTCACCGGCGCGGCCCGCTACGCGAGCGAGATCCCGTTCACCGACCTCGCGCACGGCTGGCTCGTCCTGTCCACGATCGCCCGGGGCCGGATCACGGCGATCGAGGACGCCGACGTCCGCGCGATGCCCGGCGTCCTCACCGTCCTGCACCACGGCAACGCGCCGCGGGTCAGCGCCGAGTTCTTCGGCGCGCTCGGCCAGCCCGACCCGATCGTCGAGGCCTTCCAGCACGACAGGGTGCCGCACGCCGGCTGGCCCGTCGCGCTCGTCGTCGCCGAGACGTCCGAGCAGGCCCGCGAGGCCGCCGAGGCGCTCGTCGTCCGCTACGAGACCGAGCCGCACGACGTCGTCTTCGCCGCGGACCGTCCCGGCACCTACACGCCCGAGGGCCGCGAGGACTCCAAGGGCGACCTGGCGGCCGAACTCGCCGCCTCCGCCGTCGTCGTCGAGGCCGCGTACACGACGCCCGAGCAGCACCACAGCGCCATGGAGCCGCACGCGGTCACCGTCCGCTGGGACGGCGGTCGCCTGGAGGTCTTCGACGCCAACCAGGGCAGCAAGTGGGTCGCCGACGACCTCGCCCGGATGTTCTCCCTCGACCCCGAGGCCGTGCACGTGCGCTCCGAGCACGTCGGCGGCGCCTTCGGCTCCAAGGGCCTGCGGGCGCACCACATCGCCGCCGTCATGGCCGCCACCGAGCTCCAGCGGCCCGTACGGATCTCGCTGACGCGCCGCCAGGTCTTCGCGATCACCGGCTACCGCAGCCCCACCGCCCAGCGGGTCCGGCTCGGCGCGGACGCCGACGGACGACTGCGCGCCTTCGAGCACGAGGCCCAGTGCATGACCTCGAACCTGCGCGAGTTCGTCGAGGCCAGCGCCGGATTCGGGCACGCCATGTACGCGACCGACGCGCTGCGCACCGTCGACCGGGTCACGCCCGTCGACGTGGCGACCCCGACCTGGATGCGCGCGCCCGGCGAGGCGCCCGGCTCCTTCGCCGTCGAGTCCGCGATCGACGAACTCGCCGAGCGGCTCGGCCTGGACCCGATCGCCCTGCGGGTGCGCAACGAACCGACGGCCGGACCGCTCTCCGGTCTCCCGTTCAGCAGCCGCAACCTGCTCGGCTGCCTGGAGGAGGGCGCCCGCCGCTTCGGCTGGAGCGAACGCGACCCGCGCCCGCGGGCCCGCCGCGAGGGCCGCTGGCTCATCGGCACCGGCGTCGCCGCGTCCACCTTCCCCTCCAACGCCGCGCCCTCGACCGCGTCCGTGACCGCCGAGCAGGACGGCACGTTCACGGTGAAGATCACCGCCGCCGACGTCGGCACCGGCGCCCGCACCGCGCTCACCTCGATCGCCGCCGACGCCCTCGACGTGACGCCCGAGCGGGTCCACGTGCGGATCGCCGACAGCGATTTCGGGCCCGCCTGGGTCGCCGGCGGCTCCATGGGCACCCGCTCCTGGGGCTGGGCCGTCATGGCCGCCGCCGCGGAACTGCGCGAGAAGCTCGTCGCCGGGGTCGAGATCCCCGCCGAGGGCATCACCGCCCGCACCGACACGGCCGCCCTGATCGCCGCCCTCGCCCAGAAGGAACGGCACGCGTTCGGCGCCCAGTTCGCCGAGGTCGCCGTCGACGTCACCACCGGAGAGGTACGGGTCCGGCGGCTGCTCGGCGTCTTCGCCGCGGGCCGCATCGTCAACCCCCTCACCGCGCGCAGCCAGCTGATCGGCGGCATGACCTGGGGCCTGTCGATGGCGCTGCACGAGGAGGCCGTCCGCGACGAGGCGTCCGGCGGGCACGTCGGCGCCGACTTCGCCGGATACCACGTCGCCGCCAACGCGGACGTGCCGGAGATCGAGGCCGCCTGGATCGACGACCCGGACCCCGACGACCCCGTCGGCATCAAGGGCATCGGCGAGATCGGCATCGTCGGCACCGCCGCCGCCATCGCCAACGCGGTGCACCACGCGACCGGCGTCCGCCACCGCGACCTGCCGATCCGCCC
Source organism: Streptomyces sp. NPDC025806 (assembly GCF_055558275.1). Taxonomy (NCBI): domain Bacteria; kingdom Bacillati; phylum Actinomycetota; class Actinomycetes; order Kitasatosporales; family Streptomycetaceae; genus Streptomyces; species Streptomyces sp. NPDC025806. Next base: position 83,569 of record NZ_JBVHMU010000011.1, on the reverse strand, counting down.
CGACCGGGTGCTGCTCGCCGAGGCCGGAGGGGACACGCCGCATGCTTGACCTCGCCGGGCCGCTCGGTGAATGGGCCGCGCAGGGCCGGGAGTTCGCCGTCGCCACCGTCGTCTCGGTGAGCGGCAGCGCGCCCCGGCCGCCCGGCGCGGCCCTGGCCGTCGACGCGGCGGGCGAGGCGATCGGCTCCGTGTCCGGCGGCTGCGTCGAGGGCGCGGTGTACGAACTGTGCGCCGAGGCGCTGCGCGACGGCACCGTGCGGCGCGAGCGCTTCGGGTACAGCGACGACGACGCGTTCGCCGTGGGGCTCACCTGCGGCGGCAGCGTCGAGGTGCACGTCGTCCCGGTCCGGGCGGACTCGCCCGGCCGGGCCGCGCTCACCGAGGCGTTCGCCGCTGCCGAGCGGGGCGAACCGGTGGCGCTCGCCCGGGTCCTCGACGGGCCCGGCGAACTGCCCGCCGACGGCCGCGTGCTCCTGGTGCGGCCCGACGGTTCGACCGCCGGTGACCTGGGCTCGGCGGACGACGCCGCGCTCGCCGCGCAGACCGGCGCGCTGCTCGACCTCGGGCGGACCGGGGTGTGCACGGTGCCGGAGAGCTCGGCGCACTGCGGCGGCGACGTCGCCCTGTTCGTGGAGTCGTCGGTGCCGCCGGCGCGGATGATCGTGTTCGGCGCGGTGGACTTCGCCGGGGCGCTCGTCCGGGTCGGCAAACTGCTCGGCTTCCATGTGACGCTGTGCGACGCGCGCGCCGTGTTCGCGACCCGGACGCGCTTCCCGGAGGCGGACGAGGTCGTCGTCGAGTGGCCCGACCGCTATCTGCGGGCCACGCACACCGACGAGCGGACCGTGCTGTGCGTGCTCACGCACGACGCCAAGTTCGACGTGCCGCTCCTTGAAGAGGCGCTGCGCCGCCCGGCCGCGTTCATCGGCGCGATGGGCTCGCGCCGCACCCACGAGGACCGCCTGGAGCGGCTGCGGGAGGCGGGTCTGACCGACGCCGAACTGGCTCGGCTGCGCTCGCCGATCGGGCTCGACCTCGGCGGCCGTACCCCGGAGGAGACGGCGGTGTCGATCGGGGCGGAGATCGTCGCGGCCCGCCGGGGCGGAACGGGCGCGCCGCTGAGCGGCTTGGCGGGGCCGATCCACCGCACGTGAGCGGACGGGCTCGGTAGGATCCGGGCGGGCGGGTGTAGCGCAGTGGTCGTCGCGCCTCACACAGCATGAGAGGAGGACGCCGGTTCGAATCCGGCCACCCAGCCCACCCGAGACGAAGGAGCCGCGGATGCCGATCAGTTTCGACAAGGTGCCGGCGGGGCTCGTCGACCTCGCGAAGAGCGCCGCCGTCTCCCTGGAGAAGAAGGGGCTCGCCGGGCGCCGCGCGGCCGTGTACCTCGTGCTCGACCGCTCCGGCAGCATGCGCAGGTACTACCGCGACGGCACCGTCCAGCACCTGGCCGAGCAGGCGCTCGGCCTGTCCGTGAACCTGGACGACGACGGGATCGTGCCGACCGTCTTCTTCGACAGCCACGCCCACCCGGCCGTCGACATCGGTCTCGACGACTACGCGGGCCGCGTCGCGCGACTCCACGACCGTCTCGGCCACATGGGCACCACCGACTACGCGGCGGCCATGGACGCCGTCATCGACCACTACCTCGACAGCGGCACCGAGCACCCCGCGTTCGTCATCTTCCAGACCGACGGCTCGCCCGACTCCCGGCGGGCCGCCGAGCAGACTCTGTGCCGGGCTGCGCGGCTGCCCTTGTTCTGGCAGTTCGTCGGATTCGGCCCCGACCGCTTCGACTTCCTGCGCAAGCTCGACGAACTGGCCGTCCCCGCACGCCGCGTGGTCGACAACGCGGGCTTCTTCCCGGCCGGCAAGAACCCCCGGAAGATCCCCGACGGCGACCTGTACGACCGGCTCATGGGGGAGTACCCCGACTGGCTGCGCGCCGCGACCGCCGCCGGGGTGCTCGCCCCCGGGAGAGGCTGACGCGGCGTCACACCGGCAGCAGCCGTCCCACCAGCGCGCTCAACTGCCGGGCGTTGCGGCACTCGTACATCGGCACCACGTCCCCGTACACGCCCGCCGCGGAGTCACCCGTGTCCCAGAGCGACGTCGGCTCCGGGTTCAGCCAGTAGGTGCGGCGGGCCGTGCGGGCGATGCGGCGCAGGGACGCCACGTTCGGGTTCTGCTGGTTGTTGCGGGCGTCGCCGAGGACGAACACCGTCGTGCGCGGGCCCACCGCCGCCTCGTAGCGCTCGACGAACTCGCCCAGCGCCGTGCCGTAGTCGCTGCTGCCGTGCCAGCCCGTGATCGCCGCCTCCGCCGTGATGCGGGCGCCCAGGCCGTCCGGGTCCGCCGTGCCGTGCTCCAGGAGCCCGGTGACCTCGTCGATCCGGTTGACGAACGCGAAGACGCGGACCTTGCTGAACTGGTCGTGCAGGGCCTGGACGAGCAGCATCGTGAAGTTCGCAAAACCCGCGACCGAGCCCGACACATCGCACAGCAGCACCAGTTCGGGCCGGGCCGGGCGGCGTCTGCGCAGGACCGGGCGCATCGGCACGCCGCCCGTCGACAGCGAGCCGCGCAGGGTGCGGCGCAGGTCGATGTGGCCGCGGGCCGCCCGGCGCCGGCGCGCCGCGAGCCGGGTCGCCAGCTTGCGGGCCAGCGGGTGCACCGCCCGGCGCAGCTCGGCCAGCTGGGCCTTGCCCGCGTACAGGAAGTCGGCCCGGTCCGCCGTGCGCACCGCCATGCGGCGCGCGATCTCGTCCGTGCCGCGCCGCTCCGCGACCCGGCGGCGGGCCTCGGCCCGCACCAGCTCGCGGAAGTCCTCGATCCGGGCCCGGACCTCGTCCGCCGCGATCCGGTCGGTGAACGCGCCCGACGCGGCCGACCCGGAGCCCGCCATGATCCGGGCCAGCAGGGTCTGCGGACGCAGCCGGTCCAGGGTCTGGTGCGCCGAATAGCCGTCCGAACCCGGCGTCGAGCCGTACCCGCCGAGCCCGTCCACCGCCTCCGCCGCGAGACCGGCGAGCGCCGCCCGGTCGTTCGCCGCGAGGGCCTCGGCGAGCCGCTCGCGCAGCGCGTCCCGGTCGAAGCCCTCGTCCGGCTGCCCGGGGGCGCCGATCCCGCGCGGGAAGTACAGCTCGAAGACCGGGTCGAACACGGCCCGCTGGCCCTGGTCGTGCAGCAGTGCCGCGGCGAGGCCCTCGCGCAGGTGCTCCCGGTGGTCGAGGCCCAGCTCGGCCACGGCCCGCGCCGCGTCCACGCTCTCGCCCGTGCCGATCCGGACGCCGTGCGTGCGCAGCGCCCGTACGAGATCGGTCACCCGGTCCGCGACCGTCGGGGCGGTGCTCACACGGCGTCCAGGTCGAGCTTGGCGGCGGCCGTGCGCACGTCCTCCTGGTGCTTGAGGACGACGCCGAGCGACTGGCGCACGACCTCCTCGTCGAGCCGGTCCGCGCCCAGCGCGAGGAGCGTGCGGGCCCAGTCGACCGTCTCCGCGACCGACGGCGCCTTGCGCAGGTCCATCGCCCGCAGCGCGCCCACGACCCGGACCAGTGACTCGGCCAGCACCGCGTCGAGTTCGGGCACCTTCAGCGCGACGATCCGGCGCTCCAGGTCGGCGTCGGGGAAGTCGATGTGCAGGAACAGGCAGCGGCGGCGCAGCGCCTCCGACAGCTCCCGGGACGCGTTCGAGGTCAGCACCACGAACGGGCGGCGCTCCGCGGTGATCGTGCCCAGCTCCGGCACCGTCACCTGGAAGTCGCTGAGCACCTCCAGGAGCAGGCCCTCCACCTCGACGTCGGCCTTGTCCATCTCGTCGACCAGCAGCACCTTCGGGTCCGTGCCCCGGATCGCGGTCAGCAGCGGACGCGTCAGCAGGTACTCCTCGCTGAAGATGTCCGAACGCGTCTGGTCCCACGTCTCGTCCCGGCCCGCCGTGATCCGCAGCAACTGCTTCGCGTGGTTCCACTCGTACAGCGCGCGGGACTCGTCGACGCCCTCGTAGCACTGGAGCCGGACGAGCCGGGCGTCGGTGATCGCCGCGACGGCCTTCGCCAGTTCGGTCTTGCCGACGCCCGCCGGGCCCTCGACGAGCAGCGGCTTGCCGAGCCGGGCGGCCAGGAAGACGGTGGTGGCCACCGCGGGCGAGGCGAGATAGCCGGTCTCGGCCAGACGCGCGGTGACATCGTCCACGGACGCGAACAACGGGGCCTCCAGCGTGATGCGATATGGAATCCCAGCTGATCAGCACCGACGGCGCCTCACAAGAGGCGCCGCCGCTTCATGGCGAACGTCACGTCACGCGGGCCGCGCTGTGGGGGCCCGTGTAACCCGCGCCGCCGCCTCACCCCCGCACGGCGAACCGCAGCCCCTCCTGCGGGAGCGGGTCCCTCATGTGGGGCAGCACCGGATCCGTCAGGCCGTTCCACCAGGCCGTGTCGCCCTCTATGCGGCGCAGCAGGATGCCCTCGCGGATCGCCCAGGGGCACAGGGTCAGTTCGCGGACGTCCATCAGCTTCATCGCCGTGTGTCCGACCAGCGCCCCGGCGAGCGACTGGGCCGCGCGGGGGGCCGAGATGCCGGGGAGCGCGGCCCGGTCGGGCGCGGGGAGCACCGAGAGTTCGGAGATCGCGGTGCGCAGGGCCTTGCGGCTCAAGCGGCGTTCCGTGAACGGGCCGTGGCGGCCCGGGGCCGCCCCGCACAGCCGCGCCAGCTGCGTGAACGTGCGCGAGGTGGCCGCCACCGTGAGCGGGCCCTCCCAGCGGATCCGCGCGGCCACGTCCCGGAGTTGATGGCGGACGTGACGGCGCAGCGCCTTGAGGGACTCCTCCGTCGGCGGGTCCTCGTCCTGCGGCAGATGCTCGCGCGTCAGCCGGCGCGCCCCCAGCGGCAGCGACACCGCGAAGCTCGGCTCCCGGCCCCGCCCGAACGCGACCTCGAGCGAGCCGCCGCCGATGTCGAGCACGCCGAGCGGTCCGGCCCGCCAGCCCAGCCAGCGGCGCGCCGCGAGGAACGTCAGCTCCGCCTCCACCTCGCCGGGCAGCACCCGCAGCCGCAGCCCCGCGCCCTCGTGCACGGCGCGCAGCACCTCGTCCCGGTTCGGCGCGTCCCGGACGATCGCCGTGGCGAACGCGAACGGCTCGTCGCTGCCCCAGCGCCGGGCCTCGTCCCGCGCCCCGGCGACCGCCTCGACGATCTCCGACACCGCCTCGGGGCCGAGCCGCCGGTCGTCGTCGACCCGGTCGGACAGGCGCAGCCTGCGCTTCGCCGTGTGCACCGGCAGCGGCGCCCCGTCGGCCGCGTCCGCGATCGCCAGACGCACCGTGTTCGACCCGACATCCACCACACTGATCCGCATGATCGTCGGAGTACCCCGCTGCCCGCCGGTCAATGCCGTGCCGTCGCCGGCGTGTCCAGAGCCGCCAGCAGCCAGGCGCGGGAGGCGGCCGGGTCGATGACCCCGTCGATCTCCAGCGCGGCCGCCGCGTTGACCGCCTTGCCGTGCTCGTACAGCTCGGCGACCCGCTCCTGGAAGGCCCGCTCCCGCTCGGCCGGGTCGGCGATCGCCGCGAGCTCCCTGCGATAGCCGAGGCGCACCGCGCCCTCCAGTCCCATCCCGCCGAACTCGCCGCTCGGCCAGGCCGCCGTGGCGAGCGGCGCCCGCGTCGACCCGCCCATCATGGCCATCGCCCCGAGCCCGTACGCCTTGCGCAGCACCAGGCACACGAGCGGCACGGTGAGCCGCGCCCCGGCCACGAACAGATCCGCGAACTGCCGTACCGTCGCCGTGCGTTCGGCGTCCGGGCCGACCATGAAGCCCGGGGTGTCGCACAGCGAGATCACCGGTAGGCCGAAGGATTCGCACAGCCGCAGGAAGCGTGCCGCCTTGTCGGCCGCGTCCCGGTCCAGCGCCCCGCCCAGATGCCCGGGGTTGTTCGCGATCAGCCCCATCGGCCGGCCCTCGACCCGGATCAGCGCCGTCACCACGCCCACCCCGAACCCGCGCCGCAGTTCGAGCACCGAGCCCACATCGGCGAGCCCCTCGACCGCGGCCCGCACGTCGTAGGCCCGCCGCCGGTTCTCCGGCACCACGTGCCGCAGCAGCCGCTGGTCCGGAGCCTCCCAACTGCCTTGCACCCCCTGGAAGTACGACAGATAGGCGCGGGCCGTCCACACTGCCTCCGCCTCGTCGGCGACCGGCAGATCGACCACCCCGTTCGGCACCTGCACCGACAGCGGTCCGATGTCCTCGGGCCGGTGCACGCCCAGACCGCCGCCCTCGATCATGGCCGGGCCGCCCATCCCGATGTTCGCCTCCGGCGTCGCGATGATCACGTCGCAGGAGCCGAGCAGCGCCGCGTTCCCCGCGAAGCAGCGGCCGGACGCGATGCCGACGAGCGGCACCCGCCCGCTGAGCCGGGCCATGTGATGGAACGTCGTCACGTTCAGGCCCGCGATCGCCGTCGAGTCCGTGTCCCCGGGCCGGCCGCCCCCGCCCTCCGCGAACAGCACGACCGGCAGCCCGCGCCGCTCCGCGACCTCCAGCATCCGGTCCGTCTTGGCGTGGTTGTTCATGCCCTGCGTCCCGGCGAGCACCGTGTAGTCGTACGACATCGCGACGACCGGCGCGCCGCCGACCCGGCCCGTGCCGGTCACCATCCCGTCGGCGGGCGTGTCCCGGATCAGCTCCTCCAGCGGGCGCCGCCGCCGTTGCGCCGCGACCGTCAGCGCGCCGAACTCGGTGAACGTGCCCGGGTCGCAGAGGTCCTCCAGATTCTCGCGCGCCGTCCGCCGGCCCGCCGCGTGCCGCTTGGCGACCGCCTCCGGCCGGTTCTCGTCGAGCCCGAACGCGTGCCGCGCCACGACCTCCGCGAGATCGGGCCGCGCCGCGTCGAGGTCCACCGGCCCGGCGTCCTCCCGCTCCTCGGGCCCCGCCTCGCCCGGATCCAGCAGCACCAGCTCGGCGCCCTCGGCGACCGTCTCCCCGACCGACACGCGCAACTCCCGTACGACACCGGCCTGTTCGGCGCGCACCACGTGCTCCATCTTCATGGCCTCCAGGACCACGAGCACGGCGCCCTCGGCGACCGCCCGGCCGGGCTCCGCCTCCACCGCGACGATCGTGCCGCTCATCGGCGCGACGAGCGCGCCCGCGTCCGTGTCCGGCCGGGGCGCCTCGGGCGGCGCCAGTTCCACAAGATGCCGCTCGACGAAGCCCGTGTCGACGCCGCCCGCCGTGAAGCCGGGATGGTCGAGCAGCGCCCGGAGCAGCGGCACCCCCGTCGAGACGCCCTCCACCACGAACTCGTCCAGCGCCCGCCGGGCCCGCCCGCACGCCGCGTCCAGACCGCCGCCCGGCGCGTGCGCGACGACCTTCGCGAGCAGCGAGTCGAAGCGCGTGCCGATCTCCGTGCCGGTGCGCACCGCCGTGTCCACCCGCACCCCGGGGCCCGTCGGCACGTCGAACCGGGTGATCCGCCCGGCGGAGGGCCGCACCGCGCCGTCCGCCGCCGTGACCTCCGCGTTCACCCGCACCTGCACCGCGAAGCCGCGCGGCGCGGGCGGCGCACCGGCGAGCCCCAGGTCCGCGAGCCGCTCGCCCGCCGCGATCCGCAACTGCGCCGCGACGAGATCGACGCCGGTCACCTCCTCGGTCACCGTGTGCTCCACCTGAAGGCGCGGATTGGCCTCCATGAACACGAACTCCTCGCCCCGCACCAGGAATTCGACCGTGCCCACGCCCTCGTAGCAGGCCGCGCGGGCGAGCCGCAGTGCGCTGTCGAGCAGCCGGTCCCGCACCGCCGTGTCCAGTCCGGGCGCGGGCGCGATCTCCACCAGTTTCTGGTGCCGGCGCTGCGCGCTGCAGTCCCGCTCCCACAGATGCGCCACCGCACCCGAGCCGTCCGCGACGATCTGCACCTCGATGTGCCGGGTGCCCTCCCACAGCCGCTCCACGTACAACTCGGCCCGCCCGAAGGCCTGTCGGGCCTCCGAGGCGCACCGCTCCCACGCCTCGTCGAGCTCCGCCGCCGTGCGCACGACGCGCATCCCGCGCCCGCCGCCCCCGCCGAGCGCCTTCACCATCACCGGCCCGCCCGCGAGGAACTCCCGCGCCTCGTCGAGCGAGGTCGCGCCGAGCGTGCCCGGCAGCACCGGCACCTCCGCCTCGACGGCGAGGGCCCGTGCCCGTGCCTTGTCCCCGAACAGGTCGAGGACCTCGGGGGAGGGGCCGACGAAGACGATCCCGGCCTCGGCGCAGCGCCGGGCCAGCTCGGACGACTCGCTCAGGAACCCGTACCCCGGATGCAGATACCCGCAGCCCGTGCGCCGCGCGGCGTCCACCAGACCGGCTGCGTCGAGACAGCCCCCGGCCGCGAGCGCCACCTTCTCGTCGGCGGCCCGCACATGCGCCTCGTCACCCGGCTCGTGCACGGCCACCGTGCGCATCCCCAGCTCGGCGGCCGCGCGCAGCACCCGTACGGCGATCTCCCCGCGATTGGCGACGAGGACGGCGGCAGACCCCATGAGCTCCTCCGAAAAGAGTCGTGGTCGCACGGACGGGTGCGGACGGATGTCCGTCAGCTTCATTGACATTGACGTCAACGTCAATACTCTGGGCCTCGTGGCACGCAGACAGCAGACGCAGCAGGAATGGGCGACCCGCACGGCCCGCGACCGCACGGACGCACCGGCCCGCGGCCGGCTCCTCGACGCCGCCGAGACCGTCTTCGCGCGCCTCGGCCACGGCCCGGCGACCATCGCCCACATCACCGCCGAGGCCGAGGTCTCCCGGGCCGGCTTCTACGTGTACTTCGCCTCCAAGGACGAGGTGTTCCGGGTGCTCGCGGCGCGGGTGCGGGACGCGTTCCTCGCCGCGCAGGACGTGCCGGGCGTCGACACCGACGACGTACCCGCCGTCGCCGCCGCCTCCACCGCCGCCTTCATCACCGCCTACGCCCACCACCTGCCGCTGCTCTCCCTGATCGAGCAGCAGGCGCGCACCGACGCCGAGGTGCGGGCGCTGTGGGAGGAGATCCGCGAGCGTCCCGTGCGCCGCGCCGCGCGCTACGTGCGCCGCGTCGCCGCCGAGGGCCTCGCCCACCCCGTCGTCGACCCGCTCACGCTGTCCCGCGCGGTCGGCGGCATGAGCGTGGAGTTCGCCCGGCTCGTCGCCGAGCGGCCGGACGCCCGCGACGACGCGGTCCGCGACGTGACCGCCATGTATCTGCACCTCCTCGGTATCGGAGCAGCACCGCGGCAGTAGCCGCACACCATGAGTAGGGAGCCGCACGTTGACCACCGGCACACACGTCGAGGCGTACCTGAACGACCTGCGCGCACGGCAGGCGAAGTCCCGCGCGGGCCGCCAGCCCACCCGCACCGTCCATCCCGCGGGCGAGCTCACCGTCCCCGCCCACATAGCCCGCTGGGCCGCGCTCCATCCCGATCGCCCCGCCCTGGTCACCGACGACGGCACGCTCGACTACCGCACCCTCGACGACCTCTGCGCCCGCGTGGCCGGCCGGCTGCACGACGAGGGCGTAGGGCGCGGCGACCGCGTCGGGGTCTTCCTGCCCAACGGCGCGCGCTTCGTCGTCACGATGCTCGCCGTGCTGCGTCTCGGCGCCGTGCACGTGCCCGTCAACCCGATGTTCCGCGCGGCCGAGCTGCGGCACGAACTGTGCGACGCCGCCCCCGAGGTCGTCGTCACCCACGACCCGCTGCTCCCCGTCCTCGACGAGGTGCGCGCCGACACCCCCGTCCGCACGGTCCTCGCCGACGCCGAATGGCCCGCCGCGACCGCGCACGCCCGGCACGAACCGATCGCCGACGACCTCGACGCGCTCGCCGCCCTCAACTACACGGGCGGCACCACCGGCATGCCCAAGGGCTGCGAACACACCCAGCGCCACATGGTCTACACGGCCACCGCCATCGAGAACGGCCGCGCCGCGGACCCCGCCGCCCGCGCCGAGCGCATCGTCTCGCTCTGCTACCTGCCCGTGTTCTGGATCGCCGGCGAGAACCTCGGCATCCTCGCGCCGCTCGTCTCCGGCGGCACCAGCGTGCTCCTGGCCCGCTGGAACGCGGGCGCCGTGCTGCGCGCCATCGGCGAGCACGGCGTCACCACGCTCGCCGGCACCGTCGAGAACTACCTCGAACTCCTCGACCACCCCGAGCTGGACCGGCACGACCTGACCACCCTGACCGCCCCGCTCACCGTGTCCTTCATCCGCAAGCTCACCCCCGACATCCGGGCCCGCTGGAAGGCGGCCGTCGGCGAGCACAGCGTCCTGCGGGAGGCCTCGTACGGGATGACCGAGACGCACACCAGCGACACGAACACGCTCGGCTTCCAGGATGGCGACCACGACCTGATCAGCGACCCCGTCTTCTGCGGACTGCCGGTGCCCGGCACCGACTTCATGGTTGTCGACTTCGTCACCGGCGACCCGCTGCCGCTCGGCGAGCGCGGCGAGATCGTCGTCCGCGGCCCCTCCGTCCTCACCCGCTACTGGCGCGCGCCCGCCGCCACCGCGAGCGCCCTGCGCGACGGCTGGCTGCACACCGGCGACATCGGCGCCCTCGACGAGGACGGCTGTCTGCACTACCTGGGCCGCAACAAGGACATGATCAAGGTCAAGGGCATGAGCGTCTTCCCGACCGAGGTCGAGACGCTGCTCGGACAGCACCCCGAGGTGCTCGCCGCCGCGGTCGTCGCCGTGCCCGACCCCGACAGCGGCGAGCGCCCCCACGCGTTCGTACGGGTCGCCGAGGGCTCCGCGCTGACCGGCGAGGCCCTGCGCGCGTGGGCCGCGACGACCATGGCCGGCTACAAGATCCCGCAGGTCGTCGAGGTCGTCCCCGAGCTGCCGCTCACCCCGACCGGGAAGATCAGGAAGACGGAGCTGACCGCTCGAGCCACTCGCACGCGGCCCGCGCCGTGAACTCCTCCTGACCGCCCTTGAAGAGCAGGTCCACGGTGGTGAACGCGGGGTCGCCGGCCTGCGCGGCGACGTACGGGACGGCGATGCAGCGCATGCCCGCCGCGTGCGCCGCCGCGGCCCCCGGCGCCGCGTCCTCCAGGACCACGCAGTGCCCGGGCGCCACCCCGAGCCGGCGGGCCGCCTCCAGGAAAACGTCGGGGGCCGGCTTGCCGTGCTCGACCTCGTCCGCCGAGACGTACCGCGACAGCAGTCCGGTCAGCCCCGTGCCCGCGAGGATCGCGTCGATGGTCTCCGGCGACGAACCCGAGGCGACGATCATCGGGACGCCCTCCGCGTGCAGGTGCTCCACGAACAACCGCACCTGCGGGAACACGTGCGTCTCGGCGCGGGCCAGCTCCAGATAGCGGGCGTTCATGTCGTCGAGCAGCTCGTCCGCGGGCGCCGTGATGCCGTACCGCCGCTTCCAGATCCCGATGGTCTCCAGCGTGGAGATGCCGACGTACTTCTCGTGGTCCGCCCACGTGAAGTCCGTGACGCCGTACCGGGCGAGCGTGCCGAGCGCCGCCCGGAAGTAATTGGGCTCGCTGTCCACGAGGGTGCCGTCCAGATCGAAGACGACGGCCGTGGTGCCGAGCCGGTACGCGGGCAGATGGTCGCTCATGCCTTCCAGCATGCAGGAACCGGCGGCCCGGATCACCTGCGCTCGGCGGCCGCGCGCCCGATCGCCTCGACCAGCGGCAGCACCCGGTGCGGGACCCGCTCGCGCAGGGCCACCTCGGTGCGGGTGCGGACGACTCCGGGCAGCCGGTTGAGCTGCTGCACGATGTCCTCCAGATGCCCCGCGTCGCGCGCCGCGACCCGCGCCAGGAGGTCGCCGCCGCCGGTGATCGAGTACGCCTCGATGATCTCCGGCACGCCCGCCAGGTCGTCGCCGACGTCGGCGAGATGCCCCTGGGTGACCTCGATGTGCACGAACGCCAGCACCGGGTGCCCGAGCGCGGCGGGGGAGAGGGTGGGCGCCGTCCCGGTGATCACGCCGTCCCGCTCCAGACGGTCGAGCCGCGCCTGGAGCGTGCCCCGGGCGACCCCGAGAATCCGCGCGTACTCGCGCACACTCGTACGCGGCTGCTCCAGGAGCAGCCGCAGGATACGAGTGTCGAGCTGGTCCACGGCCATCGGCGGTGTGCTCCCTACGGCATGGCGGCAGTCGGTACGGATCGAGCGCCGCCGACTGTACCAATGGCCCGCCACACCTGCCCGGCGAGGGAGACGGGCGAGGCGATTCCCTCGCGCGCCCCCTGAGGACCGCCCCCTCAGGCCCGTCCCGTCACCCCGGGGCCCGATGCCGTCGAGCCGCGCACCACCAGTTCCGGCATAAAGACGAACTCGGTGTGCGGGGTGGGGGTTCCGCCGATCTCCTCCAGGACGGCGCGGACTGCCGCCTGGCCCATGGCCTGCACCGGCTTGCGTACCGTCGTCAGCGGTGGATCGGTGAATGCGATCAGCGGGGAGTCGTCGAAGCCGACCACCGAGACGTCGTCCGGGACCTCCAGGCCCCGCCGGCGCGCCTCGCGGATCGCGCCGAGGGCCATCATGTCGCTCGCGCACACGATCGCCGTGCAGCCGCGGTCGAGCAGGTCGGAGGCCGCGGCCTGGCCGCCCTCCAGGGTGTAGAGGGAGTGCTGGACGAGCTCGCGTTCGATGTCTTCGGGGGCCAGAGAGAAACGGTCCTGCATCGCGCGCACGAAGCCCTCGATCTTGCGCTGCACCGGCACGAACCGCTTCGGGCCGAGCGCGAGCCCGATGCGGCTGTGCCCGAGCGCCGCGAGATGGGTGACGGCGAGCTGCATCGCGGCCCGGTCGTCCGGCGAGATGAACGGCGCCTGCACCTTCGGCGAGAAGCCGTCCACGAGCACGAACGGGACGCCCTGGGCGCGCAGTTGCTCGTAGCGCTGGGTGTCGGCCGTGGTGTCGGCGTGCAGCCCGGAGACGTAGATGATGCCGGTGACCCCGCGGTCGACGAGCATCTCGGTCAGTTCGTCCTCGGTGGAGCCGCCGGGGGTCTGCGTGGCGAGCACCGGCGTGTAGCCCTGGCGGGTCAGCGCCTGGCCGATGACCTGCGCGAGCGCCGGGAAGATCGGGTTCTCCAGCTCGGGCGTGATCAGGCCGACCAGGCCCTCGCTGCGGCGGCGCAGCCGGACCGGCCGCTCGTAGCCGAGCACGTCGAGGGCGGCGAGCACGGACTGCCGGGTGGCCGAGGCGACGCCGGGCTTCCCGTTCAGCACGCGGCTGACCGTCGCCTCGCTGACACCGGCCTGCGCCGCGATGTCGGCCAGGCGGGCGGTCGCGGGCGGGGACGGCACGGGCCGACGGCCGGCCTGTGCGGGCAGCTGCGTCATCGCACTCCTTGCAGAACAACAGGACAAGACCTCAGATGATCCCTGTGTGACGGCTCCGTGGCAAGACCTTGCAGAGCCTTGCAGCCGGGCAACTGGCAGCAAAACCAGGCAAACCGCATAACGCTTGCAGCTCCGGCTGCAAAATTTTTCAGCAAGGTCTTTCGTACGGCTTACCGCGCTGTTACGTTCACGTCGCCCGGCGGCCGCAGCGGCCCAGTCGGCAGAGCCAAAACGGGCTTACACCCCTCTAGGAGATCTCATGCGGCGTGGCATAGCGGCCACCGCGGTGGTGGCGTCCCTCGCACTCGCGGCGACGGCCTGCGGCGGAAGTGACGAGGACGGCGGCAAGGCGTCGGGCCCGGTCACCATCACCTGGTGGGACACCTCGAACGCGACGAACGAGGCCCCCACGTACAAGGCCCTGGCCAAGGAGTTCGAGAAGGCGAACCCCGGCATCAAGGTCAAGTACACCAACGTGCCGTTCGACCAGGCGCAGAACAAGTTCGACACCGCCGCCGGCGCGAGCGGCGCCCCGGACGTGCTGCGCGCCGAGGTCGGCTGGACGCCCGCGTTCGCGAAGAAGAGCTACCTGCTGCCGCTCGACGGCACCGAGGCCCTCGCCGAGAAGGACAAGTTCCAGCCGAGCCTGATCAAGCAGGCCCAGTTCGACGGCAAGACCTACGGCGTGCCGCTGGTCACCGACACCCTGGCCCTCGTCTACAACAAGGCGCTCTTCAAGAAGGCGGGCATCACCGAGGCGCCCACCACCTGGGAGGAGCTCAAGGCCGACGCGGCCAAGGTCAAGGACAAGACCGGCGTCGACGGCTACTGGGCCTCCACCGCGGGCTACTACGCCCAGCCGTTCCTCTTCGGCGAGGGCACCGACACCGTCGACGCCCAGGGCAAGAAGATCACCATCTCCTCCGCCGCCGCCAAGAAGGGCCTGACCACCTGGAAGGGCATGTTCGACGGCAAGGGCCTGCACAAGGCCGACGCCACCGCCGACGCCTACGCCCACATCCAGGACGCGTTCGTCAGCGGCAAGGTCGCCGCGATCGTCCAGGGCCCGTGGGAGATCACGAACTTCTACAAGGGCTCGGCGTTCAAGGACAAGGCGAACCTCGGCATCGCCACCGTCCCGGCCGGTTCGGCCGGCAAGGCGGGCGCCCCCACCGGCGGACACAACCTGTCCGTCTACGCGGGCTCCGACAAGGCCCACCAGGAAGCGTCGCTCAAGTTCGTCAAGTGGATGACCTCCGCGAAGACGCAGGAGCAGATCGCCCTGAAGAACTCGACGCTGCCCACCCGCGAGGACGCGTACACCGCGAAGGTCACCGCCGACCCGGGCATCGCCGGCTACCAGAAGGTGCTCCCCGCCGCCCAGCCGCGCCCCGAGCTGCCCGAGTACAGCTCGCTGTGGACGCCGATGGACCAGGAGCTCCCGAAGGTCGCCACCGGCAAGGAGTCCCTCGACAAGGGCCTCGGCAACCTGGAGACCGCCTTCACCAAGCTGGTCCCCGGCTTCACCAAGTGACCCCGGCGGTCCAGTACTGACCCCGGCGGTCCCGTAGCGCAAGCGGCCGGTTCGCGCCCCGAAGGGGGAGGGCGCGAACCGGCGTCGAACCGCCCCGCCCCATGCAGAAGGTGCCCGCATGACCCTCGCCGTCGACCGACCGGCCACCCAGAGCCGCCCGCCGCGCCCCGGACCGATCCGGCGCCTCAAGGACTCGTACCGCACGTACTGGTACGCGTACGCGATGATCGCCCCGGTCGTCGTCGTGCTCGGCGTTCTCGTCGGCTACCCGCTCGCACGGGGCTTCTACCTGACGCTCACCGACGCCAACAGCCTGAACTCGGCGCGCACGATCGGCGTCAACCACATCGAGGCCACTTACCAGTTCATCGGCCTCGACAACTACGCAGACATCCTGTGGGGCCCCGCCTCCTACGACCGCTTCTGGTCCCACTTCATCTGGACCGTCGTCTGGACGGTCGTCTGCGTCGCCCTGCACTACGCCATCGGCCTCGGCCTGGCGCTGCTGCTCAACGAGAAGATGCGCGGCCGCACCCTCTACCGGCTGCTGCTCATCCTGCCCTGGGCGGTGCCCACCTTCGTCACCGTCTTCGCGTGGCGGATCATGCTCGCCGACTCCGGGATCATCAACTCCACGCTCGGCTCGCTGCACCTGCCGCAGCCGCAGTGGCTGGAGGATCCCACGTTCCAGCGGATCGCCGCGATCCTCGTCAACACCTGGTGCGGCGTGCCCTTCATGATGATCTCGCTGCTCGGCGGACTCCAGTCCATCGACTCCTCGCTCTACGAGGCCGCCGAGATGGACGGCGCGAACGCCTGGCAGCGCTTCCGGCACATCACCCTGCCGGGCCTGCGGTCCGTGAGCTCCACCGTCGTGCTCCTCGGCGTGATCTGGACCTTCAACCAGTTCGCGATCATCTTCCTGCTGTTCGGCAACACGGCGCCGGACGCCCAGATCCTCGTCACCTGGGCCTACCGCCTCGGCTTCGGCCAGCAGCCGCGCGACTTCGCCCAGTCCGCCGCGTACGGCGTGCTGCTGCTGTCGATCCTCACCGTCTTCACGACCTTCTACTACCGCTGGTTGAAGCGCAATGAGCAGCTCGCCGTCTGACGCCGCAGGAGCCCCCACCATGAGCACCACGACCGCACCGCAGATCCCCGCGGCACCGACCACGTCCGACGACGACCGCCCGGCCGGCAAGGCACCCAAGGTGCGCCGCCGGGGCGAGCGCGGCCCGCTGGGCAAGGCGGTCGCGCACGGCGTCCTCGGCATCGCGAGCCTCGTCGCCCTGTTCCCGATCGTCTGGCTCGTCTACCTGTCCTTCGGCCCGGACAAGGACGACTACCTGCACCCGGGCGGCATCGCGGGCAAGGCGACACTCTCCAACTACTCGCAGGTGTTGCAGCACACCAACTTCTTCCAGTGGATGGAGTCGACGCTGATCATCGCGCTCGGCACCACCCTCGTCGGCGTCCTGTTCGCCGCGACGACCGGCTACGCGGTCTCCCGCATGCGCTTCCCCGGCTACCGGCCGCTGATGTGGGTCCTGCTCCTCACGCAGGCGTTCCCCATCGCCGTCCTCATCGTGCCGATGTACGAGATCTTCTCGGAGCTGGGCCTCATCGACACCTACCAGGGCGTCATCCTGGTCAACTGCACCACGATCGTGCCCTACTGCACCTGGCTGATGAAGGGCTACTTCGACACCGTCCCGATCGAGATCGACGAGGCCGGCCGGATCGACGGGCTGAGCCCCTTCGGCACCTTCTGGCGGCTCATCCTGCCGCTGGCCAAGCCGGGCATCGCCGTCGCCGCGTTCTACAGCTTCATCACGGCGTTCGCCGAGGTGCCCTTCGCGTCCACGTTCCTGCTCGACGACTCCAAGTACACCTTCGCGGTGGGCCTGCAGAGCTTCATCAGCGAGCACGACGCCCAGTGGAACCTGATGGCCGCCACCGCGGTGTTGATCGCCATTCCGGTCACCGCCTTCTTCTACCTTGTCCAGAAGCACCTGGTCACCGGCCTCACGGCAGGCGGCACCAAGGGCTGAACCCCCACCCACGACCGACCAGTTGCCAGCTCCTTCCCGCAGCAAGGACACCATGAGCCAGCACCCCACCGACACCGCACCGGCCGGCGCCACGACCACCCGCGAGGCCGCGGACTGGTGGCGCGACGCCGTCATCTACCAGGTCTACCCGCGCAGCTTCGCCGACAGCGACGGCGACGGCACCGGTGACCTCGAAGGCATCCGGCAGCGCCTGCCGTACCTGCGCGACCTGGGCGTGGACGCGGTCTGGCTGAGCCCGTTCTACGCCTCCCCGCAGGCCGACGGCGGCTACGACGTCGCCGACTACCGGGCCGTCGACCCCATGTACGGCACCCTGCTCGACGCCGACGCCGTCATCCGGGACGCGCACGGGCTCGGCCTGCGCGTCATCGTCGACCTCGTGCCCAACCACTCCTCCGACCAGCACGAGTGGTTCAAGCGCGCCGTCGCCGAGGGCCCCGGCTCGCCGCTGCGCGAGCGCTACCACTTCCGTTCCGGAAAGGGCGCGCACGGCGAACTGCCGCCCAACGACTGGGAGTCCATCTTCGGCGGCCCCGCCTGGACCCGGCTCCCCGACGGCGAGTGGTACCTGCACCTCTTCGCCCCCGAGCAGCCCGACCTCAACTGGGAGCACCCGGCCGTCGCCGACGAGTTCCGCTCCATCCTGCGGTTCTGGCTCGACATGGGCGTCGACGGCTTCCGCATCGACGTCGCCCACGGCCTCGTCAAGGCCGAGGGCCTGCCCGACCTCGGCGGCCACGACCAGCTCAAGCTGCTCGGCAACGACGTCATGCCGTTCTTCGACCAGGACGGCGTCCACGCGATCTACCGCTCGTGGCGCCTCATCCTCGACGAGTACGACGGCGACCGCATCTTCGTCGCCGAGGCGTGGACGCCGACCGTCGAGCGCACCGCGAACTACGTGCGCCCCGACGAGCTGCACCAGGCCTTCAACTTCCAGTACCTGGGCGCCCCCTGGGAGGCCGAGGAGCTGCGCCGCATCATCGACAGCTCCCTCGACGCCATGCGCCCCGTCGGCGCCCCGGCCACCTGGGTCCTGTCCAACCACGACGTCACCCGGCACGCCACCCGCTACGCCAACCCGCCGGGCCTCGGCACCCAGATCCGCACCCCCGGCGACCGCGAGCTCGGCCTGCGCCGCGCCCGCGCCGCCACCCTGCTGATGCTGGCCCTGCCCGGCTCCGCCTACGTCTACCAGGGCGAGGAGCTCGGCCTGCCCGACGTCACCGACCTGCCCGACGAGGTGCGCCAGGACCCGTCGTTCTTCCGCGCCCAGGGCCAGGACGGCTACCGCGACGGCTGCCGGGTGCCGATCCCGTGGACCCGCACGGGATCCTCGTACGGCTTCGGCAGCGGGGGCAGCTGGCTGCCGCAGCCCGAGAGCTGGGGCGAGCTCAGCGTCGAGGCGCAGACCGGTGTCGCCGGCTCCACCCTGGAGCTGTACCGCGCCGCGCTCGCCGTGCGCCGCGACGAGCCGGGCCTCGGCGCCGGCACCGACGTGACCTGGGACGACGAGGTGCCGCCGGGCATCCTGCGGTTCGACCGGCCGGGCTTCGCCTGCACGGTCAACACGACGGGCACCGCCGTGCGCATCACCGCACCCGGCCGGGTGCTGCTCGCCTCGGGGCCGGTCACGGTCGCGGACGGTCTCGTCGAGCTGACCGCCGACACGACCGTGTGGTGGGCCACCGCGTAGGACATGAGGAAGAGGGGGCCGGTGCTCGGTGCACCGGCCCCCTCTCCCGATCCGCTAGCCGTGGAAGGCGACCGCGCCCTTCGCGGGCACAGTCAGTTCGGCCTTGCCGCCGGAGACGGTGACCGAGGTCGCGCCACCGTCGATCACGTTCGCGTACGTGCCGTCGGGCAGGCCCGTCGTGTACGTGAAGGTGTGGGCGTCCGCCGTGTTGTTGAGCGCGACGAAGCCCTTGTCACCACGGCCGAAGCCGATGACGTTCGAGGCCGGGGACTGCCAGTTCGCGACCTGCGCGTCCCCGACCGCGTTGTGCCAGCCGACCATCCCGGCCACCGCCGCGTCCCGGTCGACGCAGGCCCAGCCGCTGCCGCAGTCCGTGCCGGTGACGAAGCCGTTGCCGTCGTTCGGTGGCGCCTGGTCGCTCTGGTCGAAGGTCCAGGCGGCGTACACCGACGGGCGGCCGTACCCGCGCGCCAGCTGGAACACGTTGGCCAGCGTCGCGGTCGCGCCGTCCTTGTAGCTGAGCGTGTAGCCGTTGCGCTCGGTGTCGTGGTTGGTGACGAAGGAGTTGGAGTGCGCCTCGTCGGCGAGCCCCCAACTGCTGCCGAACGACGCCAGGTTGGCGATGTCGCCGCCCTGGAACTGGGACTTCATCGCGGCGGCGTACGTGAAGTCGAGGACGTCGCCGTTGTTGTAGTAGTCCCCGAGGGCGGGCGGGTTGCCCGGGTAGACCTCCTGCGTGATGTAGGGGGCGTCGCCCGCCGTCGTGGTGTGCAGCGCGCCCACGATCGCGTTCAGGTCGCCCGTCTCGATGTGCTTGGCGGCGTCGATGCGGAAGCCGTCGACGCCCAGGTCGATCTGTGTGTTGAGGAACCCGGCGATCTTGTCCCGCACGCCCTGCTCGCCCGTGTCGAGATCGGGCATGCCGAGCAGTTCACAGTGCTGGACCTCGTACTGGTCGGACCAGTTGGCGATCGTCTTCTTGCAGTCGTCGCTGTCGGCCGGGTCGTAGTCCGGGGTGTCGTAGCGGTCGCCGATCGTGGTGCCGGCGTACCCGGTGCCGGTCTGCGCGGCCGTGTGGTTGACGACGGCGTCCGTGTAGACCTCGATGCCCGCCGCATGGCAGGTGTCGATCATGTCCTTGAAATCGCCCGCGCTGCCGAAGCGGCTGTCGAGCTTGTACGAGTACGGCTGGTAGACGTCCCACCAGTAGAAGTTCTCCTGCTTGAGGGACTCCTCGGGCGGCGCGACCTGGACGGCGCCGTAACCGGCCGGGTCGAGGACGTCGGTGCACTCCTTGCCGACGGACTTCCAGTTCCACTGCCACAGGTTGGCGATCACGTCGCCGTTCGCCACGCCCGTGTCGGCGGCAGCGGCGGGCTGTGCGGGCAGCGTGACGACGCCGCCGAGCGTCAGTGCGCCCAGAGCGAGCGCGGTCGCGGTGGCCCGGCGGCGCCGGGCACGGGTGGGGGGTCGATGCATGTGCGGCTCCTGAATGGGGGGATTCCGGCGCTTTCGTCAGGGCCGGAGGGAGGGCAACGCTCCGTGAGCCTGCGGGAGTTGAGAAGGCCACGTCAAGAACCCTGCTGAAAATTCTTGCTGTTGCTTGCAGAACTCTTGCAGTCGACTTCCAGCAAGCGGTACCGTCACGCGGCGGACCGGGGCTCCTCCCCGCTGCCCCGGTCCCCAAGGCCCCGGCCCTCGTCGGCCCGCGCCTCCCCAAGAGCCCTGATTCCGCGAGGAGTTCACGCCTTGAGCCGCACCCGTCCCATCCCGCGCAGACGGGCCGCCGCGTACACCGCGGCCGCCGCCCTCCTCGTCACGCTCGCCCAGCCGCTCGCGGCCCGTGCCGCGGCCCCGCCCGCGCCGCCCTACGACGCGCAGCTCGCCGCCGCGCCCGCCCGCCACGACCTGACCCGCGAGCAGTACTACTTCGTCCTGCCGGACCGTTTCGCCAACGGCGACAGCGCCAACGACAAGGGCGGGCTGACCGGTTCCCGGCTCGCGACCGGCTACGACCCCACCGACAAGGGCTTCTACCAGGGCGGCGACCTCAAGGGCCTCACCGAGCGGCTCGACTACATCAAGGACCTCGGCACCACCGCGATCTGGATGGCGCCGATCTTCAAGAACAAGCCGGTGCAGGGCGAGGGCGACAACGCGTCGGCCGGCTACCACGGCTACTGGATCACCGACTTCACCCAGGTCGACCCGCACTTCGGCACGAACGCGGACCTCAAGCGCCTCATAGCCAAGGCCCACGCCAAGGGCATGAAGGTCTTCTTCGACGTCATCACCAACCACACCGCCGACACCGTCGACTACGCGGAGAAGCAGTACGGGTACCGCCCCAAGGGCGCCTACCCCTACCTCGACACCGACGGCCGCCCCTTCGACGACAGCAAGGGCGTCACCGCGAAGGTTGACGAGGACTCCTTCCCGTACACGCCGAAGAACACCGGCGAGATGGTCCCGTCCTGGCTCAACGACCCGACGATGTTCCACAACCGCGGCGACTCGACCTGGGAGGGCGAGTCCACGACGTACGGCGACTTCTCCGGGCTCGACGACCTGTGGACCGAGCGGCCCGAGGTCGTCCGGGGCATGGAGAAGATCTACGAGACCTGGGTGCGGGACTTCGACGTCGACGGCTTCCGCATCGACACCGCCAAGCACGTGAACATGGACTTCTGGACCCAGTGGGCCACCGCTCTCGACCGGTACGCGGCGGCCCGCGGCCGGAAGGACTTCTTCATGTTCGGCGAGGTCTACTCCGCCGACACCGACGTCACCGCGCCCTATGTCACGCGCGGCCGGCTGGACGCCACCCTCGACTTCCCCTTCCAGGACGCCGCCCGCGCCTACGCCTCCCAGGGCGCGAGCGCGGACAAGCTCGCCAAGGTCTTCGCCGACGACTACAAGTACGCCACCGACCGGGCCAACGCGTACGAGCAGGTCACCTTCCTCGGCAACCACGACATGGGCCGCATCGGCACTTTCCTCAAGGCCGACAACCCCAAGGCCTCCGACAAGGAGCTTCTCCGGCGCGACCGGCTCGCGCACGAGCTGATGTTCCTCTCGCGCGGCAACCCCGTCGTCTACTACGGCGACGAACAGGGCTTCACCGGCGCCGGCGGCGACAAGGACGCCCGCCAGACCCTCTTCCCCTCGAAGGTCGCCGACTACCTGGACGACGACGAGCTCGGCACCGACCGCACGCACGCCGACGCCGCCTACGACGAGCAGCACCCCCTCTACCGGGACATCGCCGCGCTGGCGAAGCTTCGCAAGCAGAACCCGGCCCTCACCGACGGCACACAGAAGGAGCTCTACGCCAAGGACTCCGTGTACGCCTTCTCCCGCACCGGCGAGGACCGCGAGTACGTCGTCGCCGTGAACAACGCGCAGGAGGACAGGACGGTCCAACTGCCCGTCGAGTCCGCCGCGTTCGGCACCGTCTACGGCGTATCGGGCCAGGTGAAGGCCGAGAGCGGGCGTGTCGAGGTGACCGTCCCCGCGCTCTCCTCCCTCGTCCTGCGTGCCGACGCGAAGCTCCCGAAGACGACCACCGCCCCGCAGGTGTCCCTCACCGCCCCCGCCGACGGCGCCACCGGCACCGTCACCCTGAGCGCGGACCCCGGCGCCACCGCGTCCCCGCGCGTCGTCTTCGCCGCGCAGGTCGGCGACGGGACATGGCGCACGCTCGGCTCGGTCGACCACGCCCCGTACAAGATCACGCAGTATCTGCCGGACACGGTGAAGGCGGGCACGGCCCTGCGCTACAAGGCCGTCGTCGTGGACCGGGACGGGCGCACCGCGAGCGCGCTCGCCTCCTCCACGGCCGGGCAGGCCCCGGCTCCCGAGAAGCCGACGGCCGTCGACCGCGACCACGTCGTGGTCCACTACCGGCGCACCGACAAGGACTACACCGGCTGGACCCTCACGTCCGGTGACAGCAAGGGCGAGTTCGTCGGGCGGGACGCCTACGGAGCCTTCGCCTGGGTGAAGGTCCCCGACGGGGCCGGATCGCTCAAGTACACCGTCGAGAAGGACGGCTCCGCCGACGGCCCCGAGCGCACGATCGACCTCGGCAGGACCGGCGAGGTCTGGATCGAGCAGGGCGCCGACGGACAGAAGACCACCCGGCCCGACGGGGTCTACCCGCCGCAGGACGCGACCAAGGCCGTCGTCCACGTGCGCCGCGCCGACGGCGACTACGACGGCTGGGGCCTGCACACCTGGACCGGCGCCGCGAACCCCACCGACTGGGCGAAGCCGCTCCAGCCCACCGGCAAGGACGCGTTCGGCCTCGTCTTCGAGGTGCCGCTCGCCGAAGGGGCCACCAGCCTCGGCTACATCCTCCACAAGGGCGACGAGAAGGACATCCCCACCGACCGCTCCCTCGACTTCGGCACGTACGGCAAGGAGGTGTGGCTCAACGCGGGGGAGAGCGGCTACCTGCTGCCGTCCCTCAGCGGCGGCGGTGACCTCGACCTCGGCAAGGCCGAGGCGCAGTGGATCGACGCCGACACCGTCGTGTGGAAGGTGAAGGCCGGCTCCGGCACCAGCGAGCAGCTCGTCTACGCTCCCGAGGGCGGCATCACCGTCGAGGACGGCGCGCTGAGCAGCGAGGGCCACTGGCTGCGGCTGAACCCGGGCACGCTCACCGACGCCCAGAAGGCGAAGTACCCGCACCTCAAGGACTACCCCGCGTTCACGATCGACCCCCGCGACCGCGACCGGGCACGCGACGCGCTGCGTGGGCAGCTGATCGCCACCCAGCGCGCGGCGAACGGCGCCCTGCTCACCGCGACCGGTGTCCAGCTCCCCGGCGCACTCGACTCCCTCTACGGGACGGCCGCCGCGAAGGCCGGGCTGGGGCCCGTGTTCAAGGGGGACAAGGTCACGCTGTCCGTGTGGGCGCCGACCGCCCAGGACGTCTCCCTCGACCTCGACGGGCGGACCGTGCGCATGCGCCGCGACGCGGCCAGCGGCGTCTGGTCGGCCACCGGCCCGGCCGCCGCCTGGCGCGGCAAGCCGTACCGGTACGCCGTGCGCCTCTGGGCGCCGAGCGTCGGCGAGCTCGTCACGAACAAGGTCACCGACCCCTACTCGCTCGCCCTCACCGCGAACTCGCGGCGCAGCCTCGTCGTCGACCTCGCCGACCGGGCCCTCGCCCCGAAGGGCTGGGCGGACCTGAAGAAGCCGAAGGCCGTCGCGATGAAGGACGCGCAGATCCAGGAACTGCACGTCCGCGACTTCTCCGTCGCCGACACCACGACTCCGCAGGACGACCGCGGCACGTACCGCGCCTTCACCGACCGCGACAGCACCGGCTCGAAGCACCTGCGCGCCCTGGCCGCCGCCGGCACCTCGTACGTGCACCTGCTGCCGGCCTTCGACATCGCGACGATCCCCGAGAAGAAGTCGGAGCAGACGACGCCCGACTGCGACCTCGGCTCGTACGCGCCCGACAGTGACCGGCAGCAGGCCTGCGTCACCAAGAGCGCCGCGAAGGACGCCTTCAACTGGGGCTACGACCCGCTGCACTACACGGTCCCCGAGGGCTCCTACGCCTCCGACCCGGACGGCACCCGGCGCACCGTCGAGTTCCGGCAGATGGTCCAGGCCCTCAACCAGGACGGCCTGCGCGTCGTCATGGACGTCGTCTACAACCACACGGCGGCCGCGGGCCAGGACGACAACTCGGTCCTCGACCAGATCGTCCCCGGCTACTACCAGCGGCTGAACGCGGACGGCACGGTCGCGAACTCGACCTGCTGCGCCAACACCGCGCCCGAGAACACCATGATGGGCAAGCTCGTCGCCGACTCCGTCGTCACCTGGGCCAAGCAGTACAAGGTCGACGGCTTCCGCTTCGACCTCATGGGCCACCACCCCAAGGCCAACATCCTGGCCGTGCGCAAGGCGCTCGACGAGCTGACGGTCGCGAAGGACGGCGTCGACGGCAAGAAGATCATCCTCTACGGAGAGGGCTGGAACTTCGGCGAGGTCGCCGACGACGCCCGCTTCGTCCAGGCCACGCAGAAGAACATGGCCGGCACCGGCATCGCCACCTTCTCCGACCGGGCCCGTGACGCCGTGCGCGGCGGCGGCCCCTTCGACGAGGACCCCGGCGTGCAGGGCTTCGCCAGCGGCCTCTACACCGACCCGAACACCTCGAAGGCCAACGGCACCCCCGCCGAGCAGAAGGCCCGGCTGCTCCACTACCAGGACCTGATCAAGGTGGGCCTGTCCGGGAGCCTGGCCGACTACTCCTTCACCGACACCGCCGGGAAGAAGGTGAAGGGCTCCCAGGTCGACTACAACGGCGCACCCGCCGGCTACGCCGAGGCCCCGGGCGACGCCCTCGCCTACGCCGACGCACACGACAACGAGTCCCTCTACGACGCGCTCACCTACAAACTGCCGAAGGAGACGTCGACCGCCGACCGGGCCCGGATGCAGGTCCTCGCGATGGCCACCGCCACGCTCTCGCAGGGCCCCGCGCTCTCCCAGGCGGGCACCGACCTGCTCCGCTCGAAGTCCCTCGACCGGAACTCCTTCGACAGCGGCGACTGGTTCAACGCGATCCACTGGGACTGCCGCACGGGCAACGGCTTCGGGCGCGGCCTTCCGCCGGCCGCCGACAACGAGGCGAAGTGGCCGTACGCCAAGCCGCTGCTCTCCTCCGTCCCGGTCCCGGGCTGCCAGGACATCGACGGCGCCTCCGCCGCGTACCGGGACCTGCTGAAGATCCGTACGGCCGAGCCCGCCTTCCACCTGGCCACCGCGGCCGAGGTCCAGAAGGAACTGTCCTTCCCGCTCTCGGGCACCGACGAGACCCCGGGCGTGCTCACCCTGCGCCTCGGCGACCTCGTCGTCGTCCTCAACGCGACGCCCGAGCGGCAGAAGCAGACGGTCGGGGAGCTGGCCGGCACGGCGTACGGCCTGCACCCGGTGCAGGAGAAGGGAGCCGACGAGGTCGTACGGACGTCCTCGTACGAGAAGGGCTCGGGCACCTTCACCGTCCCGGCCCGCACGGTCGCGGTCTTCACCCGCGGCTGACGGCGCGGCTCCGATGGTGCGCATGATGTCCGGGACGACTGGAAGCGGGGCTCGGTGGGGGACGCTTGACCCTCACACCGTGTGAGCCCGTGTACTCGGAGACACCATGTTCACCATCGGAGACTTCGCCCGACACGGCCGGGTGTCGGTCCGGATGCTGCGTCACTACGACGCGACCGGACTGCTGCGCCCCGCCCATGTCGACCCCGCCACCGGATACCGCCACTACACGGCCGCCCAGCTCGCCCGGCTCAACCGGCTGATCGCACTGAAGGACCTCGGCTTCACTCTCGCCCAGGTCGGGGAGATCCTCGACGAGAAGGTGGACGCCGGGGAACTGCGGGCGATGCTGCGGCTGCGCCGCGCCGAGCTGGCCGCGGAGATGGCGGCGACGGCGGCCCGGCTCGGCCAGGTCGAGGCGCGGCTCCGGTCCATCGAGAGCGAGGGACTCATGCCCGGCGACGACATCGTCATCAAGCACCTGCCCAGCCGCCGTGTGGCCGAACTGACCGCGGTCGCACCGGACTTCGAAGTCGGCACCATCGGCCCGGTGATCCAGCCGCTGTACGGGGAGCTCTTCCGGCGTCTGGAGGCGGCCGGCATCGCACCGACCGGGCCCGGCGTCGCCCGCTACGAGGACGCGCCGGGCGGCGGGATCCTCGTCCACGCGGGCGTCGAGGTCACCGCGGCGCCCCGCGAGGACGACGGCCTGCGCATCCTCGACCTGCCGCCCGTCGAACGGGCCGCCACCCTCATCCACCGCGGCTCCATGGAGACGGTCCTGCCGGCTGTCCAGATGCTGGCCCACTGGATCGACGCACACGGTCATCGCTCCGCCGGATACCCCACCGAGGTAAACCTGGAGTGCCCCGAGAACCGCGACGACTGGGTCACCGAACTCCAGGAACCCCTGGTCTGACCTGCGGTTTCATCCGTTCCGCAGCTGCGTGGAACAGGCCCCGCCGGACCCGTCCGGCGGGGTTATACGCGTCCCCCCGCTTGGTATACAAGCTTGTCCCGTTGTGACTCATGTCACGGAGTTTCGTGTGCCTGGAAACCGTTGACCTCTGGAAAACCGGCGTCGTAACGTCCAGTTCACATTCTTTGGAACTGTGTTTTCGCACAGCGGAAATTGCACGGCGGAAAGTTGAGGGGTCCCCATGGCCACTGCTCAGCAACGGCCCCCATCCCAGACGGAGCCGGTGGAGGTGGCGGGCGTCGACATCAGCCCGCGGCTCTACAACAGCGACCTTGCACCGACCAAGGTCCAGGGGCGCAGTTGGGGCGCCTACAACGTCTTCACCCTCTGGGGCAACGACGTCCACAGCCTGGGCAACTACGCCTTCGCCATGGGCCTGTTCGCCCTCGGGATGAGCGTGTGGGACATCCTCATCGCCTTCGCCGTCGCGTCCGGCATGCTGTTCGTCCTGCTCAACCTGTCCGGCCGGATGGGCTCGCGCACCGGCGTCCCGTTCCCCGTGATGAGCCGGATCGCCTTCGGCGTCCGCGGTTCCAAGCTGCCCGCCGCGGTCCGCGGCGCCGCCGCCATCGCCTGGTTCGGCATCCAGACCTACCTCGCCTCCCAGGTGCTGCGCACGCTGGTGACGGCGCTGTGGCCGGGCGCCGCCGACTACGACAAGAACTCGATCCTGGGCCTGTCCACGCTCGGCTGGATCGCGTTCCTCGTCCTGTGGGCCGTCCAGGTCCTGATCGTCAGCTACGGCATGCAGGCCATCCGCCGCTACATGGCGCTCGCCGCGCCGACCGTCCTGGTCACCGTGCTCGCGCTCGCCGTCTGGATGTTCGTCAAGGCCGACGGCTCCATCGCGCTGGACAACGGCACCCCGTTCCAGGGCGGCACCCAGTGGCTGCACATCTTCGAGGCCGCCGCCCTGTGGGTCGTCGTCTACGGCACGTTCGTCCTCAACTTCTGCGACTTCACCCGGTCCGCGAAGTCCAACCGCGCCATCTCCCGCGGCAACCTCGTCGGCATCCCGGTGAACATGCTGTTCTTCGCCGCGATCGCGGTCGTGCTCAGCGGCGCCCAGTTCCGCATCGACGGCCAGGTCATCACCAGCCCCACGCAGGTCGTCAAGGACATCCCCAGCACGATCCTGCTGGCCCTGGCCTGCCTCGCCCTGCTGATGCTGACGGTCGCCGTCAACCTCCTGGCGAACTTCGTCGCGCCGGTGTACATGCTGGTCAACATGTTCCCGCAGCGCCTCACCTTCCGGAGCGCCGGCGTCGTCAGCGCCGTCATCGGCCTGGTGATCCTGCCCTGGAACCTGTACGACAGCCCGGTCGCCGTCACGTACTTCCTCGGCGGACTCGGCGCCCTCCTCGGCCCCGTCTTCGGCATCGTCATGGCCGACTACTGGCTGCTGCGCAAGGCCCAGATCCACGTGCCGCACCTGTACACCGAGCACCCCGAGGCCACGTACCACTACCGGCGCGGCGTGAACATGAAGGCCGTCGGCGTCTTCGTGCCCGCCGCCGCCCTCTCCGTGATCATCGCGCTCGTTCCGACCTTCTCCGGCATCGCGGGCTTCTCCTGGTTCATCGGCGCCGGCATCGCCGCCGCGCTGTACTGGGCCGTGAACGACCGCAAGCAGACCTTCGAGCACGTCGACGGCGAGAGCATCGCCGTCGCCGCCGAATGATCCACACCCCTTGGAGTACCACCCCCATGCGCATCCTCGTCGCCAACGTCAACACCACCGAGTCGATGACGAAGGGCATCGCCGAGACGGCCCGCGCCGTCGCGGCGCCCGGCACCGAGATCGTGCCGCTCACACCGGACTTCGGACCGGAGTCCTGTGAGGGCAACTACGAGAGCTACCTCGCCGCCATCGCCGTCATGGAGAAGGTGCGCGCCTACCCCGAGCCCTTCGACGCCGTCATCCAGGCCGGCTACGGAGAGCACGGCCGCGAGGGCCTCCAGGAGCTGCTCGACGTCCCCGTCGTCGACATCACCGAGGCGGCTGCCAGCACCGCGCAGTTCCTCGGCCACAAGTACTCGGTCGTCACGACCCTCGACCGGGCCGTGCCGCTCATCGAGGACCGGCTCAAGCTCGCCGGGCTCACCGACCGGCTCGCCTCCGTGCGCGCCAGCGGCATGGCCGTCCTGGAGCTCGAGAGCGACCCGGACGCCGCCGTCGCCGCGATCGTCGAGCAGGCCGCGGCTGCCGTCGAGCAGGACCACGCCGAGGTCATCTGCCTGGGCTGCGGCGGCATGGCGGGCCTGACCGAGCAGGTCGTCGCGCGCACCGGCGTCCCCGTCGTGGACGGCGTCGCCGCCGCGGTCACCATCGCCGAGTCGCTGGTCCGCCTGGGCCTGACCACGTCGAAGGTGCGCACCTACGCGCCGCCGCGCTCCAAGGCGATCCGCAACTGGCCGCCGCGCACGGCCTGACCGAACCCGGCCACACCTGACCGTGGCCGTCCCCCTGCGGCTCTCACCGGAGCGCTACGGCGCCGGCTGGTGGGAGCCGTACGGGTCTGTGCGGCCGTCGTCGTCGCCGTCGTAGTCCACGGTGCCGCGGACGACCTGGCCCGCGAGGCCGAGCAGCAGGAAGACCACCAGGAGCACCTTGGCCGAGGTGTCGAGCAGCAGCGGCCGGGTCCCGGAGCGGACCTCGGCGGGCGGCACCGGAGCGTCCCCGAACAGTCCCTTCGGGTAGGCCGGGGTCAGCAGGTGCCAGTAGGCGGCCGTCCGGAAGCTGTACCGGGCCACGGCGGCGGTCGCCGCGTACAGCGGCTCGGGCAGCCGCCCCAGGACCAGTGTGATCAGCCAGAACACCCAGGACAGCGCGGCCCACCCGCTCTGGGCCAGCGAGGTGAGGATCGCCGCGGGGATCACCAGGATCAGCCGGAACAGCACCGCGAGCCGGTTCAGCGGCGTCGGGCGCAGCTCGATCTGCACAGGGTGGTCCGGCGCCGAGAACGCGAACGGCGGATACCGGTCCACGAGAAGGGTGGCACTCGCGTTCACCCGGGTCGTGTACACGAGCACGGACCCCAGGAAGCGGTAGATCCCGTCGGGCAGCCGGCCCAGGAACAGCGCGGCGAACCAGCCGGCGATCGCCACGAACACCGCGGCGATCGTCAGCACCGCCAGGACGACGAACTGCGGGAGCAGCAGCAGCCAGCGCAGCAGCACGGTCCAGCGGCGCTGGCGCCCCGGCGGCGGGATGTCCAGGACGGGCAGGAACTCGCGGGCCGCCTCGGGCGCGGGGCGGGGGTCCCAGGTTGCGGTCACGATGCCTCCTCAGGAGGAGAGATGGGCGGTGACGACGACGTTGCCCTTGTACCGTCCGCGCTCCTCGTCGTAGCCGCCACCGCAGGTGATCAGGCGGAGTTCGGGGCGGCCGGTGTCGCCGTACACCTTCCGGTCGGGGAAGTCGTCGGACGCGTACACGTCCACGGAGTCGACGGTGAAGCGGGCGGTGCGGTGGTCGGCCCGCGTGATGTCGACCGTCGTGCCGGGCTTCAGCGCGCCGAGCCCGTAGAACACGGCGGGGCCGTCCGGGATGTCCACGTGACCGGCCACGATCGCCGTGCCGCGGGTGCCCGGGACCGGGCCGTCGGCCCACCAGCCCGCGAGGTTGTCGTCGTCCTCCGGCGGCGCGGCGAGCCGGCCGTCGTCCTGGAGCCGCAGCTTCGTCAGCGGCGCGTCCACGCGCAGCTCCGGGATCACGACGCGAAGCGGCCGGGCGGCGGGCATCGGCGCGACCGCCCGCCCGCGCACCACCGCCCCGGCCACGGCCCCCGGCTGCGGCGGCCCGGTCCGCGCGTCCGCCACCGTGAACGCGAACGCGCCCGCCGCGACGAGACTCAGGACCAGCCCTTCGCCGGCCCGGCGCAGCCGTTTCCCGGGGGAGCGGTGGGCATCGGGCACGGGCTGTCTCCTGGGCGAACGGGGTGAGCGGGGCGGAAGGGAGCCGGCGGGAGCGGCAGGGCGCGGGACGGGCCCGGCGCCGCCGTACGGCTCGTTCGCGGTACGGGGGCGCCGGGACGTCGCGCGGGGGGCGTCAGTTCTGGCGGTTGCCGCGGCGGCGCAGGGCGAAGCCGGCGGCGGCGGCGAGGGCCAGGCCGCCGGTCGCGGCCAGCGCGGGGACGCCCGCCGGATCGGTGCTCGTCGAGCCGGAGCCGGTGTGCATGGCACCGCTCGGCTTGTCCTTCATCGGCGCGGTCGGCACCGGCGTCGCGGGAGCGGTGTGCTTCGGCACGGGCGTCGAGGTCGCCGGAGACGTGGGCGAGGCGGACGTCGACGGGGACGCCGACGGGTTCGCCACAGAGTCGCCGCACAGGCGCTGGGCCTCGGAGGCCGTGGAGTTCGCGTTCTGCTCACCCGCGGCGAGCTGCTCCTTGGTGACGTTGACGTGGTCGCCGCCGTCGTACTGCTTCTTCATCGCTTCGTAGTCGGCCTGGGCCTCGACCGCCTGCGACTTGGCCGCCTCACAGTCGGCCGGTGAGCCCGCGCCGGCGGCGTGCGCGGCCGTCGGTGCGGCGAGCAGCAGGGCGGAGCAGGCGAGCGCGGTGCCGGTGGCTATCTTCAGCGAACGCATCAGGGATTCCTCCAACGGATCCAGCGGGGGAGCGGTCGCGGCACGTCGTGCGCCGTCGTCGGGACCGCCGCCCACGACCCAACCCGCCGTCCAGCCCGCCCGCAGTCCCGGTGGCCCGCTCCGACGCCGGTCACCGCCCGCAGGCCGGTAAACCGGTGCAGGTCAAGGCCGCCGGTGTGGTTCCTTGGGGTGAACTCCGGCGCGCCTGCGCCGAACAGGGGGAGGGCCTGATCGCGAGGGCTCACAGCCGCGAGGGTGCGGAGCGGCCGAACAGCAGGCCGGCGGCGAAGCCGAGGAAGGCGACGCCGGTGACCTGTTCCAGGCGGCGCCGGAACGCGGGCCGGTGGATCCGCTCGCCGAGCGCGGAGGAGGCCCGGGCCAGAATCCCGTACCAGACCGCGAGTTCGACCACGTCGACGGCCGTCAGGAGCAGCGTCGTGCCGAACAGTCCCGCGCCCGGCGGCACGAACTGCGGGATCAGGCTCATGTAGAACACCCCGGCCTTGGGGTTCAGGAGATTGGTCGCCACTCCGCGCCGGAAGGCCACGGCCCGTCCCCCGCCTCCACCGCCCTCCCCGTCCGGCTCCGGTGACGGCGCGCCCGCACGTCGTAGCGCCGAGACCCCGAGGAACACGAGATACAGGGCGCCGCACACCCGCAGCGCGTCGTACGCCGCCCGGGAGGCGGTGAGCAGAGCGGTCAGGCCCACGGCGGTGGCCACTCCCCACCCCACGCAGCCGACGAGCACTCCCGCGGCGGCGGCTCCCCCGACCCGCCGACCCCCGGCGACGGACGCCCGCACGACGAGCAGCGAATCGGGCCCGGGCGCCACATTGATCAGCAGCGCGACACCGGCGAAGGCGAGGACGGCGGTGAACAGGTCGGTGTGCGTTCCGGGCCCCCTGAGGCAGCGGACGGACAGGCGGAGCGAGCGTGCCCTTCAGGGTTCAGGGTGGACCTGCGGACCGCACGGGTCCAGAGACAGGCCGACCCCCGACCTCACTTCTCGAAGGTCAGCACCTCCGTGACCGGACGGCGCGGGGTGGCGCGGCCGCGGGGACCGTAGCCGAGGCGGAGCACGATGTGGACGTGTCCGGTCGTGGAGGAGGGGTCGCGGGCCAGGGTGCGCAGTTCGGGCCACTCCATGGGCTGCGACATCAGGGAGGTGGAGAGGCCGTCCAGGGTCGCCTGGAGCAGCACGCGCTGGAGTGCCTGACCGGCCCGCAGCCAGTCCACCGGTCCGTCCTCGACCGTGCCGAGCAGGGCGATCTGCGGATGCTTCTCGAAGGGTTCCGCCGTGCGTCCGGCGACCTGGCGCGCGGTGTCGAAGTCCCGTACGGGTGAGGTGACGTCGTACTGGCGCGGGCCGAGCGCGTAGGCGGGGATCCCCTCGTCCGACAGTCCCTCGTCCGCCGCCCCGGTGCGCGTCCACGCCGCGAGCTCGGCCCGCATCGACTCGTCCGCCGCCTCGAACAGCTCCGACGCGCGGATGAGCCCCATGACCGTCTCCGTGTGCCACTCGCCCGGCACCACGAGCTTGCAGCCCTCCAGGAGAGCCGCCGCGCCCAGACCGTCCAGGATCTCCGGCGCCACCGGCTCCTCCGTGAACGGGAACCGGCTCGTGTGCCGCTCGCGCAGCGCCGGGTACAGCGCGGCCGACTCCTCGGGACCGGAGCCGGCCTCCTCGAACCGGACGTCGGCGAGGTGCCAGGGGTCGCCGGGATCCGGCAGCAGCTCCACCACGGCCCGCAGCTCCCGCTCCGCGGCGGCCACCCGCAGCCCGAACAGCGCGGCCCCGCACCCGAGGTGCAGAGCTCGGTGGTCCGGATCCTCCCGGGGCAGCTCGCGCGCCGGGTCACCGTGCAGCTCCACGGTGCCGGAGCCCTCCCGGTGCACGAATCTCCACGGCTGCGCGTTGTGCATCGACGGGGCCGTGACGGCGTCCTCGACCAGCGAGGTCACGACGGAGCGGGGCACAGAGATGGTGGTCACGATTCCTCCCGTCTCGGGAACGAGATCTCCATTGTCCCCCCTGGGCCTGTACGCGGCTTTCGTATGGCAGTGCGCTCGTTTCTCGCACAGGCTGGAAGGAGGCATCCAGAAGGGACGCGGCCATGGACACGCAACAGCGGACAGCACGGATCGTGGTCGGCGTGGACGGCTCGCCCTCCTCCCAGGCCGCACTGCGCTGGGCCGTGCGGTACGCGGGGCTCGTCGGAGGGCGGGTCGACGTGGTCAGCGCGTGGGAGATCCCCGGTGAGGCGTCGTGGTCGGCCCCGGCGGCGGACGGCGAGTTCGACCAGGAGGAGGCGGAGCGGCGCCTGGTCGAGGAGGTCAGGACGGTACTGGGCCGTGAGGCCGGTGCCGCCGACGCGGGCCCGCCCCTGCACGAGCGCGTGGTGCACGGCCACCCGGCCGAGGTGCTGGTCGAGGCGTCGGAGGGCGCGGACCTCCTCGTGGTGGGCAGCCACGGCCGCGGAGCGTTCCGCCGGGCCCTGCTCGGTTCGGTGAGCCAGCAGGTGACGCAGCACGCCTCCTGCCCGGTGACGATCGTGCGCCAGGACCTGTCCGGCACCTGATCCCGCCGCACGCGGCACTCTGTACCCCTCGACCGTCCACCACTACGTTCGCCGCGAGCATGCCGCCGCAGACGCGGGCCGTCGCAGGCGGCGACGAACAAGGACGGTGACCGCCGTGAGCCGTACCACCATGCGCGCCTTTCGCATCCCGGAGTGGGAGCATCCCGCCGAGGTCGTCGAGGTGCCCGTTCCCGTGCCCGGGCCCGGACAGGCGCTGGTCGAGGTCGCCGGCTGCGGCCTGTGCCACTCGGACTTCACGATGCTCGGCATACCCGCCGAGATCGGCCGCGTCCTGGGCTGGTCCATGCCGTTCACACTCGGGCACGAGACCGCCGGCCGCATCGCCGAACTCGGCCCCGGTGTCACGGGGTTCGCCCCCGGTGACCCGGTCGCCCTGGTTTCCCCCGCGTCCTGCGGCACCTGCACCTACTGTGTGCGCGGCCTGGACGCCAGCTGCCCGAACGCCCCCGCGGGGCGCGGCTTCGGGCGCGACGGCGGCCTCGCCGAGTACGTGCTCGTCGACGACCCGCGTGCCCTGCTGCCCCTGGGCGGCCTCGACCCGCGCACCGCGGGCCCGCTCACCGACGCCGGCGCCACCTCGTACCACGCGGTGCGGCGCGCGGTGCCCCGGATCCGGCCGGGCGGCACCGCCGTGGTCATCGGCGCGGGCGGACTCGGCGCGTTCGCGGTCCAGTTCCTGCGCCTGCTCACCGGCGCCCGGGTGGTGGCCGTCGACACCGACGAGGCCCGCCTGAAGCTGGCCACGGAACTGGGCGCGCACGACACGCTCGTCGGCACCACCGAGGAGACCGCCGCCGAGATCCGGTCCCTGACGGACGGTCACGGAGCCGACGCCGTCCTGGACTTCGTGGGGGTCGACGCCACCGTCACGGCCGGTGTCGCGGCCGTCCGCCCCGCAGGTGTCTTCGGGCTGGTCGGCGCCGCGTCGGGCCGCCTCCAGGCGCCCTGGTACGGCGGACTGCCGCGGGACGGCGAGGTGTTCACCTTCCAGGGCAGCGGCATCGCCGACGTCCAGGAGGTGCTGCGGCTCGCCGAGTCCGGCCGCATCCGCAACAACGTCGACCTGTACCCGTTCGCCCAGGTCGAGGCGGCGTACGAGGCGCTGCGCGACGGCGCCCTCCAGGGGCGTGCCGTCGTCACCTTCGGGGACTGAGCGCCCCCGCCGCCGTCATGCCCGCTACTCGCCGCACTCGTGCGTGGCGGGATCTACCACGACGCGGTCGAGCAGGCCCCGCAGCAGGGTCTGCTCGGCCTCGGTGAGATCGCCGAACAGCTCGCGCTCGGCCACGCTCACCGCCGCGTCGATCCGCTCCAGGGCCTCCTGGCCGGCCGGGGTGATCTCCACGATGTGACGCCGCCGGTCGGCCGGGTCGCGGCGCCGCTCGCACAGCCCCGAGGACTCCAACTCGTTCAGGATCGCGACCAGTTGGCTGGGGTCGACCTCCATCGTGACGGCCAGCTCGCGCTGGCTCGTGGCCCCCGGCGCGAGGTGCATCAGGGTCATCGCGTTGCGCGGGTGCAGCCCGGCGACGGCCACGGCGGCGCGGATGCGCGCACCGGTGAGCTCTCCGCGGAAGGAGAGGAGGAATCCGAGGCGGTCGTTCGGGTGCGCTGCTGCCATGCCGTCCACCGTAACAGTGGGCTCATTATGGATCGACATAAATCATTGATACTCTTCAACGGTTGTCGTCCCCAGATCGTTGGAGTGTCCCCATGTTCATCGGCTATGTGATCGTCGCCGCGCTGCTCGCGCTCGCCTCCGCCGGGTCCGCCTTCGCGACCTTCACCCGTCAACCGCAGGTCGTGAGCGGCATGACGAAGGTGGGCGTGCCCGACTCCTGGCTGCCCCGGCTCGCCACCGCGAAGGCGGCGGGCGCGCTCGGTCTGCTCGCCGGTCTGGTCGTCGCGCCGCTCGGCATCGCGGCCGCCGTCGGCCTCGTGCTCTACTTCGTCGGCGCGGTGATCTCCCACGTGCGGGTCAAGGACTTCGCGGTGGCGCCGGTCGTCGTCCTCACCCTGCTGGCCGTGGCCGCCCTGGTGCTGCGCATAGCCTCCGCCTGACCTGTCCGCCTTCAGAGCCCCGCGTCCGGCGCCGCCAGGGCCGCGGCCAGCGGGGCCACGGCGGCGGGATCGGCGGCGCCGAAGTCCACGTAGTCGAGCCCCAGATC
Organism: Streptomyces sp. NPDC025806; assembly: GCF_055558275.1. Lineage (NCBI taxonomy): Bacteria > Bacillati > Actinomycetota > Actinomycetes > Kitasatosporales > Streptomycetaceae > Streptomyces > Streptomyces sp. NPDC025806. The sequence goes on along the minus strand of NZ_JBVHMU010000011.1, from coordinate 47,510 downwards.
CCGCTGCCGCTGCCGGAGCTGCTCGACGCACTCCTCGACGGTGCCGACCAGCAGCCCCGTCGAGCGCCGGCCGACCTGCGGGTCGACCCCGTAGGCCCGGCACACCTCGGCGAGCGCCCCCGGGGTCTGGCGCGGGCTGTCGACGACCCGGCAGGTCCAGGTGACCGACAGATAGGACAGGGTGTCGGGGTCCCGCCCGGCCCCCTCCGCGGCCTCCCGCACCCAGCCGATCTTGGCCGCCATCCGTTCCGGGACCATGTCCTCGATGACGTCCGCGTCGTACGCCGTGCCGTGCCCGAGGTTCGAATGGATCCCGGCGATCTGCGCGTGCCGCCCGGCCAGGGCGAGCATCCGTTTCCCGCCGCCGCCGATCACCAGCGGCGGATGCGGCGTCTGCACCGGCGCGGGCGAACCGGTCAGACCCGACACCTCGTAGTGCGGGCCGCTGTGGTGGACCGGGCCGCCGCCGAACAGCGCCTTGATGACGTCCACCGACTCCGTCAGCCGGTCCACCCGCCGGCCGGGCGGGTCGAAAGGCAGACCGGCGGCCGCGTACTCGGCGGCCAGATAGCCCGCCCCCAGACCCAGATCGAGCCGCCCGCCGGACAGCGCGTCGACGGTGGCCATCGCGTGGTGGGTGATCACCGGATGGCGGTAGTCGTTGCACAGGACCAGCGCCATCAGGCGCAGCCGCCGCGTGCTCGTCGCGAGGGCGGCCAGCGTGGCCACGGGATCCTGCACCCCCGCCTGGAAGTGATCGGACACCGAGACGGCGGTCAGGCCGCTCTCGTCGAGCAGGCGCAGCCGACGCCGCCAGGCGTCCACGTCCCGTCCGATCGGCGGTGCGTACACGGCGGTTCTGATGGGTGGGGTCGGCATGGCCTGGCCTCGGAGCCTTTCCGGTGCGGGGGAGCGACAGGTCAGCGCAGAGCGGCTGCGGCATCGGCGGCGGGGGCGAACCGCGAGGCGAACGCGTGGATGCTCGTCACGACGTGGTCGAGCTCCTCGTCCGTCGTGCCGTGGCTCATGCCCAGCGACATCCCGCGCTCGAACACCGCGTCGGCCTCGGGCAGCCCGCCCTCGGGGACGCGGTACTCGACGTCCCGCATCATCGGGTGCCGGGTGATGTTGCCGCTCCACACGGTGCGGGTGTCGATGCCCGCCGACTCCAGCGACTCCTGGAGGTCGCCGCGCGCGAAGCCGGCGTCGGGCCGCACCGTCACCGGGTAGCACAGCCACGCGGTGTGCCAGTCGGGCAGCTGACGCGGCAGCGAGAACAGCGTCGGGTACGCGCCGAACGCCTTGGTGAACGCCTCGAAGATCTCCGCCCGGCGCGCGAAGTTCTGGTCGAGCTTCTTCAGTTGCTGGAGCCCGAACGCCGCCCCCAGCTCCGAGGGTTCGAAGTTCCACGGCAGCACGTCGAAGATGAAGTCGTTGTCGTACGCGACCCCGTCGAGGTCCTCGCGGAACACCCGGCCGGTCCGCGCGGAACCGAACAGATGCGGCTCGGACCGCCGTCCCCACCGGCGCAGCATCAACGCCTTGTCGCGCAGCGTCTCGTCGTCCAGGCACACCATGCCACCGTTGCCGGCGCAGGTGACGATGTGCGCCATCGCGAAACTCGTGACGGTGATGTCCGAGCGGCTGCCCGTCCTCGTCCCGCGCAGCGTGGTGCCGATGCAGTCGCAGGAGTCCTCGATGACCTTCAGGCCGTGCCGGTCGGCGATGTCCCGGATGGCGTCCCAGTCGGGTGCGTTGCCCGCCAGATTGGGGATGAGGATGGCCTTCGTCCGCTCGGTGACCAGTTCCTCGATCTTGCTCACGTCCACGTTGTACGTGTCCGGCTCCACGTCCACGAAGACGGGGATCCAGCCGCCGCGCACGATGGGCCCGACGTCCGTGGAGAAGGTCAGCGGCGAGGTGACGACCTCCGCGCCCCGGGGCAGGTCGAGCAGTTCCAGGGCGAGGTAGAGGGCCGAGGAGCCGGAGTTGCACATCACGCCGAGGCGCTTGCCGTACAGCTCGGCGACGGTCGCCTCCATCTCCGCCACGTTCTTGCCGATCTTCAGGCCGAACGGGCCGCCGCGCAGCACCTCCAGGCAGGCGTCGATCTCGGCGTCGTCGTGCACACTGCGGGCGTAGACCACACGCGGGCTCATGGGTTGCTCCTTCGCTGGTGACGGATTTCTCGGTGCGGTGCGGGTTCTCGGCATGCGTGCTCCCGCGGGTCAGGGCTCCGGGGGCGTCGCGGGACGCCCCCGCTCCAGTCGGTCGGCGAGCCGTGCGGCGAGGCTCCGGTCGAGGAGTTCGAAGACCTGGCCGAGCGGATCCCGGTGGTACGTGGCGCCTGCCGGGCTGAACCCGTCCCGCACCCCGGCCATCCACACCGGCGCCCCCGCCGACTCCGCCGCGCGGGCCGCGGCGGGCAGGTCGTCCACGACGAAGCCGAGGTGGTGGATGCCCGGCGCCGCGCGCCAGATCTCCGACCCCGGGACCTCACGCAGGAGTTCGAGGTGGGGCGCGCCGCCGGCCGAGAGTCCGATGCGCTGCGTCCCGGTGTGCTCGACCCCGCCGATCCGGCACACGAACCGCGTCTCGTCGAAGACCGTGACGGACAGGCCGTAGATCCGCCGGACGTCCTCGGCGGCCTTCTCGATGTCCGCCACGACCACGCCGACGTGGTGCAGATCGGCCAGGGACCAGTGCTGCGCGAGTGACATCGCCGCCCCTCCTTCCCGGGCCGTCGCGGCCCGCCGGAGAGCAGTAGTAGTGCCGATTGAACGCTTGGTCAACGGCGTGTCCCACGCAGTGGGACCCGGGCCGGGGAGTGCCCTGACCAGGCAACTGGCAAGGTAGGAGCCCTACTTGGAGAGATTTCGAGCGAACCGATTGACCTGTGTGCGGGGAGCCGTCTAGCTTCCGTTGAGCAAGCGATCAATCAAGTGGAGGACGCAGATGCCCACTGTCGAGATCCGCCGGGCGGACATTCTGAAGGCCTCCGCGGAGCTGTTCGCGGCCAAAGGCGTCGCGACGACCACGGTGCGCGCGATCGCGTCGGAGGTCGGGGTCCGGTCCGGTGCGCTGTACCACTACTTCCCGTCCAAGGACGCGATCGTCCAGGAGCTGCTGCACACCTACGTGCGGGGGCTGAAGGCCCGTTACGACGAGGAGGCTCCCCGCAGTCTCGATCCGCGGGCCCGGCTGCGGGCGATCGTCGAGGTCTCCCTGCGCACCGCGGCGGACGACCCGCACACCACCACGCTCTACCAGAGCGAACTGACGAACCTCCGTGACGTGCCGGAGTACCGGCACATCAAGAAGCTGGCCGACGAGGCGCAGCAGTGCTGGCTGGAGGCCATCGACGACGGCAAGCGGGCCGGGGTGTTCCGGGAGGACATCCCCTCGAAGGTCTTCCACCGCTTCATCCGTGACGCGGTGTGGCTGTCGGTCAAGTGGCGCCACCCGGAGGACGCGTACACGAGCGAGGACCTCGCGCGGGACTGCATGGCGATCTTCCTCGACGGCTTCGCGGCATGAGCCGAACCGGACGCAACGAACGAACGCAACGAACGAACGCAACGAACGAACCGACGCAAAGGTGGAGTTGTGACAGAGCAGCTGGTCGACCTGACGGGCAAGATCGTCGTCGTCACGGGAGCCGCGCAGGGGCAGGGGGCCGAGCACGCCCGGCTGTTCGCGCGGCTCGGCGCGCAGGTGGTCCTCACGGACCTGGAGGCCGGTGCCGTGCGGGCCGTCGCGGACGAGATCGGCGACGCGGCGCTCGCCCTTGCGCTCGACGTCGGCAGCGAGAACGCGTGGCGCGAGGTCATGGAGGAGGTTCGTGAGCGGTTCGGCCGCGTCGACGTGCTGGTCAACAACGCGGCGGCCTATCGCAAGGTGCCGCTGGCCGAGCTGAGCGAGAAGGAACTGCTGACCACCCTGCAGATCAACCTCGTCGGCCCGATCCTCGGGATCAAGGCCGTGACCCCGCTGATGAGCGAGCACGGCGGGTCCATCATCAACATCTCCTCCACCGCCGGCCTGAACGGCTACGCGGGCGGTCTCGCCTACAGCGCCTCCAAGTTCGGGCTGCGCGGAGCCTCCAGGTCGGCGGCCAAGGAGCTCGGCCCGCTCGGCATCCGCGTCAACTGCATCTGCCCCGGCGCGATCGACACCGCGATGATCAGCGAGGAGACCCGGTCCGGCGGCGGCGCCGTCGCCCACCTCCCGATCCCGCGCCCGGGCCGCCCCGCCGAGGTCTCCGCGCTGGTCGCCTTCCTGGCCAGCGACGCGGGCAGCTACTGCACGGGCCAGGACTTCGTCGTGGACGGCGGCCAGACGGCCTGAGCGCGATCGGCGCAGGCCCGGCCCTTTAGGCTGGCGCCATGGACGACGGGCTCACGCACGAGACGAGCGCCTTCCTCAACTTCCGGCACTACACCCGGGACCCGAAGGAGCACGGCTTCCGGTGGGTCGACATCAAGCACCTCCGCTGCGCCGCCCGCTTCCTTCCCTCGTCGGACGAGGTGCTGCTCGCCTCGCTGATCGCGCACGAGCAGTTCAGGGACGACTACGCGGGCGGCGGGGTGGACCCGGACGGGCTCCGGCACGGCCCCTACTGGCTGCGCCTGATCACTCCCGACGTGTACGAGCCCGTCCCCCGGGAGGCGGCTGCGCGGATCCTGGCGGAATGGGTGGACCCCCTGTGGGATCCGCCGGCCGTGCTCCAGGAGGATCTGCGCCGAGAGGTGTTCGACCGCCTGGCCGCCGCCGACACCGTGCACCACCTCGGCGAGCTAGGCGACGAGGCGCTGCACGACTGGGGCGGCGTGCACGGCGCGTTTCACGAGTTCGTGCTCGTCGACCGCGCCGCCCGCCGGGTCACCCTCCTCGTCGCGGCCGACGACTGAGGCCGTGGCCCGGCCGTACGGCCCGGCACGCCACAAGCTGCGCTCCGGCCGGCATCGGCGCACCCTGGAAGCGTGGCCGGCGCGGGGCGGCCCGCACGCATGCGGGCCGTCCGCGCGGCGGCGGTCGGGACGGTGTTCATGACCTTCTCCGACAAGAGCACACGGGACGGAGCCGAGGAGCAGGCGCGGCAGGCGATCGAGCGCGGCGCCCATGTCCTCGTCTACAAATTCATCGACCCGATCATCGACAGCTTCGTGACCGCGCCGATGCTCGGCATCTCTCCCCAGATCGAGGCGGTCGAGGCACTCGGCTGGCAGCTCGACCGCTTCAGCGCCGTGGAGGGCACGGTCGGCGCCGGCGAGCACATCGCCGTGATCTGCCTCTTCCGCCGCTGACCGGGGTCAGCCCGCCTCCAGCGCGTCGGCCCGTCGCCGCAGGTCCGCCGCGATGTGGTCCCAGTCCGGCCCGTGGAGCCACAGGTTCTCGGCCGCCCGGCGCAGCAGCGCCGGCTCGTCGGGCCGCTGCAGCAGCACCAGCCGGTGGGCCAGGTTCCGCACCCAGACCGGTAGCCGGCCGTCCACGGCGTGCGGGCTGAGCTCGTCCAGCATGGCGAGGATCGCGTCCGCGTCCGCGAAGGTCAGCTCCTCGATGAAGTAGTGCTCCCGGTGCTCCGCCTCGCACGCGGGCGTGGGCCGGTACTCGTCCCCGTAGAGGCAGCGGGCGTGTTCGGTCAGGGTGCGGTGCATGAGCGCGGCTCAGGCCTGGGCGGGGCGCGTGCCGGTGGCGGCGGAGACCGCGAACAGGGCGTGCACGGAGGCGCTGACCTGGGCGGCGACCAGCTCGGGGGAGGACGCGTCGAGCTTGCCGTCGAGGTGCAGGAACGCCAGGCCGTGGACGAGGGCCCACACGGTCGTCGTCAGTGCCTCCGTCCCGCCGGCCCCGGGGAACGCGCCGCGGACGATGCCGTGCACGTACTCCGTGATGGCGGCGGTCGCCGCGGCCCGCTCCGCGTCGCCCGGGTCGCAGGGCTCGGCGAACATCGCCCGGAACAGCGCGGGGTGGTCCAGTGCGAACCGGACGTACGCCACGGCCACCGCCGCCAGCTCGTCGGGGGTCGAAGGGGCGGGGTGCGCGGCGGCGAGGCTCTCGGCGAGCTCCACGTACCCCTGCGCCGCGACCGCGGACACCAGTGCCTCACGGTCCGCGAAGTGACGGTACGGGGCCGTGGCGGACACCCCGGCCCGGCGCGCGACCGCGCGCAGTGACAGCCCGGCGCTCCCGTCCTCCTCCAGCAGCGCGCGGGCCGCGCGCAGACAGGCGGCCCGGAGGTCGCCGTGGTGATAGGCGCCGGTCTGCGGCACAGGTCACACTCCTCAATGTTTACGATGCTCACTTCTGCCCTCTAATGTGAGGGGTGTACACATCGTAGGGGACGGACGAGGAACGAGGGAAACGGGATGACCAGCGAGTTGTTCGCGCCGCTGTCGCTGCGCTCCGGGCAGGTGCTGTCCAATCGCGTCGCCAAGGCGGCGATGGAGGAGAACATGGCCGGTGACGGCCAGCTCCCCAGCGCGCAGTTGCTGACGCTCTACCGCCGCTGGGCCGAAGGCGGCACTGGACTACTGATCACCGGCAACGTGATGGTCCACGCCGAGGCGCTGACCGGCCCCGGCGGAGTCGTGCTCGACGAGCACGCGCCGCTCGAACCGTTCATTCGCTGGGCCGAGGCCGCCAAGTCCGGCGGCGGCGCCGTCTGGATGCAGATCAACCACCCCGGCCGCCAGGTGGCCTCCGGCATGCCCGGCGTCGTGTGGGGCCCCTCCGACCTCGCCGTCTCCCTCGGGAAGCACAGCAGCCGCTTCGGCCGCCCCACCGCCATGACACCGCGGCAGATCGAGGACACGGTGGCCCGGTACGCCGTCACGGCCCGCCGGGCGGAAGAGGCCGGATTCGACGGCGTCGAGATCCATGCGGCGCACGGCTACCTGCTGTCGCAGTTCCTCTCCCCGCTCGTCAACACGCGCACCGACCGGTGGGGCGGGTCCCTGGAGAACCGGGCCCGGATGCTGCTGGACATCGTCCGCGCCGTCCGTGCCGCCGTCTCCCCGTCCTTCGCCGTCGCGGTGAAGCTCAACTCCGCCGACTTCCAGCGCGGCGGCTTCGACGCCGAGGACGCGCGGCAGGTCATCGAGATACTCGCCCCGCTCGGCGTCGACCTCGTCGAACTCTCGGGCGGCAGCTACGAGAGCCCCGCGATGACCGGCCGCCCCGCCGACGACCGCACCCGGGCCCGCGAGGCCTACTTCCTCGACCTAGCCGAGGACCTGGTCGCGGCCGGCCCGATCCCGCTCATGCTCACGGGAGGCATCACCCGGCGCGACACCGCGGAGCGGGTCCTGCGCAGCGGCGTCGCCGTCGTCGGCATGGGCACGGCGCTCGCCGTCACCCCCGACCTCCCGGCCCGGTGGCGCGCGGGCCGCGAGGCCGACCGCGCCATGCGGCCGGTGACGTGGTCCGACAAGGCCCTCGCCTCGGCCGCGAGCATGGCGCAGGTCCGCCGTGCCATGCGCCGCCTGGCCCGCGGCGGTCGTCCCAGGCCCGGCACCCACCCCGCGCCGGCCCTCCTCTGCGAACAGCGGCAGCAGCGACGGGCCCTGCGGCGCTACCGGGCCTGGCTGTCCACGGAGCGGAGCGCCGCCGGGGCTCCCTGACGGGTGGGTCGCGACCGCCGCCTACAGTCGTCCTCATGAATCGATGGCAGGAACTGACCGGCGGCGTGTCCGGGGACGAGTACGCCGCGCGGTTCGCGGAACTGGCCCGCAGCGGCAAGGACGTGCACGGCGAGGCGCGGTTCTGCTCGGCGCTGCTGCCCGCCGGGGCGCGGGTGCTGGACGCCGGGTGCGGGACCGGCCGGGTCGCGATCCGGCTGGCGGAACTCGGGCACGACTGTGTGGGGATCGACCTCGACGACTCGATGCTGGACGTCGCGCGGGCCCAGGCGCCCGAACTGCCCTGGCATCGCACCGATCTCGCCGCGTTCGACCCGGCCGCGCTCGGTATCGCCACCGACTTCGACCTCGTGGTCGCCGCCGGAAACGTCTTCCCGCTGCTCGCCGCCGGCACCGAGGCCACGGTCGTCGAGCGCCTGGCGGGGGCCCTGCGCCCCGGCGGGCTGCTGGTCGCCGGCTTCGGCCTCGACGCCGCCCACCTGCCCGTGCCGCCCGGCATCACGCTCGCGGAGTACGACGCGTACTGCGCGGCGGCCGGACTCGCCCTCGTCGACCGGTTCGCCACCTGGGACGCCGACCCCTACGACGGAGGCGGCTACGCCGTCAGCGTCCACGCCCGCGTCAGCCCTTCGCCGGAGTCCCCAGACGCGTGAGGGCGCGATCGTGCGCGCGGCTGAGGAACAGGAGCGAGCAGACGGCACCGATCAGCGCGCAGAACATGTCCCACTGGGTGTCCCAGACATCGCCCTGCGTGGCAAGGAACGCGTCGGCCGCCTGACCTCCGGTCACGGCCGCCAGCCACTCCAGCATCTCGAACACGGCGCTGAACGCCAGGCAGGCACAGACCGTCAGCGGCGCGAGCCAGCGGCTGCCGCGCAGGGGCGAGGTCCGGACGAGGAGTTCACGGACCAGGACCGCGGGCACGAACCCCTGCATGAGGTGCCCGAACCGGTCGTACGGATTGCGCTCCAGGCCGAACGCGTCGCGCACCCAGTCACCGGCGGGCACCTCCGCGTACGTGTAGTGCCCGCCGACGATCAGCACCGTGGCGTGGACGGCGAGCAGCCCGCACAGCAGACCGCTCAGCGGGAACCGACGGCGCAGCAGGACGAGCAGGGGCAGCCCCAGCATCACCCACACCGTTTCGAGCACCCAGGTGGCCGGATCCTTCGCGCCGAACGCCGACCCCACGAGCGCCACCGCGACGAGCGCGGTGAGCACGGCGGGAAGCCGGCGGGCGGGAGGGCCGCCGGCCGACGGCGTGCGCGACGACGTTCTGGCGAACACGGGGTGGGCGGACATCGCGGGCTCCTCTGCCTGGGCTGTGCCGCCATCCTCGGGCGCACCCGAGGAACCCCGCGTGAGTACCGCTACTCAACTCGGTGATGAGTGTGTGCCCCGCGCCGTCACACCGGGTCGTCGTCGCCAGGACGCTTCCAGGAACCGGCTCGCGGCTGCCGGGTCTGCGGTGGATTCGGGCGGCGCGCCAGGCGGCGCCGGCTCGTCCACAGCAGCACGAGCAGCGCGATCACGATCAGGACGCCGACGATCGTGAAGAGCCAGCTCGCGCCGGCCGCGGCGGCAAGGACAACCGATGCGTTCATGCGGGCCGAGTACCACCCCACGCGCCCGCCATGCCCGCGTCGGCTCGCCCCCCTCGCGCGGAGCCGCTCACTCCGGTCCCGCGGCGGAGGATGGTCCGTTGGCCCAGGGGTGGCCGAAGCGTTCGCACCGCAGCTGGTCCAATGGCTCAGCCTTTTCGGGCTCTGTTGAACCGACTGCCGGGCCGATGGTGCAATGGGCGTGTCGATGGCGCTGCGGATCCTCCGGGGATCTCCGCGGCGCCTTTCTCATGTCGGGGCACCCGCGGGTGCCGGAGGGGCGGGGCAACTTGCTGAAGAGGGCGTTCACCGCGCCGGATCCGGGGCGGATCCGACTGCGGTTCGCGAGCCGGGCGGTGCTGGGCATCGGCCTGGCCGTCGTGCTCTGCGGGGCGGTCGGCCATTCGCTCCAGGCCGCCATCACCGGCGGTCTGGCCGCGCTGCTCGCCCTGTTCACGGTGACCGACGCGACGGTGCGCGGCCAGGCGGTGACGACCGCGCTGCTGCCGGTCGTCGGGCTTCCGGTGCTGGCGCTCGCCGCGCTGCTGCACGACGTCCCCGCCGCCCGTGACCTGGCGTTCCTCGCCACCGTGGGCGCCGGCGTGTACGCCCGCCGCTGGGGCCCGCGAGGACACTCGCTCGGCGTGTTCGCCTTCATGATGTTCTTCGCCACCCAGTTCCTGCACACCGTGCCGTCCCAGCTGCCCGAGCTGTACGAGGCCGTGCTGCTCTCGCTCGCCGCCGCGGCCGTGGTCCGGTTCGGCGTGTGGTGCTACGAGCGCCGGCTGCCGGTTCCGGCGGCGGTCGCGCTGCCGGCCGGCGGGGCCGGCCTGAAGCGGATCACGACGCGGCAGGCCGTGCAGGCGACGCTCGGCGCGGCGTTCGCGCTCGGGATCGGGCAGGTGCTGTCCGACCAGCGCTGGTACTGGGCCGTGGGCGCCACCTGGTGGGTGTTCGTGGCGACGACCTCGCGCGGCGAGACCGTCGTGCGCGGCTTCCGGCGCTTCCTCGGCACGGTCATCGGCATCGGCTTCGGCTTCCTCGTCGCCGTCCCGCTGCACACCCACCCCGTGGTGGCCGCCGCGGTCATCGCCGTCAGCGTCTTCGGGATCTTCTACACCGCCCACGTCTCGTACACGTGGATGATGCTCGCCGTCACGGTCATGGCCAGCATGCTCTACGGGCTGCTGGGCGTCCTCGACCCGGCGCTGCTCGCGCTCCGGGTCACGGAGACCGCCGTCGGCGCGCTCGGTGCGGTCCTCGCCGTGCTGCTGGTGCTGCCGGTGACGACGCACTCGGTGACCGAGGCCTGGGTGGAGCGGGCGCTGCGGTGCGTGCACGCGTGCACCGCGCAGGCCGCCGCCCGCCTGGCCGGCGACCCGGACGCGGACCCGGCGCCGCGCGTCGCCGAGCTGGAGGCGATCCTCGGCCGCGTACGGCTGTCCCTGAGCCCGCTCGTCCACCCGCTGAGCCCCATGAAGGCCCGCAAGGGACGAGCCCGGCGGATCCTCGCGCTGCTCGACGACTGCGCCCGCGAGGTGCGCGGGCTCGCGTCCGTCGCCGCCGACCCCGAGGCCTCCCACGACGCCCGGCTCGCCGCTGCCTGCTGGCGGGTCGAGGCCGCGGTCGAGGCGCTGACCGCGCCCGCGCCGTACCCGCGCGGGCGCGTCGCGACCGCCCCGCACACCGCCGACGGCGAACCGGTCCTCGCCCATCTGCACGCGCTGGAGCACGCCCTCGTCGAGCTCGCCGTCCCACTGCGCGGAGCGAGCCGGGTGACCCTGGGCGCCTGAGCGCAGCGCGCCCGGCCGATCTGGTCTAGACCCGCTGCTACGGTCGGCGCACGGGCATCCGCGCCCGTGCGCCGAAAGGGGAAGCAGTGAGCGGCAGCAGCCAGACAGGACGCGCGTACATCGGATCCTTCACCGCCGCGGGCGGGCCCGGCGTCGTCACGGCGGCCGTCGACCCGGCCGACGGCGCGCTCACGCTCCTCCACACGACCGACGCCCTGCCCGATCCGTCGTACCTGGCGCTCGACGGCGGGTTCCTCTACGCGGTCAGCGAGACGACCGCGGGGGCCGTCGCCGCGTTCCGCACGGACGCCGTGTCCACGACCCTCGCCGCGCCCGCCGCCCCCGTCGACGGCGCGGGCCCCACCCATCTGACCGTGTGGGGCAACCACATCCTCACCGCCAACTACGGCTCCGGCAGCGTCAGCACCGTGCCCCTGCGCGCCGACGGCACCCCCGACCCCGCGCTGCGCGACGTCCTGCACCACACCGGCTCCGGCCCGCACCCGCAGCGCCAGCAGGGCCCGCACGCCCACCAGATCGTGGTCGACCCCAGCCGCGGCTGGGCCGTCAGCGTGGACCTCGGCACCGACTCGGTCCGCGTCTGCGCCCTCGTCGACGGACACCTGACCCCGCACCACGAGACGGCCCTGCGCCCCGGCTCCGGCCCGCGCCACCTGGCCTTCCATCCCGGGGGCGAGTACGCGTACGTCCTCAACGAGCTCGCACCGACGCTCACCGTGTGCCGCTGGGACGCCGCCGGAGGCATCCTCAAGCCCCTCACCGAGGTCCCCGTGCTGCCCGGCGCCCCGCGCGGCGACGCCTACCCGTCCGAGGTCGTCGTGGCCCCCGACGGACGCTTCCTGTGGACCGCCACGCGCGGCGAGGACGTCCTGTCCGTCTTCGCCCTCGACCCCACCGGCGAACAGCCCACCCTGCGCGCCACCGTCCCGAGCGGCGGCCACTGGCCCCGTGACCTGGCCCTCCACCCCGGCGGCCGGTTCCTCTACGCGGCGAACGAGCGCTCCGGCGACGTCACCTGGTTCACCGTGGACGCGGAGACGGGTGAGCCGGTCCGCGGCGGTTCGCTCCGGGTGCCCGCCGCGTCCTGCGTCGTGTTCGGCCCGCCCGCCTGAGCCGGCCCGGGAGAACGCGGAGGGGCCCGGGACCGTACGGTCCCGGGCCCCTCTCGGTGCTTCGGCTCAGCTGCCGGAGACGGCCGGCTGCGGCGTGATGCCCAGCGCGCTCGTGTACTTCGACAGCGCCAGCTTGCCCATCGCCGGGTACGCGCCGAGCGGCTCGGCGGCGGCGCAGCCCGCGTCCTTGACGGCGGCCTCGAGGACGCTCGGGTCCAGCTCGGGGCCGATCAGGTACGGGGCCAGGGCCAGGTTCTGGGAGCCGGAGGCACGCAGCTGCTCGGCGGTCGCGGCGACGGCGCCCTCGGCGTCCAGCGCGGCGGCGATCACCGGGACGGCGAGACGGGCGGCCAGCAGCATGCCCGTGATACCGGCTGCCTGCACGGCCTCCTCGCCGCCCACTGCGGCGAGGATGATGCCGTCGGCGGCCGTGGCCACGGTGAACAGCCGGGCGCGGTCGGCGCGGGCCAGGCCCGCCTCCGACAGGCGCACGTGCAGGCCCTCCGCGAGCAGCGGGTGCGGGCCGAGCACGTCGGTCAGCTCGGCCGGGACGCGGCTGTCCACGATGCCCTGGCGGATCTGCCGGATCTGCGCGTTGTCCGGACCCGCGAGCAGCGGCACGACGACCGCGACGGGACCCTCGGGGGCCTTCGCCTCGACGCCGGCGGCGACGGCCTGCTCGTAGCGGGCGGTGCGCTCCTTCGCGGCGTGCGCGAGCACGGACGCGAGGGACGGGAACTCGGCGGACACCGGGAAGTCGGTGACCTCACCCTCGACGAACCCCACGCGGGCGTCCAGGCCGGGCAGCTCCGAGCGCGCGATGCTGACGACCTCGTCGGCCAGCATGCGCGTCGCGGCGCTCGGCGTGCCGGGCACGGCCAGAACGAGGGACGGTGCGCCCTCGGGCGCGGCCACGGGTTCCGGCCGACGGTGGCGTCCGGGCTGACGGGGTCGCGGCATTCGTACAGGCAGGCCGGATGCGGGCCCAGTGGGGGAGCTCATGCGCCCGCATGCTACTGGCTCTCCGGCCATCGTTGTTCGGCCAGGGGGCGGCTGAGCGGTATCCGTCCGCGATTGTCCGTTCAGTCGTGGACAGCGCAAATGTCCAGGTCCGAGGGGTGTGTGGCGGAGTAAAGGGAGGCGTCCGCCTCGGTGCGGGCGGGAGGGAAGGGGTGCGGGAGGCGCCTGGTGCCGCCGGGCGGAGGCGTGCGGACGGGCCTTCGGCCGGCGCCGCACGGCGGGCCGGAGCGGGGCTGTGCGGGGCGGGCTCCGGGGCAGACGTGGGGCGGGTGCCGGAGGTCCCTGGTGCGGCGGGCGCGGGCCGTCCGACGGCGATCACGCACGGGAGGCGGGGGCGCCCGCAGGGTAGGGGGCGTCCGCCACCGGTGTGTGGTCACCCTGCGCGGCAGGGCCGCTCCGGTCCGAGCAGGTCTGCTTCTGCGAGGGATGCGCCGGAGCGGGTCCCGCGCCGTCTCGGGGCACGTGTGCCCCCCCCCGGCCCCGAGTGCCCCTACGGCACGTGGAGGAGCCGTCCGTCCCGTGGCAGGCTGAGCTCCTCGCTCGCCAGGGCCGACGCGATCACCAGGGCGCCGTGCAGGGGGTCGCCCGCCGCGGGGGTGAGCTCGGCCTTGGGGAGCTGGGCCGTGAGTTCCGCGTGGAGCGGGTCCAGAAGAGGGGCGCCCATGTTGAAGAGGCCGCCTGTCAGGGCCACCTCTCCGCCGTCCGCGGGGCACACCGCCGCCGCCGACTCGGCGATGTGCCGCGCCGCGTCCCGCAGGATCGACGAGGCGACCGGGTCGGAGGCGGCGCAGGCCGCCACGTCGGGGGCGAACGAGGCCAGGGCCGCCGGGCGGTCCGTGCGCGGGTAGATCCGGCCGGGCAGCTCGCCCGCCGGGCCGAACCGCTCCTCGGCGCGCGCGAGCAGCGCCGCGCTGCCACCGCGCCGCCCGTCGAACGCGCGCATCGCCGCCGCGAGCCCCGCCTGCCCGATCCAGGCGCCGCCCCCGCAGTCGCCCAGCAGATGGCCCCAGCCGTCCGCCCGCCGCCAGGAGTGGAGATCCGTGCCGAGGGCGATCATCCCGGTGCCCGCCGCGACGACCGCCCCGGGGCGCTGGCCGAGCGCGCCCGCGTACGCGGTGACCCCGTCGGCGGCCAGGGCGAGCCGTTCGACGCCCAGTTCGCGGGCGAGCGCGGCCGGAAGCTTCGCGCGCAGCCCGTCGCCGAGGGTCGCCATCCCAGCCGCGCCGACGGCCAGCGCGACCGGGGCGGGGGCGCCCGCCCCGGCCTGCAACTCCCGCGCCATCGGCAGCAGAAGCTCCAGCATGTGCGCGGGGTCGATGCCCGCAGCCGACGTCCGTACGGGGGTGGCGGAGCGGGTCGAGACGGCCCCGGCCGGGTCGGCGGCCTCGGCGAGGGCGACCCGGAGCCCGGAGCCGCCCGAGTCCACCCCGAGCACGTACCGTCTCCCGGCTTCGTTCGCTGGACGCAACGGGCTTCCCTCCTCGCCGGTGACCTTGGTGGACGAACAGTAGCGCCGCGGGCCGGCGGGCGGGCGCCGAGTGTCGGTGTGGGCCAGTAGGGTGACGCACTGTGGCAGCGAGACCGTTGAACGAACTTGTGGAAGCAGGCTGGGCGAAGGCCCTGGACCCTGTGGCCGGACGCATCGCCGAGATGGGCGACTTCCTGCGGGCCGAGATCGCGGCAGGCCGGACGTACCTGCCGTCGGGGGCGAACGTCCTGCGCGCCTTCCAGCAGCCCTTCGAAGACGTACGCGTACTGATCGTCGGTCAGGACCCCTACCCCACACCGGGGATGGCGATCGGACTCAGCTTCGCCGTCGCCCCGGAGGTCCGCCAGCTGCCGGGCAGCCTGATCAACATCTACCGGGAGCTCGGCGCGGACCTCGGTCTGCCCCCGCCGTCGAACGGCGACCTGACCCCGTGGACGAAGCAGGGCGTGCTGCTCCTCAACAGGGCGCTCACCACGGCCCCGCGCAAGCCCGCCGCGCACCGCGGCAAGGGCTGGGAAGAGGTCACCGAGCAGGCCATCCGCGCCCTCGCGGCCCGCGGCACCCCGCTGGTGTCGATCCTGTGGGGCCGCGACGCCCGCAATCTGCGACCGCTGCTCGGTGACCTCCCGGCGATCGAGTCGGCTCACCCGTCGCCGATGTCGGCGGACCGCGGGTTCTTCGGCTCCCGCCCGTTCAGCCGGGCCAACGACCTGCTGGCGCGCCAGGGGGCCCGGCCCGTGGACTGGAGCCTTCCGTAGGACGGGGCGCCGGGTGACTCCGGCGTCACCCGGAGGTGGAGCACGGCGAGCAGCAGGCAGAGCGCGGCTGTCGTGCACCACAGCGCGGTCGCGCCCGTACGGGCCAGGAGCTGGGTGCCGAGGAGCGGGGCGAGGGTCGCGGCGACGCCCCAACCGCACCCGAACACGGCCAGATAGCGTCCGCTCGCCCCGGTGGGCGCGAGGCTCGTGACCAGGGCGTAGACCCGTCCCATGACCAGCAGGTCGCCGAGGCTCCACACGGCGGCGGAGGCCAGCAGCGCCGGCAGGGAACGGCCGAGCGCGTAGCCCGTCAGGCCCGCGGCCAGCAGCACATGGGCCAGCGCGAGCGCCGCGCGCGTCGAGAGCCGGGCCAGCCGCCGGGCCCGCACGAGCGGCTGCGCCAGCACGGTGGTCGCGGCGGCCGTCGTGAACAGCAGGCCGGCGTCCGCGGCGGCACGCCCTTGCCGCTCCAGCGCGAGCGGCAGCGTCATCACGGTCTGCTGGTTGATCAGCGCGTAGGCGGTGCCGAGCGCCAGGACGGTCAGCAGCGCCCGGTCGCGCAGCGGTCGTACGACGGTGGCGGCCTGTCGAGCGGCAGACGTCGCCCGCCGGTCGCGGGGGAGGGCGAGGCGGATCAGGAGCGCGCAGGCCAGGCAGGTCACGGCGTCGCAGACGAACAGCCAGCGCAGATCCCAGCGGCCGAGCAGCGCGGCGAGCAGTCCGGCGCCCATCGCTCCCGCCGCGAGTGCGGCGCTGAACAGGCTGAAGGCGCGCACCCGTTGGTGCTCCGGCACACAATCGCCGACGATCGCCTGGCTCGGCGGCTCGTACAGCTCGAAGGCGAGCCCGAGCAGCACGGCCCCGGCGATCGCGCCGGCCGGCGAGGTCGAGGCCGCGATCGTCACCTGCGCCACCGCGCAGCCGCCTAGCCCGAGCAGGATCGTCGTCCGGGGGCCGATCCGGTCGGCGAGATGTCCGCCCGCCAGGCGCGAGGGAATCGTGGCCAGCCCGAACGCGGCGGTGACGAGCCCCGCGGTCGTGAGACCCGTCCCGTAGTCGGCGGAGATCAGTGCGGTGAGGAAGGGGAGGGAGAAGGCGCCCAGCTGGTTCACGGTCCGGGCGATCAGCAGCATGCGTACGGTGCGGGGCAGAGGCTCGGGGCGGGACACGACACCTCACGTCACTGGTAAAATCCGATACGGCAGTGATGCGTACGCTAGGCGAGTGAGAGGTAACTGGTCAAGTGCTGTTCGACAGTCACATGAAGGCGCTGCTCGACGCGTCGGCGGCGCTTGTCAACGCGCTGACCGGCGGAGAGGCGCGGGGCCGCCCCTATGCCGCTCCGGAGGGTGCCGAACGGGTCGGCGCGGTCCGCGCCGCGCTCTCCGCCGGCGCTGATCTCGAACAGGGCGAGGCCGATCAACTCGCCGCCACCGCACGGGCGTTGCGCACCGTCTTCGAGGCCGTGGCCGCCGACGACCTCGACGCCGCGGCCCCCGCCCTGAACGCCCTGCTCCGCGACACCGGCGCCCGCCCCCAGCTCGACCGCTCCCCGGGCGAGCCCTGGCAGGTCCATTTCCACGGCGCCGACGACTCCTACGCCGTCGGCTGGAGCGCCGGCTGCGCGACCGGCCTGGCCATGGCCCTCGGCGGCGACTACGCGGGCCGGCTCGGGGTCTGCGCGGCGCCCCGCTGCGACCGCGTCTACGTGGACACGTCGCGCAACGCGGGCCGCCAGTTCTGCTCGACGGCCTGTCAGAACCGGGTCAAGGCCGCCGCGTTCCGCGCCCGGCGCACGCACACCTCGTAGGGCGACCGCTCGGTGTCAGGGCGCGACGGGAGACCCGGTCGACGCCCTGACGAGGAGCTCGACCGGGGGCAGCGAGTGGGGCGCCGCCGGTGCGTGCGGGTCGACCACCCCCCCCATCGGAGCCCAACGGTGACGACGGGGCGAGGCCCCGCTCAGCTCACCACGGCCGCCCGCACGCACAGCACGTCCGGCAGGTGCTCCGCCAGTTGCCGCCAGGTGTCCCCGTCGTCCGCGGACGCGTACACCTCCCCGTTCCTGTTCCCGAAGTAGACGCCCGCCGGGTCCGCGTCGTCCGTGCACAGGGCGTCGCGGAGCACCGTGCCGTAGTGGTCGCCCTGGGGGAGGCCGCGGTCCAGCGGCTCCCAGGTGCGGCCCGCGTCCTGGGTGCGGAAGACGCGGCAGCGGTGGTCGGCGGGAACGCGGTCCGAGTCCGCGGTGATCGGGAAGACGTAGGCCGTGTCACCGCGGTGCGGATGCGCCGCCGCCGCGAAGCCGAACGTCGACGGCAGACCCGCGCCGATGTCCGTCCACTTCGCGCCGCCGTCGTCGCTGCGGTACACACCCCAGTGGTTCTGCAGATACAACCGGTCGGGGTCGCCCGCGTCCCGGGTCACCTTGTGCACGCACTGGCCGAACTCCGGGTCCGGGTCCGGCAGGAACACCGCGCTCACTCCCGAGTTCGACGGAGTCCAGCTGGCCCCGCCGTCGGAGGTGCGGAACACGCCGGCCGTCGAGACCGCCACGGTCAGCGCGTTCGGATCACGGGCGTCGCTGAGGATCGTGTGCAGGCCCTCGCCGCCGCCTCCGGGCACCCACTTCGAGCGCGTCGGGTGCTCCCACAGCGGGCGGCACAGCTCGAAGGACTCGCCCCGGTCCTCGGAGCGGTACAGCGCGGCGGGCTCGGTGCCCGCGTAGACCACGTCGGGCTCGGCGGCCGAGGGGTGCAGCTGCCAGACGCGCTCCAGCGAAGCGCCGGTGTCCTTGGGGAACTTGACCGCGGGCGCGGCCGGCTCGGTCCACGTACGGCCCAGGTCGTCCGAGTGGAACACGGACGGGCCCCAGTGCGCGCTGTCGCCGCCCACGAGGAGCCGTGGTGTCGGCCCCCGCGTGTCGATGGCGACCGCGTACACCGCCTGCGCGTTGAAGTACGGGCTCTCGTCGAACGTCCAGGCGCCGTCCGCGCCGCGGCGCCCCAGGAACAGCCCCTTGCGCGTGCCCACGGCCAGCAGCACATCGGTCATGCCGAACACCTCCGAAACGTCGTTGTCTCCAGGTATCGGCCAGTCTGCACCCCCGCACTGACAATCACCGTCGGTGCGGGGGTCCGCGCAGGTCACACGGGTGTCAGGCGGCGGCCAGCCACAGGTCGGGGCCGAAGACCTCGTAGTGGATGTCGGCGGCCGCGACGCCCTTGCCGAGCAGCTGCTCACGCGCCGCGCGCATGAAGGGGAGCGGGCCGCACAGGTACGCGCGAGTCCCGGGCGCGACGGTCACGTCCGTGAGGTCCATCAGGCCGGTGCGGTGACCGGCTCCGCCCTGCTCGTACCAGAAGTGGGCGGCGCCCTCGGCGAGCTTCGCGGTCAGCGACTCGTGGTCGGCCCGCAGGGCGTGGGTCTCGGGGGAGCGGTCGGCGTGCGCGACCGTCACCGGGCCCTCGTGCCCCGAGCCTGCCAGCTCGTCGAGCATCGCCAGCATCGGGGTGCAGCCGATCCCGGCGGAGGCGAGCAGCAGGGGCGCGCCGTCGGCCTCCAGGACCAGGTCGCCGTACGGGGCGGAGACACGCACCCGGTCACCGGCGCGCACGTGCGCGTGCAGGTGCCGCGAGACCTCGCCGTCCGGGGCGCCCTCGGTGCCGAGCACGCGCTTGACCGCGATCGAGCGGGTCGTGCCGGAGGGTGCGCCGGTCAGGCTGTACTGGCGTATCTGCCGTGCGCCGTCGGTCAGTTCGACCTGGACGGACACGTACTGGCCGGCGCGGAACGCGGGCGCGGGACGGCCGTCGGCCGGGCGCAGCAGGAAGGAGGCGACGTCCGCGGTGTCGTCGGTGCGGGACACGACCTCCCACTCGCGCCACACGTCGCCGGCCACGACGCCCTGTTCGGCGTAGAGCCGCTTCTCGATGGCGATCAGCGCGTTCGCCATCAGCCAGTAGACCTCGTCCCAGGCCTGCGCGACCTCGGGCGTGACGGCGTCGCCGAGCACCTCCGCGATCGCCGCGAACAGGTGCTCGTGCACGACCGGGTACTGCTCGGGCAGCACGCCGAGCGAGGCGTGCTTGTGCGCGATGCGGTCGAGCATGACGTCGGGCCGCTCGTTGGGGTGGTCCACCAGGTAGGTCGCGAACGCGGCGATGGATCCGGCGAGCGCCTGCCGCTGGCTGCCGGCCGCCTGGTTGCCCCGGTTGAACAGGTCGCGCAGCAGCTCGGGGTGGGTGGCGAACAGCTTCTCGTAGAAGAGTCCGGTGATCTCCTCGATGGCCGCGCCGACGGCGGGAAGGGTGGCGCGGACGACGACGGCCGACGATTCGGTGAGCATCAGCGGATCTCCTTAATTGGTATTTCAGATTCATATTTAAGGTCGCACGGGGCTGCGGACCGGCGGCCGGTCCTGTTGCCCGGTGGCTGGGGGTGGAGGCTCAGTCCGCGCCGCGCGTGGGCGCCAGGGACAGGAGCAGCGGGCCGGTCGGCGCCTCGACGAGTTCGGCGAGGGTCAGCGGGTCGAGCGAGGCGAAGAACGCCTCCTGCGCCTCGCGCAGCGCGCCCCGCAGCCGGCAGGCGGCGCGCAGCGGGCAAGGGGTGCTGCCCTCGCAGTCCACGACGTCGCCGGGCCCCTCCAGGTCCCGTACGAGGGCGCCGACGGAGGCCGTGCGCCCCGCCGGGGTGAGGGTGAGCCCGCCGCCCCGGCCGCGCCGGGCCTCGACGAGCCCCATGTGCTGCAGCTTCGCGACGACCTTCGCGGTGTGGGTGTACGGCACGTCCATCGTGGCCGCGACCTCGCGCGTGGTGGGCAGGCCTTCCTGCTCGACCGCGAGGCGCATCAGCACACGCAGTGCCAGATCCGTGAAGCGTGTCAGCCGCATGACCGCACGCTATGAATACTTGCATCTGAAAGGCAAATTAAGACGCTGAGGCATGCGTCACGCCCTCTGCGCGGGCCGGTCCGCGCAGAGGGCGTGAGGAGAGGGCGTGACGAGGGGGTGCGGGTCAGACGGAGCGGAGGTACTGGTTCGGGACGTGCACGTCCGCGCCCAGCTGGCGCGCCGCGTGGCGGGCGAACGACGGATCGCGCAGCAGCTCGCGGCCGATCAGGACCGCGTCCGCCTCGCCGTTGGCGATGATCTTCTCGGCCTGCTCGGCGTCGGTGATCATGCCGACCGCCGCGGCCGGCACCTTGGCCTCGTTGCGCACGCGCGCCGCGAACGGCACCTGGTAACCGGGGCCGGTCTCGATGCGGACGCCCGCCGCGTTCCCTCCGGTGGAGACGTCGATCAGGTCCACCCCGTGGGCCTGCAGCTCCGCAGTGAAGCGCACCGTGTCGTCGGCGGTCCAGCCCTTGCCGTCCTCCAGCCAGTCGGTGGCGGAGATCCGGAAGAACAGCGGCAGCTCCTCGGGCCACACGGCGCGCACCGCGTCCACGACCTCCAGGGCGAAGCGGGTGCGGTTCTCGTAGGAGCCGCCGTACTCGTCCGTGCGGCGGTTCGAGTGCGGGGACAGGAACTGGCCGATCAGGTAACCGTGCGCACCGTGCAGCTCGACGACCTCGAACCCGGCGTCCAGCGCGCGGCGCGCGCCGTCCGCGAACTGCTGGACGACCTCGCGGATCTGCTCGACCGTGAGCGCGGTCGGCACCGGGTGCTTCTCGTCGAAGGCGACGGCGCTCGGCGCGACGGGCTGCCAGCCGTGCCCCTCGGGGCCGACCGGCGCGCCGCCCACCCACGGGCGCTCGGTGGACGCCTTGCGTCCGGCGTGCCCGATCTGGATGCCCGGCACCGTGCCCTGCGACTTCAGGAACGTCGTGATCCGGCGGAAGGCGGCGACCTGCTCGTCGTTCCAGATCCCCAGGTCGTACGGGGAGATCCGGCCCTCGGGGGAGATCGCGGTCGCCTCGGCGATGATCAGGCCCGTGCCGCCTGCGGCCCGGGCACCGTAGTGCTGGAAGTGCCAGTCCGTGGGGGCGCCGGTCAGCGGACCCTCGGGGGCGGCGCTGTACTGGCACATCGGCGGCATCCAGACCCGGTTCGGGACGGTGACGGACCGCAGGGTGTAGGGCTCGAACAGCGCACTCACGGGGGACTCCATTCGGTACGGGCTGGTCGCGAAGGCTCGTCGGTACGGGCCCGCTGGCTCGGCTCGTACCCAGGCTCGTACGATAACCATCGTAGTACGGGAACTGTCAAACTACGAGAAGTCTCGTACAATGAGTCCGGAGCGTCGGCCCGTACCCGCCTCGGGGACGATGGAGCCGTACGGGTCGAACGGGCCGCACAGACAGGGGAGCCGTCCAATGAGCACCGCAGCACCGCAGGCCGCAGGCGGCCGTGCCCTCGCGCACCCCGCCCGCGAGGAACTCCGGCTGGAGGCCGTCCTGCACGCGCTGTCGGACCCGATGCGGCTCGCGATCGTGAGGGAGATGGCGGCGGCCGAGACCGCGCTGTCCTGTTCGGCGTTCGCGCTGCCCGTCACCAAGTCCACGTCCACGCACCACTTCCGCGTGCTGCGCGAGAGCGGGGTCATCGAGCAGGTCTACCGGGGGACGGCGAAGCTGAACGGGCTGCGCCGGGCCGACCTGGACACCCTGTTCCCCGGCCTCCTCGACAGCGTGCTCGACGCGGCGGACCGCCAGGCGGAGCGGCTCGGGGAGTAGGCGCCGCCCGCCGCTACGTCCCGTGGGCCGCGTTCAGCAGGCCCGACCAGTCGGGGATCTTCACCGTGCCGCGGCCGAGGGTGCGTCCGAGGTCCGTCTCGGCCCGTTCGATCGCCTGCCAGCCCGCCCAGTCGACCGGATGCAGTCCGGCCGCGAGCAGCCCGTCCAGCGGATCGCCGGGCAGGGGGCGCCGGACCAGTGCCGGCGCGTCCGCGAGCAGGGACGTCACCGTCTCCTTCGCGCACGGCCGGTTCGTGCCGATGACCCCGGTGGGCCCGCGCTTGATCCAGCCCGCCACGTACTCGCCCGGCGCCGGCCGGCCCCCGCGCAGGACCCGGCCCCCGGCGTGCGGCACCGTGCCCCGCAGGGGATCGAACGGCAGCCCGTCCGGCGGCATCCCGCGATAGCCCACCGAGCGCAGCACGAGCTGCGCGGCGATCTCCTCGTACGTCCCGGTGCCCCGGACCGTGCCGTCCGCCTCCGGCCGGGTCCGCTCGAACCGGACGCCCGCGACCCGGCCGTCCCGCCCCGTGATCTCCTCGGGCCGCAGGAAGAACCGCAGATGGATCCGGCGGGCCGCACCCGAGCTCGGCCGGGCCGCCCACGCGCGCAGCACCTCGACGTTGCGCCGGACGGCGGCGGGCAGCGCGGACGGGTCGGTGTACGCGGGGTCGAGCGCCAACTCCCGCTCGTCCACCACCACTTCCGTGTCCGGCAGCGTCCCCAGCTCGCGCAGCTCCTTCGTCGTGAAGCGGGCCTGGGACGGGCCCCGCCGCCCCACCATGAACACGTCCCGCACCTCGCTCGCGGCCAGCACGCCCAGCGGCTCCTGCGGCATGTCGGTCGGCGACAGCTCGGCCAGGCCGCGGGCCAGCATCCGCGTCACGTCCACCGCCACGTTCCCGACGCCGATCGTCACGGCCGCGCGCACGTCCCGGACGAAACCGGAGTCCCGGGCGTCCGGGTGCGCGCTGTACCAGGCCACGAAGTCCGTCGCCGACCAGCTGCCGGGCAGGTCCTCGCCCGGCACCCCGAGCCGGCGTGCGGACGCGGCGCCCACGCAGTACACGACCCCGTGATACAGCTGAAGGAGCCGCTCCGGCGGCAGAGCGGGGCCCACCTCGACGCCGCCGAGGAAGCGCACGTGCTCGTCCTCGAGCACCGAACGCAGGTTGTTCTGCAGCGACTTGATCTTCTCGTGGTCGGGCGCGACCCCGTACCGCACCAGCCCGTACGGGCACGGCAGCCGGTCCAGCACGTCCACCCGGACACCGGGCACGACGTCCTGCCGCACCAGGCTCTGGGCGGTGTAGACCCCGCTGGGCCCCGATCCGACAACGGCGAAGTGCGGCACGTGCGGCTCCTTCCGCTGGTGCGCTGCTCCCTCTCAGCATGGCACCGCGAGCCGCGCCGGGGGAGAGCGCCGACGCCCTGCGCTGTCCCGGGGCCTCACGTGTGGCCCGCGCCTACGGGCCTTCGGCGTGCGGGCGCCGAGCGGGGCCGCCCGAGTGGCCGCCGATACGTGTCGGGCCCCGACCGCGCTTCCGGGTCCGGGGCGGGCCTGGGCTGCGTGTCCAGTTGCGGGACCGGATGATGTGCGGCGACCAGGTCAGTGACAGGCGACCAGGTCAGTGACAGGGGTGACGCCCGGCACGGGCCCGCGACTCATGGCAGGCCGGAAAGCCGGGTCGGCGCTCGTGAGGCAGGCCCCCGCCGCAGCCGCAGCCGCAGCCGCAGCCGCAGCCGTGGTGCGTCCGGGCGCGGCCGCCGGCCCCGCCCACCCCCGGGTCACATCCTCCGCATCCGCTCGATCTCGGACGTCTGCTGGGCGATCACGTCGTCCGCCATCTCCTCGATCTGGACGTTGTTGCCGTCGCCCTTCACCTCCGTGGCCATGGTCACCGCACCCTGGTGGTGCGTGATCATCAGTTTCAGGAAGAGGGAGTCGAAGGCCTTGCCGCGGGCCGCGCGGAGCTGCTTCAGCTGGGCCTCCGTCGCCATGCCGGGCATCGCGTCGTGCGCGTGGTGGCCGGACGGCGCCTCCTTGCGGTCGTGCTGTTTCAGCCAGCCCCGCATCGTCGCGATCTCCGGCCCCTGCGCCGCGGTGATCCGCTCCGCGAGGCGCTTGACCTGCTGGGAGTCGGCCTGTTTCGGGGCGAGTTCGGTCATCTCCAGAGCCTGCGCGTGATGCTGGATCATCATCTGCGCGTAGGAGACATCGGCCGAGTTGGGGGTGTCGTCGGGGCCGCGCGCCTCCGCGTCCTTCGCCGACAGGGTCTCCGCCGCCTCGCCCGGTTTACCCGGAGCGATGACCGAAGGCCCGGTGGAGGAAGGGGAGTTGGCCTTGTCCGTCCCCTCGGAGCCGCCCGCGTCGCATCCGGCCAGGGCGAGCGCCAGTGCCGCGACCAACGTGGGAACAGCCAGTTTCATGACGAGCTTGTTGCCATCTGTTGATCTGTGCATGAGGAAGACGATACTCGGGGGATCCGTGAACTGTTCACGGATCGATGACGTCACCGTCAACCAGGGAGACCACAGTGACCCTGTTGCAGGACTCCGCCCGAACGCGTCGCAGACGCCTGGGAGTTGCCGCGGCGGCGGCCGGGCTGCTCGCCGCGCTGCTCGCCGCAGCACCCGCGTCGGCCACCCCCGACCCGGGCGACGGGAACCAGGCGCCCAAGTCCGTGTCACGCACCGTCGAGAAGCAGGCCGAGGCCGCGATAGCCGCCGGCGAGATACCCGGCCAGGACGAGGTCGTCCACTCCGCCAACATCGAACACCTCACCAACATCCCCAAGGACGCGCTGCCGGGCACGAACTCGGACCTCGCGTTCCAGGGCAAGTACGCCTTCGCCGGCAACTACGACGGCTTCCGCATCTTCGACATCAGCGACCCGAAGGCGCCGAAGACCGTCGCGCAGGTCCTGTGTCCCGGTTCGCAGAACGACATCACCGTCTCCGGGAACCTGCTGTTCCTGTCCACGGACAGCTCCCGCAGCGACAACTCCTGCGCCTCCACCACCCAGCCCGCGACCGAGAAGTCGTCCTGGGAGGGCATGAAGGTCTTCGACATCAGCGACAAGAGCAACCCGAAGTACGTCGCCGCCGTCGAGACCGCCTGCGGCTCGCACACCCACACGCTGGTGCCCGAGAAGAAGAACGTCTACGTGTACGTCTCCTCGTACTCGCCCAGCGCCACCTTCCCCGACTGCCAGCCGCCGCACGACGGCATCTCCGTGATCAAGGTGCCGCGCGACGCCCCGGAGAAGGCGGCGGTCGTCGGCTTCCCCGTCCTGTTCCCCGGTGACGGCCCCGACGGCGGCGGCAACCCGGGCGGCCCCACCAACCCGGGCGTCTCGAAGACCACCGGCTGCCACGACATCACGGTCCTGCCCTCCAAGGACCTCGCGGCGGGCGCCTGCATGGGTGACGGCATCCTGTTCTCCATCAAGGACCCGGAGCACCCGAAGGTCATCGACCAGGTCCAGGACAACGTGAACTTCGCGTTCTGGCACTCGGCGACCTTCAACCAGAAGGCGAACAAGGTCGTCTTCACCGACGAGCTCGGCGGCGGCGGAGCCGCCACCTGCAACGCGGAGATCGGCCCGAACCGCGGCGCCGACGGCATCTACGACATCGTCGGCAAGGGCGACCAGCGCAAGCTCGTCTTCAAGAGCTACTTCAAGATCCCGCGCCACCAGGCCGACACCGAGAACTGCGTCGCGCACAACGGCTCGCTGATCCCGGTCAAGGGCAAGGACATCATGGTCCAGGCCTGGTACCAGGGCGGTGTCTCCGTCTGGGACTTCACGGACTCCGCGCAGCCGAAGGAGATCGGGTACTTCGAGCGCGGCCCGCTGACCACCGACGTGATGAAGACCGGTGGTTCCTGGTCCGCGTACTACTACAACGGCTACATCTACTCGAACGACATCGCGAAGGGCTTCGACGTCCTGAAGCTCAGCGACCGGCGCACCGACCCCGCACAACGGGTCCGCATGGACGAGCTCAACGTCCAGACGCAGCCTGACTACTTCGACTGACGCTCCGGGCCCGCCGACCGTCCGGCGGGCCGCAACGGCTCGAAGTAGCGCGAGAAATCGGCCGTACGGCCGTGGGCGGGGCTTTCCCCGGACTCCGCGTCATCCGTGACGTCGTCGTCCGGCGGGAAGCCCCGCTCCCACGCGAGCCCGTACCGCCGGAACAGCTCGGCCCGCATCCGGCGCACCGGCATCGGCGCCCCCGGCAGCAGGATCGCGAAGACGGAGCCCATCAGCTGGGCGCGCAGCATCGGATAGTCCAGCTCCACGTCCGCCGAGCCGTGCCGCCGCACCGTGTCCTGGAGCATCTCGGACAGCCGCTGCTGCTCGACGCACGGCACGAAGCCCTCGGACTGCAGCAGAACCGCCATGTGCGTGCGCATCAGCACCGGCTGGTCGCGCGCGAGGCCCAGGATCGCGTCGATCGCGCGGGCCAGCCGCTCGTCGCCGTCCTCGGTGCGCGGCTCCCGCTCCAGCGCCTCCTCCAGCGTCCGGTTCATCAGCCGGTGCACCGCGGACTGGAGCAGCTGCCGCTTGCTCGGGAAGTAGTACGAGACCAGGCCGCGGGCCGAACCGGCGCGGTCCGCGATGTCGCCGAGCGTCGTCGCGTCGTAACCACGCTCCCCGACCAGCTCCAGAGCGGCCTGCAGAAGCCGCTCGCGGGAACGCCGACGCAACTCCTCATTGACCGATGCGCTGCGGGGGGACATCCTTGACTCCTGCGTTGACTGGCTCGCAGCCAACTATACTCAGCGCGGCCCGGTCACCGGCCCTCGGGGGTGCGGTGTGCCCGGGCGGGGCGGCTGCGCCGAGGCGACACGGGGGATCGTCTCGGCGCGGCCGTGCCACGCACCGGCCTCCGGACGGTGTCGGCGCCGCCCGGGGGCCGGTGTCCTGTCTTCCCGATCGCCGCGGGAGCGCTGTGGGATCTCCGCGGATCTCTCTGACGCGCGGGGGCAGCGGAAGCTTCCTAGAGTGGCGAGGGGCGGGTTCCCGAGCACCCGAGGAGGCGTGCGACATGGATCAGCAGGAGATCCTCGGCCGGATCAGCACCATGGTCGACGATGAGAAGCGGCTGCGCGCCGCCCTGGCCGACGGGACCATCGACGCCGCCACCGAGCGCGAGCGCCTGGCCGACGTCGAGCGCGCGCTCGACCAGTGCTGGGACCTGCTGCGCCAGCGGCGGGCCAAGGCCGAGTTCGGAGAGGACCCCGACGACGCGCGCGTGCGCCCCTCGGCAGAGGTCGAGGGCTACGAGTCGTGACCCGCAAGCCCTACCGCGGCCACCTGATCACGGTCAGCTTCGACGGGCAGCGCTGTCTGCACGCCGCCGAGTGCGTGCGCGGACTTCCGCAGGTCTTCGACACGGCCGCGCGCCCGTGGATCCAGCCGGACGCGGCGCCCGCCGACGAGGTCGCGGCCGTCGTGCGCCGCTGCCCCTCGGGCGCGCTGCGCTACGAGCTCGTCGACGGGACCGTGGAGGTGCCGCCCGCCGCGACGACCGTCGAGCGGGCCGCGGACGGCCGTCTCGTCCTCCGGGGTGACCTGCGCGTCCGCGCCTCCGACGGGTCCGAGACCGCCGAGGTGCGGGCCACCCTGTGCGGCTGCGGTCGCAGTGCGAACCAGCCGTACTGCGACCACTCCGGAGTCTGCGGCGACGGTCACTGACCGGCCCCGGCCGCAATGCATCGGATCAGATCAGATCGAGGATCGGGCGCAGGCCGTCCGGACGCTCGTCGGCCGGCAGATGGTCCACGAAGTACGTCGCACAGCCCAGCGCCGCCGCGCCGCCGTCGGCCCGCCGGTCGTCCCCGACCATCAGCGCGTCCCCCGCCGCGACCCCGAGCGCCTCCAGCGCCGCCGTGAACAGCCGCGGGTCCGGCTTCGTCACCCCGTGCCGGTACGAGAGGACGTACGCGTCGATGTACGGGTCCAGGCCGTGAGCGGCGAAGACCGGGCGCGGGTCCCAGCCGATGTTGCTGACCACCGCGACCGGCACCCCGCGCTCCCGCAGCGCTGCGAGAACCGGCAGCGCGTCCGGGTAGGGCTGCCAGGCGGCGGGGGTCATGTGGCGGTCGTACAGCACGTCGTAGAGCCGGTCGTCGGGCAGGGGGACCTCGCGGGCCAGGCCCGTGAACGCGGCGCGGTGCCGCGTGGCGTCCACGTCGCGGGCGGCGACCAGTTCGGCCAGGTGCTCGGGGACGCGGACGTGGTGCGTGACGCCGCCGGGCTGCGCTCCGGCCTGGGCCAGTGCGGTCACCGTCCGCTCGAACTCGCCCGCCGGCAGGTCCAGTCCGAGGGCGTCGAGCGCGGCCCGCAGCCATGACGCGGTCGGTTCGATCCGGAACAGGGTGCCGGAGAAGTCGATGAGCACGGCTTTGATCGTCATGCGGGCGATCCTGCGGGCCGGTGGACGCACGGGTCAAGGGCGGCCCCGGCGCGCGCTACGGGCGTCGTACGCGATCGTCGACAGGGCCACCGTGAGCGCCCCGAGCAGCCAGCCGCCCAGCACGTCCGACGGCCAGTGCACCCCGAGCCAGAGCCGGGTCAGGCCCACGCCGAGCACCGAGACCACCGTGACGGCGAGCGCGGCCCGGTAGGCGACGGCGGGCGCGTCGTGGCGGCGGAGCAGCCACAGGACCAGTCCGAGGACGACCGTCGCCGTCATCGCGTGCCCGGACGGATAGGCGGCGTAGTGCGCGGAGTCCACCGGGTCCGGCCACACCGGGCGCGGCCGGTCCACCGCCGTCTTGAGGACCTGCTGGAGCAGTGTGCCGGCCGCGCAGGTCACCGCGATCCAGAGGGCGAGCACCGCCTCGCGCCGTCGCACGAGCAGGTACAGGACGACCAGCGCGCACAGCAGGCGCATCGTCCAGGGGTCCCACACCCAGTCCGTCAGGATCCGGTTGGCGTGCGTGAGGCCCGGATCGGCGACCGCGGCGCGGTGCAGGGAGCGGGCGACGGCCTCGTCCGCGTCCATGAGCGGGTCCCAGCGCACCGCCACGAGCACCAGCAGCACCGTGTTCGCGAGCGTCAGCGCCGACAGGGTCCACAGGGCGGGGCGGGGGACGAGGGGCCGGTGGGGGGAGTCGAGCGGTGCCGGGTGCATGGGAAAGATCCTCGCCCATGGGGCTGTGCGCGGACTGTAGGGTGCGGGCGGACGCGGCGCGGGCCGGGCCCGGAGCGGCTAGCCGAGCGCGCGCAACCCCGGGACGAACGCCACCAGGAGCGGGACCAGCGGGATCAGCGCGGCGGCGGCCGTCAGGCGCAGCCGGTGGACCGGGCTGAGCCGGGACTGCGGGGCCAGCAGCCGGTGCACGCGCTGCGGGACGTGCGCCTGCGGGGTCGGGCAGGGGCCGAACACCCCGCGGTCCTCGTTCAGTTCGACCAGCGCGAGCGCGATCGTCAATCGGCCGAAGCGACGGGACGCCACGTCGTCCGCCGCCAGTTCGACCAGGTGGTGCATCTGGTCGCGGAACGAGGCGAACACCCCGACCTGCGGGAAACCCGAGGCCAGCGCGCCCGAGCAGTGCAGCAGCCAGTCGTGCCGCCAGCGGGCGTGACCCGTCTCGTGCGCCAGCACGGCGTCCAGCTGATGCCCCTTCAGGCGGCGTAGTGCCGCCGTGGTGATGACCAGTTGAGGGGTCGGACCGGGGAGCCACCAGGCGTCCGGGCGCTCGGCCTCCAGGAGCACGAGGCGTTCCGCGCCGGGCTCCTCGCCGGGCAACAGCGGGGAGCGGACGAGCAGTTCGGCCCGGCGCCGCCCGCGGCGGGCCCGCGCCCGGTACACCTCGCGCACCAGCATCGCCACCGTCCACACCCCGCCGAGCGCGAGGGCCACGGCCACGGTCGCGGCCCAGGGGCCGGGTGCGCGCAGCGCGTACGCCTCCACGACGCCGTGCGGGGCGGGGGCGAACAGCCGGCCGCGCACGGCCTGCCAGGCGGAGGCCGCGCTCAGCGTCATGGACAGGGCGCAGCACAGGAGGACGGCCGCCACGACGCACTGCCACGCCCACAGCGCGACGATCGGCTCCCGCTCCGTCCAGTCGGCGCGGGCGAGCAGACGCGGGGCGACGACAGCGACAAAGGCGCCGAGCAGCAACAGTGCTACGGGGACCGTCATGCCCCTCAGACTATGAGGCGCGGGCTACCCGGCGGTACGGTCCGGCGCGCCAAGTGACGTAGGACACGGTTTCGTTCACCGCGTCGCATCACATGGCGAACAGCATCGCGAGCATGCCGATCGCCATCGACAGGCGGCAGGCCCGCGCCAGTTCGGGGCGCCGGCCCCAGGCGAGCGTCTCTGTCCCGGGCGCTCCGGCGGTCGCCGCGGTGGGGACCAGGTGCAGGCCCGACCACAGCACGTACCCGGTGAAGTAGGCGACCAGCGCCGCGGTGAGGGCGGGGGAGCCCGTGCCGCCGGCGTGGTGGGCGTGCGCCGCCGGGCGGGCCGCCATCGCGAGGGACATGTAGGCCATGGCGGACGTGCCGACCAGGTGATGGACGTGGTGGCCGGCGTGCCGGGCCGCCCACAGCGCGCGCAGCGCCGCCGCGCCGAACACGGTCGCGTAGGCCAGCCAGGCCCAGCGCGGTGGGGTCAGCACCGCCGCCGGCACCGCCATCAGCGCCATCCCGAAGCCCATGAGCGCCTCGGCGCCCGCCGTGCGGCGCTGCTCCTCGTCCCCGCCGCGTCTGCGCAGCAGGCAGTACGCGCCGGTCGCCGCGCACAGCGCGACGAGCAGCCATGCGGCCGACTCCGGTCCGTGCACCTCGGTCCCCCTCGTCCGTCGGCTGTGTGCCGGGTCTCCTGGGGGATGCCCGGGTGTCCGGGCGCGTATGGCGGCGCAGGGAAGCATTCACGTGTGTTTTACTAGTGAAACATCTGTTAAGGTTTTTGTATGAGCAGCACTCCCACGACCCCACGCGCCCCGTCCGTCCGGCCGCTCCCACTGGCCGGCCTGCTGCGGCCCAGGAAGCCCGTGGACATCTGGTTCAAGCCCGCGACCAGTGCCGCCGTCTCGGCCGCCGTGCCGAACCTGACGCTGCTCGCCCTGGGCCGGCTCGACCTCGTGATGTACACGATGGCGGGCTCGCTCTGCGCCCTGTACGGGCACAACCTCCCCTACGCGGCCCGGGCCCGCGCCCTCGCCTGGGTGATCGCCGGGATGTTCGCGGGCGTCGCCGTCGCGCTCGTCACCGCCTCCGCCACCTCGTCCGCCGTGATCCTCGTCGCCGTGGGGGCGCTGCTCGCCGCCGCTCAGAAGGTGCTCTGCGACGCGACCGGGATCGGCTCGCCCGGAAACCTGATCTTCACGTTCATCAGCTCCGCCATGCTGTTCACGCCCCAGACCATCGGCGCGGTGCCGGGACACCTCGCGCTGATGCTCGGCGCCGGCGCGATCACCTGGCTCGTCGGCATGGCCCCCGCGCTCGTGCGGCCCCACGGGCCCGAGCGCCGGGCGACAGCCCGGGCTCTGCACGCCGCCGCGGCCTACACCGAGCGCCCCGAGCACACCCCTGGGCGCGGCGCCGCCGCCGCGGCCGTGCACGCCGCCTGGCAGTCGCTGCTCGCCACGGGGGAGCGCAGCGAGGCCCGCCGGGCCCTGGAGCGCCTCGTCGTCCGCGCCGAACTGGCCATCGCCGCACCCCGCGACACGGACGCCGCACTGCTGCGCGGCTGGGCCGAGGGGCTGCGCGGCGCGGGCGCCGTTCCGCGGCCCGCGCGCGTCCCGGGCCTGGACGACGAACTGCTCGGCGTCGAGGCCGAGACGGAGAGCGGCCGGCCGTCGCTGTGGCGGCGGATCGGGCCGGGCTCGGCGCTGGTGCCGATCGGGCTGCGCACGTTCCTGGGCTGCGCGCTCGCCGGGTACGCCTCCCTCGCGCTCGGCATCGGACGCCCGTACTGGGCGCTGGTCACCGCGGCCTCGATCTACCAGGCCAACGTGACCCTGACCTGGAGCCGCGGCGTCCAGCGCGTCGTGGGGAACGTGGGCGGAGTCCTGGTGTTCGCCGCCATCGCGCCGCTCGCCCACACGAGCAAGGCCGCACTGGTGGTGACCTGTCTCGTCCTCATCTTCGGCGCCGAGGCACTGATGAGCCGCAACTACTGGCTGGGCTGTCTGTCCGTGACGCCCATGGCGCTGCTCGTCACCGAGTTCACCCGGCTCCAGGGGACCGGACAGCTGATCACCGAGCGGATCGTCGACACGCTGCTCGGCGCCCTCCTCGGCATCGTCGCCGCCCTGGTCGTCACGAACCGGCGGGCCGGCGACCGCATCGAGTCGGCCCTCCACCGCGCCGACGAGGCCCGTACGAAGGCCGAGAACACGCTGGCGCTCGCCGCGCCGGACCCGGCCGCGCTGGAGACCGCACGGCGGACCCTCGCCGCGACCCTCGTCGAGTTGCGCGCCGCGGCCGACACCGCGGCCGGAGAATGGTGGCAGCGGGCCCTGCCGGAGGAGCGGGTGCTCGCGGCGGAACAGAGCGGGCATCGTACGCTCGCTGCGGTCGTCCGACGTGCGGCCGCAGAGGAAGGTGTGGGCAGGCGAGGATGAGTGTGCAGCGTGGTGCGGACGGGGTTCCCTTTGACACCGTGTCGTCGGTGGTGCGGCAGTGGCAGGACGTACGTCCCGATGTCGACACCGCGCCGATGGAGATCATCGGCCGGATCAACCGCTGCGCCGCACTGCTGCAGCAGGCCGAGGACGCCCCGTTGCGGGACGCGGGCCTGACCCGCCCCGAGTTCGACCTGCTCGGCACCCTGCGCCGGACCGGCCGCGAACTGACACCGGGCGACCTCGCCCGCGAGACGTTCTCCTCCGGCGCCGCCGTCACCAAGCGCCTGAAGTCCCTCCAGGAACGCGGACTCGTGACCCGGCGCGGCGACACCCGCGACCGCCGGGTCGCCCACCTCAGCCTGACCGACGAGGGCCGCGCCGTCGTCGACGCCGTCCTGCCGCGCCAGCTCGCCTACGAGGCATCGGTGCTCAGCGGCCTGACCGACGGCCGCGACAGCGAACTCGCCGGCCTCCTGGGCGCCCTGCTCTCCCAGCTGGAAGGCCGCCTGGGCGGGGGACTCACCCCCCGCGCCTGACGGGACTACCGCGCCTCGCTCGCCGGGAGGTCCGGCTTCTGCGGCGACATCGAGCGGTCCTTGAGCTGGTCCGTCACCGCCGCGCGGATCTCCTCCGGGGACAGATACGCGTCCGTCATCTCGAAGTCCTTCAGCGTGGCGGGGCGGTTGCGCTGGAAGCCCGTACGGACGAAGTCGTCGCCCGCGACCGCGTTCAGACCCCAGTTCGCCGCCGTGCGGAAGCGGGCCGGGCCCGTGCGCAGAGCCGCGAGGTGGTAGCCGCGGGCCACGATCTGCGCCGGCAGTCCGGTCAGCTGCACGCCCATCGGCTTCGACACCGCCTGGATGCCGCCCAGGTCGACGACCAGGCCCAGATCCTTGTGGCGGTACGGGGTCAGCGGGGTGCCGCGCACGGCCGCGAGGACATTGCGCGCCGCCGCCCAGCCCTGGCGCATCGCGTGCTGGGCCGTCGGCGGGCAGATCGCGTCGCCGCCCTTCACGATGTCCGGGACCGCCGCCGCGTCGCCGAGCGCGAAAATGCCGTCGAGGCCGGGGACCGTCAGCTCGGGCGTGACGACGAGCCGGCCCCGGTTCGTCTCGGCGCCCAGCGTCGCGATCAGCGGGCTCGGGGCGACACCGGCGGTCCAGATGAGGGTGTGGCAGGGCAGTTCGCGGCCGTCGGTGAGCGTCACCGTGTCCGCCGTGACCTTCGCGACGGACACCCCGAGCGAGATGTGCAGACCCCGCTTCTGGAGGATCTCCATGGCCTTGTCGCCGAGCCGCTCGCCGAGTTCCGGCATCAGCTTCGGCGCCACGTCGACCAGATGCCACTTGATCTGCCGCGGGTCCAGACCCTGGTACCGCTTCACCGCCGCGGTGGTCAGCCGCTGGAGGTACGCGGCCGTCTCCGTCCCCGCGTACCCGCCGCCCACCACCACGAACTGCAGCCGCGCCTCCCTCTCGGCCGGGTCCGAGCTGGCCGCCGCGAGGTCGAGCTGGGCGATCACGTGGTCGCGGATCCAGGCCGCCTCGGCGAGCGTCTTCACGCCGACCGCGTACTCGTCGATGCCCGGGATGTCGAACTGCCGGGTCACACTGCCCGGCGTCAGCACGAGATGGTCGTAGCGCTCCACGATCGTCTCGCCGTTGATCTTCCGGACGACGACGGCCTTGGCCTGCGGGTCCACCCCGACCGCGCCCCCGGGGATGATCGAGGCGCGCCGCACCATCCGGCGCAGCGGCACCGCGACGGACTGCGGAGTGAGGACACCGGACGCGACGTGCGGCAGCAGCGGCAGATACAGCTGGTGGTCGGTGGGGCTGATGAGCTTGAGCACCGCCTCGCCGGGCTCGAGCTCCTTCTCCAGCTTGTGCGCGCACTCCATCCCGGCGAACCCGCCGCCGACGATCAGGATCCGCGGCACGGTCGACTTGCGGGGAGCTTTGGTGTTCCGGGGAGCGGTCATCTCGGCTCTCTCCTGGGTTGAGCGGGGCGGACGGGGACATGGGTCCGCGCCGGTCACGGTTCTCCCGATCGGCACGGATCAATCCCCGGACTCAGCGCCATCCTGTGCCCTCACCAGCCGACGCGCATGTCAAATGCGCCAATTCGCGCCCCGCCGCGCCCGGCCTCAGATGCCGGGCCGGTACCGGATCGGATGGTCCGCCGGGACCTCGACGAGCACGAGCTCGTGGCCGTCCGGATCCGCGATCCACATCTCGACCAGCCCCCACGGCTCCTTCACCGGCTCCCGCAGGACGCGCACCCCGCGCGCCGCCAGCTCCTCGTGCGCCGCCCGCACGTCCGCCACCTGGAGCCACAGCCGCACCGGCTGCGCCACCGGCTCCGCGGCCCGCCCCGACAGCTCCAGGAAGCCGCCGCCGAGGAAGTACACCGTGCCCCGCTCGGGCCCGGTGCCGAACTCGCGGTGGACGCCGAGCCCCAGGACCTCGCCGTAGAAGGTGCGCGACCGCTCCGGGTCGACGGGCCGCAACAGCACCCGGCTGCTCAGTACATGAACCATGCCGACGCAGCGTAGTGCGCGCGCGTTACCCTCGACGGCGCCCACGGGTCCGTCCGCCGCCGGAGCCCCGTACGAGATCGGAGAGCCGTCCCATGACCGTCGCCCCCACCTCCGCCACCGGTGACCTGGTCTTCCGTGACGCCACGGAGGCCGACACCGAGGTGCTCGTCGCGCTGATCGAATCGGCCTACCGGGGCGACTCCAGCCGGGTGGGCTGGACCACCGAGGCGGACATCCTCGAAGGGCAGCGGACCGACCCGCAGGGCGTCCGCGACGTCATCGACGGGGAGGCGAGCCGGCTGCTCGTCGTCGAGCGGGCCGGCCAGGTGGTCGCCTGCTGCCAGCTGGAGCACCGCGGCCCGCACGCCTACTTCGGCATGTTCGCGGTCAGCCCGGCGCTCCAGGGCGCCGGACTCGGCAAGGTGATCATCGCCGAGGCCGAGCGGTCGGTGCGCGAGACCTGGGGCGTCACCGAGATGCACATGACGGTGATCTCCGTGCGCGAGGAACTCATCGCCTGGTACGAGCGGCGTGGCTACCGCCGTACGGGGGAGCTGAGCCCCTTCCCGTACGGCGACGAGCGCTTCGGCCTGCCGCAGCGGGACGACCTGCAGTTCGAGCTGCTGGTCAAGCCGCTGGTCTGAACCGGCGTCCGCTACGCGGTGAAGCGGCCCGTGCGCTTGATCTCCGGGTAGTCCGTCGTGGCGCCGTCGAGGCCGAGTGCGCGGACCAGGCGCAGGTCGTCCTGCGTGTTCACGACCCAGCCGATGATCCGCAGGTCGGCCTTGCGGGCGTGCTCCACGATCTCCTGCGTGAGCCGCCGGATGTTGAGGACGAGGGTGCCCGCGCCGACCGCCACGGCCCGCTCCACCACGTCCGTGCCGTAGCGGCTGGCGACCAGCGCGGTGCGCACGCCCGGGACGAGGCGGGCGATCTCCGCGACGGCCTCGTCGTGGAACGAGATCACCTCCACGCGGTCGACCAGGCCGCGGCGGTGCATCACCTCCGCCAGGGCGCGGGCCGCCGCCGTGTCCTTGATCTCGGCCTGCAGCGGCGCGCTCACCGCGTCCAGGACCTCCTCGAAGACGGGGATGCGTTCCCCGCGGCCGGCGTCGAAGGCGCGCAGCTCCTCCAGCGTGTACCCGGCGATCGGGCCGCTGCCGTCCGTCGTGCGGTCGACGTCCGCGTCGTGCATGACGACGAGCGCGCCGTCCTTGCTCAGGTGCAGGTCGAGTTCGATCAGGTCGAGCCCCGCCCGCTCGGCGGCGACGAAGGAACGGAGCGTGTTCTCGGGCTCGACACCCATGACTCCGCGATGGCCGATGGTGAGGAAGTTCAAGGTGGTCTCGCTTCCGTCGACGGTGACACGCCGCCGCACGCCGGCGACGGCCCTCGCAGCCTAGCCGCCGACGCCCGGGCGGGAGCCGGACACGTCAGGGTGCGGCGGGCGAAGGGCGCCCGGGAGCGGTGAGCGCGGCCAGGTCCGCGAGCATCGCCCGGGACAGCTCGATCTCGGCCTCCAGGCGGCGTTCGCTCCAACGCAGGGCGATCTGCGGGTGGGCCCAGGCCTCGACGCCGTCCGCCCGCGCCAGCGCGTCCCGCACCTCCTTCAACTCGCCCTCGGTGCGCGCCACATGCTCCCGCACGAGGGTCTCCAGGCGCTCGGGCGTGGCCAGATGCCCGAGCCACACGCGCAGGACCACCGGATGGCGCAGAGCCACGGGATCGACCTCGTGCGCGCCGTCCGCCCAGGCGGCGAGCGCGGCCCGGCCCTGCTCGGTGATCGCGTAGGACCGCTTCGTACGGGGTTCCTGCGGACCCGAGCGCCGCGACGTCACGTGCCCGAGCTCCTCCAGGCGCCGCAGCTCCGCGTAGATCTGGCTGAAGGCCGGGGCACCGTAGAAGAACCGCAGGGACGCGTCCGCCCACTTCTTCAGCTCGTACCCGGTCCGCTCACCCGGGAAGGAGAGCAGGCCGAGGACGGCCCAGGCGGTCGGCGGCAGCGACGTGGTCGGCATGCGTCCGCATTGAAGGTGACCGGGGGAGCGGACGCAAGAGGCCCGTTACGCGGCGTCGACCCGGTGCAGCAGCGCCGACAGGTGGTGTTGCAGCGGCTGGCCCACCGCCGCGAGGTCGTGGGCGAACGCGAGCGCGCCGGACTCGGTCAGCGTGTAGCGCCGCCGGGTCGCCTCGACGTGCTTCGCGGTGGGGGTCAGCGCGACCTGCTGCGCCGTCAGATCGACGGTGCCGTCGGCCGCGTACCCGACCGCGACCTCCGCGATCCCCGTCGGCTGCGTGATCAGCGCCTCGATGCGGCCGTCGGGCTGCAGCCGCCACCAGCCACTCTCCCGCGCCGCCGGCCGCACCGGTCCGCCCTCCCCGTCGGTGATCCAGGCCCGCGCCGTCACCTGGAGAAACGGCCGCCCGTCATGGCTGAATGTGACCTCCTGCCCGTACGTGAACCCACTCTCCAGCGTCGGATACTCGCCGGCGCCCCGGCCCCGCCAGGTCCCGATCAGCCCGAGCACGGGGGCGAGCAGCGGATGGGGCTCGGGGGACGCGTCGGCGTAGGGGTACGAGGGCGCGGGGTCGGTCACGGGGTACTCCTGAGGTTCTTGCGGTGCGAGGGGCCAGCCTAGGGCGTGGGGGAGGGAGCGGGGCGCCCCGGGAGCGTGACGGCGGCGCGGGGTGAGGTGCCGCGCCTGAAATCCGATGGCGGTCGTATGGGGCGGTTCCTAGGGTCGGTGACATGGCGAACCACCTGGCCGAACCGGAGCACCTCACCCCGCAGACGGCGCGGCAGATCCGGGCCTGGCGCGTGGACGGGGAGTACACCTGGCGGGCCGTCGCCCAGGCCGCGACCGAGCGCTGGGGATCCCCGTACGGCAGCAATCAGCTCTACGGCCAGGACCTCTGCGAGGCGGCCGCGCGGCTCCTGGGTGAGAACCCCGCCGAGGAACCCTGGAACTGACGGAGCCGCCCGCCCGGAATCCCCCGTGGGCGGACGGCTCGCGTCCGGTGTCCAGAGATCAGGGTCGGAGCAGGCGACATGGTGCTCTACCCGCTGAGCTACGCCGGCCCGAAGCCGGCGACGGGACTCGAACCCGCGACAACCCGTTGCGAAAACGAAGTAGCCCGCTCCTGCGCACCTGGACGCCGTCACCGTAGCTGCGCGACATGCCGGTCCGCACCCGAGTTTCCGCCGTGCCCCTTCCCAAGTATGACTGGCCGTCATATAACGACTCGTCATATAGCGGGCTGTCGGCGCGCGGCGGCCCCCGTCGTCCGAGGAAGACCGGACCGAACCCCGGGAGGGGACGTGAAGTTCTCCGTCATCTTCGAGGCCCAGCTCGCCGATCCCACGGTCGAGCGCGAGCACCAGCTCTTCCACGACTGCGTCGAACAGGCCGTCCTCGCCGAGGAGATGGGCTTCGACCGCGTCTGGGCCGTCGAGCACCACTCCCTCAAGTGGTACGCCCACATGTCCGCGCCCGAGATCTTCCTGACCTGGGTCGCCGCCCGCACCTCCCGCATCCGCATCGGACACGGCGTCGTCTGCATGCCGTTCCACTTCAACCACCCGGCCCGCGTCGCCGAACGCGCCGCCACGCTCGACCTGCTCTCCGGCGGCCGGCTCGACCTCGGCGCCGGGCGCGGTGGCACCGAGCAGGAGACCAGCCTGTGCGGTGTCGACAAGGAGCGCACCACGCAGGAGGTCGAGGAGGCGCTGCGGATCATCGGCAAGGCCTGGGAGAAGGACGAGCTGGAGCACCACGGCCCGCTCCTCGACATCGACCCGCACCCGATCCTGCCCCGCCCCGCGCAGACCCCGCATCCTCCGCTCTTCCTGGCCTGCAGCCGCACCGAGACCCTGCGCCAGGCCGCCGAACTCGGCGTCGGCGCCCTGGTGATGGGCTACGCCGGCCCCGAGTCGATCGCCGAGATGCGCACGGCCTACGACGCGGCGATCGCGGCCCGGGGCCCCGAGCGCCTCGTCTCCTCCGTCGTCAACGACCACTTCTCGGTGCTCTGCCCGACGATCGTCTTCGACGACCGCGAGACGGCCCGCGCCGTCGGCATCCGGGGCCAGCGCTTCTTCGCGCAGTCCATCGGGCACTGGTACGGCGGCGCGGGCGTCCCCGACGAGGCCGTCGTCGAGGGCACCGACGAGGCCGCGGCGATGCGCGAGGCGGCCGAACAGGTCGTGGCCCGGCTGCACGAACAACGGATCCCGGTCCGCCCGACCGCCACGGCCACCTTCAACGCCGACCACGCCTACGGCACCGCCGAGGACGCCATCGCCTACGTGCAACGCCTGATCGACGCGGGCGCCGACGAGATCATGTGCCTCATCCAGATGGGCACGGTCCCGCAGGAGGCATGCCTGGAGACCCTGCGCCAGTGGGGCGAAAAGGTCATCCCGCACTTCAGGGAGGAGGAGCGAGCGCCTTCCTGACGTGAGACGTGAGGGGGCGGGGGCTGTGCAGTGACGCCGACGCGGCGGGTGCGGAGGCGCCCCGCCAGGGGCGCGAGGAACTGCGCGAGAAGCCCCACCGGGCGGCACCCGGCCACGATCCCCGGGCCCCTACGGCGGCGGCCCGGTAGACCCCGGGGTCACTGCATCGCGCGTCCGGGGGCGGAGGCGCCCCGTGAGGGGCGCGGGGAACTGCGCGAGAAGCCCCACCGGCCGGCACCGGGCGACGATCCCCGGCCCCTACGGCGGCGGCGCTGCAGCCCCCCGGCCCACCGCATCGCGCACCCGGCGACGACCCGCAACCCCCTATCCGGCGGCGCCCCAACGCCCGCACAGGGCTTCCTCATGCCGCCCCGCCGGGCCACAGTCACCCCGAGCACACGTGACCACTCGTACTACCCGGAGCCGCCCATGAACACCGTGAACCCCCTGAACGCCGACGCCCCCGACCGGCTCGACCCCGGGGCCCGGCCGCTGGTCGACGCCATCGCCGCCTTCTTCCCCGACGTGGGCGGCGCGGTCACCGACGCCGCCGAGGCCCGCCGGATCCTCGCCGCGGCCCCGCCGTCCCCGCTCCCGGTCCCCGACGTGGGCCGGGTCGAGGACCGGGAGATACCCGGGCCGCCCGGCGCCCCGCCGCTCCGGGTCCGGATCTACGTCCCGGAGGGCCCCGCGCACGCCCGCCCGATCGTCGTGTTCTTCCACGGCGGCGGCTGGGTCCTGTGCGGGCTCGACAGTCACGACGGCACCGCCCGAGCGCTGTGCGCCGACGCCGGGGCCGTCGTCGTCTCGGTCGACTACCGGCTGGCCCCGGAGTCCCCGTTCCCGGCCGCCGTCCACGACGCGTACGCCGCCGTGCGCTGGGCGGCGGACCACGCGACGGACCTGGGCGCGGACCCGCACACGCTGAGCGTCGCGGGGGACAGCGCGGGCGGGAACCTCGCCGCCGTCGTCTCCCAGATCGCCCGCGACGAGGGCGGCCCGCACCTCGCCCGGCAGATCCTCGTCTACCCCGCGACCGACGCCCGGGGCCGCTCCGGCTCGTACGCGGACAACGCGGCGGGGTACTTCCTCACGACGGCCGCCTGCGCGTGGTTCAGGGAGCAGTACCTCGGCCCGGACGGCGATCCGGCCCATCCGCAGGTCTCGCCGCTGCTCGCCGAGAACCTTTCGGGGCTGCCGTCCGCCCATGTCGTCACGGCCGGCTGCGACCCGCTGTGCGACGAGGGCCGGGCCTACGCGACGGCGCTGCGCGAGGCCGGGGTGGAGGTCGGCGAGAGCCACTTTCCCGCCATGTTCCACGGGTTCTTCGGCTTTCCCCAGCTCCTCGAAGACGCCCGCGCGGCTCACGCCGCTGTGACAGAGGTCATCGTTTCGACCCTCGCCGACAGGAAAAACAGCGGTGCCACCGGGGGGTGCGCAGGATAATTTCCACTGGCTCCCCTTGCTCGGAAGAACCTCGCATGCATACGGTGTCCATACGCGAGGTTCTCCCGTGGAGGATGGGACATGACGGAAATTCTTGTGCAGGCGGCTGTGGAGGGGAACGTTCCTCCCGCCGGTTCGGGTGGCGGCAGGGTGGTGGAGCACCCGGCATGGCCCGTGCTCAAGGACGCCGTGGAGGAGATCAGGACCTGGCAGAACAAGGACGGGTCCATAGCCTTCGACGCGGAGGGCGCCCCGGCGAAGGCCGTCGCCGAGCAGGCGGTGGACCGGGTCGTGGCCGCCGTCGAGCAGCTGGCCCCGCTGGTGCCGCACGACGCCGCGTACCACAAGGCCCTTGTGGCGGACCTGCGCCGCTGGGCCGAGGACGGCTTCCAGGTCCCGGACTTCCTGGACTCGCTGCTGGCCTTCCAGCCGGCCGCGCAGCGCCGCGACGGGCTCCAGCACCTGGTGCTCTTCCCGATGTACACGCAGAACGGCAACCTGGACCGCAACCTGGAAGCCGTCGTGCTCCGCATGGTGTGGCCCGACTGGCTGGCCGAGCTCGAGGCCACCCGCTACGACAACCCGCTGTTCTGCGGCATCACCTTCGAGGACTTCACGTCCGGGTACGACACGCACTCGGCCGTCCTCTTCCCGGAGACGATCGCCGTGCGCGAGGCGCCCGAGCGCTTCTCCTGGGGCGGCATCTTCTGCGACCGCGAGGCGGCCCGCTTCCGCCGCGTCACCGAGGCCGCCGTGGACACCCTGGGGCTCGAACTGCCCGAGGACATCCGCGAGATGGTCAGTGACCAGGAGCGCTGCGAGCAGGCGTTCGTGCTGTGGGACATGGTCCACGACCGCACGCACAGCCACGGCGACCTGCCGTTCGACCCGTTCATGATCAAGCAGCGCCAGCCGTTCTGGATGTACGGCCTCGAAGAGCTGCGCTGCGACCTCACCGCCTTCAAGGAGGCCGTGAAGCTGGAGTCCGAGGGCAACGCCCACGGCCGTGACGTCCAGTACGCCGTGCTCTTCGACCGGATGTTCCGCTTCCCGGTCTCCGGCGACCGCAACCGCAACTACGACGGTCTCGGCGGCCAGCTCCTCTTCGCGTACCTGCACAAGCACGACGTGGTGCGCTGGACGGACAACAAGCTGCACATCGACTGGCAGCGGGCCCCCGAGGTCACCAACCAGCTGTGCGCCGAGATCGAGAAGCTCTACCGCGACGGCATCGACCGCCCGAAGCTGGTCCACTGGTTCGCCGCGTACGACCTGGTCTCGACGTACCTGGCCCCGCACCCGGGCTCCCGCTGGGCCAAGGGCCCCGACGCCCTGGACCTGACGCAGCCGCCGCGCAAGCTGGTCGACGACGTGCTTCCCGACGAGTTTCCGCTCAGCATGTTCTATGAGGCGCTCTCCAAGAAGCTCAAGAACGTGATCGCGTCCACCAAGGGCATCACGGCGGCGAGCGCGGAGAAGGTGGCCGCGTGAGCCACGCCGAGAACGCGGGAACCCAGGAGGCGGAAGCCATGTCCGACACCCACACGACCGGGAACGTGCTGGACGGTGCCGTGATCGCGGTGGCCGGAGCG
The DNA here is from genome assembly GCF_055558275.1 of Streptomyces sp. NPDC025806. Taxonomy (NCBI): domain Bacteria; kingdom Bacillati; phylum Actinomycetota; class Actinomycetes; order Kitasatosporales; family Streptomycetaceae; genus Streptomyces; species Streptomyces sp. NPDC025806. Next base: position 4,773 of record NZ_JBVHMU010000011.1, on the reverse strand, counting down.
GCGGGCCCCGCCGGGCGGGCGACCCTGAAGCGGCTCGCGGAGGCCGGCGCCACCGTCATCGGCGCCGACGCGAACGCGGAGCGGCTCGCGGAGGCGGTCGACGAGGCGCGCTACGCACACGGTGGCGCCACCGTCATCGGTGACACCGTCGACCTCCTGGACCTGCACGCGACACGCGACTGGGCGAACCGTGTCGAGAAGGACTTCGGCCGGGTCGACGGCGTCGTCCACCTCGTCGGCGGCTGGCGCGGCAGCGCCTCCTTCGCCGAGACCGACCTCGCCGACTGGGACCTCCTCGAGAAGCTCCTGATCCGCACGGTGCAGCACACCTCGCTGGCCTTCTACGACGCGCTCACCCGCAGTGACCGCGGCCGTTACCTGCTGATCAGCGCCGCCGGCGCGTCCAAGCCCACCGCGGGCAACGCGGCGTACGCGGCCTCCAAGGCCGCCGCCGAGGCGTGGACCCTCGCCATGGGCGACGCCTTCCGCAAGGCGGGGGGCGACGCGGGCCCGCAGCAGGCGGCTGCGATCCTGGTGGTCAAGGCGCTGGTGCACGACGCGATGCGCGCCGAACGCCCCAACGCGAAGTTCGCGGGCTTCACGGACGTCAAGGAGCTGGCCGAGGCCATCACCGGGGTCTGGGACCGGCCCGCCGCCGATCTGAACGGGACCCGTCTGTGGCTGACCGAGAAGCCGTGAACCCTCCGAAGACCGACGCCCGCAGGCACCACGACCCCGCGATCCGGGGCTTCGCGAGTGACAACTACGCGGGAGCCCACCCGGAGGTGATGGCGGCCCTCGCCCTCGCCAACGGCGGTCACCAGGTCGCGTACGGCGAGGACGACTACACGGACCATCTCCAGCAGATCATCCGCAGCCACTTCGGCCCCACGGCCGAGGCGTTCCCCGTCTTCAACGGCACGGGTGCCAACGTCGTCGCGCTCCAGGCGGTCACCGACCGCTGGGGCGCGGTGATCTGCGCCGAGTCCGCGCACATCAACGTGGACGAGGGCGGCGCCCCGGAGCGGATGGGCGGCCTCAAGCTGCTCACCGTCCCGACGCCCGACGGCAAGCTCACTCCCGAGCTGATCGACCGTCAGGCGTTCGGCTGGGACGACGAGCACCGCGCGATGCCGCAGGTCGTCTCGATCACGCAGTCCACCGAACTGGGCACGCTGTACACGCCCGAGGAGATCCGCGCGATCGTCGAGCACGCCCACGGGCACGGCATGCGGGTGCACCTCGACGGCTCCCGGATAGCCAACGCCGCCGCGTCCCTGGACGTCCCGATGCGGACGTTCACGAACGCGGTCGGCGTCGACATCCTGTCGCTCGGCGGCACCAAGAACGGCGCGCTGTTCGGCGAGGCCGTCGTCGTCCTCAACCAGGACGCGGTGCGGCAGATGAAGCACCTGCGCAAGATGTCGATGCAGCTCGCCTCGAAGATGCGCTTCGTGTCGGTGCAGCTGGAGGCGCTGCTCGCCAAGGACCTGTGGCTGCGCAACGCCCGGCACGCCAACGAGATGGCTCAGCGCCTCGCCGAGGGCGTCCGGGCCGTGCACGGCGTCGAGATCCTCTACCCCGTGCAGGCCAACGGCGTGTTCGCGCGGCTCCCGCACGACGTCGCCGAGCGCCTGATGAAGAAGTACCGCTTCTACTTCTGGGACGAGTCCGCCGGCGACGTGCGCTGGATGTGCGCCTTCGACACCCGCGAGGAGGACGTGGACGGCTTCGTCGCGGCCCTCAAGGAAGAGATGGCGCGCTAGCCGGCCCGCCCGGAGCGCTGCATAGATATGCGGCCGACCGTAAAGTCATTGACTGACGGTCGGCCGCGTTCCTATGCTCGCGTCCCATGCAGCTGATCCAGCAGAACCCCGAACTGTCGGCGTACCTGGCGGCCGACGACGCGATCGACCACGGGCATCCGCTCGTCCGCGAGACGGCCGCACGCCTCGCGCGCGACGCCGACGACTCCTTCGCCTACGCCCGCGCGGCCTACGAGTTCGTGCGCGACGCCATCCCGCACTCGGCCGACAGCGGCGACCTGCGGGTCACCTGGCGGGCCTCCGACGTGCTCGCGCAGGGCACCGGGATCTGTCACGCGAAGGCCCACGCCCTGGCCGCCCTGCTGCGCGCCGAGGACATCCCCACGGCGCTCTGCTACCAGCGGCTGACGCACGACGCGGGGACCGGCTGGTGTGTCCACGGCCTGGTCGCCGTACGGTTCCACGGCAGCTGGCACCGCCAGGACGTGCGGGGGAACGTGGGCGGGATCGACGCCCAGTTCTCCCTGGAGGAAGAGCGGCTGGCGTTCCTGCCCGACGCGGCGGCCGGTGAGCTGGACTACCCGGGGCTCTTCGCGGCGCCGCACCCGGTCGTGCTCGACGTGATGCGCGGCGCGCCGGACCGCCCCCATCTCTGGGAGCACCTGCCCGACGCGCTGCCGGAGTGACTCGGCCGGTCAGCCCGCCTCGGCGGCCTTGATCTGCTCGGGGGTCGGCGCCGTGCCGCCCAGGTGCGCCGGCATCCACCATGTGTCGTCGGCGCCCTTGGGGCGGACCGGGTAGGCGCGCTGCGCGGCCTCCAGCAGCTCCTGCACGCGGTCGCGCAGACGGCGCGTGATCGCGCCCGCGTACTGGTCCTTCGGCGCCTCGATGGCCTCGCCCACCCGGATCGTGATCGGGATGTGCTGCCGCTTGAAGTTGCGCGGACGGCCCTTCGTCCAGATCCGCTGGGTGCCCCACAGCGCCATCGGGATCAGTGGCACACCGGCCTCCTGCGCGAGGCGCACCGCACCGGTCTTGAAGCTCTTCAGCGTGAAGGACTGCGAGATCGTCGCTTCCGGGAAGACGCCCACGACCTCGCCGGAGCGCAGCGACGCGAGCGCGTGCTGGAACGCGTGCTCACCCTGCGAGCGGTCCACGGGGATGTGCTTCATGCTCCGCATCAGCGGACCGGAGACCTTGTGCCGGAACACCGACTCCTTGGCCATGAAACGGACGAGACGCTTCTGCGGCAGCGCCGCCAGACCGTCGAAGACGAAGTCCAGGTAGCCGATGTGATTGCTGACCAGGACGGCGCCGCCCGAGCGCGGAATGTTCTCCGAGCCCTGGCAGTCGATCTTCAGGTCGAGCGCCTTGAACAGTGTTTTGGCGACGCCGATGACCGGACGGTAGACGAGCTCTGCCATGGAGGGGGTGGACCCTTCTGATTGCCTGGGGAATCCGCTTCCCGGTGGAGGCGTTCCCGGCGGTAAGTTACGCAGCCGTAGGTTTTCCGGCTTGCGCAGATCGTGCCCCATGAACGGCCGGGTGACCAGTCCTGGTTCCTGCGCCGCGCGAGATCCTTGTCACGTGGGCGGGAATCAGCGGCGGCGTTTGCGCGCTGGAAAGAGGAACGCGGGTGAAGGAGGAGCGGCGTGGCCGCAGGTGAAGTGAGGTGGGGCGCCGAGCAGTTGGCGACGCCCCTGGGGGAGCGGGCCACGCTGGTCCAGTTCTCCAGCGCGTTCTGCGCGCCGTGCCGGGCCACCCGGCGGGTGCTCGCCGAGGTCGCGGCCATGGTCCCGGGTGTCTCGCACGTCGAGATCGACGCGGAGGACCGGCTCGACCTCGTCCGTGCCGTCGGCATCCTCAAGACGCCCACCGTGCTGGTCCTCGACGCGGCGGGACGCGAGGTCCGCCGGGCGACGGGGCAGCCGCGCAAGGCGGACGTCATCGCGGCGCTCGGCGCCGCCGTCGCGCCGTGACGCCCCTTTCGCGCACGTGACGCTGCTCCCAGATGACGGAACGCACTTGACTGCATGCGTCACGCATCGTCAGTCTGACCTCATGTTCTGGGAACTCCTTCTCTTCGAGCGGGTCCACGTCGACCTGGCGAGGTGCTCCAGCGCGCGCTGTCCCGGCTCCTGACGCAGCCACGGACCCCGCTCGCACCTCCAGCAGAAGGACAATTCCATGACGGCCTCGCCCGATCTGCGCACCGCGCTCCCCGCCACGCCCGATCTGCTCCGCTCCGTCTTCCGGCAGCACGCCGCCGGCGTCGCGGTGATCACGGCGGCCGGTGCCGCACCCGTGGGCTTCACCGCCACCTCCCTCACCTCGGTCTCCGCCACGCCCCCGGTGATCTCCTTCGGCATCGGCCTGGGCGCCTCCAGCTGGCCCACCGTCGCCGAGTCCGAGTACGTCGGCGTGCACATACTCGGCGAGCACCAGGCCGACCTCGCCGGGACCTTCGCCAGGAGCGGCGCCGACCGCTTCGGCGAGCCCACCCGCTGGTTCGAGGGCCCGCACGGGGTGCCGGTCCTCGAAGGCGTCCTCGCCTGGCTCGTCTGCAAGGTCATCGCGCGCGTGCCCGCCGGTGACCACCGCATCGTCCTCGCCGAGGCGGTCTGCGGTGACCCGGCCGGAGCCGGCCGCCCGCTCCTCTATCACCAGGGTCGCTTCAACGGTCTGCGCGACTGAGAGTTCCCGGTCTGCGCGACTACGGAGCGTTGGCCATGTCACACCGCAAAGCGCTTGCTTAGTGAGGGCGCAGCGGATGTACTACTGGTGAGTAATATTTCGTTCGGAGCGCGGGCCGCCCCGACCGGAAGAGTCCGCTTCAGGCGCCTATGCTGCCTGCAAGAAGGCGAAGTCAGCCGCAGGCAGCTGGGGTGCGCCCAGTACAAGACGATTGCAGTAGGAGAGCCGGCGTGAGCTTGAGGATCGTTGTCACCGTGAAGTACGTGCCGGACGCGACCGGTGACCGGCATTTCGCGGATGACCTGACCGTGGA
>NZ_JBVHMU010000010.1:0-341553 GCF_055558275.1 Streptomyces sp. NPDC025806 | reverse complement strand
TGCGGGGTGCCTTTCATCTGGGGAAGGCGCGGCGAAGCCGCATGCCTTCCAGGGGCGCGGGGAACTGCGCGACCAGCCCCCACCGGACCCGCACCCGAAAGGCTCAGCGCACCGCCAGAACCATCGCATCCGACGGCGACCGCCAAACCGCCCGCGCCTCACCGAACCCAGCCGAGCGCAGCGCCCCCGCATGCCAGGCCACCGACGGCATGTCCCCGTCCGCGTGCTCCCCGTAGATCTCGAAGCGGCGGGCCGTGGGTCCCGCCAGAACGGGATCGGCCGCGGCCAGCGCCCACCATTCGGCCCAGTCGACCGCGCCCTCGGCCCGCGCCCGGTCCATCCCCGCGTGCCGCAGCGCCCGCTCCGCGGCGTTGATCCGGGGCGTCGTCTCGTCGATCATGTGGTCCGCGTTCATGAACACCCCGCCCTCCCGGACGAGCGGGGCGAGTTGGCCATACAGGGCGGCGAGAGGCTCGGAGTGCAGCCAGTGCAGGGCGGTGGCGGTCAGTACGGCGTCGTACGTCGGGTGCGGCAGTGCCTCGGTCCAGTGCGGGTCCTTGAGGTCCGCGGTGACGAAGGAGACCCGCTCGTCCCCCTCGAAGGTCCCGCGGGCGATGGCGAGGAGCGCCGGGTCGAGGTCGACCCCGACGCTGGTCGCGTCCGGGAACCGCTTCAGCAGGCGGTCGGTGATGCTGCCGGTGCCGCAGGCGAGGTCGAGGACGCGCGGCGCGGGTCCCGCGAAGGCCTCGACCATGTCGAGCATCACCCGGAACCGCTCCTCGCGGTCCGGCATGTACCACTCCTGCTGCCGGTCCCAGCTGTCCTGCCAGGCACGCCAGTCGGTCGTCCCCTCGGCGGCGGTCTCGGTCACGTCGGTCATGGAAGCCCTCCCGGACGAGCGCGTAATACCCTGAAACCTGGAGCGAGCATTACCCTCGCTCGCCCCGACGATAGACGGCCCCGGTAAGGACTACAAGTGGAACTGGCCTATTACTCGGACTACGCGGTGCGTCTCGTGAACAGCGAGGAGCCGGGCCGCGGCAAGGACGAGCTGACCTCGGTCGACGCGGTGCGCGCCCTGTTCGGTGCCAACCAGTCGGCGGCCCGCCGCGCCACCGAGTCCGATCTGACCCGCTTCCGCGGGGTGCGGGCCCGGCTGCGCGCGGTGTTCGAGGCGGCGGACGGCGGCGACGAGACGCTCGCCGTGGACCTGCTGAACTCCCTGCTCCTGGAGTTCCCGGTGAGCCCGCAGATCTCCGGGCACGACCACCGGGACGACGACGGGCGCCCGCTGTGGCACATGCACCTCGCGGACCACCCGTCGAACGCGACGGCGGGCTACGCGGCGATCGCCGCGATGGGCCTCGCCTTCCATCTGACGGAGTACGGCGTGGACCGGCTCGGCCTGTGCGAGGCGGCGCCCTGCCGCAACGCGTACCTGGACACGTCCACGAACCGCTCGCGCCGCTACTGCTCGGACCGCTGCGCGACCCGGGCCAACGTGGCCGCCTACCGGGCCCGCAAGCGCCTGGAGGCCGACCGGTCGCAGCGCACGGGACGGACCGCGGAGAACACCCAGGACAGCACCGCCGTCACCGAGCGCTGACCCTCCCCCTGCTCCCACGGCTTGCGGCGGCGCAGCCGGCCACGCACCCGGGCGAGCACCAGCTCGTCGGGGACGACCCCGTAGACGGTGCTGTCGCCGCCGGCGCCCGGGTTGTCCCCGAGCACCCACCAGCCGCCGTCGCGGCGTTCGGCGATCCGCTTGACGACCAGCAGGTCCTGCTGGAACGGGTGCCGCAGGACCACGACGTCCCCGGGCCGCACCCGGGTGCCGTGGTGCACCAGCATCCAGTCGCCGGGGTACAGGGTCGGCACCATCGACGGACCCTCGACCTCAATGATCTGAAACGGCACCTTCGCCTCGCGCACTTCCTCGATCGCCTCGGGCATCAGACAACCTCCCCGGTTCCCGCCGTGCTCCCGTCCCATCCTCCATCAGTCCAAGTCTGGCCCCGGACTTTTGGCCTAAGCCCCCGGGGGCACTCGAGAAAACCCGTCCCGCACGGAGTAATGTCCCACCTGAGAAGACGATCACGAGGAAGGACCTGCCCCATGCTTTCCCGCCTGTTCGCCCCCAAGGTGAAGGCCAGCGCCCACTGCGACCTGCCCTGCGGCGTGTACGACCCGGCCCAGGCCCGCATCGAGGCGGAGTCGGTCAAGGCCGTCCAGGACAAGATGGCCGCCAACGACGACGCGGCGTTCCAGACGCGCGCCATCGTCATCAAGGAGCAGCGCGCCGAGCTCGCCAAGCACCACGTGTCGGTGCTGTGGAGCGACTACTTCAAGCCCCCGCACTTCGAGAAGTACCCGGAGCTGCACCAGCTGGTCAACGACACCCTCAAGGCCCTCTCGGCCGCGAAGGCCTCGTCGGACCCGGCGACGGGCCAGAAGGCGCTCGACTACATCGCCCAGATCGACAAGATCTTCTGGGAGACCAAGAAGGCCTGATCCCGGCCTGCTGGTTCACGACCCTCGAGCGGTGCACCCTCGCAGGGCCGACGAACGTCTCGAAGGGGCCCGGCGTCACCCCGCCGGGCCCCTTCGGCGTACCCGGCCCCGGTCGAAGGGCCGTAGCGGCCCGTTCCACCGGGCTGCGCGGCCCGTCGGGGCGTACGGGACACTGAGGGGCGCCGCGCCCTACAGGTGTCCCCCGCTGTCCCGATCGCCCCAGGAGCCCCGCCCATGGCCCGCCGCCCCCGTGTCCTCTACGTCACCGATCTCGCCTACGAGGCCCGTGGCCGCCGCTACTGCGACGAGGACATCTTCCTGACCTCGCGGCTGCGCTCCGCGTTCGATCTCGCGCTGTGTCACCCGCGGGACGCCGCCGCGCTGATGGACGACTTCGACGGGGTCGTCGTGCGCAACAGCGGCCCGGTCATCGGCTATCCGGAGGCCTACGAGGCCTTCCGCGCGCGGGCCGTCGAGCGCGGCACGACGGTCTACAGCCCGCTGGACGGCCGCGGCGACATGGCCGGCAAGCAGTACCTGCTGGATCTCACCGACGCCGGGTTCCCCGTGATCCCGACCGTCGACCGCGCCGCCGACCTGCACCGGCTGCCGGCCGCCGAGGAGTACGTGGCGAAGCCGAAGCTGGGCGCCGACTCCATAGGCCTGCGCTTCGTCGGCCCGGGCGAACTGCCCGGACTCCCCTACGAGGACGGCCTGCTGGTCCAGCCGCGGATCCGGTTCCGGTACGAGGTGTCCTTCTACTTCGTGGACGACGCGATGCAGTACGCCCTGTACGCGCCGGCCCCGGAGCGGCGCTGGGAGCTGCGCCCCTACGAACCGACGGACGCGGACCGGGAGTTCGCCCGCCGCTTCGTCGAGTGGAACACGATCCGGCACGGGATCCAGCGGGTCGACGCCTGTCGTACGCCGGAGGGGGACCTGCTGCTCGTCGAGCTGGAGGACCTCAATCCGTATCTCTCCCTCGACCTGGTGGACGAGGGGACGCGGGACGCGTTCGTCGCCGCGATGACGGAGTCGGTGCGCGCCGCGCTCACGGAAAGTCGTTAGACCGGGGTGCCCCGCTCTGTCAGGGTCGTTCCATGGCTGACTCCGAGCTGCTGACCGCCGAGGACGTACGGCTCATGCAGGGCATGGCCCAGCGGGTGACCGCGATCCGTCCCGATCTGGTGAACAGTGACGCGGCGTACGGGGAGATGGCGTGGAACTGGGGGCGGGGCCACGCGCGCGCGGGCGACGCCTGGCGGCGCAGGCTCTGGCGCGACGGCGCGGGCGAACTGGTCGCGTGGGGCTGGGCCGCGCTGCCGCGCCGGGTGGTGCTCAGCGACGGCTCGGCCACCGAGGTGACGGGCGCTTATCTCACCTATCAGGTCGATCCCGGGCACAGCTCCCTGGTGGACGAGGTGATCGACTGGTTCGACACCGTGGCGGCAGGTCTGGAGCGCACGGTGGTGCCGACCACCGACGCGTTCGCGCTGGAGCGCTGGGCGGCGCACGGCTACGGCACGGACCCGGAGGCGCTCGGCGACCGGGGCTCCTGGACCCAGCTCAACCAGCGGGACCTCGACGATCTCGAACAGCCCGTACTGCCCGCCGGTTTCCGCTTCCGCACCGCCGACGAGGCCGGGCCGCGGGCCGTCGTCCGGGCGCACCTGGACGCGTGGGGGCCGCGCGCGTACGACGTCGAGGCCTACGAGAACGTGCGCCGGACCGCGCCGTACCGCGGCGATCTGCATGTGCTCGTCGAGGCGCCGGACGGCACCATGGCCGCCTCGGCGATCATGTGGCTCGACGAGGTCAACGCGACGGCCGAGTTCGAGCCGGTCGGCACGCACAAGGGCCACCGGCGGCGCGGCCTCGGCCGGGCGCTGCTGCTGCACGGGATGCACCGGGCGCGGGCGGCGGGCGCCCGGCACATGACGGTCGCCTGCCTGGGCGCACCCGGTCACCCGGCGGCGCGCAAGCTCTATTACGGCGTCGGCTTCCGGAAGTTCACGGTGGACGCGCCGCTGCTCAAGCCCGCCGGCCGCTGACTCAGGGCCAGTCGCGGACCTCGGTGACGGCGGCCACCGGGAGCGGCCCGTAGATGTGCGGGAACAGCTCGCCGCCCGGCACACCCTCCTCGTCGCGCACCGGCACGTCGAGCCGGTCGCGGTCCACGACCAGGACGACCAGCCTGCCGGGTTCGGGATCCGTGCCGTACAGCGCCTCGGCGACACCGCGGAGTTGAGGCGCGTACGAGCAGTGGATGAAACCGACGTCCTGGAGGGACTTGCCTTTGGTCGATCCGGTGTAGGTGCCGGTGGCGCGGGCCTGCTCCCACAGGGCGCGCTCGGTGAGGTGCAGCAGCTCAGTCATACGTACAACCTAGAGCGCTACGCCTTCCTGGCGTACCGGCGGACGATCGCGCCGTTCCCGAACGTGCGGTTCTCCTCCAGGGCGAACGCGTCGATCGCGGAGGAACGGCCGGCGAACATCGGCATGCCGCCGCCGAAGACGACCGGGTACGTCTTGATGATCAGCTCGTCGATCTCGTCGGCGAGCAGTCCGGCCAGCTGTGCGCCGCCGCACAGGTAGATGCCGAGGCCGCCCTCCTCCGCCTTGAGCGCGCGGACGCGGCCGACGACGTCGTCGCGGATCAGCTCGACGTTCGGATCGGGGGACTTCTCCAGGCTGCGCGTGGCGACGAGTTCGCGCAGGTGCCCGTAGGGGCTGGTGATGCCGGCGTCGAGGCCGACCTGGTAGCTGCGGCGGCCCTGGAGGACGGTGTCGAACGTCCGGTTCGGGGCGCCGTCGAGGCCCATCGCCGCCCGGACGTGGGTCGGCAGGGTCTCCGGGTAGTCGGCGGCGAGGAAGGTCATGAACTCCTCGTCCAGGTACGTCGTGAACACGTCGCCGTTCCCGGACTCGTCGCCGATGAAGCCGTCTACGGACACGGCGACGAAGTAGGTGAGCTTGCGCAAGCTGGTCTCTTTTCGTGGACGACACAGGTGGTGTGGTTGCCGTGCGGCGAACCACTACACTTAGAGTGCTTCACTTGTAGTGGTTGCGCAAGCCCTTTACGGCAGCCCTTTTACGGCAGCCCTTTACAGCGACCTTTGCGGCAAGCCCGCGGCGGACAGAAGGAGTTGGGTGCGGACATGGTGAGGAATCCGGAGCGCAGGGCCGCCCTCGTGGACGCGGCGGTCGAGGTGCTCGCCGCCGAGGGCGCGCGCGGGCTGACCTTCCGGGCGGTGGACGCTGCGGCGGGCGTGCCCACCGGCACGTCGTCGAACTACTTCGCCCACCGTGACGACCTGCTGGGCCAGATCGACGTCTGGCTGCACCGGCGGCTCGCGCCGGACCCGGCGGTCGTCGAGGAGCTGCTCACCCGGCCCCGGGACCGCGCCCTGGTCACCGCCTTCATGCACGACCTGCTGGGCCGCGCGCAGCGTGACCGCACCGGGTTCCTGGCCCTGATGGAGATGCGTCTGGAGGCGGGCCGCCGGCCCGAACTGCGCGCCTCGCTGATGAAGTCGCTCCGCGGCGACCTAGACGAGGGCGTCGCGTTCCACCTCGCGTCCGGGCTGCCCGGCGGAGCCGAGGAGGTCACGCTGCTCTACCTGGGCACGCTCGGGCTCATCCTGGAGACGCTGACGATGCCGGGCATGCTGGAGGGCGCGATCCCGGGCGTGAGCGTGCCCGAGGGGGTCGTCGAGCGGCTGGTGGAGCGGATCGTTCCGGAGGCGTGACGGGGCGCTCCGGAGGCGTGAGGCCCCGCCGGAGCGTCAGGGCCGCTGCGGTTCCCGCCACATGGGCCACAGCGACGGGCCGCCGGGGAGGTCGAGCGCGGTGCCCGTGAAGACGAAGCCGAGCCGCTCGTACAGGGCGCGGCTGCGCAGGTTGCTCGCCTCCAGATAGGCGGGCAGCCCCTCGCGGTCGCAGCGCTCCAGGACCGGCGCGATCAGGGCGGTGCCGAGGCCCTCGCCCTGCCGGTCGGGGGCGACGCCGATCATCCACAGGTAGGCGTGCGCGCGGCCCACGGGGTGGATCTCGGAGGTCCAGCGAGCGATCTGCTCCACCCGCTCGTTGTCCGGGTCGACGGCCAGACGCACCTGGACGGCCTCGTCCTCGCCGCCCTCGCCCGGGTGCGGCTCGGCCGGCATGTCGACCCACAGGGCCACCGCCGAACCGTCCTCGGCCAGGTCGATGTACCCCTCGTCGTACGTCACGTCGGTGAACACGCCCATCAGGCGCGCGTGCCGGGCCCGCCGGTACTCCTCGCCGGGGAGGACCCAGCCGCTGACGGGATCGTCCATGAACGCCGCGTCCAGCAGCCCGACCACGAGGTCCCGGTCGCTCTCCTGAGCCCGCCGAATCCGCACACCCACGCCCGTCCGCCCCCTGTGGCTCGCCCCAACCCGCTGTCCGTGCGCGGGCGTTGGCAGCCTAGGCGATCACCGGCCGGGCGGCGCACGGGCCCCGCTCCCCCGCCCGGATCGCGGTGGAATGCGGGGCCCGCGACGGCTCGGCCGCTCCGGCGGCGGGGTCAGTGCCCCCGGCGCGTCACGAACTCGGCGAGCGAGAGCAGCCCGTCCGCGGACTGCGGCACCGGTACCGCGCGCGCCAGTTCGTCGACGGCGCGGGCCATCTGGTCGGCCGCCTGGGCCTGCGCCCAGTCCCGGCCACCGGCCCGCTCGACGGCCAGCGCGATCGCCTCCAGTTCGGCGGGGCCCTCCTTCCCCGGGCCCGGTGGCCCGTACAGCGCGGCCAGCTCGTCCGCCGCGGGTCCGCCGGAGGCGAGGGCCGCGACGACCGGCAGCGACTTCTTGCGGACGGCGAGATCGGCCCCGGCGGGCTTGCCGGTGCGGGCCGGGTCGCCCCAGATCCCGATGACGTCGTCGATCAGCTGGAAGGCCAGCCCCGCGGCTCTGCCGAACGCGTCGAGCGCCGCGACCTGCGCCGCGTCCGCCCCCGCGTAGAGCCCGCCGAGGGCGCAGGCGCAGCCGAGCAGCGCCCCGGTCTTGGCCTCGGCCATCGCCAGGGTCTCCGGCAGCGTCACCTCCCTGGGGTCGCGCCCCTCCAGGGCGACGTCGGCGACCTGGCCGGCGCACAGCTCGACGACACAGGCCGCGAGCCGGGCGACCGCGGCCGGGGCCGCCGGGTGGGGGTCCTCGGCGAGCAGGAGCTGCGCCTGGGCCTGGAGGGCGTCTCCGGTGAGGATCGCGTCGGCGTCCCCGAAGACGGTCCACGCGGTGGGCCGGTGCCGGCGCGTGGCGTCCCGGTCGATCACGTCGTCGTGCAGCAGCGTGAAGTTGTGGGTCAGCTCCACCGCGGCCGCCGCCCGTACGGCCTGCTCGGGCACCCCGCCGAGGGCCCGCGCGGCGGCGAGGACGAGGGCGGGCCTGACGGCCTTGCCCGCGTTCCCCGCCGCGGGCGTGCCGTCGGCGTGCTCCCAGCCGAAGTGGTGGCGGGCGACCCTGCGCATGGATCCGGGCAGCGCATCGACGGCTCTGCGCAGCTCGGGATCGACGCTCGCCCTGGCCTGCGCCAGGGCCGTCGGCTCGGCGGACTCTGCGGCCACGGGCGGCTCCGTCGTCTGCGTCACGGTCTCACCACCCGCTCGGCGCCGGGGTGCTCGCGCCGGGTCAACGCCACCTCCCGACCTCGACGTTCTCCAGCACGCCGAGCGCGTCGGGCACCAGGACCGCCGCCGAGTAGTACGTGGTGACGAGGTAGGAGATGATCGCCTGCTCGCTGATGCCCATGAAGCGGACGGACAGGCTCGGCTCGATCTCGTCCGGGATGCCGGACTGGCGCAGGCCGATGACACCCTGGTCGTCCTCGCCGGTACGCATGCAGATGATGGACGTGGTGCGGGCCTCGGTCACCGGGATCTTGTTGCACGGATAGATCGGGACGCCGCGCCAGGTCGGGATGCGGTTGCCCGCCACGTCGATGCTCTCGGGGACCAGGCCCCGCTTGTTGAGCTCGCGGCCGAACGCGGCGATCGCCTTGGGGTGCGCGAGGAACAGCTTGGAGCCGCGGCGCCGGCTCAGCAGCTCGTCCATGTCGTCGGGGCTCGGCGCGCCGTCGTGCGGCTGCAGCCGCTGGTCGTACTCGCAGTTGTGGAGCAGGCCGAACTCCCGGTTGTTGATGAGCTCGTGCTCCTGGCGCTCCTTCAGCGCCTCGACGGTGAGCCGGAGCTGATGCTCCGTCTGGTTCATCGGCTGGTTGTAGAGGTCGGCCACGCGCGAGTGGATGCGCAGCACGGTCTGGGCGACGCTCAGCTCGTACTCGCGGGGCGACGCCTCGTAGTCGACGAACGTGCCGGGCAGCACGGCCTCGCCGACGTGTCCCGCAGAGAGGTCGATCTCCTTCTCGCCGTACCGGTTCGCCCGCTGCTCCGGGATCGCGCGCAGCCGCTCGAGGTGGACGCGCAGCGCGTCGGAGCGCTCCGCGATCTGCTCCAGGTCGCGGCGGGGCAGTTTGAGCACGGTGCACGCGGTCGCGGCGCGGGCCGTGTACTCCCAGATGCCCTCCGCGTGGAGCAGGGCCTGGTCGCCGAAGTAGGCGCCGTCGGCGAGGACTCCGAGGACGGCGTCGTCCCCGTACGGGCCGGTGCCGATCTTCTCGACGCGGCCGTGCGCGAGGAGGAAGACCTCGTCGGTCTGACTGCCGAACGAGGCGATGACCTGGCCGGCCTCGTACTCCCGCTGTGTGCAGCGCTGTGCCAGCTCGTCCAGCACGTCCGGGTCCTCGAAGCCGCGCAGCGCGGGCAGCTCCCCCAGCTCGGCGGGGATGACCCGGACCCGGTCCCCCGTCTTCACGAAGGTGATCCGCCCGTCGCCGACCGTGTAGCTCAGCCGCCGGTTCACCCGGTACGTGCCGCCCTGGATGTCGACCCACGGCAGCGTCCGCAGCAGCCAGCGGGAGCTGATCTCCTGCATCTGCGGCGCGGACTTGGTGGTGGTGGCCAGATTCCGCGCGGCGGATGTGCCGAGGCTCTTCTGCTCCCCCGGCTGCTCCGTGCGGACCTCTTCGCCTACCGACATGAATGCCCTCCCGATCATGAGCTGACCTGCGAGCGCCACCCTTCCAGCACGCTGTGTGCCCGCGCCATTACACAAATGAGCGGGAATGCATCCCGCGGATGCGGGGCAGTGGCCGCGCGTTCCTCCTCCGCTCCATCCGGTCCGTCCCGCATCGCCGGTTTTAGGAACTCCAAGATCCCGGCGCACGTTGAAGGGGACGAGAGACACGGCAGACGCCGGCAGCGGACGACAGAAAAGGTGACCACGATGGCGGGCTTTCTGGACCGGGCCAAGGAGCAGGCGCAGCGCGGGCTGACGCAGGGCAAGCAGAAGCTGGACGAGGTGCAGGCGCAGCGGGCCGGCTCCGATCTGCTCAAGCGCCTGGGCGCGGCGTACTACGCGGAGCGCCGGGGCAGCGGCAGCCCGGACGCGACGCAGCAGGCGCTCCAGGCCCTGGAGTCGCACATCGCCGAGCACGGGGACGGCTTCCTGCGGAGCTGACCGCCCGCGGGCCCGTCGCGGCCGGCCCCGACCGCAGGGAGCGTGCGGGGCCGCCCCGGGCTGTCCGGATCGCATCGCACGGGAATCGCACGGAATGCGAACGAGTAGTCCGCGCCGGGCCGTTCCGGTACAAGCAGCGGTACGAGGCGTTCCGCACCCGGCGGTCGTCGCGCCCGCGAAGGAGGCGGCCATGGCCCCACCCATGTCCGCGAGCAGTTTTCTCGCCGCTCTCGAGCACGAGGGCCTGACGGTGGTCGAGGTCGGCGACTGGCGCCATCACAACCGCAACCACAAGGGCGCCTGGGGCCCGGTGCACGGGGTGATGATCCATCACACCGTCACCTCGGGCAGCGCCCGCACGGTCGAGCTGTGCCGGGACGGTCATCCGGATCTGCCGGGCCCGCTGTGCCACGGCGTCATCACCAAGGACGGCCGGGTCCATCTGGTCGGCTACGGGCGGGCGAACCACGCGGGCCTCGGCGACGACGACGTGCTGCGCGCGGTGATCGCGGAGAAGGCCCTCCCGCACGACAACGAGGCGAACACGGACGGGAACCGGCACTTCTACGGCTTCGAGTGCGAGAACCTCGGCGACGGGGACGACCCGTGGCCGGCGGCGCAGCTGGAGGCGATCGAGAAGGCGGCGGCCGCGATCTGCCGCCACCACGGCTGGACGGAGCGGTCCGTCATCGGCCACCTGGAGTGGCAGCCGGGCAAGGTCGACCCGAAGGGCTTCACCATGGCGGCGATGCGCGGGCGGATCCGGGACCGGCTCAAGTAGCGGCGCGGGCCGCGGCGGCGGGCGCCCGGACCTGTGTCCGACAATGGCCGGGTGCCCCGCCCGAACCCAGCCGGCCCCGCGCCGACGCCGCCCCCGACCAGCACCCTGACCGGCGCCGGCCAGCCGCCCCGGCTGCCCTCGCCCCTCACCGAGGTCGACGACGAGCGGTTCGCGCGCCGCGGCGTACGCCTGCTCCTGAAGCGGGACGACCTGATCCACCCGGACCTCGTCGGCAACAAGTGGCGCAAGCTCGCGCCGAACCTGGCTCAGGCGCGCGGGCGCGCGATCGTGACCTTCGGGGGCGCGTACTCGAACCATCTGCGGGCCACGGCCGCCGCGGGCCGCCTCCTGGGCGTGCCCACGATCGGTGTCGTCCGGGGCGACGAGCTCGCGGAGCAGCCGTTGAACCGGTCGCTGCGGCGGTGCGCGGCGGACGGGATGCGCCTGTTCTTCGTCGACAGATCTACGTATCGATCGAAGCGGGAGCCCGAGGTGCTGGCCCGGGTGCTCGACGACGCGGGGGCCACGGGTGCCTATGTGGTGCCGGAGGGCGGGAGCAACGCGCTCGCGGTGCGGGGCTGCGTGGAGCTCGGGCGCGAGCTGCGCGGGCGGGCCGATGTCGTGGCCGTCGCCTGCGGGACCGGGGGGACGCTCGCCGGCCTCGCGGCGGGGCTCGACGAGGGGCAGCGGGCGCTCGGGGTGGCCGTGCTCAAGGGCGGGTTCCTGAGCGGTGAGGTCGAGGCGCTGCAGACGGCCGCGTTCGGCGGGCGGCGCGGGGCGTGGGAGGTGACGGACCGGTTCCACGGGGGCGGGTACGCGCGTGTGCCCGCCGGACTCGACGCCTTCGCCGAGGAGTTCGAGCAGCGCCACGGGCTGCCTGTCGAGCGGCTCTATGTCGCCAAAATGCTGCACGCCCTCACGGTGCTGACGGAGGAGGGCGCGTTCGCGCCGGGGACGACCGTGGCGGCGGTGATCACCGGGGCGCCCGACACACCGGAGCCCGCTCAGCCGACCCACCCACCCCAGCCGACTTAGTCGTCTCAGTCGTCTCAGTCGTCGACCTCGCGGTAGGCCGCCGCCTCCTCCAGGTCCAGGCGGCGCAGCAGGATGCGCAGCATCTCGTCGTCGATGCGGCGCTCGTCGCGCATCTTCACGAACACCTCGCGCTCGGCCTGGATCGCCTCGCGGGCGAGCCGCCGGTAGGTGTCGTCGGCGGACTCCCCGGTCACCGGGTTGGTCTGGCCCAGTCGCTCCCACACCGCGTTGCGGCGGCGCTCCAGGACGGTCCGGAGGCGGTCCTGGAGGGGCTGGGGCAGGCAGTTGCGCTGGTCCTCCATGAGCTCGTCCACGCGCTCCTCGGCCGCCGTGGACGCCGCGTTCTGCGCCTGCGCCTCGGCGAGCGTCTCGGCCCGCACGTCCCGGCCCGGCAGCTTGAGGAGCTTGATCAGCGGCGGCAGCGTGAGCCCCTGCACGACGAGCGTGCCGATGACGGTCGTGAAGGTCAGGAAGAGCACCAGGTTCCGCGCGGGGAACGGCTCGCCGTCGTCCGTGACGAGCGGGATCGAGAACGCGATGGCCAGCGACACGACGCCGCGCATGCCCGCCCAGCTGACGATGAGCGGGCGTCTCCAGTCGGTGTCGCTCTCCCGCTCCCTGATGCGCGACGAGAAGCACCACGGCAGGTAGGTGGCCGGATAGGACCACACGAAGCGGATCACCACCACGAAGAGGAACACGCCGAACGCGTACCAGACGGCCTGCCCGACGCTGTACTCGCCGAGCCCCTTCAGGACGACGCGCAACTGGAGCCCGATCAGGGCGAAGACCGCGGACTCCAGGATGAAGGCGACCACCTTCCAGACCGCCGCCTCCTGGAGACGCGTCTCGAAGTCCACCTGGTAGGAGCGGTGTCCCAGGTAGAGGCCCACGGTGACGACGGCGAGCACCCCGGAGGCGCCGAACTGTTCGGCGACGGCGTAGGCGACGAACGGGATCAGCAGGGACAGCGTGTTCTGGAGGAGCGCCTCCTTCAGGTGGGTGCGCAGCCAGTGCAGCGGCACCATCAGGAGAAGGCCGATGCCGACGCCGCCGACGGCCGCCACGAGGAACTCCCGGATGCCGCCCGCCCAGCTCGCGCCCTCGCCGACGGCCGCGGCGAGCGCCACCTTGTAGGCGGTGATCGCGGTCGCGTCGTTCACCAGGGACTCGCCCTGGAGGATGGTGGTGATCCGCGAGGGCAGTCCCACGCGCCGGGCGATGGCGGTGGCGGCGACGGCGTCCGGCGGGGCGATCACGGCGCCCAGGACGAGCGCGGCGGTCAGCGGCAGGTCGGGGATCAGCTGGTACGCGAGCCAGCCGACCGCGACGGTGGCGAACAGGACGTAGCCCACCGACAGGAGCGCCACGGGCCGGATGTTGGCCCTCAGGTCCAGATAGGAGCTCTCCAGGGCCGCGGTGTGCAGCAGGGGCGGCAGGATCAGCGGCAGCACGACGTGCGGGTCGAGCACGTATTCGGGAACGCCCGGGACGTACGAGGCGACGAGCCCCACCGCGACGAGCAGGAGCGGCGCCGGCACCGGTGTCCTGCGCGCCACCCCGGCCACCGCGGCACTCGCCGCGACCAGCCCCACCAGTGGCAATACGTCCATGACCTGCCTTCCGCCCGGCCTGCGTGCCGTGCCCGTCGTAACCTGGCCATCATGTACGAGTGCCCGCACGTCGACGCGCTGCCGCAGCCGGAACCGGCGCCCCTGAGCGAGACCTGTCTGGAGTGCCTGGCCCTGGGCAGTCACCCTGTGCAACTGCGCCTGTGCCTGGTCTGCGGTCACGTCGGCTGCTGCGACTCCTCGCCGTTCCGGCACGCGACGGAGCACTACAAGGACACCGGGCACCCGATCATGCGCACCTTCGAGCCTGGTGAGGACTGGCGTTGGTGCTTCGTCGACTCGATTCTCGTGTGATCCCCAGGATCCGCGCCCGCCGGGCGGTTCGAGGGGTCGGCGCCTGGGTACGTCAATGCGGCGCCCGCTCTTTCCAATTGAGCCCGCCCCACCTCTAGCCACTGTCCGTACCCGTAGGCTTACTATGAGTGACAGCAGCGGGCCGGGGGTCCCCGGGACAGGAGAGTCGGGCGCGCGGTAGCGTCACCGCAGATATACGTGGCGCATCACCCGGGGGGATCGTCCTCCGGAGCCCGAAAGTGCTTGTACCACCTTGGAGGTGAGGGTGTCCCAGATCGCAGGCGAGCCCGGGAATCAGGACTTCGTGGAAGTCCGGCTGCCGGCTGCGGGTGCCTACCTGTCGGTGCTGCGGACGGCCACGGCCGGTCTGGCAGCGCGTTTGGACTTCACCCTCGACGAGATCGAGGACCTCCGCATCGCGGTCGACGAGGCCTGCGCGATCCTGCTCCAGCAGGCTGTCGCGGGCTCGGTGCTCAGCTGCGTGTTCCGCCTCGTGGACGACTCCCTGGAGGTGACCGTGTCCGCCCCGACCACGGACGGCCGGGCCCCGGAGCGCGACACCTTCGCCTGGACGGTCCTCTCCGCCCTGGCCGGCCAGGTCGAGTCCTCGGTCGCCGAGGACCGGACGGTCTCGATCAGCCTCTACAAGAAGCGCGGCGCGGGCCCCGGCCCGGCGTGATGGACGGGGGTGGTCCGGTGCGGGACGACAAGAGCGGCACACGAGATCTCCCGGCCGACGGCACGGGCGGGATCCGGCGGCTGGCCACCGGCATCCCTGAGCAGCAGGCCCGGCCGCACCCGGAGGACCCGGCGGCCGACGGGGCACAGCAGGCGGCGCCGTCCTCCGGGGCCGAGACTCTTGGGGGCCCCGGTGGATCGGACGCGCGACGGGCGGGATGGATGAGCGACCAACAGCGACAGGGTGAGCAGCAGGGCACGCGCGATCCCCGGGACCGCAGCAACGCCAAGGCGTTGTTCCTCGAGCTGCGCGCCCTGAAGGACGGCAGCCCCGAGTACGCGGATCTGCGCAACCGGCTCGTGCGCATGCACCTGCCGCTCGTCGAGCACCTGGCGCGCCGCTTCCGCAACCGCGGCGAGCCGCTGGACGACCTGACGCAGGTCGCGACGATCGGTCTGATCAAGTCGGTCGACCGCTTCGACCCGGAGCGCGGGGTGGAGTTCTCCACCTACGCGACCCCGACGGTGGTCGGCGAGATCAAGCGGCACTTCCGCGACAAGGGCTGGGCGGTGCGCGTCCCGCGCCGTCTCCAGGAGCTGCGGCTCGCGCTGACCACGGCGACGGCCGAGCTGTCCCAGCTGCACGGCCGCTCCCCCACGGTCCACGAGCTCGCCGAGAAGCTGGGGATCTCGGAGGAGGAGGTCCTGGAGGGCCTGGAGTCGGCCAACGCGTACTCCACGCTGTCCCTGGACGTCCCCGACACGGACGACGAGTCACCGGCCGTCGCGGACACCCTGGGCGCCGAGGACGAGGCCCTGGAGGGGGTCGAGTACCGCGAGTCCCTCAAGCCGCTCCTGGAGGACCTGCCTCCGCGCGAGAAGCGCATCCTGCTCCTGCGCTTCTTCGGGAACATGACGCAGTCGCAGATCGCCCAGGAGGTCGGCATCTCCCAGATGCACGTCTCCCGCCTGCTGGCCCGCACCCTGGCCCAGCTCCGGGAGAAGCTCCTCGTGGAGGAGTAGGGGACCGGCGTACGTGGGTGAAGGGCTCGGGGTCTACTCCGGGCCCTTCGCGCTGCCCGGCATGCGGATGCCGAGCGCGACGGTGGTCGCCGGGTTGACGAGCATCACGAGGGCCGTGAGCGCCACGGCCCCGAGCGCGATGCCGAGGGGCAGGGCGACGCCGCCGCTCTGGCCCAGCGTGTAGGCGACGGGCAGCGCCATGATCTGCGTGATGATCGCGGGCCCGCGGCTCCAGCTCTTCAGCGCGAGCAGGCCGCGCGCGGCGAGCAGCGGCAGCAGCGCGAGCACGATCAGGGTGACGCCGCCGGTGACCGCCTGCTGGCGGTTGTCGGGGTGTCCGGTGAGCGCGGCGACCAGCATGTAGGCGCCGCCCACGACGAGTGCGGCGCCTTCGAGTCCGGCCAGGGCCGCGGCGGCGGTCAGCCGGCCGGGGCGGGGCTCGGCCGGCGCGGTCGTCTCGGGGGCGGGGTTCTGCTCTGAGGTCACCTTTGCAGAGTAGCCCCCGCGCGCCCGCGTTCCCGAGGCCGTCCCCCGCGCCCGCCGGGGCCCGCGCTCTTACCCGACTCCTACCTCGGTCTGGGCCCGGTCGAGGTCGCTAGGTACCCTGCCTTGCATGCGTGCACTCCTCGTGGTCAATCCGGCGGCAACCACCACCAGTGCGCGCACGCGCGATGTCCTCATCCATGCGCTCGCCAGCGAGATGAAGCTGGAGGCGGTGACGACCGAGTACCGCGGGCACGCCCGGGACCTCGGACGGCAGGCCGCGGAGAGCAAGGACATCGAGCTGGTCGTCGCCCTCGGCGGCGACGGCACGGTCAACGAGGTCGTGAACGGGCTGCTGCACGCGGGCCCCGATCTGGACCGGCTGCCCGGTCTCGCGGTCGTCCCCGGCGGCTCCACGAACGTCTTCGCCCGCGCCCTGGGCCTGCAGAACGATCCGGTGGAGGCCACGGGCCAGCTCCTGGACGCCCTGCGCGAGGGCCGGCAGCGGACGGTGGGTCTGGGGCTCGCCGCCGGCACTCCCGGCACGGAGGACGAGGCGGTGCCGTCCCGCTGGTTCACCTTCAGCGCGGGGCTCGGCTTCGACGCGGGTGTGGTCGGCCGGGTCGAGCAGCAGCGGGAGCGGGGCAAGCGTTCGACGCACGCCCTGTATGTGCGACAGGTGGTGCGCCAGTTCCTCGGGGAGCCGGACCGCCGGCACGGCACGATCACGCTCGAACGCCCGGGCGAGGACCCGGTCACGGATCTCGTGGTCTCCATAGTGAGCAACACCTCACCGTGGTCGTTCCTGGGCAACCGGCCGCTGTATCCGACGCCCCAGGCGTCGTTCGACACCGGCCTTGACGTGCTCGGACTCAAGAAACTGTCGACCCCGGCGGTGGCCCGCTACGGCGGCCAGCTGCTCGCCTCGACGCCCGAGCGGGGACCCCGCGGCAAGAACGCGGTCACGCTCCACGACCTCACCGACTTCACCTTGCATTCGAAGGTGCCCCTGCCCCTCCAGATGGACGGCGACCACCTGGGGCTGCGCACGAGCGTGACGTTCACAGGCGTTCGCCGTGCACTGCGTGTGATTGTGTGAGTGGAAGGGCCCTTGGTCCTTTATCTCGAACGTTTGGGCTGGGCTCCACCCCATGGAAGTACGGCTGTGACCGAGGCGACACCGAGGAATCAAAAAAAACTTTCCTGAAGGGGTTGTATCCGCCGCCGAGGTTTGCGAATCTCTACATGGCGCTCGGGACGGCCCGCAACATCGGCCCCACAGAGAGCCCGAATCCCCTCCTCCAAGCAACGGACAGCCGTCGCACATGTGACGTTCGTCCCTTCACTTGTTGAGGGATTCGTGAAAGCGTTCACATTCACAAGCAACTTGCACGTAATACCAAGGAGAGGTAGCAGCCATGGACTGGCGTCACAACGCCGTTTGCCGCGAAGAAGACCCCGAGCTCTTCTTCCCC
Source organism: Streptomyces sp. NPDC025806 (assembly GCF_055558275.1). Taxonomy (NCBI): domain Bacteria; kingdom Bacillati; phylum Actinomycetota; class Actinomycetes; order Kitasatosporales; family Streptomycetaceae; genus Streptomyces; species Streptomyces sp. NPDC025806. The sequence goes on along the minus strand of NZ_JBVHMU010000010.1, from coordinate 324,110 downwards.
ATCGGCAACACCGGTCCTGCGCTGCTGCAGATCGAGGAAGCCAAGGCCGTCTGCCGCCGCTGCCCCGTCATGGAGCAGTGCCTGCAGTGGGCGCTCGAGTCCGGCCAGGACTCCGGCGTCTGGGGTGGCCTCAGCGAGGACGAGCGCCGCGCGATGAAGCGCCGCGCCGCCCGCAACCGGGCCCGTCAGGCCTCCGCCTGATTCCCCACCCCGTTCGAGCCTGAGCCCGGCGGCGCGTACATCGCGTACGCATCTCCCGCCCCCGAGCCGCAGCGCGCAGTACCCCCGATGCTCCCCCAGGCTCAGCCCGGGACATGACCCGAGCAACGCGAGCAGTGAGCCCCGGACCGTTCCGACGGTCCGGGGCTCACTGCTGTGTGCGCAGCGTCACGTCCTGCGCGTGGGGTCCTACTTGCTGGAGTTCACCGGGATGTCGAGGACGACCCGGGTGCCGCGCTCGGGTGCGGGGACCATGTCGAAGGTGCCGCCGAGCTCGCCCTCGACCAGGGTGCGCACGATCTGGAGTCCCAGGTTGCCGGCCTTCTTCGGGTCGAAGCCCTCGGGCAGTCCGACGCCGTCGTCCTGCACGGTGATCAGCAGCCGGGCTTCCTTGGTGGTGCCGCCGCGGACGGCTCCGACCTCGACCGTGCCGGTGTCGCCCTGCCGGTAGCCGTGCTCCAGCGCGTTCTGCAGGACCTCGGTCAGGACCATCGAGAGCGGGGTCGCCACCTCGGCGTCCAGGATGCCGAAGCGGCCGGTGCGCCGGCCGGTCACCTGGCCCGGGGAGATCTCCGCCACCATCGCGAGGACCCGGTCGGCGATCTCGTCGAACTCCACGCGCTCGTCCAGGTTCTGGGACAGCGTCTCGTGGACGATCGCGATGGAGCCGACCCGGCGGACCGCCTCCTCCAGGGCCTCGCGGCCCCGGTCGTCGCCGATGCGCCGGGCCTGGAGGCGCAGCAGCGCGGCGACGGTCTGCAGGTTGTTCTTCACCCGGTGGTGGATCTCCCGGATGGTGGCGTCCTTGGTGATCAACTCCCGCTCGCGGCGGCGCAGTTCCGTCACGTCGCGCAGCAGGACGAGCGAGCCGATCCGGGTGCCCTTGGGCTTGAGCGGGATGGCGCGGAGCTGGATCGAGCCCTCCTCGCCCTCGATCTCGAACTCGCGGGGCGCCCAGCCGCTGGCGACCTTGGCGAGGGCCTCGTCCACCGGGCCGCGGGACGGGGCCAGTTCGGCGGTGGTGGAGCCGAGGTGGTGGCCGACCAGGTCGGCCTGGAAGCCGAGGCGGTGGTACGCGGACAGCGCGTTCGGCGAGGCGTACTGGACGACCCCGTCGGCGTCGAGCCGGATCAGGCCGTCGCCCACGCGCGGGGAGGCGTCCATGTCGACCTGCTGGCCGGGGAACGGGAAGGAGCCCGCGGCGATCATCTGCGCCAGGTCGGAGGCCGACTGGAGGTAGGTCAGTTCGAGCCGCGAGGGAGTGCGGACGGTGAGCAGGTTCGTGTTCCGCGCGATGACGCCAAGGACGCGGCCCTCACGGCGTACGGGGATGGACTCGACCCGGACCGGGACCTCCTCGCGCCACTCGGGGTCGCCCTCGCGGACGATGCGGCCCTCGTCCAGGGCGGCGTCCAGCATGGGGCGGCGGCCTCGCGGCACGAGGTGGCCGACCATGTCGTCCTGGTAGGAGGTCGGGCCCGTGTTGGGCCGCATCTGCGCGACGGAGACGTACCGGGTGCCGTCACGAGTGGGGACCCACAGGACCAGGTCGGCGAAGGAGAGGTCGGAGAGCAGCTGCCACTCCGAGACCAGCAGGTGCAGCCACTCGAGGTCGGAGTCGCCGAGGGCGGTGTGCTGGCGGACGAGATCGTTCATGGAGGGCACGAGGCCGAGCGTACCCGGCGGTGAGCGGGGTCCCGAATCGGTCGGCCGGGCCGGAAAAGGGGGCCGGGGAGCCCCACGGTCTCCAGCGGCCCCGTAGGCCCTGGAAACACCGACGGGCCGCGGCGCCGGGGGGCGGGACCCTCAACCCGTTCCCTGGCACCGCAGCCCTTCAGGTGCACCGGCTTCCGGGTGTGCGGTCCCGGGTGCCGATCGAGGATCCGTCGCAGTCAGGGCAGAGAGCGGCGGTTCCTCTGTCCGTCCTCCTGTGCGGGGAGGGCGGAAGTCTCTGGACTTGTTCTTCGCAGTGCTCGTTCGCACTGCTTGTTCTTCGCACTTCGCATTGTGGACTAGACCATTTGGTCGTGTCCATGCGTCGGCGGGGGTTTGTTCGCGGCGCCCCGTCACGCCCCCTCCCCCGGGGGCGCACTCCAGGGTTACTCAAAAGTACGCCTGGTCCAACGTACGCCCTTTCCCACGGTTACCGGGAGCCGTGAGTTCAATTCGTAGCCATGCCGTCATCGCGGAGCGGGTGCGCGGGGGTGCCGGACGCTCGACATGCCGACGTCACGCGCAGCGCGGAGCATGGTCGGAGCAGGTGGACGAAGGGGCCGGACATCCGCGCCGAACGCCTGTCCGGCGGGGCCCCGCTCTGCTAGATTGGTCTATACCACTAGTTCCCCTCTGACCAGAACGGCAGGCCCAGCGTGGAAGTTGTGATCGTTCCGGACGCCAAGGCAGGCGGCGAGCTGATCGCCGAGGCGATGGCCCAGCTGCTGCGGCGCAAGCCCGACGCCCTGCTCGGCGTGGCCACCGGCTCGACCCCGCTGCCCATCTACCAGGCCCTGACGGCCAAGGTGCGGGCCGGTGAGGTGGACGCCTCGCGGGCGCGGATCGCCCAGCTCGACGAGTACGTCGGCCTGCCCACCGGGCACCCCGAGTCGTACCGGGCGACGGTGCTGCGCGAGGTCGTGGAGCCGCTCGGGCTCGACGCGGACGCGTTCATGGGGCCGGACGGCAGCGCGGAGGACGTGCAGGCCGCGTGCGAGGCGTACGACCGGGCGCTGTCCGAGGCCGGCGGGGTCGACCTGCAGCTGCTCGGGATCGGTACGGACGGGCACATCGGGTTCAACGAGCCGTGTTCCTCGATCGCGTCGCGGACCCGGATCAAGACGCTCACCGAGCAGACCATCGCGGACAACGCCCGGTTCTTCGACGGGGACCTGAGCCAGGTGCCGCGGCACGTCATCACCCAGGGGATCGGGACGATCCTGGAGGCGCGGCACCTGGTGCTGCTCGCCACGGGTGAGGGCAAGGCCGACGCGGTCGCCGCGACCGTGGAGGGGCCCGTGGCGTCGGTCGTGCCGGCCTCCGCGCTCCAGCTGCATCCGCACGCGACGGTGGTCGTCGACGAGGGCGCCGCGTCCAAGCTGAAGCTGACCCAGTACTTCCGCCACACCTTCGCCAACAAGCCGGAGTGGCAGGGGCTGTAGAGCCCCGAGCGCTTTCTCGTACGCCGATGCCGGTCACCCCGAAGTGGGGGTGACCGGCATCTGTGCTGCGCCCCGTAAGGGGCGCGGGGAACTGCGCGACCAGCCACGACGGTGGCGCACCCGGCGACGATCGGCGACCCCTACGGCGGCGGCGCTGTAACCAAGGCCCGATGAATCGCGCACCCGGCACCTGGGTGCCGCCTTGCCCACCCGTGCCGCCCCAGGCGGCAGACTGCCCAAGGCTAGGTCGACCCGACCGGGTACGTACCCGGAGCTTGGGCGCAGGCCCGAGGCCAGGGCGCCCTGAGCGCATCCCGAGGCCGGGGTTCTGCCCAAGGCGGGGTCGACCGGACGCGTACCCAGGACGCGATCGACGCCGCGTTACCGGACGATCACCTCCGCCGCGGCGAGGCCGCAGACGCGGGCCGCTCCGTGCGTGGCGATGTGGAGGGCGCCCCGGGGCGGGGCCTGGGGGATGCCCATCTCGACGACCAGGGTGTCGGGGCGGGCGGACAGGAGGGTGTCCAGGGCCGCCGACATCCAGGCGTGCCGGTGCTCGTCGCGGACGACGGCGACGAGGCGCCGGTCCCCCGCGGCGGCGAGGGCCTTCTCCCCCGCGTCCGGGCCCGTGTAGGACCCGGTCGTGGTGCCGGGCAGGAGCCGCTCCAGTTCGGCGGCGACGCCCCAGGGGGTCTCGTCGCCGACCGCGATGTTGGCGACCGGGGTGAAGGCCGCCACATGTACGGGTCCCGACACCGGCGCGGCGTCGGCGGCGCGGGTCACGGTGAGCGCCCGGCGCGCGGCGGTCAGGCCGACCTCGGTGTCCGCCGGGCCCTGCGCGGCGCCGGCCCGGTCCCGGGTCCAGCCGGCGAGGGACCGTACGCGGGCGGCCGCGTCCGCGAGCCGTTCCTCGGAGAGGTCGCCCGAGCGCACGGCGGCGACCAGGGCGTCGCGCAGCCGCAGCACGGTGTCGTCGTCGGCGAGGCCGCCGCCCACGCAGATGGCGTCGGCGCCGGCGGCGATCGCGAGGACGCTGCCGCGCTCGATGCCGTAGGTCGCGGAGATGGCCTGCATCTCCATGCCGTCGGTGACGATGAGCCCGTCGTAGCCGAGCTCCTCGCGGAGCAGGCCCGTGAGGATGCGGCGCGAGAGGGTCGCCGGGCGGTCCGGGTCGAGGGCCGGGACCAGGATGTGGGCGCTCATCACGGCGCGGCTGCCGGCCGCGATCGCCGCGCGGAACGGGGCGAGGTCGCGGGCGTGCAGGACGTCGAGGCCGACGTCGATGCGGGGCAGGTCGTGGTGGGAGTCGACGCCCGTGTCGCCGTGCCCGGGGAAGTGCTTGGTGCAGGCGGCGACCCCGGCGGCCTGGAGTCCCTCGACGTAGGCGGCGGTGTGGCGGGACACGAGGTCCGTGTCGGAGCCGAAGGAGCGGACGCCGATGACGGGGTTGTCGGGGTTGGCGTTGACGTCGGCGGAGGGCGCCCAGTTGAGGTTGACGCCGCAGGCGGCGAGGCGGCGGCCGAGTTCGTGCGCGACCGCGCGGGTCAGTCCGGCGTCGTCGACGGCGCCGAGCGCGTGGTTGCCGGGGAACGAGGAGCCCGTACGGACTTCGAGGCGGGTGACGTCGCCGCCCTCCTCGTCGATGGCGACCAGGACGTCCTCGCGCTCGGCCCGCAGCTGCGCGGTGAGGGCGGCGAGCTGGGCGGGCGTGGCGATGTTGCGGCCGAACAGGCCGACGGAGGCGAGGCCTTCGCCGAGGCGCCGCAGCAGCCAGTCGGGGGCGGTGGTGCCGGTGAATCCGGGCTGCAGGACCGTCAGCGCGTCCCGCGTGAGCGTGTCGGTTCCGTGGGCGAGTGTCGACCGGTATGTCATCGGGGTGCGTTATCCCTTCACGGCGCCGGAGGTGAGACCTGTGGCCATCTTCTTCTGGATGAACATGAAGAAGACCACCACCGGCAGGGCGATCATCGTGGACGCGGCCATCAGGGCGCCGTAGTCGGTGCCCCGTTCCGTCGTGAACGTCATGAGCCAGACGTTCAGGGTGTACTTCGAGTCGTCGTTCATCAGGATGTACGCGAACAGGTACTCGTTCCAGGCGTTGACGAGCGCGAAGATCGACGAGGCGGCGAGGCCGGGGGCGAGCAGCGGGAAGATGATGCGGCGGAACGCGCCCATGCGCGTACAGCCGTCGACCATCGCCGACTCCTCCAGTTCCACGGGGATGTTGACCACGAAGCCGCGGATCATGACCGTGGCGAAGGGCAGCGTGGAGACGAGGTAGACGACGATGACGCCCCAGTACTCGTTGAGGCCGCCCATCGCGTTGAGCTGGGCGTAGATCGGGATGAGCATCGCGGTCGGCGGCAGCATCTGGACCAGGATGAGGACCATCAGCAGGGCGCGCCGGCCGGTGAAGCGGAAGCGGCCGACGGCGAGTGCCGCGAGGGTCGCGATGATCATGCCGCCGACGACGGCGGTGATCGAGATGATGAGGCTGGACTGGATCGCGGTGACGAAGTTGGGCTGCTTCACGGCGCGCGCGAAGTTGTCGAAGGTGATCGACGAGGGCCACAGCGTCTGGTCGTAGGAGCGGATCTCGTGGTTGGGGCGCAGCGCCGAGATGATCAGCCAGTAGACGGGGAAGGCCATGACGACGGCGATGACGAGGCCGAGGACGTTGTAGCCGAGCTTCGTCTTCTTGCGGTCGGGCCGCAGGCCCTGCGGGTGGGTCGGCGTGGAGGCGCTCATTCGACCTCTCCTGTCTTCATGAGCTGGCGCAGGTAGTACACGGCCACGCCGGACAGCATCAGTACGGTGACCAGGGCGATGGCGGTGCCCTGGCTGAAGGACGTCGAGGTGAACGCCTTGGAGAAGGAGTAGAGGCCGAGGGTCTCGTAGTCCGGTTCGGGCTTGTTGCCGCGCAGCAGCCAGATCTGGCCGAAGACGTTGAAGTCCCAGATCACGGAGAGCGTGGTCACCATGATGAAGACGGGCTTGATGACCGGCCAGGTGACGAAGCGGAAGACGCCGAAGGCACTGGCGCCGTCGAGCTGGGCGGCCTCCTCCAGTTCGCCGGGGACCTGGGTGAGGGCCGCGTAGAGGGTGATCACGACGAACGGGATCGCGCCCCAGACGACGAGCGCGGCGATCACGGTGAAGCCCTGGAGCGGGTCGAGGAACCAGTTGTGGCCGAGCCAGTCGTCGCCGGCGAACTTGGCGATGACCGTGTTGACCAGGCCGTAGTCGGAGTCGGCGAGCCAGCGGAAGATCGACGAGGCGACCAGCAGCGGCATCGACCAGGCGGCGATGAGGGCCGTGGTGAGGGTGAGTCGCACCCAGGTGGACAGCCGCATCATCAGGAGCGAGATCAGCAGGCCGATCGCCATGGTGGCGACGACACAGACCGCCATGAAGACGACGGTGCGCAGGGTGACGTGCCAGAACTCGGCGTCGCCCAGGATGTTGGTGAACTGGTCGAAGCCGACCCACGGCGGGCTCTCGCCCGTCCACAGCTCGCGCCGTCCCATGTCCTGGAAGGACATGATCACGGTCTTGACCAGGGGGTACGCGTAGACGGCGGCCAGCGCGACGATCGCCGGCAGGATCAGGAGGTAAGGGAGCAGCGCCCCCTTCTTCCGCTTCGGGCGGCCGGTGCCGGCGGGGCGGCTCGGGTGGGCCGTCCCCCCTTCCGGGGTGTCCGCTGCGCTGAGCGGCGGCCCGGCGGCCTTGGTGTCGGCGGCAGTCACGTGGCTGACCTTTCTCGTGCTCGGCGAAAGGGAGACGAGGGGCGGGGCCGGATCGTGTGAACCGGCCCCGCCCTTCATCCGGAGCCCGAGGGCTCAGGACTCCTTGTTGATCAGCTCGTCGATCTTGGCGTCGGCGGCCTTGGTCGCGTCGGCCACGGACTTGCCCTTGAGGATGTCGAGCAGCATGTTCTTCAGGACCTCCTCCTTCTCGATCGCGGTCCAGCCCGGGGCGATCGGCGTGAACCAGGCGCTCTCGACCGCGTTGGCGACGGGGGCCGTCTCCGGCTTGTCCTTCAGCGGCTGGAGCTGCTTGGTGTTGTTCGGGAGGATGTTCTTGGAAGCGAGGACCTCCTCGGACTTCTCGCTCGTGAACATGGAGATCCAGTCCTCGGCGAGGTCCGCGTTCTTCGACTTCTGCGTCACCGCGAGGTCGGAGCCGCCGATGAAGGACGGCAGGGTCTTGCCGTTCGGGCCGGGCATGGCGGCGGTGGCGATCTTGTCCCTCAGCTTCGGGTTGCCGTTGGCCTTGCCGTCGATGACGGAGCCGGCCTCCCAGCCGTTGCCGTACAGGACGCCGGCCTTCTCGTTGGCCATCACATTGGCGTGGTCCTGCTCGTCCTTGGTGATGTCGCCCTTGTTGTACTTCTTGACGAGGTCGATGAAGTGCTGGATGCCCTCCTGCGCCTTCGGGTCGGAGAGGCTGGCCTTCCACTTCTTCGAGCCCTCGTCGTACTGGGCGATCTGGCCGCCGTACGCGGCGACGTAGGACATGGCGGCGTACCAGTAGCGGCCCGGCAGGTAGAGGGAGGAGAAGCGCTTGTCCTTCTTCCCCTGCTTCGCCGTCTCCTGGTCCATCGCCTTGAGGAACGCGGTCTCGTCGGTGGGCAGCGTGTCGGAGCCGGTGGCCGCCTTCAGCATGTCCTTGTTGTAGATCGCGACGCGCGCACCGGCGTAGTAGGGCACGCAGTACTGCTTGCCCTCGAAGGTGCAGGTGTCGGTGAGGCCCTTGATCCAGCTGTCGCTGTTGTCGTACTTCTTCGGGTCGATCTCGGCGAGCGCCCCGTTGAGGATGTACTGCATGGTCTCGGTGTTGCCGAGCTCGACGACGTCGGGGAACTTGTCGCCGCCCAGGGCGGTGTCGAGCTTCTTGGCCTTGTCCGCCCACTGCTGGTAGGCGATGTCGACCTTGACCTTCGGGTACTTCTTCTTGAACTGGGCGTTGACGTCCTTGACCAGCTCGGGCCAGGTGCTCTGCGCGTCCACCATCAGCCAGACGGTCACCGAGCCGGTGCGGTCCTTCGGGTCCTTGCCGGCGTTGTCGCCACCGTCGCCCCCACAGGCCGCGACCCCGGTCATCATGGCCGCGACGCCGACCGCCGCGATGAGCTTGCGCTTCATGTCACCCTCCTCAGGGATGCCTGCAACCCCCCACCCACAGCGATGACATACGGCGTGTACGCGAAGCACGTACGCGGATACGGCTGATGGGACTGGGACCTGGCCACTAATGGTGTAGACCAGTACGGGGAGCTTGGACCAGACCAATGGGGCTGTCAAGGGTGGTTGTGAAGGGACTGTGGGTCCGTTACCGGAACGACACCCACCCCTCGGAGCACGGCCGTTGACCCCGTTCGCCCATCCGGCGGGGTGGACTAGACCAGAGGGGCGCCGGACGATATAAGAAGGGATCACGGAGCGTGCGGGAGTACCCCGGGGCGAGCCGTGCCACGATGTGAGCCGTGACCGGCGGACGCATCGGTCGCATCGGCACCGGAGCCGGGAAGGCGGAGCATGAGCACCGACGTCAGCAGTGCGGAGAACGAGGGCGGGGCGCCTGTCCGTACCGCACGTGTGCCCAAGTACTACCGCCTGAAGAAGCACCTCCTCGACATGACGGAGACCCTGCCGCCCGGCACCCCCGTCCCCCCGGAGCGCACCCTCGCCGCCGAGTTCGACACCTCCCGCACCACGGTCCGCCAGGCCCTTCAGGAGCTGGTCGTCGAGGGCCGTCTGGAGCGCATCCAGGGCAAGGGCACCTTCGTCGCCAAGCCCAAGGTGTCGCAGGCACTCCAACTCACCTCCTACACCGAGGACATGCGCGCCCAGGGCCTGGAGCCCACCTCGCAGCTGCTCGACATCGGGTACGTGACGGCCGACGACACCCTCGCCGGGCTGCTCGACATCTCCGCCGGCGGGCGCGTCCTGCGCATCGAGCGGCTGCGCCTGGCCAGCGGCGAGCCGATGGCCATCGAGACCACGCACCTGTCCGCGAAGCGCTTCCCCGCGCTGCGCCGCAGCCTCGTGAAGTACACCTCGCTCTACACCGCGCTCGCCGAGGTCTACGACGTCCGGCTCGCCGAGGCCGAGGAGACCATCGAGACCTCGCTGGCCACACCCCGCGAGGCCGGACTGCTCGGCACCGACGTGGGCCTGCCGATGCTGATGCTCTCCCGGCACTCGATCGACGGTTCGGGCAAGCCCGTGGAGTGGGTGCGCTCGGTCTACCGGGGCGACCGGTACAAGTTCGTGGCGCGCCTCAAGCGCCCCATGGACTGAGTCCGGCGCACGCCACCCACCTCCGCATTTCTCACATATGGCCCACCGGTGCCGGGTAGTTGATATCAGTACGGCATCGGTGCGTCCGTTATCCGGACAAGGGTTCCATGAGGCGAGACTCTCGCTTAGATTTCCCGGACGTTAAGCCGAGATAAATAGGGCCAGCGAGGGGACGGAACCGCTCTATGTCCAATGCGCCGGAAGCCGCGCGACCAGCGCGGCAAGCAGACACGCGGACGGTGACCCCGCTCCGTGTCGTGGTGGCCTTGTGTCTCATCGCCCCGTTCGTGGCGATGCTCTGGGTCAGCTCCTACGCCAAGGTGGACCCCGCGTTCATCGGCATCCCGTTCTTCTACTGGTACCAGATGCTCTGGGTGCTGATCTCGACGGCGCTCACGATGATCGCGTACAAGCTGTGGAAGCACGACCAGGCGTCCCGTAAGCAGGCCGCTGCGGCCTCCCAGGAAGGGGCCGGCGCGTGAACGACGGCGTGAACGGTGTCGCACTCACCGTCTTCATCCTGTTCTTCGTGGCCGTCACGGTCATGGGCTTCCTCGCCGCCCGCTGGCGGCGCGCCGAGAACGAGGCGTCCCTCGACGAATGGGGCCTGGGCGGCCGCTCGTTCGGCACCTGGATCACCTGGTTCCTGCTCGGCGGCGACCTCTACACCGCGTACACCTTCGTCGCCGTCCCGGCGGCCATCTACGCGGCCGGCGCCTCCGGCTTCTTCGCGGTGCCCTACACGATCCTCGTGTACCCGCTGATCTTCACGTTCCTGCCGCGCCTGTGGTCGGTCTCGCACAAGCACGGCTACGTGACCACCTCGGACTTCGTGCGCGGACGCTTCGGCTCCAAGGGCCTGTCCCTGGCCGTCGCGATCACCGGCATCCTCGCCACGATGCCGTACATCGCGCTCCAACTCGTGGGCATCCAGGCCGTCCTGGACGTCATGGGCGTCGGCGGCGACGAGGGCACCAACTGGTTCGTCAAGGACCTGCCGCTGCTGATCGCGTTCGCGGTCCTCGCCGCGTACACGTACTCCTCGGGTCTGCGGGCCCCGGCGCTCATCGCGTTCGTCAAGGACACGCTGATCTACATCGTCATCGCCGTCGCGATCATCTACATCCCGATCAAGCTCGGCGGCTTCGACGACATCTTCGCCGCGGCCGGCGAGAAGTTCGCGAAGATCAACCCCGCGACCGAGAAGCCCGTCGGGGCCCTCGCACCCGGCTCGCAGGGCACCTGGACGTACGCGACCCTCGCGCTCGGCTCGGCGCTCGCGCTGTTCATGTACCCGCACTCGATCACGGCGACCCTGTCGTCGAAGAGCCGCGAGGTCATCCGGCGCAACACCACGATCCTGCCGCTGTACTCGCTCATGCTGGGTCTGCTCGCGCTGCTCGGCTTCATGGCGATCGCGGCCGGAGTCACGGTCCAGAACGGCCAGTTGGCGATCCCGCAGCTGTTCGAGGACATGTTCCCGGACTGGTTCACGGGCGTCGCGTTCGCGGCCATCGGCATCGGCGCGCTCGTCCCCGCCGCGATCATGTCCATCGCCGCGGCCAACCTCTTCACCCGCAACATCTACAAGGACTTCATCAAGCCGGACGCCACGCCCGCCCAGGAGACCAAGGTCTCCAAGCTGGTGTCCCTGCTGGTGAAGGTCGGCGCGCTCGCCTTCGTCCTCACCATGGACAAGACCGTCGCCATCAACTTCCAGCTGCTCGGCGGCATCTGGATCCTGCAGACCTTCCCGGCCCTGGTCGGCGGTCTGTTCACCCGCTGGTTCCACCGCTGGGCGCTGCTCGCCGGCTGGGCCGTCGGCATGGTCTACGGCACGGTCGCCGCGTACGGGGTGGCCTCGCCGACGCAGAAGCACTTCGGCGGCTCCGCCAAGGAGATCCCGGGCATCGGCGAGATCGGCTACATCGGCCTCACCGCGTTCGTCCTGAACGTCGTCGTCACCGTGGTCCTCACCTTCGTCCTGAAGGCGCTCAAGGCCCCGGACGGCATCGACGAGACGTCCCCGTCGGACTACACGGCCGACGCCGGTGACAAGGGCGTGCAGGTCGAGCTCCCGGCCGTCGGGACCGGCGCCGGACACTAGCCGCGCACCTTTCTCGAAGGACGAGCCCCTCCGACTCCGGAGGGGCTCGTCCCGTTACGGTGGCCGACGGTCGGCACCACCCGTCGATCGGCACCACCCGCCCTGGAGGAACCCTTGACCGCACCCATCGTCCTCGACAGCGACCCCGGCATCGACGACGCCGTCGCGCTCCAGTACCTGCTCGGCACCGGCCTGTGGGACCTCAAGGCCTACACGACCGTCGGCGGCAACGTGCCCGCCTCCCAGACCTTCCGCAACGGCCGCGCCCTGGCCCGCGCCTTCGGCATCGACGGCGACGTGCCCGTGCACCGGGGCGCGGGGCGCCCGCTGACCCGGCTGCCGTACTCCGCGGCCGGCGAGTTCCACGGCGCGGAGGGCCTCGGCGCCGAGCGGCTGCCCGACGCGAGCGTGCCCGAGCAGACCGAGTCCTCGGCGCAGGCCATGCTCCGCCTCTCGCGCCGGTACGAGGGCGAGCTGACCGTGTGCGCGACGGGCCCGCTGACCAACGTGGCCCTCGCGATCACCGAGGACCCGGACTTCGCGCGGCGCGTGAAGCACCTCGTCTTCATGGGCGGGGCCGCGGAGGTGCCCGGGAACATCACGCCGGTCGCCGAGTTCAACGCCTGGGCGGACCCGGACGCCGTGGACCTCGTGGTGTCCTCGGGCATCCGGTACACGATGGTCGGGCTCGACGCGACGCACGGCTGGCGCTTCACCAAGGACCACCTGGCCGTCCTGGAGGACGCGGGCGAGGGCATGGCACTCACCGCCCGCCTGATGCGCTACTACCTGGACGCGTACACGGAGGCCGCGGGCAGCCCGCTGCACGACCCGCTCGCCGTCGGGGTCTGCGCCGACGAGTCGTTCGTCACCGCCGCCGACGGCACCGTCGTCGTGGAGTGCGCGAGCGAACTCACCCGCGGCAAGACCGTGTTCATCCCCTACGACAGCGACTACCCGCGCGCCTACTACGCCGAGTCCCCGCTCGTCGCCGCCCGCACCGCGCACCGCGGCCGGGTCGCCCTCGGCACCGGCCCGCGCGACTTCACGGCCGACTTCGTGACGACGCTCCTGAAGCGGCCCGGGGTGGCCTGACCCTCACCGCGACACAACATGTGGGCCCGGAGCGGAAGCCCGGGCACAACATGTATGCTCGCTCTCGCTGTCGTCGCAGGGGAATCCGGTGCAAGTCCGGAACTGTCCCGCAACGGTGAACGTAAGGCCGCAAAAGGCCCCTCACGTGAGTCCGAAGACCTGCCGACGGTGCACCCGAGCCGTCCGGCCCGGGTGTCGAAGACGTCAGGGCCTCGCGGAACGGGCCGGTGACGCGGGCGCCCCCTGTGCGCGTCCGGGCCACTCCTCCTCCCCGCGGGCCCCGAGCCGAGCGAGGGAGAGCCCCCCAGTGACGATCGCGCCCGCCGATCCCGCCTCAGCCCCGGTCCGTGCCGAAGCCGATGCCCCCGGCACCGCGCTGCTGCGCACGCTGACCGAGCTGACCGCCGACCTGACCGACGCCGACCCGGGCCGGGTCGCCGCCGCGGCGCTGCGCGGCCGGTCCGCCCGGGCCGACGAGGCGGAGCTGCGCGAGCTCGCCACCGAGGCGGCGGCCGGACTGATCTCCGAGGACCCGGCCTACTCGCGGCTCGCGGCGCGCCTGCTCACCCTCACCGTCGCGGCCGAGGCCGCCTCGCAGGGCGTCACCTCGTTCACCGGCTCGATCGAGGTCGGGCACCGGGAGGGCCTGATCGCGGACCGCACCGCCGAGTTCGTGCGCGTGCACGCCGCCGCGCTCGACGCGCTGATCGACCCGGCCGCCGACGACCGCTTCGGCTACTTCGGCCTGCGCACGCTCTTCAGCCGCTACCTGCTGCGCCACCCGATCACCCGCAAGGTCGTCGAGACGCCGCAGCACTTCCTGCTGCGCGTGGCCTGCGGCCTGGCCGAGGACGAGACGGTGCGCGCCCTGGACGAGGTCGCCGCGCTGTACGGCCTGATGAGCCGGCTCGACTACCTGCCCTCCTCCCCCACGCTGTTCAACTCCGGCACCCGGCACCCGCAGATGTCGAGCTGCTACCTGCTCGACTCCCCGCTGGACGAGCTGGACTCGATCTACGACCGCTACCACCAGGTGGCCCGCCTCTCGAAGCACGCCGGCGGCATCGGCCTGTCGTACTCCCGTGTCCGCAGCCGCGGTTCGCTGATCCGGGGCACCAACGGGCACTCCAACGGCATCGTGCCGTTCCTGAAGACGCTCGACGCGTCGGTCGCCGCCGTGAACCAGGGCGGGCGCCGCAAGGGCGCCGCCGCCGTGTACCTGGAGACGTGGCACTCCGACATCGAGGAGTTCCTGGAGCTGCGCGACAACACGGGTGAGGACGCGCGCCGCACGCACAACCTCAACCTCGCGCACTGGATCCCGGACGAGTTCATGCGCCGGGTGAACGAGGACCGGCCGTGGTCGCTGTTCTCTCCCGCCGACGTGCCCGAGCTGGTCGACCTGTGGGGCGAGGAGTTCGACGCCGCGTACCGCGCGGCCGAGGCCGCGGGTAAGGCGCAGAAGACGATCCCCGCGCGGGATCTGTACGGCCGCATGATGCGCACCCTCGCGCAGACCGGCAACGGCTGGCTGACCTTCAAGGACGCCGCGAACCGCACCGCCAACCAGACGGCGGAGCCCGGGAACACGGTCCACTCCTCGAACCTGTGCACCGAGATCATCGAGGTCACGGACGACGGCGAGACGGCCGTGTGCAACCTGGGCTCGGTCAACCTCGGCGCGTTCGTGGACACGGCCGCCGGGGACATCGACTGGGAGCGCCTGGACGCGTCCGTCCGCACGGCCGTCACGTTCCTGGACCGGGTCGTCGACATCAACTTCTACCCGACCGAGCAGGCGGGCCGCTCCAACGCGAAGTGGCGTCCGGTGGGTCTGGGCGCGATGGGCCTGCAGGACGTGTTCTTCAAGCTGCGGCTGCCCTTCGACTCGGAGGAGGCGCGCGCCCTCTCCACCCGGATCGCCGAGCGGATCATGCTCGCCGCGTACGAGGCCTCGGCGGACCTCGCCGAGCGCCACGGGCCGCTGCCGGCCTGGGAGAAGACCCGCACCGCGCGCGGTGTCCTGCACCCGGACCACTACGGCGTCGAGCCGGTCTGGCCGGAGCGCTGGGCGGCGCTGCGCGAGCGCATCGCCGCGGTCGGCATGCGCAACTCGCTGCTGCTCGCGATCGCCCCGACCGCGACGATCGCCTCGATCGCCGGTGTCTACGAGTGCATCGAGCCGCAGGTCTCGAACCTGTTCAAGCGCGAGACGCTCTCCGGCGAGTTCCTCCAGGTCAACTCGTACCTGGTGGAGGAGCTGAAGAAGCTCGGCGTGTGGGACGCGCAGACCCGTGAGGCGCTGCGCGAGTCCAACGGCTCGGTGCAGGACCTGACCTGGGTGCCCGCGGACGTGCGCGCGCTGTACCGCACGGCGTGGGAGATCCCGCAGCGCGGCCTGATCGACATGGCGGCGGCCCGCACCCCGTACCTGGACCAGGCCCAGTCGCTGAACCTGTTCATGGAGACGCCGACCATCGGCAAGCTCTCCTCGATGTACGCGTACGCCTGGAAGTCGGGCCTGAAGACGACGTACTACCTGCGCTCGCGCCCCGCGACGCGCATCGCCCGCGCGGCGGCCCGCTCCACCGTCCCCGTCCAGGTGGCCGACCCGGACGCCGTCGCCTGCTCCCTGGAAAACCCCGAGTCCTGCGAGGCCTGCCAGTAATGACCACCCCTGCCACCGAGAAGAACCTGCTGGACCCGGGCTTCGAGCTGACCCTGCGTCCCATGCGCTACCCGGACTTCTACGAGCGCTACCGGGACGCCATCAAGAACACGTGGACGGTCGAGGAGGTCGACCTCCACTCGGACGTCGCCGACCTCGCGAAGCTGTCGCCGGGCGAGCAGCACATGATCGGCCGTCTTGTCGCGTTCTTCGCGACGGGCGACTCGATCGTCTCGAACAACCTCGTGCTCACCCTGTACAAGCACATCAACTCCCCCGAGGCGCGCCTGTACCTGTCGCGCCAGCTGTTCGAGGAGGCCGTGCACGTCCAGTTCTATCTGACGCTCCTGGACACGTACCTGCCCGACCCGGACGACCGCGCGGCCGCGTTCGACGCGGTCGAGGAGATCCCGTCGATCCGCGAGAAGGCCGAGTTCTGCTTCAAGTGGATGGACTCGGTCGAGAAGATCGACCGTCTGGAGACGAAGGCCGACCGCCGCCGCTTCCTGCTGAACCTGATCTGCTTCGCGGCCTGCATCGAGGGGCTCTTCTTCTACGGGGCCTTCGCCTACGTGTACTGGTTCCGCTCGCGGGGCCTGCTGCACGGGCTCGCGACGGGCACCAACTGGGTGTTCCGCGACGAGACGATGCACATGTCCTTCGCGTTCGACGTGGTCGACACGGTCCGCAAGGAGGAGCCGGACCTGTTCGACGACGAGCTGCGGGTCCAGGTGACCGACATGCTGCGCGAGGCGGTCGACGCGGAGCTGCAGTTCGCCCGTGACCTGTGCGGGGACGGCCTGCCCGGCATGAACACGGACTCGATGCGGCAGTACCTGGAGTGCGTCGCCGACCAGCGTCTGCAGCGGCTCGGCTTCGCGCCCGTGTACGGCTCGGAGAACCCGTTCTCCTTCATGGAGCTCCAGGGCGTCCAGGAGCTGACGAACTTCTTCGAGCGCCGGCCCTCGGCCTACCAGGTGGCGGTGGAGGGCTCGGTCGGCTTCGACGAGGACTTCTAGGCAACCTCGGAGGGCCGAGTGCCCTCTTCCTGGTCAGGCGACCGTGGTGAACCGGGCCTGGTGGGACGCGCTTTCGGCGTCCTGCCGGGCCCGGCGCAGCTGCCGGTCGATCCTGCGGTCGTGGGCCATCCCGTAGAGGGAGGGGGCGGCGAGGAGGAGGAAGACGACGAGGACGGTGAGGTAGTTCATCGCTGCGTTCATGTCCTCCACTCTCCCGCCCGTCAGGCCCTCGCAGCAGTGGCAGGACTGTCATAGAACCTCGAATTCCTGCCACGCCTGAGGCACACTGGACCGCATGCTGAAAAACGTGGCGGCAGTACTCCTCGACGGTGTGCACCCCTTCGAACTCGGCGTCGTGTGCGAGGTGTTCGGCCTCGACCGCAGCGAGGCGGGACTGCCGGTGTACGACTTCGCGGTGGTCTCCGCTGAGGGCCCGGCGCTCGGCACGCACGTACCCGGCATGACCGTCTCCACGCCGTACGGACTGGACCGGCTGGAGGAGGCGGACCTCGTCGCCATCCCCTCGGCCGGGCGGCGCTACGAGGCCTATCCGCCGGAGCTGCTCGACGCGCTGCGCCGCGCGGTCGACCGGGGCGCCCGCGTCCTGAGCCTGTGCGCGGGCGTGTTCGTGCTCGGCGAGGCGGGGCTGCTCGACGGGCGCCGCTGCGCGGTGCACTGGCGGTACGCGCGCGAGCTCGCCGCCCGCTTCCCGCGCACCCGCGTCGACCCGGACGTGCTGTACGTGGACGAGGGGCCGGTCGTGACCTCGGCGGGGACGGCGGCCGGGATCGACGCCTGCCTGCACCTCGTGCGCAGCGAGCACGGCACCGAGGTGGCCAACGCGATCGCCCGCCGCATGGTCGTGCCGCCGCACCGCGACGGCGGGCAGGCCCAGTACGTGGAGCGGCCCCTGCCGGCGACGCGCTGCGACACGGTCGGCGAGGTGCTCGCGTGGATGGAGCGGAACCTGGACCGGCCGGTGACCGTGGAGGAGCTGGCGGCACGGGCCCTCATGTCGCCGCGGACCTTCGCGCGGCGTTTCCAGCAGGAGACCGGCACGACGCCGTACCGGTGGCTGCTGCGCCAGCGGGTGCTGCTCGCCCAGGAGCTCCTGGAGCGGACGGACGAGACGGTGGACGCCATCGCGGCGCGCGCCGGGTTCGGCAACGCGGCCGCGATGCGCCACCAGTTCATGAAGGCGCTCGGCACGACACCGAACGCCTTCCGGCGGACGTTCCGGGTGCGGGCGGCGGCCTGAGCCGCGCCCGCCCCGGACGGGTCACCTGGCCCGCACCTCCAGCAGGGCGCCCTTCGGCTGCAGCGTGATCCCGATGCGGGCCGTGCTGTCCGTCCCCTCGGTCGCCGCCAGGCGCCACTTCTGCACCACCGTGCCGAGAATCAGCGACAGTTCGGCCATGCTGAAGTGGTCCCCGGGGCACTTGCGGTTGCCGACGCTGAACGGGGCGTGGGCGGCGGGCGTGACGTCGGCGGCCCGCTCGGGCAGCCACCGGTCCGGGTCGAAGGCCAGGGCGTCCCGGAACGCGCGCGGATCGCGCTGCATGGCGAGCGGGCTGTAGAGGATGTCCGTACCGGCCGGAATGCGATACCCGCCGAGTGTCGTGTCGACGGAGGCGAGCCGTGTCAGAATCCAGACCGCCGGGCGTATCCGCATCGACTCGGTGATGAGATTCCGCATATATGCGAGTTCTCCCAGATCACCGAAAGCGACCGGGCGATCCCCGCCCGTCACGGATTCAACTTCCTGGCTCAGCCGGTTTTCGTGCTCGGGGTGTTCGGCGAGGAGCTGGAAGACCCATGTCAGGGTCTTCGCCACATTCTCGGCACCGGCCACGACGAGAGACACGACCTGGTCGTGCACCTCCTGTTCGTTGACGGCTTCACCATTTTCATCGCGGTCGTCGAGCAATGCCGCGAGGAGGTCATCGGGATTGCCGCCCGAAGCCGCCTCGGCCCTGCGCTCGGCGATGATCTCGTCGACCATGCGATGCAGATCGGCCAACGCGTTCTCGAATCGGCGATTGGCCGGAAGCGGCAGCCGGTACAGCGGGCCGAAGGAGAGGATCATCCGCCGGTACAGGCCCTCGAAGACGGTGTGCAGCGCCGTGGAGAGCCGGTCGGCGCGCTCGTCGATGGAGTCCACCTGGAGCACCGAACGCGCCACGATCCGGGTCGCCGTGCGGAAGACCTCGGCGGCGATGTCGACGGTCTGCCCGTCGCTCCAGCGGTCCGCCATGCGGCGCGCCTCGTCCTCCATGACGGCGGCGTACTCGTGGATCTTGTCCATCCGGAACGCGGGCTGGATGGCCCGCCGCTGACGCCGGTGCAGCGCCCCGTTGCTGGTCGCCACGCCCTTGCCGAGGAGGACGCCCATGGTGTCCCACAGGGGGCCGCCGACCGCGAAGTCGGGGCTCTTGAGGAGCGTGGCCACGAGCTCCGGATCGCACACCGCGTAGGCCGTGCGCGGGCCGAGCCGCAGCCGCACCACGTCGCCCCCGTCGCGCAGCCCGGTGAGGAAGCCGAGCGGGTCGCGCAGCAGGCTCCCGGCGTGGCCGAGCACCGGGACGGCGCCGGGCGCGAACGGCGGGACGCCGGACTCGGCCTCGCCGGCCGTCCGGTCCCGCAGGGTCGAATCGACGGTCATGCGCATTCACCCACCTGATCGGGCTGTTCGTCGCTTATGTAGGGCGGGGTGGACCGGTCGTCCCAGCTGTCCACCGCATAACGCCCTGATTCGTGATGGAACCAGTACACGGAACTGAACCAGTTCCGCATGTTCCCCACGCACGCCCTTATGGCGTCCGCGAGTTCCTTTCCGTGCTGTCCCACCTGTTCCGTGGACGCCGCCATCTGTTCGACTTCTTTTTCCGCCTCAAGGAAATCGTCGATGGTTCCCTGCACCCTTCGGCGGACTTCCACGACGGCTTCCTGAAGGGAAAGTCCCTGATGTTTGATGAGACTTATCCCGAGGTTGTGAAGCTCTTCTCCCGCGAGCTCCTTGGGAAGTGAGCAGAGGTCGTTGTACCACGCGGCGAAATCCTGGCAGGCAAGTGCCGCACGCGTAAACGCTTCGTTCTTCCTGACCCACGCGGGCAGTTCGTACTGCGCCGAGGGCTCCAGGAGGTCGAGCCAGATCCAGTGCGCGAACGTGTTCCTGCGCAGGGCGATGTACTCGTCCACGGTGGGCACCGTGCCGGTCATCCGGTTGTGGAACTCCTGGTCGTACGCGTCGATCACCACGTGGAAGTGGCGGGCGAAGCGGGCGTTCCAGCTCCGGCCCAGGGAGCCGTAGAGCCGGTTCACGCTCTCCGCGAACCCCGCGACCAGCGGGTCCTTGTGGTCCAGGTGGAGCTGCGGGGCCTCGGTGGCCGCGTGCAGCTGGACGGCGAGCCGCCGCCAGCTCGCCGTCCTCCCGTGGATCACGTCACGGTCGTGCCGGTCGTCCCAGACGAAGAACCACGCGCTGTAGTCGCAGATCGCCGACAGCACGTCATCGGGGGCCCCGATGTAGTAGCCCGCCATCAGGTCCGTGTAGCACAGGCCATCGGCATATTTCTCCACCTTGTCGGCGGGCATCAGACGTTTTTCCAGCAGCCAGGAGCGGGTCTTCTCCTGAAGCTTGGGCCAATACGGGTGCAGGTTGCGAGGAAACGCATCCTCGATCGCCGGCAGTGCCAGCGCCGGTGGGACCACGGTCTCCGGATAAGCAGCCACGAACAAACCCCTCTCTGCCGCCTGTTGGCGTACGCCCCCAGCAGTGCCGGGCGCGCGCCGTTGCGTATCCCCGCGCTTTCTATTCAGCACTACAACTGACCGTTCTGGGAACGGATTTGCTCCCCTCACTACCCCCCGCCGCCGGAATCGTCCCCTTACATGACTGAATCTGTGGCATGAACGGCCGGTCCTGTTCGCACACACAGCCGTACGCGACCGGTTCGCGGGCACAACAGAGCGGCGCCCGGCCGGAATTCATCCGTACCAGGCGCCGCTCGAAGCTCAACCGGCCCGTCGGGACCAGGAGTTGGATCTAGTTGTTGGGGACGACCTCGTAGCGCGGGGTGCCCTCCTCCATCTGCTTCAGGGCGTTCTTGCGCTCGCGCTTCGACAGGCGGTCGATGTACAGGTAGCCGTACAGGTGGTCCGTCTCGTGCTGGAGGCAGCGGGCGAAGTAGCCGGTGCCGCGCACGGTGATCGCGTTGCCCTTCTCGTCGCGGCCGGTGACCACCGCGTAGTCGGGGCGGGCGAGCTCCGCGTAGGCGGTCGGCACGGACAGGCAGCCCTCGTTCGAGTCGTCGAGGCGGCGGCGGTCGGCGGGGAGCTCCTGGAGGACCGGGTTGCACACGACGCCCGTGTGGCGGACGCCGTCGTCGTCGGGGCAGTCGTACACGAAGACCTTCAGGTCGACGCCGATCTGGTTGGCGGCGAGGCCGACGCCCTCGGCGGTCCGCTGGCTGGCGAACATGTCGTCGACCAGCTGCTCCAGCTCGGGGCCGAACTCGGTGACGTCCTTGCACTCCTTGTGCAGCACCGGGTTCCCGACCACGGTGATGGGCCGCGACGTGCCCCGCTCGCGGTACGCCGCCTCCCGCGCCTCACAGTCCTCGGTGTCGATGACGAAGCCCTCGTCGTCCACGGGGAGCACGCCGGCGTGCTGCTTCTCGGTCTCCTGCTGCGCCATGACGGACGTGAGCCTTCCTGAGCTACATGAACAGTGCCCCTACAGGGTACGGGCCAGCACCTGCCGGCGCGGGCCCCTGCCACACACGAAGTCCGCCCCCTGGGGGGCGCACGCAGTGTGCCCCTTCAGGGGCGCGGGGAACTGCGCGAGCAACCACGACGAAAGCCGCACCCGGCGACGACGACCAAGCCCCGCGGCGCGCTTCCGCACCGGACCCCCGCAAACCGCTAGCAGACCTCTTCGAGATCCCGCCAGTCACGGGAGTCGGGACTGTCCGCGACCCAACCGTCCAGCAGCCCCCGCACCAGAGAAGCCGGCGCAGCCACACCACACTCCCGCTCCGGCACCCACAACTGCCCGTCCGTCCGATGCCCCAGCGGCCCGGGATGCCCCGGCTCACTGTGATCGTGCGGATCGAGATGCGTCCCGTCCCCCTCGTCCGAGGGCATCCGCGACTCGGAGCACGTCCGGCACAGCAGCCGTACCGACGAGGACCAGTCCTCCGCCGCGAACCCGGCGTCCGCCGCGAGCCGCTCCAGCGCGTCCCGGTCCGCCTCGGTCGCCGCCTCAAGCAGCACGACCCACGTCGGCACCGGCGACGGCGCCCAGAGCTCGATCTCGTCGAACACGGGATACGAGTGCCCCGTGGCCGTGGTCCGCTCCCCGTGCGGGACCCCGTCGTGCAGCACGACCTCGCCCCAGCGCCGCCCCGAGGACGGCAGCGGAATGGACAGCACCTCGATGCGCGCGGGGTCGAGCCTGCGCCCCCACACGACCTCGGCCTCCCCCTCCGGTGAGAGCCGCACGGCCGCGCTGCCGAGGTCCATGCCCGCCGGCTCACCGACCGCGGCCACCCCGCCCGGCACCTTCAGCCCGTACGCCTGCCAGGCCCGCCGCGCCAGCGGCCAGTCCTGCAGTGCGGTGGCGGCGATGCCCACGTTCCACCAGTCCGGCGCGCCCGTCTCCCGTTCCAGCAGCGCGACCGCCCGCAGACCCGCGCTGCGCGCCTGCTCCCAGTCGTGCCGGAACTTGTGCAGCAGCGCCAGATTGAACCAGGACTCCGAGAGCCACGGCTCCAGGTCGGCGGCACGGGTGAGCAGCGCCCCCGCGTCCTCGTACCGGCCGTCGCCGATCAGCGTGAACGCGCGGTCCGTGGCCTGTCGCCACGAGGCCGATGGCCGGTGCCGTCCCTTGCCGAAGATCCTCACGATTCCCGCCTGCAGACTCTCGAGGCCTGTGCCCCCGGACACACCCTGTTCTTCGGGCTCATTCGCATCCAACCACGTACGGTCGGACGCCCGCTCATTACCCATGGGTCACCCGGCCGAACCCAGGAGCGGCCCGGGCCGCGAAACCACTCTGGCCAGGGCTTCCACGACGTCCGACTGATAATCGCGGCCGGTGCCGAGACGAAGCCGCTCCAGGGCCTTCAGCGGCCCCTGGGGACCCTCTTCCCTGGCCATCTCGTCGTACGCGTTCGCCGCCCGCACGATCCGCGCGGCGACCGGCTGCTCACGGTACGGGTCCGCCTGCCGCTCGACCACCACGGCGACCCGGGCGTCCACCCCGGTCTGCCGGACGACGGCCCCGCCGAGCAGGGCGATGCTGCGCTGCCGGTCGGCGGGGAGCGCGGCGGTGGCCCCGTCCGCGACGGGGTCGAGCAGGGAGAGCTGGCCGATGTCGTGCATGAGGGCGGCGTACTCCAGGACGGTCAGTTCGGGCTCGGACAGGCCGAGGTCGCGCCCCACGGCCCGGCTCAGCGCGGCGACCCGCAGCGCGTGCCCGTGCGGGGTGTACCCGGCGATCTCGGTGGCGCGGGCCAGCGAGGCGATGGTCTGCCGGTACGTGGCCCGGACCGCGGCGTAGCGGCGGAAGGCCAGCTGGGTCAGGAGCAGCGGCAGGCTGATCACGGGCAGCGCCCACAGGCCGGCCACGGCGACGGCGAGCGCGGTGACCGCGCCGGTCGCGCAGACGGCCGAGCCGATGCCCGGCACGGCCCGCAGTTCGTCACGGAGCAGCGGCCCGAACGGCCATCCGGTGCGGGCCCGCGCGAGGACGGCGGCGAGCACGGCGTCGCACAGCACGGTGAGCGCGAGGAGCCCGGCGACCACCAGGGCGTATCCGGGCCCGTTGCCCACCCACTCGGCCAGCCGGCCCTGGTTGTAGAGCGGCTGGAAGCAGACGGCGGCGAAGGCGACGGTCAGGACGCGGCGGGCCATGTGGTCCGGGGTGGGTCCGTTGCCGCGCGCGATGTGCGGGACGCAGCCGACGAGGCAGCCGGCGAGGGTGACGGCGACGACCTGGAGGACCCCGTGCCGGGTCGGCTCCCCGGCGACCTCGCCGAGCAGCGCGTAGGCGAGGGCGCCGGCCGTGCCGAGCGGCGCCGGCTCGCGGTCGTCGCCGCGGCCCCGGCGGGCGAGCTCGCCGACCGCGACGAGGAGCCCGAAGGCGAGGGCGATGCCGCGGTCCTCCAGGCCGTGCCAGGCGCTCCGGACCAGGGCGAGACCGGCGAGGCCCAGGGCGACGGCGTGCACGCCGAGGACGAGCGGGGTGCGCCGTCCGGGCGCGCGCGGTGCCGGTCCGAGCGGCGCGCGGTCGCTCACCGGGAGGCCGCCCCCGGCACGGGGAGGTCCGTGCCGCGCGGGGCGGGCACGGCGGTCTCGTCGGCGGTGACGACGGGGTGCCAGCCCTCGCGGCCGAGCACGCGCGTGAGCGCGCCGACCATCACGGGGTCGAACTGCGATCCGGCGCAGCGGTCCAGCTCCGCGAGCGCGACGTCGACGGGCCGCGCCCGGGAGTACGTACGGGTGGAGGTCATGGCGTCGAAGGCGTCGGCGACCGCGACGACGCGGGCGAACTCCGGGATCTGCGCGCCCGCGAGCCCGTACGGGTAGCCGCTGCCGTCGAGCCGCTCGTGGTGGTGCAGGATCGCGGCCCGGGCCTCGCCGAGGAAGCCGATGCCGCGCACCATCTCGTGCCCGTACTCGGGGTGCAGTTCGATGACCTTGCGTTCCTCGGGGGTGAGCGGGCCGTCCTTGCGCAGCAGCCGGGTCGGGACGCCGAGTTTGCCCACGTCGTGCAGGATCCCGGCGAAGCGCAGCACCTCGACGCGCTCCTCGGCCATGCCGAGCTCGCGGGCGATCATCATCGAGGCCTGCCCGACGCGCTCGCTGTGCCCGCGCGTGTAGCCGTCCTTGATGTCGACGGCCTGGACGAGCGCCCTGATGGTCGCCTGGTGGGCGGCGCGCTCGCGCTGGTACTGGGCGAAGACCCAGCAGGAGATGTACATCGGCAGCAGGACGAGCAGCGAGGCGAAAGGCCCGTAGGCGCCGGCCCACAGGACGGCCATCATCATCCCGGCGAGGCCGTGCACGACGACGGGGGCGAGGGTGCGCCCGAACAGGCCGCGCCAGGCGGAGCGCAGCGGGACTCGCTCGGCGGTGGCGCGGATGCCGCCGTCGAGGAGGGTGAGCGCGGCACAGAAGACGAGCGCGCCCGCGCCGCAGGGCACGAGCGCGTACGGGAAGCGGGGCGCGGAGATCGCGGCGGCGCCGTCGAGCAGCGCGAAGGCCTGTGCGGCGGCCCAGACGGCGAGGGCGAGCCGGACGGCGCGCCAGGTCCGGCGCAGCGCTCGGGGCCGCTGCTCCACCCGGCCGAGCAGGGCGCCGGGCACGGCGACGAGCGCGGCGGCGGCCGGAGGCAGCAGAAACGCTCCTGCAAGCAGGGCGGGGAAGAACGTGCCCATGTCCTGGGGAGCCCGACGCCCGACGATCCGCAGCCGCCCCGCGTGCTCACAGCCCGCGTAGACGGCGGCGAGCAGGACGGCGGAGGGCCAGGGGGTGTGCGGGGAGAGCGCCGGGGCGGCACAGAAGAGGCCCGCCCCCACGGCGAGAAGCACATAGGCGCAGGCCACCGGCGGAACCGACCGCATGCCCCAACTCCCTCCCCGTGGCGTTCAGTTCACGGAGAATAGGACGCTCGCCGCTCCACCGGGGCGGCATCGGGGGGAATACCGGGGCACACGGCCCCGGATTAGCACGATCGGGTGAATCGGATGACGTGCCAAGCTGACGCGGGAGCTCAACTCCCGCGCGCGGCACGGCACTTCCCGCGCGTGAGCGGGGTCAGGCCAGCGAGTTCCCGAAGCCGTCCTCCGGGGTGGCGTCACCGGAGCGGATCAGTTCGATCCGGCCCATGACCTTGGCCCGCAGGTCGCTCGGCACGTCGTCGTGCCCGCAGCACCGCTTCACCAGCTTCTTCACGGCCTGCTCCAGGCCGTACTTCTCCAGACACGGGGAGCACTCCTCGAAGTGCACCTCGAACTTGGTGCAGTCCGGATCCGGCATCTCATGGTCGAGGTACTCGTAGAGATGATCGAGAACTTCACTGCAGTCCGTCTCGTGCGGCTCTCCGCAGCTCATGAGCCCGAACCTTTCACTTCGTTCGACTCTCCGGCGCCGGCCGGGACGAGCCCGCGGTCACGGGCGTAGTCCTCGAGCATGCCGCGCAGCTGGCGACGGCCCCGGTGGAGCCGGGACATCACCGTCCCGATGGGTGTCCCCATGATGTCCGCGATCTCCTTGTACGCAAAGCCCTCTACGTCCGCGAGATACACGGCGATGCGGAATTCCTCGGGGATCGCCTGGAGCGCCTGCTTCACGTCCGAGTCGGGCAGGTGGTCGAGCGCCTGCGACTCGGCGGAGCGCAGACCGGTCGACATGTGCGACTCGGCCCGGGCCAGCTGCCAGTCCTCGATCTCCTCGGCGGCGCTGCGCTGGGGCTCGCGCTGCTTCTTCCGGTACGAGTTGATGAAGGTGTTCGTGAGGATCCGGTACAGCCACGCCTTGAGGTTCGTGCCCTCGCGGAACTGGTGGAACGACGCATACGCCTTCGCGTACGTCTCCTGGACCAGGTCCTCCGCGTCTGCGGGGTTGCGCGTCATGCGCAGCGCAGCGGAGTACATCTGGTCGAGGAATTCCAGCGCGTCCCGCTCGAAGCGCGCGCTGCGCTCGGCAGCGGTCTCCGCGGGCCCGGGCTGCTCCGCCTGGCCGTTTTCGGTCCCTGCGTCGGTCCCTGCGACCGGACCCACCTCCTCCGACGACGTCGCGAGACCGGGAGTGGTCCCACTCGAATCGGAGGATAGACGACGATCCGGTCCGCCCGCCGCCCGAATAGGCACGGTCCGGGCCGCGTGCAGGACGGTCCACTCCAGGTCAGGAGTGGTGCTGCGGCTCGGGCAGATGGTCGAACCCATGCGGCGGACTTCCTCTCGTACGAACTGTTCACCGATGTTCCGCACAACAGCGGTCCCGGCCGCAACATTCCCGTGCGCTAGCGGAGTGACCGAGTCCACGTGACGACGGCCCCGGTGATCGTCTCCAGCGCCTCCTCCTGGCTCGTGGGGGCGCGCTTCGCCACGGCGAACCCGTGGTCGCCGTACGGCACTTCGACGAGCTCGAACGCGTCCGGCTCCGGGAACTCGGCGGGCTTGCCGAAGGGGTCGTTGCCGCCCTGGACGACGAGGGTGGGGACGCCGGCGCCGAGCAGTTCGTCGGCGCGGGACTTCTCCGGCTTGCCCGGCGGGTGCAGCGGGAAGCTCAGCGCGAGGACGGCGGCGGCGCCCAGCTCCTTCGCCGTGCGGCAGGCCACGCGGGCGCCGGCGCTTCTGCCTCCGGCGATCACCGGGAGGCCGGGCTTCTCCAGTGCGGGCCACAGGCCGCGCCAGCCCGTGTCCAGGGTCTTCGGCGCGGGGGCCAGCTTCTTGCCGGCGACGCGCCACGGCTGCTCCACGAGGGCGACGGTCACGCCGTGGGTCGGCAGGGTCTGGGCCAGGGCCTGAAGGTCCCTCGCCTCGATCCCGCCGCCGGCGCCGTGACTGACGGCGAGGATCCGCCGCGCGTCCCGCGCGGGGTGCCAGGTGATGCGGGCGTCGCCGGTGTCGGTGTGCACGATCTCAGTACGGGTCACCTGGTCATCGTGCCCTGCACCGGATGCCCCGTTCGTCTGCCGCCCCGGTGGGGGCTGGTCGCGCAGTTCCCCGCGCCCCTGAAGGCGAACGGCTTCGCCGTTCAGCCTTCATCGGGGAAATGCGACCCGAAGGGTCTGCATTTCAGGGGCGCGGGGAACTGCGCGACCAGCCCCCACCGGCCCGCACCCGCCGAACAAGCGCCCCCGGCAGACGAGAAGGCGCGCCCCCGCCTCAGAACAGCGTGCCGACCTCCGGCCCGTCCAGCTCCTTCAGGAGCTCGGGCCCGTTGTTGCGGACGTTGCTGACGGCCGTCGCGACCGGATAGGCCCGCATCAACCCCTCCGGCGGCGGCGCCAACAGCCCCTGCAACTCCCCCGGATCGGCCCGCGCGGGATCCAGCCACGCGTCCCACCGGTCAGGCGTCAGCATCAACGGCATCCGGGGATGGATCTCGGCGAGCGAGCGCGGCCCCTCCTCCGGCGCGACCCCGAGCGGAGCGACCTCCGCCTCGGTGGTGATCACCGAGCACGTCACCCACCAGGCCGCCGGATGCGCGTCCGGCAGCGTCCGGTCCCGCCAGAACTCGTACAGCCCGGCCATGGCGAAGACCGACCCGTCGGCCGGCGTCACGAAGTACGGCTGCTTGCGCGCCCGCTTCTTCCTGCCCTCGACCTCCAGGTCGCGCTCGGCGGCCCCGGTCACCCACTCGTAATAGCCGTCGGCGGGCACGATGCAGCGCCGCGCGGCGAAGGCCTGCTTGAAGGACGGCTTCTCGTGGAGCGTCTCCGCGCGGGCGTTGATCATGCGGGCCGCGCCCTCGGGCGTCTTGGCCCAGGACGGCACGAGCCCCCACTTCAGCTTGCGCAGCTGGCGAACCGGCCGGCGGTCCGCGGCGTCTTTGAGGGGACGGTCGAGCACCACGTAGACCTCCTTGGTGGGGGCCACGTTGTAGTCGGGTTCGAGAGCCTCCTCCGGCTCCCAGCGCTCGATCTCAAAGACTTCTGCGAGATCCTCGGGCCCACGACTGGATGCATACCGTCCGCACATACGTGCCACAGTGCCAGAACGCCGCAGACGAACGGGAGCCCCACCGAACATGGACGCCAGCCTCTGGGACCGGATCGCCGGGACCCAGTCCGACCCGCAGGAGTGGGTGGTGATCGCCGCCGGCGTCCTCGCCCTCGCCGCGATCGTCCCGCACACCGTGTGGCGCCTGTCCCGCAACGCGATCACGATCGCCCACGAGGGCGGCCACGGCCTGGTCGCGCTTCTCATGGGCCGCCGCCTCGACGGCATCCGGCTGCACTCGGACACCAGCGGCCTCACGGTCAGCCGGGGCAAGCCGACCGGCATCGGCATGGTCCTGACGGCGGCCGCGGGCTACACGGCCCCGCCGCTGCTCGGCCTCGGCGGCGCCGCGCTGCTCGGCGAGGGGCACATCACCCTGCTGCTCTGGCTGGCGACGGCCCTGCTGATCGTGATGCTGGTGATGATCAGGAACGCGTACGGGGTGCTCACGGTCGTGGTCACCGGCGGCACGTTCCTGCTGGTGTCCTGGCTGACGGGCCCGCAGGTGCAGGCGGCGTTCGCGTACGTGGTGGTGTGGTTCCTGCTGCTCGGCGGGGTGCGCCCGGCGTTCGAGCTGCAGTCCAAGCGGCGCCGCGGCGGGGCCGGGGACTCGGACGCGGACCAGCTCTCACGGCTCACGCACGTACCGGCGGCGATGTGGTTCTTCTTCTTCCACGCGGTGTCGCTGTGCTCGCTGCTCGGCGGCGGTCGCTGGCTGCTCGGCCTGTGAACAGGTGGGTCCGCGCGGGCCCACTAAAGTAAAGGCATGACGTCGAACCCCGCGCACACCGCCCTGTGGCCCGCCCCTCTCGCGAGCGGAGCCGTCGACGCGACGGTCCAGGTGCCGGGGTCCAAATCCGTCACCAACCGCGCGCTGGTGCTGGCCGCGCTCGCCGCCGAGCCGGGCTGGCTGCGCCGCCCGCTGCGCTCGCGCGACACCGTGCTGATGGCGGGCGCCCTGCGCGCCATGGGCGTCGGCATCGAGGAGGGCGTCGGCCCGGACGGTTCCGGTGAGGCCTGGCGGGTCATCCCCGGGCGCCTCCACGGCCCGGCCACGGTCGACGTGGGCAACGCGGGCACGGTCATGCGCTTCCTGCCCCCGGTCGCCACGCTCGCCGACGGGCCGATCCGCTTCGACGGCGACCCGCGTTCGTACGAGCGTCCGCTGCACGGTGTGATCGACGCGCTGCGCGCGCTCGGCGCCCGGATCGAGGACGAGGGGCGCGGGGCGCTGCCGCTCACCGTGCAGGGCGGCGGGGCCCTCGACGGCGGCACGGTCGAGATCGACGCGTCGTCGTCCTCCCAGTTCGTCTCCGCGCTGCTGCTGTCGGCCCCGCGCTTCAACCAGGGCGTGGAGGTCCGGCACACCGGTTCGACGCTGCCGTCGATGCCGCACATCCGGATGACGGTGGACATGCTGCGCGCGGTCGGCGCCCAGGTCGACACCCCGGAGTCGGGCGGCGAGGCGAACGTGTGGCGGGTCACGCCGGGCGCGCTGCTCGGCCGGGACATCACGATCGAGCCGGACCTGTCGAACGCGCAGCCGTTCCTGGCGGCGGCCCTGATCACCGGCGGCAAGGTCACGATCCCCGACTGGCCCGCGCACACCACGCAGCCCGGCGACGCGCTGCGCGACATCTTCACGCAGATGGGCGGGTCCTGCGAACTGACCGCGCGGGGTCTGGAGTTCACCGGCTCGGGCACGATCCACGGCATCGACGTGGACCTGGGCGAGGTCGGCGAGCTGACCCCGGGCATCGCGGCGGTCGCCGCGCTGGCCGACGGCCCGTCCACGCTGCGCGGCGTCGCCCACCTGCGCCTGCACGAGACGGACCGCCTGGCCGCGCTCACCAAGGAGATCAACGAGCTGGGCGGTGACGTCACCGAGACCGCCGACGGCCTGCACATCCGCCCGCGCCGGCTGCACGGCGGCATCTTCCACACGTACGACGACCACCGCATGGCGACGGCGGGCGCGATCATCGGCCTGGCCGTGGAAGGGGTGCAGATCGAGAACGTGGCGACGACCGCGAAGACGCTGCCCGACTTCCCCGACATGTGGACCGCCATGCTCGGGTCGGACGGCCTCGGGGCGTAGGGAACACCGCGATGCGCCGCTACGGCAAGCACACCGACGAGGACGACATCCGCCAGCGCCCCAACCGCAAGGGGAACCGGCCGCGGACGAACATCCGGCCCAAGCACGAGGACGCGGCCGAGGGCATGGTCCTCACCGTGGACCGGGGGCGGCTCACCGTCCTCATCGACGACATCCCCGTGACCGCGATGAAGGCCCGTGAGC
Source organism: Streptomyces sp. NPDC025806 (assembly GCF_055558275.1). Taxonomy (NCBI): domain Bacteria; kingdom Bacillati; phylum Actinomycetota; class Actinomycetes; order Kitasatosporales; family Streptomycetaceae; genus Streptomyces; species Streptomyces sp. NPDC025806. The sequence goes on along the minus strand of NZ_JBVHMU010000010.1, from coordinate 293,511 downwards.
TGGGCCGCAAGGCCGCGGTCGTCGGGGACCGGGTCTCGGTCGTCGGCGATCTGTCCGGCAAGAAGGACACGCTCGCGCGCATCGTGCGCATCGAGAAGCGCAGTTCGGTGCTGCGCCGCACCGCGGACGACGACGACCCGTACGAGCGCGTCGTCGTGGCCAACGCGGACCAGCTCGCCATCGTCACCGCGCTCGCCGACCCCGAGCCGCGCCCGCGCATGATCGACCGCTGCCTCGTGGCGGCGTACGACGGCGGCCTGACGCCGCTGCTCGTCCTGACCAAGTCCGACCTGGCCCCGCCGGACAAGATGCTCGACCTGTACGGGGACCTGGACATCCCGTACGTGGTGACGAGCCGCGCCGAGCTGGAGGACGGGACCGCCGTGGAGCGGGTGCGCGAGCAGCTCGACGGGAAGGTGACGGCGTTCGTCGGGCACTCCGGCGTGGGCAAGACGACGCTGGTCAACGCGCTGGTGCCGGACGACCGGCGGCGTACGACGGGTCATGTCAACGCGGTCACGGGCCGCGGCCGGCACACCACGACCTCGGCGCTCGCGCTGCCGCTGTCGGGCGACGCGGGCTGGGTGGTCGACACTCCGGGCGTGCGGTCGTTCGGTCTGCACCATGTGGACCCCTCGCGCGTCATCCACGCGTTCCCGGATCTGGAGCCCGGCACGGAGAACTGCCCGCGCGCGTGCAGCCACGACGAGCCGGACTGCGCGCTCGACGCGTGGGTGGAGGCGGGGCACGCCGATCCCGCGCGGCTGTACTCGCTGCGCCGGCTGCTCGCGACGCGCGAGCGCCGCGAGGGCGACTGACCTCGCCGTTGTTTGCCGCCCGACCCGACCGGTAAAGGCATAATCCCCGTACGGGATCGGTCGCCGTACCGGATCAGCGGGACACGGGAGGAAGACTCACATGGCGTGGCTGCTGGTCATCGTGGCGGGGATCCTGGAGACCGGTTTCGCCGTGTGCCTCAAGCTCTCGCACGGCTTCACACGGCTGTGGCCGACGGTCGCGTTCGCCTCGTTCGCGCTGGGCAGCTTCGGTCTGCTGACGCTCTCCCTGAAGAAGCTCGACGTGGGGCCCGCGTACGCCGTCTGGACGGGCATCGGCGCGGCGGGCACGGCGATCTACGGGATGGTCTTCCTCGGCGACGTCGTCTCCACGCTCAAGATCGTGTCCATCAGCCTCGTCATCGCGGGGGTCATCGGCCTCCAGCTCTCGGGCTCGGCGCACTGATCCCCGTCCCGGGGAGCTTCAGGCCACTCGGAAGCGCAGCAGGCGGGCCAGGTCCCCCTCGCCCGCCGGTGCCACCACCCACGACAGCGCGACCCGCACGGCGAGCTCGCACTCACCGGCGGGTCTGCCGAGCACGGTCGCGGCCCGATCCCGTACGGCGGCGACGAGATCGGCGGGGCCCGGCAGCGGGCCGTCGGCGCGGCGCTGCGCGGGGACCCCGGAGAGGTGCGGTGCGGCGGCGAGGTCGACCGCGGGCAGCCGCTCGCTCCAGCAGCCGGTGAGCACGGCCCGCGTCAGGGGACTGCGCCGGGCCGCCTCGGAGGTCCATGCGGCGAGCGCCTCGAAGCCGCCCTCGCGCAGCGCCCGGTCGGCGCCGGCGAGGTACAGGTCGGTCTCGCGCCGCACCAGGGCGCGGGCCAGGCCGTCCTTGCCGCCGAACTCGTTGTAGAGGGTCTGGCGCGACACCGAGGCGGCGGCCGCGACGTCCACCATCCGTATCGCCGACCAGGGCCGCCGCCCGAGCGCCGCGCAGGCCGCGTCCAACAGTGATTCCCGGGCTGTGGGCATCGTTCGCCTCCCCGGGGCCGCCGGGTCCGTACGGTTCGTTTCGCCAGAGTTGACGGGCTTGTCCGCCCTGTCAAGGGGTTGCGTCCCCATATGTCAGGTACGGGCAGGGGGCGAGCGCACGTGCGGACCGGGCGCTGTGGCCGGGGGTGCACCACGATCGATACTGTGCACTCATGCCCGACTACCTCGATGATCTGCGTCTCGCCCACGTCCTCGCCGACGTCGCCGACGCCGCGACGATGGACCGGTTCAAGGCTCTCGACCTGAAGGTGGAGACCAAGCCGGACATGACGCCGGTGAGCGAGGCCGACAAGGCCGCCGAGGAGCTGATCCGCGGCAATCTCCAGCGGGCCAGGCCGCGCGACGCGGTCCTCGGCGAGGAGTACGGCATCGAGGGCACGGGTCCGCGGCGCTGGGTGATCGACCCGATCGACGGCACCAAGAACTACGTGCGCGGCGTCCCGGTGTGGGCGACGCTGATCTCCCTGATGGAGGCCGGCGAGGGCGGCTACCAGCCGGTCGTCGGTGTCGTGTCGGCTCCCGCGCTCGGCCGCCGCTGGTGGGCGGCGAAGGGCGCGGGCGCATACACGGGCCGCAGTCTGACCTCGGCGTCCCGGCTGCACGTGTCGAAGGTGGGCCGCATGGCCGACGCCTCGTTCGCGTACTCCTCGCTGTCGGGCTGGGAGGAGCAGGGCCGGCTCAACGGCTTCCTGGACCTGACCCGCACGGTGTGGCGCACGCGCGGCTACGGCGACTTCTGGCCGTACATGATGGTCGCCGAGGGCTCGGTGGACCTGTGCGCGGAGCCGGAGCTCTCGCTGTGGGACATGGCGGCGAACGCGATCATCGTGACCGAGGCGGGCGGCTCGTTCACCGGCCTCGACGGCCGTCCGGGCCCGCACAGCGGCAACGCGGCGGCGTCGAACGGACTGCTCCACGACGAGATGCTCAGCTACCTGCGCTGAGCCGGTCCCGCTCCCCGCGCGCCCGAAGTCGCTTCCCGCGCCCCCTTGTTGACTCCCCCTTTACCTGCCACATTGAGAGTTCCCCCACTTGTGAACTTGTGAATCGCTTCTCGTGGCCGCCCCGGACCCCGGTCGGCGGCGCGGGGGCGGTGCCACAGGTGGCTCACACAGGAAGGCGGCTCTCTTCATGCTCGTCCGTGACGCCATGAGCACGATGGTCCTCACCATCGGCCCCACCCACACCCTGCGCCAGGCGGCCCGGCTGATGTCCGCGCGCCGCGTCGGCGCCGCCGTGGTCCTCGATCCCGACGGCTGCGGCATCGGCATCCTCACCGAGCGCGACGTCCTCAACTCCCTCGGCCTCGACCAGAATCCCGACCACGAGACCGCGGGCACCCACACCACCACCGACGTCGTCTTCGCCACTCCGGCGTGGACCCTGGAGGAGGCCGCCGAGGCGATGGCACACGGCGGATTCCGGCATCTGATCGTGCTCGACGGACGGGAGCCGGTCGGCATCGTGTCCGTCCGCGACATCATCCGCTGCTGGGCCCCGGCCCGGCGCCTGGCCCACGACCCCGTCTGACCCAAAGGGCCCCTGCCCAGCGGCACGGCGGCACGACGGCACGACGGCACGACGGCACGACAAAGAGGGCCGGCTCCCCGTGGGGAACCGGCCCTCCCGTCTCTCGGCGGGCGCCCGGGGGTTCAGCCGCGAAGGGCCATGACCACGGCCTTCACCGGGCGCCTGCCGAAGCGTTCACCCCCGCGGGGGCGGCGCGGAGGCGGCGATCAGACCTCGAACCGGTCCAGGTCCATGACCTTGGTCCAGGCCGCCACGAAGTCCTTCACGAACTTCTCCTTGGCGTCGTCGCTCGCGTAGACCTCGGCGACGGCGCGCAGCTCCGAGTTGGAACCGAAGACCAGGTCGGCGCGGGTGCCGGTCCACTTGACCGCACCGGAGGCGTCGCGGCCCTCGAACTCGTCCTGCGCCTCGGACGTGGACTTCCACTGGGTGTCGAGGTCGAGCAGGTTGACGAAGAAGTCGTTCGTCAGCGTGCCCGGGCGCTCCGTGAAGACGCCGTGCTTCGACTGCCCGTGGTTGGCCCCCAGGACGCGCAGGCCGCCGACGAGGACGGTCAGCTCGGGAGCGCTCAGGGTGAGCAGGTTCGCCTTGTCGAGCAGCAGGAACTCGGCGGGCAGGCGGTTGCCCTTGCCCACGTAGTTGCGGAAGCCGTCGGCGGTGGGCTCGAGCGCGGAGAAGGACTCCACGTCCGTCTGCTCCTGCGTCGCGTCGACACGGCCCGGCGTGAAACCGGCCTCGACCTCGACGCCGCCGTCCTTGGCCGCCTTCTCGACGGCCGCGGTGCCCGCGAGCACGATCAGGTCGGCCAGGGAGACCTGCTTGCCGCCCTTGGCGTTGAACGCCTGCTGGATGCCCTCGAGCTTGCTGAGGACCTGGGACAGCTCGTTCGGGTTGTTGACCTCCCAGTTGCGCTGCGGCTCCAGGCGGATGCGGGCGCCGTTGGCACCGCCGCGCTTGTCGCTGCCGCGGAAGGAGGACGCCGAGGCCCAGGCGGTGGAGACCAGCTGCGCGACCGAGAGACCGGAGCCGAGCACCTCCTCCTTGAGCGCGGCGATCTCGGCGGCGCCGAGCAGCTCGCCCTCGCGCGCCGGCAGCGGGTCCTGCCACAGCAGCACCTCGGAGGGAACCTCCGGGCCCAGGTAGCGGACGACCGGACCCATGTCACGGTGCGTCAGCTTGTACCAGGCGCGGGCGAAGGCGTCCGCGAACTGCTCCGGGTTCTCGTAGAAGCGGCGCGAGATCGGCCCGTAGATCGGGTCGAAGCGCAGCGAGAGGTCCGTGGTGAGCATCGTCGGGAGGTGCTTCTTCGACGGGTCGAAGGCGTCCGGGACGGTCGCCTCGGCGTCCTTGGCCACCCACTGGTTGGCGCCGGCCGGGCTCTGGGTGAGCTCGTACTCGTACTCGAAGAGGTTCTTGAAGAACCCGTTGCTCCACTGGGTCGGGGTGGTGGTCCAGGTGACCTCCAGGCCGGACGTGATCGCGTCCTTGCCGACACCGGTGCCGTAGCTGCTCTTCCAGCCGAGGCCCAGCTGCTCCATGGGGGCGGCCTCGGGGTCGGCGGCCACCGCGTCGGCCGGGCCGGCGCCGTGGGTCTTGCCGAAGGTGTGACCACCGGCGATCAGGGCGACGGTCTCCTCGTCGTTCATCGCCATGCGGCGGAACGTCTCGCGGATGTCGCGGGCGGCGGCGATCGGGTCCGGGTTCCCGTTCGGCCCCTCGGGGTTCACGTAGATGAGACCCATCTGGACCGCGGCGAGCGGGTTCTCCAGCTCACGGTCGCCCGTGTAGCGCTCGTCGCCGAGCCACTCGGTCTCGGGGCCCCAGTAGACGTCCTCGTCCGGCTCCCACTCGTCCACACGGCCGCCGGCGAAGCCGAAGGTCTTGAAGCCCATCGTCTCCAGCGCCACGTTGCCCGTGAGGATCATGAGGTCGGCCCACGAGATGGCCTTGCCGTACTTCTTCTTGACCGGCCACAGCAGACGGCGGGCCTTGTCCAGGGACGCGTTGTCCGGCCAGCTGTTCAGCGGCGCGAAGCGCTGCTGACCGGCACCGGCGCCACCGCGGCCGTCGCTGATGCGGTACGTGCCGGCGCTGTGCCAGGCCATACGGATCATCAGCGGGCCGTAGTTGCCGAAGTCGGCCGGCCACCAGTCCTGGGAGGTGGTGAGCACCTCGGCGATGTCCCGCTTGACGGCCGGGAGGTCCAGGGCCTTGAACGCCTCTGCGTAGTCGAAGTCCTCACCCAGCGGGTTCGCCACCGCGGGGTTCTTGGCGAGGATCTTCAGATTGAGCCGCTCCGGCCACCACTGGCGGTTTCCGCCGCCCTGGGTCGGGTGGGCCGCTCGCCCGTGCGCAACGGGGCAACCACCCGTGCCCTCAGTCTTCGGGTCGGTCACGATCGCTTCATGGTTCTCGGACATTGCGGGCCCTTCCGGAGTTGTCCTGTCGCTTGGCCTGAGCCGAGGTTGATCCTACAATGGACAATGTCTAAGTCAAGCAATACTCCAAGGTTACGCCCGTTCGGGACCTGGTCCCCCGACTGTTAGGCTGGTCTACATGAGTGACCTGTTGGAACGACTGCGCGGACGCGGCTGGCGGATGACCGCGCAGCGGCGCGTCGTGGCCGAGGTCCTCGACGGGGATCACGTGCATCTGACGGCCGACGAGGTGCACTCGCGCGCCGTCGCCAAGCTGCCCGAGATCTCGCGTGCCACGGTCTATAACACCCTGGGCGAGATGGTTTCGCTCGGCGAGGTCATCGAGGTCGCCACGGACAAGCGCGCGAAGCGCTACGACCCGAACGCGCACCGCCCCCATCAGCACCTGGTCTGCGCCCAGTGCGGCCAGATCCGCGACGTCCACCCCAGCGGGAACCCCCTGACCGACCTCCCCGACTCGGAGCGCTTCGGCTTCACGATCTCGGACGTAGAGGTCACCTACCGAGGCCTGTGCCCGTCCTGCGCAACGGCGTAACACTCCACCAGAAAGGGCCCGCACCAACAGGTGCGGGCCTTTTTTGACGCCCTCCGCGAGGGCCACGAGGCCCCACCGACCAGCGACTCCACCGCGGAGCGCGACCACCGTCCCCCTGGGGGCGCACGAAGTGCGCCCTTCACGGGCGCGGGGCTGTACCCGATCAGCGGCTCCGCCGCGGGGCGCGGCCACCGGCCCCCCTGAGGGGCGCACGAAGTGCGCCTTCAGGGGCGCGGGGAACTGCGCGACCAGCCACGACGGCGCGGCACCCGGAATCAAACCGATCCCCCAACGGCGCGACCACCCCACACCCCCACACACGCACCCCCTTCCATAATCTGACACCCCGTCATATTCTCGCGGGCGCCCACCACAATCCAGCCGCACCCCCGGAGGGCCCCGTGCAACACAAACTCCGCGCCCGAGAACTGACCCGCACCTTCGGCGAGACCCGAGCCCTGGGCCCCGTGGACCTCCAACTGACCCCCGGAGAGTTCGTCTGCGTCGTAGGCCCGTCAGGCTGCGGCAAGTCCACCCTGCTCCGGATAGCCGCCGGCCTGACCCGCCCCTCCACCGGCACCCTGGAGATCAGCACCTCCAGCCCCCGCCCAGCCGCGATGATCTTCCAGGACTACGGCATCTACGACTGGAAGACCGTTCTGGCCAACGTCCGCTTCGGCCTGGACATCCAGAAGGTCCCGCGCCGCGAGGCGAACACCCGGGCCCGCGACTGGCTCACCCGCATGGGCCTCGCCGACTTCGCCGACGCCTATCCCTCCGCGCTGTCCGGCGGCATGCGCCAGCGCGTCGCGATCGCCCGCGCCCTGGCCGTGGAGCCGGAGATCCTGCTCATGGACGAGCCGTTCGCCGCGCTGGACGCCCAGCTGCGCACGATCCTCCAGGACGAGCTGCTCGCCCTCACCCAGTCCACCCGCACCACCACGCTGTTCATCACGCACAGCCTGGAGGAGGCGATCGTGCTCGGCGACCGCGTCCTGGTGATGTCGGCGCGGCCGGGCCGGGTGATCGCCGAGCGCCGCCCGCCGTTCGCCCGCCCGCGCACCGGCGACATCCGCAGCGCCCCGGAGTTCACCGCCCTGAAGGGCGAGCTCTGGGACCTGCTGCGCGGCGAGGTGTCCCAGGAGCAGCACACCTCGGCGGTGCCCGCATGACGACGACCGTCCCCGAGAAGGACGACACCGCCGGCCTCCTGGTCCGCGCCCCGGGCCCCCGCGAACTCCACCCGGCCCGCACCCGTCGCCGCCGCCGCGCCCTGGAGCTCTCCCTCGCCGTGGCGGTACCGCTCGCCCTGGTCCTGCTCTGGCAGCTCGCGGCGACGCAGGAGTGGATCGACGCCCGCGTGTACCCGGCCCCGTCCACGATCCTGGCCGACGGCTGGGACCGGGCCGCGCAGGGCGAGCTGTGGCCCGACGTGTGGGCCACCCTGAAGCGCGTCCTCGCGGGCTATGTGATCGGCACGGTCTCCGGCTATCTCCTCGGCCTCCTCATGGGTTCGGTCGCCCTGGTCAGGGCCGCGCTCGAACCTCTCCTCGACGCCCTGTACGTGGTGCCCAAGCTGGCCCTGCTGCCGGTCTTCCTGAACATGTTCGGGCTGGGCGAGGGCCCGCAGGTCGCGCTCGTCGCGGCGACGGTGTTCTTCTTCGTCTGGATCTCGACGATGGCGGCGGTCGTCGCCGTCCCCGCCGGACACCGGGACGCGGGCCAGGTCTTCGGCGCGTCCTCCTGGCAGATGTTCCGCCACGTCCTGCTGCCCGCCTCGCTGCCCGCCGTCCTGGTGGGCGCGCGGATCGCGGCGGGCGTCGCGGTCCTCGTCATCGTCGCCTCGGAGCAGATCGCGGCGACGAACGGTCTCGGTCATCTCATCTTCGACGCGCGCGCCCTCTTCCAGAACGACGTCATGTTCGTCGGCATCGTCTGCGTGGCCGTGCTCGGCGTCGTCTTCTCCGAACTGGTCCGTCTCGCCGGCCGCCTGCTCACCCCGTGGGCCCCGCGCGACCGAGGCCGCGGCCAGTCGTGACGCCGAAGTCGTGACGCCGTCCGCCCCCTGAGTCCCTTCCCGGTTACGTGTTACGTATGACGCTGTACGGAGGCTCCCCTTGCGCACGCGCTCCCTCGCACTGCCCCTGCTGCTCACCGGCGCCCTGCTGGCCGGCACGGCGGCCTGCGCCAAGAACGACACCGCGTCCGACGCGGCAGCGAAACCCCGCACCATCAAGGCGGTCGCGGGCTGCGGCAAGGCCGGCTGGACCGACCCCGCCGACCGCGCACCGGACCGGAAACCGGCCCGCTGCTCCCCCGGCTCCCCCGCCCCGGTCAAGCTCGCCAAGACCCGCAAGCTGACCATCGCGACGGGCACCCTGGCCGCCGAGTACGTGGCCCCGCTCGAAATGGCCGTCAAGAAGGGCGAGTTCGAGAAGGAGGGCCTGGACGTCACCTTGAAGGTGCTGCCCACGCCCGACGCGCTGCCCCTGCTCGCCAAGGGCGACATCGACGCCCAGTGGGCGGCCCCCGAGGCCGCGGTCATGAACGGCATCCTGGGCGGCTTCGACATCAAGTGGGTCGCCGGGAACTTCTCCCCCGACCCCGCCTCCAAGAGCGGCCTGTGGGTGCGCCTCAAGAAGGGCGAGAGCGCGGACCACGTCACCATGGCCGGCCGCAAGCTCGGCACGATGATCGGCAAGGGCTCCGTCATCTCGTACCCGATGAACACGGCCCTGAAGAAGCACGGCGGCGGCCTCGACAAGATCCAGTTCCAGCAGCTCGGCTCGGCGGACGTGCTGACCGCGCTGCAGAACGGCGGCGTCGACTCGGCCTGGCTGCTCGACCCGGTGTGGCGCAAGATCGACGGCGACCAGCGCTTCGCCTTCCTCGGCGGCCAGCCGCAGGGTGAGCCGCTGGGCGGCCTCCTCTACGGTCCGAAGCTCCTCAAGGACGACCCCGACGCGGGCGTCGCCCTGCTGCGCGCGTACATCCGCACGGTCAGCACGTACTTCCCGGGCGACTACAAGAAGGACCCCGCGTTCGTGAAGGAGCTCGCGGACCTGCTCAAGATCGACAAGGGCGTCCTGGAGTCGACCCCGTCGCTGCGCATGGACTGGGAGATCAGGTCCGGCTCGACCGACCGGCTGCAGGCCGCGTACAAGGCGGCGGGCGTCTCCGAGGGCGATCCACTGCCCGAGTCGCGGACGGTGGACCGCAAGCTCTACGAGGAGGCCGTGGGGCACAGGTCCTGACCGGCCCCGTACATGCGCCGAGGCCCGGAGCTCAATGGCTCCGGGCCTCGGACTTTCAGTAGCGGGGACAGGATTTGAACCTGCGACCTCTGGGTTATGAGCCCAGCGAGCTACCGAGCTGCTCCACCCCGCGTCGGTGAACCCAACCTTACGGGATGCCCCCGACCAGCGCAAATTCCTTTCAGCAGCCCCCGCACAGCCTCTGCGTGACCCCCGCGCAGGCCTTGCGGCGTCTACGCGGAGAGCTCCTGGCGCAGCGCGTCGCGCAGTCGCGCGGCCCGCTCGGCGACCTCCGCCGGGCCGAGCTCCACGGCCCGCGAGGCCCACTTCTGGCCCTCGACGAGGTCGCCGCGGCGGGTGCGCAGCAGGGCGAGCCGGAGCGCGGCCCGGCCGTGCCCGGCGTCCGCGGCGCGGCGCCACCACAGGGCGGCCTCCGGCTCGCTGCCCTCGCGCGCGAGCAGCAGGCCCAGGTTGAAGGCGCCGTTGCGGGACCCCGCCTCGGCGGCCTCGCGGTACCAGCGCGCCGCCTCCACGACGTCCCCGCGCGCGGCGGCGAGCATGCCGACCCGCACCTGGGCGCGCCGGTGCCCGTGCTCGGCGGCCCGCTCGTACCACTCCTCGCACTCGCTGCGCTGGATCACGGGCTCGCCCAGCTCGTGCCGGGTCTCCGGCGGGCGCCGCACGTCGAGCAGCGAGGCGAGCCGGTACGCCGCCTCCGGGCTGCCGCCGCCGGCCGCGCACCGCAGATGCCGCTCGGCACCCTGCTCGTCGCCGTCACGCAGCCGGGCGATGCCGGCCTGCAGCGCGGCCTCGGTGTGCCCGCCGGCGGCGGCCCGCTCGTACCAGTCCAGCGCCTTGGCCTCGGCCTCCTCGCCGGTGCGACCCGCGTAGAGGATGCCGAGGTTGAAGGCCGCGTCGACGCTTCCGGACTCGGCGGCCTTGGAGAACCAGGGCTCGGCGCCGGTCGCGTCGCCGTGCTGGAGGAGCAGCACCGCCAGCGCGTTGGCCGCCTCGCGGTGGCCCGCGTAGGCGGCGCGGCGGTACCAGCTCTCGGCCTGCTGCGTGCGCTTCTGCTCGGCGCACAGCAGCCCCAGGTTGTACGCGCCGTTGTTGTCGCCCGCGTCCATGGCGGCGCGGTACCAGCGCTCGGCGGTCTGTGTCTCGCCGCGCTGGGCGTGCAGGGCGCCCAGGGCGTTCGCCGCGTTCCCGTCGCCGTCCTGGGCGGCGCGCAGCCACCACACGGCAGCGCTCTCCTCGTCGCCCGCGTCGCGCAGCAGGAAGGCGAGGGCGCACGCGGCGCGCGGCTCGCCGTCCTTCGCGGACGTCAGGTACCAGCGGCCGGCCTCCTTGAGGTCGCCGCGCTTCTCCAGGATGGAGCCGAGGTGCAGGGCGGCCCTGCGGTGTCCGCGCGCGGCGGCCTGGCGGTACCACTGCTCGGCCTCGGCCGCGGGCGTGCGCTCCTCCTCGGCCGCAAGGACGCCCGCGGCGCCCTTGCGGTCGAGGGCGCGCGCGAGCCGGTAGGCGGCCTCGCGGTGCCCGCGCTCGGCGGCGACCCGCATCCAGCGCTCGGCGCCGACGTCGGTGCGGTGCTCCAGGAGGTCGGCGAGGGCGTACGCGCCCAGGGTGTGGCCCTGTTCGGCGGACTGGCGCAGCCAGTACTCGGCGGCGGGCTCGTCGCCGCGCTCGCGGTGGTGGCGGCCGAGCGCGTGGGCGGCCGGGGCGGATCCGGCGACGGCGGCGATGCGCCACCAGCCGGCGGCCTCCTCCGCGTAGCCCCGCTGGTGGAGCAGGACGCCCAGGTTGTTGGCGGCGGCCCGGTCGCCCTCGCCGGTGGCGGCGCGCAGCAGGGGCTCCGCTCCGTCGAGGTCTCCGCGGCGCAGCAGCATCGCGCCGAGGACGCTCATCGCCTCGACGTCGCCGGCCTCCGCGGCCAGCCGTCGGCGTGCTTCTTCTGCGGCCTCAGCCGGCTCCCCCATGTCCTCGGGACCGGAAGGCTGCACAAACCGCCCTGTCTCCAACAGAGTTGCCTTGTCCCCCATAACGTCCATCGTCGCACCACCTGCAACCTGGGTACACCTGGAATACCGCAGCCCGTGAGGTCACTTCAGCGTTTTGTCGACATGCCCACAGAGAGATAAGTGAAACACAGTTTTGCCAACTGGCCCCGGGCGACGCAGCCTTCGCACAGTCTTCGCACATGCCAGCGGCTCTTGACGTCCTGGGTCATGACGCACCGAAGGCCCGGAAGCTGATGCTTCCGAGCCTTCGATCATCAGTAGCGGGGACAGGATTTGAACCTGCGACCTCTGGGTTATGAGCCCAGCGAGCTACCGAGCTGCTCCACCCCGCGCCGTTGTGTTCACAACCCTAGCACGGCGCGGGAGGGCCCTCGGTCAGCCGGTGGTCTTGTCGGCGTTCTTGCCGCCGCCCTTCTCGGTGCCGGCCGCCTTGTCGGCCGCGTCCTGGGCCTTCTCGGCACGCTGCAGGGCGTCCTGCAGCTTGTCCTGCGCCTCGCCGTAGGCGGACCAGTCGCCTTCCTTCATGGCCTTCTGGCCGTCCTCGAAGGCCTTCTCGGCGTCCGCGAGGGCTTCCTTGACCGTCGAGTTCTCCGGCGGGTTCGTCTTGTCCCCACCGGGCTTCTCCGGCTCCGCGGGCGTCGAGCCGTCCACGTCGAAGGCCTGGTTCAGCGCCTCCGACAGGGAGTCGGCGAAGCCTCTGCGGTCCCCGTAGGAGACCGCGACCTTACGCATCAGCGGGTACTCGGAGCTGCGGCCCTGGGCGTACATCGGCTCCACGTAGAGGAAGCCCTTGCCCAGAGGCACGGTCAGCAGATTGCCGTAGAGGACCGTCGAGTCGGCGCCCTTCATGTCACGCACCCAGTTCGCCACCGGGTCCCAGGAGTTGAGCTTGTTCTGCACCTGCTCGGGGCCCTGGGCGCTCTCCTCGGTGACTCTGAGGAGCCTGATGGTGCCGTAGTCCTTGCTGGTGGCGTCGGCGTCGACCGCCATGAACGCCCGCAGGTTGGGCCGGCCGCTCGGGGTGAACGTCGTCGTCAGCGAGAACTGCTGGGCGTCCTGACCGGGCAGCTTCATGGACAGGTAGTACGGCGGCACCGCGCTGTTGTCCCGCTTGGTCGGGTCGTTGGGGACCTGCCAGGCGTCCGACGCGTTGTAGAACTGGGTCGGCTTGGTGACGTGGTACAGGCTGAGCAGCTCGCGCTGGACCTTGAACATGTCCTGCGGGTAGCGCAGGTGCTCCATCAGGTCCGCCGGGATGGCGCTCTTCGGCTCCACGGTGCCGGGGAACGCCTTCTTCCAGGTCTTCAGGACCGGGTCGGCGGAGTCCCACGTGTAGAGCTTGACCTCGCCCGTGTTGGCGTCGACGGTCGCCTTCACCGAGTTCCGGATGTAGTTGACCTGGTTCTGCTGGGCCACCACGGCGCGCTGGCTGTCGCCCTCGTTGAGCGAGTCGGCGGTGCTGTCGCCCAGCGTCGTGCGCGACGCGTACGGGTACCCGTTCGACGTCGTGTAGGCGTCGACGACCCACTTGATCTTCCCGCCGACGACCGTCGGGTACGGGTCGCCGTCGATGGTCAGCCAGGGCGCGACGGCCTCGACGCGCTCCTTCGGGGTGCGGTTGTAGAGAATCCGCGAGCCCTTGCCGATGGCCCCCGAGTAGAGGATCTGCGGCTCGCTGAAGGCCACCGCGTACGCCGCCCGGTTGACCGGGTTGTCGAGGTTGACCCCGCTCTTCTCCTTGTAGCTGGTGGTCTGCTGGGTGCCGTCCTCCTGCTCGTAGTCCAGCTCCTTCTGCGGCCCGCCGACGATCGAGTACTGCGTCGTCTTCTCGCCGTAGTAGACGCGCTGGTCGTACGAGCCGAGGTTGCCGTCGGTCGGCAGTCCGGACTCCGTGAACTGGGGGGCACCCTGGGACGTCGACGTGCCCTTCGCCGTCACGGCGCCGTAGCCGTGCGTGTAGACGAAGTGGTCGTTGATCCAGTTGCGCTTGTCGAGCTTGCCCAGGTTCAGCTCACGCAGGCCCACCACCGTGTCCTGGCCGTCGTACCGGTCCACGTCCAAAGTGGTCGGGAACTGGTAGTACTTCCGCTGCTGCTCGAGCTGCTGGAAGGTCGGCGAGACCACGTTCGGGTCGTTGAGCCGGTAGCTGGCCGCCGTATCGGCGTCCGTGCGCTGCTTCTTGGTGTCCGACGAACCCTTGCCGCTGTAGTCCTCGATCGGCGTGTCGTCGATCTCGTAGGCCTTGCGGGTCGCGTCGATGTTCTTCTGGATGTACGGCGCTTCCTTGGCCTGCTCGTTCGGCTGGACCTGGAACTTCTGGACGATGGCCGGGTACAGGCCGCCGATCAGGATCGCCGAGAGGACCATCAGGCCGAAGCCGATGACGGGCAGCTGCCAGGTGCGCCGCCACAGGGTGGCGAAGAACAGGATCGCGCAGATGACGGCGATGCAGAACAGGATCGTCTTGGCCGGCAGGTACGCGTTCGCGTCCACGTAGCGCAGGCCCGTCCAGTTGTCCGTCGCCTTGAAGTCGCTCGACTTCACGGCGAGCCCGTACCGGTCGAGCCAGTACGCGACGGCCTTCAGGGCGACGAACACGCCCAGCAGGACGGACAGATGGCCGGTCGCGGCGGCGGTGGCCCGCGCGCCCGGGCTGGTGATGCGCAGCCCGCCGTACAGGTAGTGCGTCAGCGCGGCGGCGACCAGGCCGAGGACCGTGGCGGCGAACCCGAAGCCGAGCAGGAACCGGTACCAGGGCAGGTCGAACGCGTAGAAGGCCACGTCCATGTGGAACTGCGGGTCCTTCTGGTGGAACGGCACGCCGTTCACGTACATCAGCCACGTGCGCCACTGGCTCGCGGCCGAGGCACCCGCGATCAGGCCCACCAGGGCCGTGATGCCGATGAGGAGCCACTTCTTGAAGGGCGCGATGCCCATCCGGTAGCGGTCCAGGCTCTGCTGCTCCATGGACATGGCGCTCAGCGGCGGGCGCAGCCGGTGCGCCAGCCACACGTTCACCCCCACGGCGACGGCCATGAGGAGGCCGAAGACGAAGAAGAGCCCGATCTTCGTCCACAGAGTCGTCGTGAAGACGGACGAGTACCTGACCGACCGGTACCAGAGCCAGTCCGTCCAGAACCCGGCGAACATGACGAAGGCCATGCCGAGCACGGCCAGGACGCCCAGCGTCAACAGCAGCGTCCGGGCGCGCCGGGAGGGTCGGCCCACTCTGATCCGCGGCCCCGTCGGGCCCCCGCCGCGGTCCGGCATCTGGAAAGCCAAGGTCTGCACCTCGAAGTTCAGTCGATCGGTCAGGCCCCCGAGATCGCGGACCCATCACCTATGCAACTTACTCACGCTTTACTCAGTTCCCGGTTCGGGGGGCGAACGAGGCAGGATTGTGACCATGTCCAACACTCCCATGGCAGCGAGCCCCCTCACCCGGGCCGTACTCGAGATCGACGAGTACGCCTCCGGCCTCGGCTGGGACCAGCCCGCTCGCCTCTTCGCCCTTGTCGACACGGCCGCGCTGCGCGCCCAGGAACCCGCTCTCGCCGCCCAGCTCGGCCTCGAGGGCGAGCAGGAGGCCCCCGGCCTCACCCCGATCGAGCAGGACGAGGTTCCTGCCGCCAAGCCGCTGGACGAGTTCCTCGGCACCATCGCGTGGCCCGACGCCGTCGTCGGCTGCGCCCTGACCGTCGAGCGGCTGATGCTCCCGCCGTCCGCCGAGGCGTCCGTCCCGGAGGGCCTGAGCGACAAGAAGCTCGCCAAGTGGGTCGCCGAGCACCCGGACCGCCAGGAGGTCCGGATGACGGTCGCGGTGCTGCGCGACGGCACGCGCGAGTCGGCGCTGCGGCTGCGCGAGAAGGACTCCTCCACGGAGGTCCTCACGGGCTCCAAGCTGGTCCCCGGCCTCGCCGAGGCCCTGTCGGCGACCTTCGCCGACTGAGTCGGTTCCTCACTTCACGCCTACGGCCGACGGAGAAGGGGCGCACCGGGAGATCCCGGCGCGCCCCTTCTCGTTCGTTCCCGCGCCTCTACTTGGCGGTGCAGGTCGGCAGGTCGGAGGTCTTGCCGCTGCGGATGTCCTTGAGGGCGGCCATCGCGTCGTCGATGGTGTCCACCTTGACGAGTGTGAGCCCGTCCGGGGTCTCCTTGGCCGCCGCCGCGCAGTTGTCCTTCGGCGTCAGGAAGTACTCGGCGCCCTTCGCGCGCGCGCCGACGGTCTTCATCTGGATGCCGCCGATCGGGCCGACCTTGCCGGCGTCGTCGATCGTTCCCGTGCCGGCGACGAACTTGCCGCCGGTGAGGTCCGAGGGCGTGAGCTTGTCGACGATGCCGAGGGCGAACATGAGGCCGGCGCTGGGCCCGCCGACGTCGGCGAGCTTGATGTCGATCTGGAACGGGAAGGTGTGGTCGGTCCCGGCCTGGATGCCGACGATCGCGCGGCCGTCGTCGGCCTTGTCCGTCTTGATCTTCACGTGCTCCGTACGGGTCGCCACCTTGCCCTCCTTCTCGGCGGCGGCGGCCTCCTTGACGGGCACGATCGTGAAGTCGACGTCCTCGCCCGGCTTGTGCCGGGTGACGAGCTTGGCCACGTCGGAGGGCTGGGTGACCTTGGTGCCGTCGACGGCCTTGATGACGTCACCGGCGTGCAGCCGGCCCTCGGAGGGGCTGTCCTTGACGACGGTGGAGACGATCACCCAGGACTTCACCGGGATGTGCAGCTCGTCCAGGGCGGCGACCTTGGCGCTCTCCTGGGACTGGCTGAACTCCTCGGCGTTCTCCTGCGAGGACTGCTCCTCGGTCTGGCCGTCCGGGTAGAGCGTGTCGTGCGGCACCACGATGCTGTCGTGGGCGACCCATCCGTAGACCGCCGACACCAGGTTCATGTTGTAGTCGGCGCTGGTGACGCGGACCGTCGTCATGTTCAGGTGCCCGGACGTCTCGTACGTCTTGTGCCCGGAGATCTGGATCACGGGTTCGCCGTCGTGGTCCGCGAGGGTGTTCACCGTCGGGCCCGGGGACATCTCCGCGTAGGGAACTTTGATGAGCACCCCTGCGCAGAGCAGCGCGATCAGCATCAGGGTCGAGGCGAGCATCGTCGCGGTGCGGCGTGGCATGGAACGACAGTACGGGACGGGTCCGGCGCCGCACCCGTGGGGCCGGGCCGTACGGGGCCCGGCCGGATCACGTGCCGGAGTGCGACGGCGTCAAGTGCCGGAGTGCGAGTGCGACCGGTCCATCGCCTCTCGGAAGCGTGTGTAGCCGCCGATCTCGCTCACGTCGCCCGCCTTCTTGCGGTTGCGACCGGCCCACGAGCCCCACAACCCGGCGCCGACCGCAGCGACAACCGGAATGAGCAGCCACATGAGTGCCGCCATGCCGACCTCCCGACCCCATGAGCGTCCGCAACTGACTGATCAGCAGATTAACCATCCGCACTGTCAACGCTCGCCTCAGGGGTGCGGTTACGCAACCGGAACCTCAGCAGGCTCCCACCCACTCTTCCGTGCCGTCCGAGAAGGTCTGGTGCTTCCAGATCGGCACCTCGTGCTTGAGGTCGTCGATCAGCTTGCGGCACGCCTCGAAGGCCTCGCCGCGGTGCGGGCAGGACACGGCGACGACGACGGCGATGTCTCCGACGCTCAGGTCGCCGACGCGGTGCACGGCCGCGAGCGCCCGTACGGGGTACTCGGCGACGACCTTGTCCGCGATGCGCCGCATCTCGGCCTCGGCGGTCGGGTGACAGGAGTAGCCGAGCTTGTCCACGTCCGCGCCGCCGTCGTGGTTGCGCACGGTGCCCACGAAGAGCGTGGTGCCGCCCGCCGCGTCGTCGCCGACGGCCCGGAAGACCTCGTCGACGGAGAGCGGGGTCTCGCGGACGGCGAGCAGCTTGATGGGGTCGTGGGCCGCCTGCTCACCAGGGTGGTCGTGCGTCGTGGGTGCCATGCCTCCCATCGTGCCGCACACCGGCGACAACGGTGAATAG
The DNA here is from genome assembly GCF_055558275.1 of Streptomyces sp. NPDC025806. Classification (NCBI taxonomy): domain Bacteria; kingdom Bacillati; phylum Actinomycetota; class Actinomycetes; order Kitasatosporales; family Streptomycetaceae; genus Streptomyces; species Streptomyces sp. NPDC025806. The sequence goes on along the minus strand of NZ_JBVHMU010000010.1, from coordinate 275,914 downwards.
CGCTATCGCCCGGCACGCGCGCGGGGCGGCTTGGAGGCTTCTACAGGAGGAGCCGTCCCGCGGTCGGCAGGAGCGTTTCCGCAGGGACAGGTCCACGGGACGGGCGTCCCCGCCGGCCGCGCCCTCCTCAGATGCGGCGCCGCGCCTTGCGGACCCGTCGCACGGCCGCCGCCGCGCCCAGCAGCGCCACCGTCGCGCCGGCCGCGCCCGCCGCCGTCGCGTCCTTGCGGCCGAGCCGCCGGCCCGCCACGGTGTGCCGTCCGGCGACCTCCTCCAGGAGCTCCGCGAGGACCTCCTCATTGGTCCATCCGGGCCGCCATCCGGCGTCGTGCAGCCTGCTGCCGCTCACGACCCAGGGGTACATCGTGTAGGCGAGGTCCCCTGCGGGCGAGGGCGTCAGGCCGATCCGGTGCAGCCTGGCCGCCGCGCCGAGCGCCACCGCCGAGGGCAGCTCCATGCGCCGGATGCCGCTGAGCTCCTCGACCTCCTCCTGCTCGAGCCAGCCCTCGCAGCCGACCGTGAGCTCCCCCTCGACCTTCTCCAGGACCGCGTACTCCAGGGCGCCGCAGAGGTCCTCCACGTGGCAGAACTGCCACGCGGGGCGGGAGCCCGCCACCACGAGGAGCCGCGGCGACTCGAAGTAGCGGGTGAGGGCCGTGTCCATGCCGCCGACGAGCACCGCGGGACGCACCACGGTGACGTTGAGGCCGGGGTGCGCGCGCGGGGCGCGCTTGGCGAGCCGCTCGATCTCCAGGAGGTCGCCGACGCCCGTGGCCTCGGCCGTGGCACGCAGCTCGGCGTCCTCGGACAGCGGCAGTTCGTTGTCCTCCAGCGCCCCGTAGACCATGGCGGACGTGCACAGGACGACGCGGTGGACGCCGGCGGCGGCGGCCGCGGTCAGGACCGTCTGGGTGCCGCGCACGTTGTAGGCCGTACGGGCCGCGGGGTCGGACTCCAGGTCGAGGTCGAGCGCCAGGTGGACGACGACGTCGGCGCCGCGCAGCTTCTCGGCGATGGCCGGGTCGCGGACGTCCAGGATGTGCCAGGTCGCGGCGGTGCACTCGCCGCGCCGCTCGTCGATGGCGAGCACCTGCTTGATCTCGTCCGACGCGGCGAGCCGCTCCGTGAGCAGGGCGCCGACGCCGGACGCGGCACCGGTGACCGCGACGACGGGGCCGCGCGCGGCCGGACTGGTTGAGGGGTTTCGCGCTGCGCGAACCTGCGGATCTGGGGAACTCACCGGGCGTCTCCAGCGGTTGTCTTCAGTACGTTCGTGTATGACGCGTACGTACCAGGAGGCATCCATCCTGCCGCAGGCCATGAGCCGGCGAAGCACTGAGGCCCGATCCCGCCATGGTGTCTACGCTGGGTGTGTAGTCGGGCAGTCGCCGCCGGGCGAAGAAACCGGCGGCCTTACCAGCCGAGGAATCCCGTGAGTGACACCCCATTCGGTTTCGGCCTTCCGCCGGAGGAGCCGGAAGACGGCGACGAGGGCAAGAAGAAGGACCAGCAGGGCGGCGGCGGTCAGGGACCGGCCAACCCCTTCGGATTCGGGTTCCCGGGCGGGCCTGGCGGCGCGGGCGGGGACAACCCGTTCGCCGCGATGTTCGGCTCGATGAATCCGAACGACCTGGGGGCGGCCTTCCAGCAGCTCGGCCAGATGCTCTCCTACGAGGGCGGGCCGGTGAACTGGGACATGGCCAAGGACATCGCCCGCCAGACCGTCTCGCAGGGCACGCAGGACGGTGTGAAGGACGCGAGCGTGGGCCCGGCCGAGCGCACCGCGGTCGAGGAGGCCGTGCGCCTGGCCGACCTGTGGCTCGACGACGCGACGTCGCTGCCCTCGGGCGCCGGCTCGGCCGTGGCCTGGAGCCGCGCCGAGTGGGTCGAGGCGACCCTCCCGGTGTGGAAGGAGCTCGTCGACCCGGTCGCCGAGCGTGTCGGCATGGCCATGGGCGACGTGCTGCCCGAGGAGATGCAGGCCATGGCCGGCCCGCTCATCGGCATGATGCGCTCCATGGGCGGCGCCATGTTCGGTTCCCAGATCGGCCAGGCCCTGGGCACGCTCGCGGGCGAGGTCGTCGGGTCCACGGACATCGGTCTGCCGCTGATCCCGGCGGGCAAGGCCGCGCTGCTCCCGCTGAACATCGAGTCCTTCGGCAAGGACCTGAGCGTCCCCATGGAGGAGGTGCGCCTCTACCTGGCGCTGCGCGAGGCCGCCCACCAGCGGCTCTTCGCGCACGTGCCGTGGCTGCGCTCGCACCTGTTCGGCGCGGTGGACGGCTACGCGCGCGGCATCAAGGTCGACACCACGAAGCTGGAGGACGTGGTCGGCCAGTTCGATCCGCAGAACCCGGAGCAGATCCAGGAAGCGCTTCAGCAGGGCATGTTCCAGCCGGAGGACACGCCGCAGCAGAAGGCGGCCCTCGCCCGTCTGGAGACGGCTCTGGCCCTCGTCGAGGGTTGGGTCGACGCGGTGGTCCACGCCGCCGCGAAGCCCCGCCTGGCGTCCGCCGACGCGCTGCGCGAGACGCTGCGCCGCCGCCGTGCCACCGGCGGCCCCGCCGAGCAGACGTTCGCGACGCTGATCGGTCTGGAGCTGCGCCCGCGCCGTCTGCGGGACGCCTCGCGCCTGTGGGCCTCGCTCACCGACGCGCGCGGGGTCGACGGCCGTGACGGCCTGTGGGCGCACCCGGACATGCTGCCGACGGCGTCCGACCTGGACGACCCGGACGGCTTCGTGCACCACGAGCAGCTGGACTTCTCCGAGCTGGACAAGATGCTCGGCGACGCGGCGTCCGGCTCCGGCGAGAAGCCGAACCTGTCGAAGGACGATCAGCAGGACGACCAGCAGGACCATCAGGGTGAGGGCGACAGCGACAAGTGAGCCTGTACGACGACGCGGTCCTCGTCCTGAAGCGCTACGAGGACCAGCCGGAGCTGCGCGCGGCCTACCTGGAGCATCTCGCCGAGCACGGTGACGCGGGGATGTGGAAGCCGTGCACGGCGGGGCACCTGACGGCCAGCGCCCTGGTGATCGACCCCACGCGCGGCCGGGTGCTGCTCACGCTCCACAAGAAGTTGCAGATGTGGCTCCAGATGGGCGGCCACTGCGAGCCCGGCGACGCGACGCTGGAGGCGGCCGCGCTGCGCGAGGCGACCGAGGAGTCCGGCATCCCGGGCCTGACGCTGCTGCCCGGCGGCCCGGTCCGACTCGACCGGCATCCGATCCCGGGCCCGTGCACCCAGCACCTGGACGTCCAGTACGCGGCGCTCGCCCCCGCGGACGCCACGGAGGCCATCAGCGACGAGTCGCTGGACCTGCGCTGGTTCCCGTACGACGAGGTGGCCGGCGTGGCCGACACGTCGGTGGTGCGCCTGGTGGAGGCGACGCGGGCGCGGCTCTGAGCTGCTGACGGACATGTGTAAGGGGCCCCCGCCGTGGCGGGGGCCCCTTACACATCACTACAGGAGGCGCGTCAGCTCCAGACGTTGCCCTGGTTCTGGCCGCGGGCGCCCTGCTGGCCCATGCCGTACTGCGCGGCGATGCCCTGGCCGACGACCGCGTTCTGCGGCGGCAGCAGCTCACTGGGCTGGACCAGCGCGTAGCCGGTGCCCATGAAGCTGAGCTCCCAGCCCTCGCCCGTGTTGCCGCGACGGCGCCACACGCCCGAGGAGTGCGTCTGGGCCTGCATCTGGACGCGCAGCCCGTTCGACCACGCGACGATGGCGTCCGCGTCGGCGTTGACGTACCGGTCCGGCGTGACCTGGAGCATCAGCGGCTGCCCGGACGTCATCAGGGCGACCTTGCCGCGCCCGGTGATGTTGAGCTGGTACTTGCCCGAGCCGGAGATGCCGAACTGGCTGTCCACCGCGATGACCTCGTGGTGCAGCGAGGAGTCCATGGCCAGCACGTAGCTGCTGTCGACGGTCAGACCGTCCTGCTCCACGTCCACGATGTGGATGTACTGCGCGAGGTTCGCGAGGTAGACGGTGCCCTGCCCGTGGCAGCGCATGAGGTCGAGGCCCTCGCCCGTCCGGGCGCGGGCCCGGCGCTGTCCGGACGTCTGGATCTCGCCGTCGAACTCCATGAGCCCCTGATAGGCGACCATCGCGCCCTTACGGGCGAGGATGTCGTCGTGGCCCTCCAGGGTGACCCGCAGCATCTGCGGGTTCTGCACCGTGTAGCGCTCCTGGCTCTGCTGCTCGTTGTACGCGAAAAGCGGACTCTGCATGGTGTCCTGTTCCCCCTCAGCCCCGGACTCGGAGGCGGTCGGTGCTGTCCTCGCTGGGCTGTACGACGACGATGCCCTCGCCGGAGAAGCCCATCTGGTAGGCCTCGCCGCTGCCGCGCCCGATGAGGGAGCCGGCCTTGAAGCTGCGCTTGCCCTTCACCTTCAGGTTGGGCGACCAGGCGATGAGCGCGTCCGGGTCCACATACGTCTCGTCCTCGCCGCGGCCGCAGTCGACCACGATGGGGGTGCCGCGCGAGGTCAGGGCGACGAAGCCCTGCCCACTGATCTTGATGTTCCACAGGCCCTGGCCGGCGAACTTGGCGAGGCCCTTCACCCGCTCGACGCCCCACTGGAGGTGGGCGTCGAAGGCGAGCAGGTTGGTGCCGTTGACGGAGATCGACTCGCCGCCGAGGTTGATGACGACGACGTCCGCGCCGTAGTCGGCCAGGTAGAGCAGGCCGTCTCCGTGGCACTTCATGAGCGGCGCACCCTCGCCGGTCATCCATTCACGGGCGACCTGGCGGACGGCGGGCGGGTTGGGCTCGTACTGGACGAACCCTTCGTAGGCGACCATCGAGCCCACGCGCGCGAAGAGGTCGTTGCCGGTCTGCATGGCGACCTTCAGCATGTGGGTGCCGTGGTTCTCCATGCGGGCGGCTACGGGGGTCGGGGCGAAGCCCGCGAGTGGCTGGTTCATGACGGACTCCCTCAGACCTCGTACGGCTGGACGACGATGAAGTTGCCGGGGGCTCCCCGGAACTGCAGGTTCACGCTCTCCCCGCTGTGGCCCGGGTAGGCGTTGCGCCGCATCCTGACCTGGCTGGAGACGATCGCCTGGGCGGCGGCCGACCAGGCCACGACCGCGTTGCAGTCGGCGAAGGTCGTCGGCGTCACGGGCAGCACAACGGGCGTGCCGTGCGTCTTGACGACGACGGTGCCGGTGCCCTGGAACTGCATGACGAACAGGGCGCCACCGGGGATGCCGTGTCCCTCGATGCGGCGCACCTCGTACTGGAGGCCCTCGTCGAAGGCCAGCACGTTCTCCGCGGAGACGCAGATCGCGTCGCCCTGGAGCTCGATCGGGTGCACATGGGAGGCCGCTTCCGCGAGGAAGACCTGGCCGCGACCGCTGCAGCGCATGAGCTGCATCTCCTGGCCGGTGGCGTTGCCCACGATGCGTCCGGCGAATCCGGCGCCCTTGTAGCTGAACTCGACCTTGCCCTGGTAGAGCACCATGCTGCCCTGGCGGGCGAGCACGGGCTGGCCGCCTGCGGCGCCGAGGTCGACGCGGATCAGCTTCTTGTTCTGCGGCGTCCAGCGCTGCCCCGTGGGGGCCTCGCGGTACTTCTCCAGCGCGGCGGCCACACCGGGCGCGGCGGCCTGCGGCGGAATGCCCTGCGGGGCGCCCTGGGGCGCGCCGTACGGGGAGGGCGCGGCGGGCGGCTGACCGTATCCGGGCGGGGCGGACGGCGTGTGGGGCTGCTGGCCGTAGCCGGGCGGAGGGGTCGGCGCCTGCGGCTGCTGGCCGTACCCCGGCGGCGGGGTCGGCGCCTGCGGCTGCTGGCCGTAACCGGGCGGCGGCGTCGGGGCGTGCGGCGGCTGGCCGTAACCCGGAGGCTGCGTCGGAGCCTGGCCGGGCGGGGCGCCCAGCGGCGCGACGATGGTCGGCGCCGCGTGCACGGGCGGGGTCGCCGGGGCCGGAGCGGGCGGAGCGAAGTCCTGCGCGGGGACCGGCGCCGGAGCCGGAGCGGCGGGCGCGGGAGCCTGCGCGGGCGCGGGCGCCGGGGCCGCCGGGGCTCCGAAGGCGGGCGGCGCGGCGGCCTGGGCGGGCGGCGCGAAACCGGGGTTCGCGGCCGGCTGCGGCGCCGCAGCCGCGGGCTCCTCCTCGGCGACCTCGCCGCCGAAGTTCTTCAGGAGTGCGTCGAGGCCCCCGTCGAAGCCCTGGCCGACGGCGGCGAAGCGCCACACGTCCTTGAGGTAGAAGTCGCCGAGCATGACGGCGCGCTCGGTCGAGAACTCGCCACCGTGGAAGGCGTACCGCGCGACCTCTTCGCCGCCGGCGACGATGCGGAGGTACCCGGGGGCGACCTGCGACATCTGGCCGCCGCCGTCGATGGTGGCGGTGAACGACAGCTTCTGGATGTGCGCGGGGATCTTTTCAAGTGTGACGCGGAAAGACTCCGTGTCACCCGCCTGCGCGCCCAGCAGCTGGACGGATTCCTCGGGCGTCTTCGGCTGGTTGAAGAAGACGAAGTACCGGTCGTCGGAGAGTCGCTCCTCGGCGTCGAGGCCGAAGCAGCTGATGTCGAAGCTCAGTCCGGGGCCGGTGATCTGCACGCCGACGTACAGGTCCGTGCCCGCGGTGAGGTCACTGATCTTGGCCTTGTGGCCGCGTTGGAATTCCCTGGCCATGCGTAACGACCGTCCCCCATCCCGATGGTGATTGCGTCGCGCCAGGCTAACTGCAAACACCGACAGCGGATGAGGTCGGTACAGCCCTGGTACAGAACCGTCCCCGAAACGGGGTCACTCCTCGCGGGCGCCGGGCAGCTGCGGCAGCCGGTCCGCCGCCACCACTCCTTCGAGGTAGCCGCGCGCCCGCTCCGTGCGCGGGTAGGCCTCCAGGAGGCTCCAGAAACGCGGCCCGTGCCCGGGGACGAGCAGGTGCGCCAGCTCGTGGAGGAGCACGTAGTCGACGACGTACTCGGGCATGCCCTGAAGGCGGTGCGAGAGGCGGATGCTGCCCTCGGCCGGGGTGCAGGAGCCCCAGCGGGTGTTCTGGTTCGTGACCCAGCGCACGGACCGGGGGCGGGCCCGGCCGTCGAGGTACTGCGTGGAGAGGTGCTCGGCGCGCGCGGACAGCTCGGCGTCGCCGAGGACGCGCTTGCTCTCCTGGGCGGCGAGCTTGTCGAGCATCAGACCGACCCAGCGCTTCTCCTCGGCCTCGGACATCCGGGCCGGGATGAGCACCACCGTGCGGTCGCCCTCGCGGTACGCGGACACGGTGCGGCGGCGCCGGGAGCTTCTGCGGACCTCGACCGCGCTCGCCACGTGGCCGCCCGACGGCGGTCCGGTCGTGCTGCGCTGCGTCTTCATGGCTCGGTGCGAGGGGTCGGCGGGCACGCCCCGACGTTACCCGCTGTGAAGGGTGGAAGTCCCGCCTCCGGACCCGTTCGGTGTGCTTCCGGAGCCCACTCCGCCCGGTCCCCGCTCGATTAGTACGACTATCACCCCGTGCCTGTGGACAACGCGAAGCACGCCGGCGAGCGGACGGGCAAGCTGGCGGTCGATCGCCGTGAACGGCACGTCACGTGCGATTTCCATGCGACACGAGCGTTTTCGATGTGAACGGCACACGGGGGGACACAGGGATGCATCCGATTCTGAAACCGGCGCTGCGGCGCGGCTGGCGCGACCTCAACACGGTGCAGTTCGGCATGACGCCGGCGCACGCCGTGGTGCTGGGCCCCGTCGACACGGCCACGGGGAGTTTCCTGTCGCTGCTCGACGGGACCCGGGGCATCCCGCTGCTGCGCGAGGAGGCCCGCCGGATGGACCTGCCCGACGGACATGTGGACGCGATCCTGGAGCGGCTGTCCGAGGCCGGTCTGCTGGACGACGCGACGGGCGGCGGCCCGCCCGCCGACGCCCTGCGCAGGCAGACCCGCGTCATGGACCGGCTCCGCCCCGATCACGCGGCACTGACGGTGACGACCTCCGACCCCGCCGAGGGCGTGCGGCGCCTGGCCGCCCGGCGGTCCCAGCGGGTGCAGGTCAGAGGGGCGGGCCGGGTCGGTGCCGTGGTGGCGTCGGTGCTGGCCGCCGCCGGGGTCGGCCAGGTCGACGTGCGGGACGGCGGCTGCGTCGAGCCCTGGGACGTGGCGCCCGGCGGCCAGCCGGTCGAGGCGGTGGGCGAGCGCCGCGACGTGGCCGCGCGCCGCACGGCCCGCGCGATGGCGCCGGACCGGCCGTCGCGCCCCGACCGGCGCAGGACGTCTCCCCGGCCGGCCGACCCGGATCCGGGCGGGCCGCCCCTGTCGCTGGTGATCGTCGCGCCGCGGGACGGCCTGGCCGTGCACTCCCCCGACCCGGCCTCGGTCGAGGATCTGGTCGCGGCCGGAATTCCGCACCTGTACGCGGGCGTGTCCGAGGCCACGGGGACGGTGGGGCCGTTGGTGCTGCCGGGCGGGACGGGCTGCGCGCACTGTCTGCTGCTGGATCGCACGGACCGCGATCCGACGTGGCCCCGGCTGCTCGTCCAGTGGCGTTCGGGGCGGGCCTCCCGTCAGGTGCAGGCGTGTGACGTGGGGCTGGCCACGGCGGTCGCGGGTCTGGCTGCCGCGCACGGACTGGCGTTCCTCGACGGGGAGTTGCCGTCGAGCACCGGGGCCCGCTGGGAGGCGTCCGCTCCGGGGCTCGACTGGCACGCACGGCCGGTGTGGCCGCATCCGGAGTGCCCGTGCGGAGCGGGTGAGAGACGTAACGGGCAGGAGGTCTCGGCCGACGGAGGGACGCAGGACACAATGGCGGGGTAAGCATCGGCTGACGGCGCTACGACGCCTGGGCATGCGCGGCACGGCTGTCCGGCACTTGGAGGGGTGTATGTCTGATCTTCCCCGGAAGGCGGTGACCCGGACCGCCAAGCTGGCCGCGCTGCCGATCGGCATCGCGGGGCGTGCGACCTGGGGCATCGGCAAGCGGATCGGCGGCAGGTCCGCCGAGATCGTGGGCCGAGAGCTCCAGCAGCGCACGGCGGACCAGCTGTTCAAGGTGCTGGGCGAGCTGAAGGGCGGGGCGATGAAGTTCGGACAGGCCCTGTCCGTCTTCGAGTCTGCACTGCCCGAGGAGGTCGCGGGCCCCTATCGGGCGGCCCTGACGAAGCTCCAGGAAGCGGCGCCCCCGATGCCGACGCGCACGGTGCACAAGGTGCTTGAGGAGCGGCTCGGCGAGCAATGGCGTGAGCTGTTCCAGGAGTTCGAGGACAAGCCGTCGGCCGCCGCGTCGATAGGGCAGGTGCATCGCGCTGTCTGGCACGACGGCCGGGCGGTCGCGGTGAAGGTGCAGTACCCGGGCGCCGGCGAGGCACTGCTGTCGGACCTCAATCAACTGGGCCGTTTCGCACGGCTGTTGGGTCCGCTCATCCCCGGGATGGACATCAAACCGCTGATCGCGGAGCTGCGGGACCGAGTGTCGGAGGAGCTGGACTACGGGCTGGAGGCGCAGGCCCAGCAGGCGCACGCCGAGGAGTTCGACGGCGACCCCGACGTCGTCGTCCCGCACGTGGTGCACCAGAGCGAGCAGGTCCTGGTGACGGAGTGGATCGACGGGGTCCCGCTCGCGGACGTGATCAGCGACGGGGATCAGGAACAGCGGGACCGCGCGGGTCAGTTGCTGGCCCGTTTCCTCTTCTCCGGCCCGGCCCGTACGGGACTGCTGCACGCGGATCCGCACCCGGGGAACTTCCGGCTGCTGCCCGACGAGGAGCAGGGCTGGCGGCTGGGTGTCCTGGACTTCGGCACGGTGGACCGGCTGCCGGGCGGCCTGCCCGAGCCGATCGGGCACTCGCTGCGGATGACGCTGTCCGGGGACGCGGTCGGGGTCTACGAGATGCTCCGCGAGGAGGGCTTCGTCAAAGACTCGATCGAGCTGGAGCCGGACGCCGTCCTGGACTACCTGGTGCCGATCATCGAGCCGGCCCGGGTCGACGCGTTCACCTTCACCCGCACCTGGATGCGGAACCAGGCGGCACGGATCGCCGACATCCGCTCCCCCGCGCATCAGCTCGGCAAGCAGCTCAACCTTCCGCCCTCCTACCTGCTGATACACCGGGTGACGCTCAGCACGATCGGGGTTCTGTGTCAGCTCGGGGCCACGGTGCGGCTGCGGGACGAGCTGGAGGCGTGGGTCCCGGGGTTCCTGGAGTTCGAGGACGAGGACGGGTTCGAGGCCGACGACCTGGTGGATCCGGAGCCGGCCGCGGAGGCCTGAGCCGCTACAGGTCTGCGCCGTCGTCGGGCCCTCGTCACCACCACTCGGAGTCGAGGCGCCCTTCGATGGCCCGGATGTTCTCGCGGGAGCAGGTGTCGCAGTACGTCCGCCGCACTCCGCCCTCGACGGAACTGGTCCAGGTCAGCGGCATCTCCTGCGCCGTAGTGCCGCATCGGGCGCACACCACGGTGCGCTCCTCGGGTCGTTGCGTGGAGTCCCCGCCGGGAAGAGACGTCACCCGGCGACGATAACTCCGCAGGCTGATGATCGGTGCGCACCACGCACCGCGGGGCCGGTCCTGTCGGACCGGCCCCGCGGGTACAGCCGCTCACTGCGGCGGCTGTCGTCTGGTCGGTGGTGCCACGTGGGCTGTCACTGCGCAGCCGTCGCGGTCACCGTCTGACGGCGGTCGTCACTGCATGACGGCCATCGCCAGCGCGCGGCGGGCACGCCGCGACGCGCGCTCGGCGCGCCGCTGCATGCGGCGGGCGATCACCAGGCGCATGGCCTGGCGCTCCGCCTCCGCCTCGCTCAGGCGCTCGTGCATATGCGCACGTGCCATGGCTTCTGGGATGAGTTGCATCTGTCGGGTCCTGTTCTGGCGCGAGTCGGTCGCACCGGGCGTGGTGAAGTCTGGGATCGCGGAGCCGGCGGGCTCGCTCGTGGACGGCTTCATCGGGGCCTGCTTCTTGGGGTCGTGCGTCAGGGGGCGGTCGATCGTTCCTCGGGTGTTCATGCCGCGACCGGGTTCTTGCGCGGACGTCCACGCGGCCGCTTGCGGGCCACGACGACACCCTGGACGAACAGCTCGCCACCCCAGACGCCCCACGGCTCACGACGCTCCTTGGCGCCGGCGAGGCAGGCCTCGACCAGCGGGCAGGTGCGGCAGAGCGACTTGGCGTACTCGACGTCCGCCGGCGACTCGGCGAAGAAGACCTCCGGGTCGTAGGCACGGCAGGGGACGGGTACGCCGAGGTTCTCGATGGCGTCGTCGAGCGCGGTGAGCGCGGTGAGGGGGTTCAAGGTGAGGTCCTCCGTGAGGCCGGGCGGGGAAAGAGTGTCTGAAGGCGGTACGGACGGGGCGTGCGCTTCGAGTTGCACGGTGTTTGTTTCCTCGTCTGGTCGTTCCGGCCGGTGGGCCGGGTGGCGGTGGTACCGGGTTCTTTTCTTGTCCCGAGGCCCCTTCGTGCTGGGTCCCCGGAAGGTCTCTGGAACTTCCGGGAAAACAGAAGGGCCGCGGATCCCGGATGGGGTTCCGCGGCCCTGAAGGCGCCGGTCTGATCGACGATCAGACTGGATCACTCCAGGGTTCGAGCCCACGGAAGGCCCACATCGTGTGGTGGTGCGTCGTCTGCTTCCGGAATCCGGCACCGGCCGCCGCAAAGGCATAGGCCTGAGCCTGTGCCGTCGCTACCGCTTCCGGTGCCTTGGTCGGTCGCTCATTGCCCTCGCGAATGGGAAGACCCGCGAGAGACAGGCCGGACTCCGGACGCATGGCGCTGACGCCAGACAGACCGGTGCCCAGGTTCGAGAAGCCGAGCAGGCAGGAAGCGACGACCGAGCGATCGGTCATTTTGACGGTGCTGATGGAGCTGCTGGTGATGCTGATCACTGGAATCGCCTCCTCTCGGCGTCTCGGGGACCGGTGCGAACCGGTCCGACGGCTTTCAAGTACAGCACGGAACCAGGGCCTTCGAGAAGGCCGCTGCTTTCGTGCTTTAGAACCTATGGGGATTGCTGGGGCATGCGCAAACTATTTTTTCGACGAGTTTGAATCAGTCGTCCTCGTCGACTCCTCCAAGCTCGTCCTCCACCATCCGACCTGCGCAGATGGCGAGGACGTCGGATCCGTAGGACCGGAACTTCCGCCGTCCGACCCCGGGGATCCGGGCCAGCTCGCCCTCGTCCTCGGGCGCGGCCTCGGCGATCGCGATCAGGGTCTTGTCGGTGAAGACGCAGAACGCGGGCTGTCCGAGGCCCTCCGCGGTGCGGGCCCGCCACTGCACGAGCCGGTCGTGGAGCCCCTCGTCCATGTCCGACGGGCAGTCCTCGCAGCGCATCAGTTTCATCTCGGCCGCGTCCAGGGTGCGGCCGCACATCCGGCAGCGGGCCACCTTCCGGTCGGCTCTGCGACGGGCTCCGGCGAGTGGCTCGAGGGCGCCCGTCCGCCTTCTCGTCCCGAGCTCTACGCCTCCCGGGCCGCCGCCCGCGCCGCGGCGCCCGGAGCCGCTGGATCCGGGACGCAGGCCGTCGAGGAAGCGGCTGGCCCTGCGGGTGGGCCGGCCGCCGGGAGAGCGGGAGAGGGCCCACGACAGGCTCAGGTGGTGGCGGGCCCGCGTGACGCCGACGTAGAGCAGGCGCCGCTCCTCCTCGATCTGTTCGTCGGTCTTGGCGTAGGTGATCGGCATCATGCCCTCGGCGACGCCGACCAGGAACACGGCGTCCCATTCGAGGCCCTTCGCCGCGTGCAGCGAGGCCAGGGTGACGCCTTCCACGGTGGGGGCGTGCTGCGCGCTCGCCCGCTCGTCGAGCTCGGCGACGAAGTCGGCGAGGCCGGCTCCGTCGTGGGCCTGCGCGAAGTCCTCGGCGAGGCGCGCGAGGGCGGCGAGGGACTCCCAGCGGTCGCGGACGGCCCCGGAGCCGGCGGGCGGCTCGCTGGTCCAGCCCTCGCCGGACAGGACGGCTCTGACCTGGGAGGGCAGGTCGACGGCCGCGTCGAGCCCCGAGTCGTTCCCCCCGAAGCGGGCTGCCGCGCGCAGGGCGTGGCCCGCCTTGCGCACCTCGGCGCGCTCGAAGAACCGCTCGGCGCCGCGCAGCTGGTAGGGCACACCGGCGTCGGCGAGGGCCTGCTCGTAGATCTCGGACTGGCCGTTGGTCCGGAACAGGATCGCGATCTCGCCGGCGGAGACGCCGGAGGCGATGAGCTCGCGGATGCGGTGGGCCGCGCCCTCGGCCTCGGTGGGCTCGTCGACGTATTCGGTGTAGACCGGCTCGGGCCCGGCGTCGCGCTGCGAGATCAGCTGGAGGCGGTGCTCGGCGGCGCGGCCGGACGCCCGCTCCAGGACGCCGTTGGCCAGGTGGACGACCTGGGGCGAGGAGCGGTAGTCGCGCACCAGCTTGACGACGGTGGCGCCGGGGTGGCGGGTGCGGAAGTTGAGCAGGTGGTCGGGGGTGGCGCCGGTGAAGGAGTAGATCGTCTGGCTGGCGTCGCCGACCACGCACACGTTGTCCCGGTCGCCGAGCCACAGGTCGAGCAGGCGCTGCTGGAGGGGGCTGACGTCCTGGTACTCGTCGACGACGAAGTGCTGGTACTGGGCGCGGACCTGGTCGGCGATGTCGTGGCGGTCCTGGAGGATGCCGACGGTGAGCAGCAGGACGTCCTCGAAGTCGATGACGGCGCGGTCCCGCTTCAGGGTTTCGTAGTCGCCGTAGATCTGGGCGATCTCGGCCGGGTGTCGGGGGCTCTCGCGGCCCGCCTTGTGCGCCGCCGCCGCGTAGTCCCCGGGGACGGTCTGGGTGACCTTGGCCCACTCGATCTCCGCGGCGACGTCGCGCAGCTCGCCGCGGTCCAGGCGGATCCGGCCGGCCGTGGCGGCGTCCGCGACGAGCTGGATCTTGCGGTCGACGATGCGGGGCAGATCTCCGCCGACGGCCTTGGGCCAGAAGAACTGGAGCTGGCGCAGCGCGGCGGAGTGGAAGGTGCGGGCCTGCACTCCCCCGGCGCCGAGCTGGCGGAGCCGGCCGCGCATCTCGCCCGCGGCGCGGTTGGTGAACGTGACGGCGAGCACCGTGTTGGGCTGGAGGATCCCGGCGCGGACGCCGTACGCGATGCGATGGGTGATCGCGCGCGTCTTGCCCGTGCCGGCGCCCGCGAGCACGCACACCGGACCGTGCAGGGCGGTCGCCACGGCGCGCTGCTCGGGGTCGAGGCCCTCGAGCACCGCGTCGGCCGATTCCGGGACCTGTGGGAACAGGGTGGAGTGCGTTGCTGCTGTCACCCCGCCATGCTGCCAGGTCGGCGGGGGCGGGTGCGTCGCGTTGTCCACAGGCCGGCATCGCTTGTCGTACTAATGCGCCGGGGCGTGCTACCGGTGGACGGGAATGGTCGGCGCCTCGCGTACGTTCGACCGATAGCGAACACGCACTCCCCGCCACGAAGGAGCACAGGACACATGCAGCCGGGCACTGTGACGATGTACAGCACCACCTGGTGCGGCTACTGCCAGCGACTGAAGAAGCAGCTGGAGCGCGAGGGCATCGGGTACACCGAGATCAACATCGAGCAGGACCCGGAGTCCGCGGCCTTCGTCGAGAAGGCGAACGGTGGGAACCAGACGGTGCCCACCGTTCTCTTCGCCGACGGTTCGACGCTGACCAATCCGTCGCTGGCGCAGGTCAAGCAGAAGGTCGGCGCCTGAGACCGAGGCGTCCGACACCGAGTCCCAGGCGCGGATCACGCCTGAGACTCGGATCACTCAGAGTGCGTCGCTGGGCTTCGGCAGGGGCTTGCCGTACCAGAGCTCGATGAGGCGGGCCGCGATCGAGATTCCGTAGGGGGGCATGACCTCCCCGGACTCGAACGCGGCCCGCAGGTCTTCGCGGGAGAACCAGCGCGCCTCGTGGATCTCGTCACCGTCCACGTCGATCTCCGTCGACGTGGCGTGCGCCATGAAGCCGAGCATCAGGCTGGACGGGAACGGCCAGGGCTGGCTGGCGACGTACTCGACCTCGCCGACGAGGACGCCGGCCTCCTCGAAGACCTCGCGGCGCACCGCCTGCTCGATGGACTCGCCGGGCTCGACGAAGCCCGCGAGCGTCGAGAAGCGGCCCTCGGGCCAGTGCACCTGGCGGCCGAGCAGCACGCGGTCCTGCTCGTCCGTGACGGCCATGATCACGGCCGGGTCGGTGCGCGGGTAGTGCTCGGCCCCGCAGGCCGGGCAGCGGCGGATGTGGCCCGCGGCGGCGATGACGGTGCGTTCGCCGCAGCGGGAGCAGAAGCGGTGCAGTCGCTGCCAGTTCTCCAGGGCGACGGCGTGCACCATGAGGCCGGCGTCCCGGGGCGAGAGGAGCATGCCCGCCTCGCGCAGTCCGGCCGGGCGCGCGGACTGGTCCATGCGGCCCGGAAGGGTGTCCTTCTGCAGCGCGAAGTAGCTCACGCCGTCCTCGTCGGTGCCCAGGAAGTAGCGGTGGGCCTCGGTGAGGGGGGCTTCGAAGGACGGCGTCATGACCAGTTCGGTCGCGCCGTCCGGTGTCTCGTCGATGAGCGCCTGGCCGCCGGAGACCACGAAGACCCGGGTGCTGGGGTGGCTCCACGCAGCGGCGAGCCAGGCCTCGTCGAGGCGGTGGTGCGCCGCGCGGTCGATGCCGCTCGGCGCGGCGAGCGAGAGCGGCCGGCCTGCGGCGAGATCGGCGGTGCGGTCGGTCCAGGTGGTCACGGGTGCTTCCAACTCCCCCGGTGGAATGGGTGGTACGCGGGCGGTTCGGCAGGACGTACGGCGGGGCGGGCGCGGGGTGTCTCGTTCGGGATGCGGTTCAGGATGCGTCTGCCCAGTTCTCCGCGAGATCGCCCCACAGGTAGGCGGTTGTTTCGACGCCCTTCATCAGGAGGTCGAGTTCGACCTTCTCGTTGGGCGCGTGCCAGCCGTCGGAGGGGACGGAGATGCCGAGGAAGAGCACCGGGGCGTCGAGAACGTCCTGCAGGTCGGCGGCGGGTCCCGAACCGCCCTCGCGCGTGAAGCGGATCTTCTGCTCGAAGGCCTGGCCCATGGCCCGGACGACGGACTGGAGGGCCGGGTGGTCGAGCGGGGTGAGGCACGGCCGGGTGGCCGCGCCGAAGGTGATCTCGTGGCGGATCCCGGCGGGCACCTGCTCGGCGACCCAGGCGGCGACGGCCTTCTCCACCAGGTCCGGGTCCTGCCCGGCGACCAGCCGGAACGAGAGCTTCAGCATGGCCGAGGACGGCACGATCGTCTTGCCGCCGGGGCCCTGGTAGCCGCCTCCGATCCCGTTGACCTCCGCGGTCGGGCGGGCCCAGATGCGCTCCAGGGTGGTGTGTCCGGCCTCACCGTGCGTGGCGCGGGACTTGGCCGTGCGCAGCCACCGCTCCTCGTCGAAGGGCAGCTCGGCGAAGAGCTCCCGCTCGCGGTCGGTGAGCTCGACGATCCCGTCGTAGAAACCGGGGACCGTCACACGCGCGTGCTCGTCGTGCAGAGCCGCGACGAGGCGGGCGGCGACCGCCGCCGGGTTCGGCACGGCGCCGCCGAAGGAGCCGGAGTGGATGTCCTGGTCGGGTCCGTACAGCTCGATCTCGCAGTCGGCGAGGCCGCGCATGCCGGTGCACACCGTCGGGGTGTCCTCGGACCACATGCCGGTGTCGGAGACGATCACGGCGTCGGCGGCCAGGCGCTCGCGCTGTGCCTCGACGAGCGCGCGGAAGTTCGGGGAGCCCGACTCCTCCTCGCCCTCGATGAGCAGCTTCAGGTTGACCGCGGGGGCCGTGCGGCCGGTGGCGTGGAGGTGGGCGCGCAGGCCCAGTGTGTGAAAGAACACCTGCCCCTTGTCGTCGGCCGCTCCGCGCGCGTGGAGCCTGTTGCCGACGACGACCGGCTCGAAGGGCTCGGTGTCCCAGCCGTCCTCGCGGGCGGCGGGCTGCACGTCGTGGTGGCCGTAGACGAGGATCGTGGGGGCCTGCGGGTCGCCCGAGGGCCACTCGGCGAAGACAGCCGGGGCACCGGCCGTCTCCCAGACCTCGGTGGTCGGGAAGCCTGTCCGCGCGAGCTGCCCGGCGAGCCAGTCGGCGCTGCGCCGGACGTCCGGCGCGTGGTCGGGCTGGGCGGACACGGACGGGATCCGCAGCCAGGCGGCGAGGTCGTCGAGGAAAGCCTCGCGGTGGTCCTC
Organism: Streptomyces sp. NPDC025806; assembly: GCF_055558275.1. Taxonomy (NCBI): domain Bacteria; kingdom Bacillati; phylum Actinomycetota; class Actinomycetes; order Kitasatosporales; family Streptomycetaceae; genus Streptomyces; species Streptomyces sp. NPDC025806. Next base: position 258,794 of record NZ_JBVHMU010000010.1, on the reverse strand, counting down.
GATGTACGCACGGACGGTGCTGACGGCGCTGTCAACGGGCTTGCTCATGGCCACGAGCCTAATCCCCCACCAGAGTGCGCTCGTCAGGCGGCTCCTCGACGGCGTGCGGCTCCTGGGTGAGCAGCCGCTCCAGCTCGGCCCGACCGGGCAGCCGGCGCGGCCGTACGGTCTCTCCGCTGCGCACGTACAGGAAGGCGGCGTCGACCGCCTCCAGGGGCACGCCCTGGTGCTCGGCCCAGGCGAGCCGGTAGACGGCGAGTTGCAGCGGATCCCCGTTCTGCCGGTGGCCGGTCTTCCAGTCGACGATCTCGTACGTGGCCGTCTCGCCTTCGCCCGTCTTGTAGACGGCGTCGATGCGGCCCCGGACGACGCGGCCCGCGACGGCCAGCTGGAAGGGCAGCTCGACCCGGTAGGGCGTGCGGTGTGCGTACGGGGTGCGCTCGAAGGCGTCCTTGAGCGTCTCCAGGTCGCGCTCGTCGGCGATCTCGGCGTCGCTGCCGGGCAGCTCGTCCGGGTCGAGCATGGGCAGCCGCAGCGCTTCGAAGCGCGATTCGATCCAGGCGTGGAAGCGGGTGCCCCGGCGCGCGGCCGGCTGGGGCGGGTGCGGCATCGGGCGGGCCAGCTCCTGGGCGAAGGCGTCCGGGTCGGCCGCCATGCGCATCAGCTGGGACGCGGTGAGGGAGTGCGGCACGGGCACCTCGCGCACGCCGGCCCGGGCGCGCAGCAGCTCGCCGGTGAGGGCGTCGAGGTCGCGGTCCCAGGAGGCGATCGTGCGGGCCTCCTCCGGGGTGAGCTCGGGCTCCGGAGCGGCGGCGGGGTGGGGCACCACGGGGGCGTGCCGGGCGGGCACGCGCGGGTGTGGGGCCGGCTCCGGGTGGGGCGTGGGGTGCGGGAGTGCGGGGCGTTCGGCGGTGAGGCTGTCCCAGTCGACCGCGTCCTCGGCGTGGTCGGCGTCGTCGGCCGGGAACGCCTCGTCCTCGTAGGGCGGCGGGACGGCGTCGAGTTCGTCGTCGGCGGGCGGCGGCGGCCAGTCGGGATCCTCGAAGGGCGGCTCCTCCTCGGTGGCGGAGTGCGCACCCTGAGAGGCCGTGGCGCGGTCCAGGTGGGCGAGGACCGTGTCGGCCGCGGCCCTGCGGCGGGCGAGGGACGCGTCGTCCAGCGGGAGCGGCCAGGCGTGCTCGCTCGCCGCCTCCTGGAGGGCCGGGTTCTCCTCGTCGTCGGCCGGCTCGTCCGCCCAGGCCTCGATCTCGCCGTACCCGGCGGCGCAGTGGTCGTACAGGGCGTGGAGGAAGTCGGAGGGGCCGCGCTTGCGCTTCTGGGAGGGGCCCCACCAGTGTCCGGAGCCCAGCAGCAGCGAGCGGGGCCGGGTGAAGGTGACGTACCCGAGGCGCAGTTCCTCGGTGTGCTGGTGGTCCTTCATGTCGGCGTGGAAAGCCTTCATGCCCTTGGCGTCCCACGACTCGATGTCGGGCAGCGTGGCGGCGTCGCCGCGCAGCGCGTGCGGCAGGACGCGGCCCTGGGCCGTCCACTTCTCGCGGCCCTGGCCGCTGGGGAAGGTGCCGTTGACGAGCCCGGGGACGACGACCACGTCCCATTCGAGGCCCTTCGACTTGTGGGCGGTGAGGACCTTCACCGTGTTCTCCCCGCCCGGCAGCGCGTTGTCGAGGCCCCTCTCGTACTGGGCCGCGGTGCGCAGGAAGCCGAGGAAGGCGAGCAGGGTCGCGGAGCCGTCGTCGGCGGCGAAGGAGGCGGCGACGTCCAGGAAGTTCGACAGCGTCTCGCGGCGGCGGGCCGCCAGGGCGTGCGGGGACGCGGAGAGTTCGACTTCCAGGCCGGTGACCGCCAGGACGCGGTGCAGGACGTCCATGAGCGGGTCGGACAGCGAGCGGCGCAGGTCGCGCAGTTCGACGGCGAGGCGGGCGAAGCGCACGCGCGCGTCGGCGGAGAACGGCAGCCCGTCGTCGTCCCCGTCGGCCTCCGCGGAGGTCTCCAGGAACGTGTCGAGCGCGTCCGCCAGCGATATCACCTCGGAGGGGTCGACCCCCTCGACGGCCTCGGCGAGGCGACGGTCCGGGTCGTCCTCGGCGCCTGCCCGCGTGTGCGAGACCAGGAGGCGGGCCCTGCGTCCCAGGAGGGCCAGGTCGCGGGGGCCGATCCGCCAGCGGGGGCCGGTCAGCAGGCGGACCAGCGACGCGTTCGCCCCCGGGTCCTGGAGGACCTCGCAGACGGCGACGAGGTCGGCGATCTCGGGAAGGTGCAGGAGGCCGGAGAGGCCGACGACCTCGACGGGGATGTCGCGGGCGACGAGCGCCCCCTGGATCTCGGCGAAGTCGGACGCGGTGCGGCACAGGACGGCGATGTCGCCCGGCTCCTTGTCGGCGCGCACGAGCCGGTCGACGGAGTCGGCGACCCAGTCGATCTCCTCCTGGTGCGTGCGCAGCAGGGCGCAGCGCACGGCGCCCGCGCCCTCGGCGTCGGGTGCCGGGCGGAGGGCCTCCACGCCCGCGTGCATGGCGCGCAGCGGCTCGGCCAGCCCGTTCGCCAGGTCGAGGAGGCGGCCACCGCTGCGGCGGTTCTCGCTCAGGGCGAAGCGGGTGGCGGGGCTGCCGTCGGCGTACGCGAAGTGCTGCGGGAAGTCGTCGAGGTTGGCGACGGAGGCGCCGCGCCAGCCGTAGATGGCCTGGCAGGGGTCGCCGACGGCGGTGACGGCGTGTCCGGTGCCGCCGCCGAAGAGTCCGGCGAGCAGCAGCCGCTGGGCGACCGAGGTGTCCTGGTACTCGTCCAGGAGCACGACGCGGAACTCGTCGCGGAGGATCTCGCCGACCTCGGGGCGGGTGCCGGCCAGGGTCGCGGACAGGGCGATCTGGTCGCCGAAGTCGAGGACGTCACGGGCGCGCTTGGCCGCCCTGTAGTGGCCGACGAGCTCGGCCAGCTCCAGGCGGGCGGCGGCTGCCTCGGGGACCTTGCGCAGGTCCCCGTTGCTGAGCTTGACGTCTTCCAGGGCGCGCAGGAGTTCCCGGTCGTGGGCGCGCAGCCGCTCGGGCGTGACGAGGTGCTCGGCCAGCTCTCCGTCCAGGGCGAGGAGGTCGCTGACGAGGTCGGCGAAGGAGCGGGTGAGGGCGGGGTACGGGCCGGGCGCCTCGCGCAGCACGCGCGCGGCGAGCTGGAAGCGGGTGGCGTCGGCGAGCAGCCGCGTCGTCGGCTCCAGGCCGATGCGCAGGCCGTGGTCGGTCAGGAGGCGGCCGGCGAACGCGTGGTACGTGGAGATCACGGGCTCGCCCGGAGGGTTGTCCGGGTCGATGACGTCCGGGTCGGTGACCCCCGCCTTGATCAGTGCCTTGCGGACGCGCTCGGCGAGCTCGCCCGCCGCCTTGTTCGTGAACGTGAGGCCGAGGACCTGCTCGGGGGCGACCTGCCCGGTGCCGACCAGCCAGACCACGCGCGCGGCCATCACCGTCGTCTTGCCGGAGCCGGCTCCGGCAACGATCACCTGCGGGGCGGGCGGCGCCGTGATGCAGGCCGTCTGCTCCGGGGTGAAAGGGATGCCGAGCAGCTCCTTGAGCTGCTCGGGATCGGTGAGGCGTGTGGTCACCTCATCGAGGCTAACGGGCCCCACTGACAGCGCCGGGCCGTCGGGGCGGGGCCGAGGCGCACGTCACTCGACGACGTGGCGGCCCTCGGGGCGCGCGCTGCACGAGGCGCGGAACGAGCAGTGCGTGCAGTGCTGCCCGGTGGTGGGGGCGAAGCGCTCGTCGAGGACCTTGCCGGCGGCGGTGGCGAGGAGGTCGCCGACCCACTCCCCCTCCATCGGCTCCTGCGCCTGCACCTTGGGGCGCGTCTCGCCGCCGTCCTTCTTCGCCGCGCCCTGGCGCAGCTGCACCAGCTCGGCCCCGCCCGGCTGAGGGCGCGCCCCGTCGAAGGCCTCGTCGACGGCACCCTCACGGACGGCCAGCTGGTACACGGCGAGCTGGGGGTGGCGGGCGACCTCGGCTGCACTGGGCGCCGCCTTCCCCGTCTTGAAGTCGACCACGTAGGCGCGCCCGTCGGCGTCCTCCTCCACGCGGTCCATGGAGCCGCGGATGCGCACTTCGTAGGAGCCCGCTTCGAGCGTCACGTCGAAGTCGTGCTCGCTGGCGACCGGGGTGCGGCCGCCGCGGTCGGTGACATGCCACTGGAGGAAGCGCTCGAGCGCCACGCGCGCGTTCTGCTTCTCCTGCTCCGACTTCCAGGGCGCGTCGAACGCGAGGGCGTCCCAGACGGAGTCGAGGCGCTCCATGAGGACGTCGAGATCGGCCGGGGTGCGCCCGGAGGCGACCTCGTCGGCCAGGACGTGCACGACGTTGCCGAAGCCCTGGGCGGCCGTGGCGGGGGCGTCGGCCTTGACCTCGCGGCCCAGGAACCATTGCAGGGAGCACGTGTTGGCGAGCTGGTCGAGGGCGCTCCCGGAGAGCACGACGGGCTTGTCGCGATCGCGCAGCGGGACCTTGCTCTCGGTCGGCTCGTACAGGCCCCACCAGCGGTACGGGTGGGCGGACGGCACGAGGGGGCGGCCGTCGTCGTCGCTGAGGGCGGCGAGGCGGGCGAGCCGGCGGGCGGCTGCCTCGCGCAGTCTGTCGGACACGCGTGGGTCGACGGTCGTGGCGCGCAGCTCGGCGACGAGGGCGACGACGGACAGCGGGCGGCGCGGGCGGCCCGTGACGTCCTTGGGCTCCACGCCCAGCTCGGCCAGGAACCGGGAGGGCTGGTCGCCGTCGTCCGCGGGGGCCTTCACCGCGGTGACGACGAGGCGCTCCTTCGCGCGCGTGGCGGCCACGTAGAAGAGGCGTCGCTCCTCGGCGAGGAGGGCGCCGGGGGTGAGCGGTTCGGCGAGCCCGTCGCGTCCGATGCGGTCGGCCTCCAGGAGGGAGCCGCGGCGGCGCAGGTCGGGCCAGAGCCCTTCCTGGACGCCGGCCACGACGACGAGGCGCCATTCGAGGCCCTTGGAGCGGTGCGCCGTCATCAGGCGCACGGCTTCGGGGCGGACGGCGCGGCCCGCGAGGGTGTCGGCGGCGATGTCCTGGGCCTCGATCTCCTCCAGGAAGTTGCGGGCGCCGCGGCCTCCGGTGCGCTCCTCCGCGCGGGAGGCGACGGCGAACAGGGCGCACACGGCGTCGAGGTCCCGGTCCGCGTTGCGGCCCGCCGCGCCGCCGCGCCGGGCGGCCCGTTCGAGTCGCTGCGGCCAGGGCGTGCCGTTCCACAGTTCCCAGAGGGCCTCTTCGGCGGTGCCGCCGGCGGCGAGCCCGACGCGGGCGCGCGCGAGGAGCTCACCGAGGCGCTGCGCTCCGCGTGCGTAGGCCGGGTCGTGCAGGGCGAGCCGCTCGGGCTCGGCGAGCGCGCGGGCGAGCAGCTCGTCGGAGGGCGGCGGCACGGCGTTGCCCGCGGAGCGCTCGTCCTCGCGCAGGGCGCGGCCCAGGCGGCGCAGGTCGGCGGCGTCCATGCCGGCCAGCGGGGAGGCCAGCAGCGTCAGCGCGGTCTCGGTGTCCAGCCAGGGCGGGGGCTCCTTCCCGGCGCCCTCCGCCGGCCCGTTGTCCGCGCCGGCACCCTCCGCCGGCTCACTGTCCGCGCCGGCATCCTCCGCGGGGCCGCTGTCCGTGTCCTCGTCCGCCGGCCCCTGTGCGACCGCCTTGAGCGCCGTCAGAAGGGGCATGACGGCCGGTTCGTGGCGCAGCGGCAGGTCGTCGCCGTCGATGTCGAGCGGGACGCCGGCGGCCGTCAGGGCGCGCCGGATCGCCGGGATGTTGCGGGCACCCGCGCGCACCAGGACGGCCATGTCGCTCCAGGCGACGCCGTCCTCCAGGTGTGCGCGGCGCAGGATGTCGGCGATGTTGTCGAGCTCGGTGCCGGAGGTCGGGTACGTGTAGACCTCGGTCGTGCCGCCGCCGCGGACCGGCGTCAGTTCCCGGTGGGCGCGGACCTTGTCGGCGGGCAGCCGGGTCAGCGGCATCCTCTGGGTGAGGCGTCGGGTCGCCTCCAGGAGGCGTGCGCCCGAGCGCCGTGACGTGGTGAGCACCTCCACGCGCGCGGGCGTGCCGTCGGCGCGGGGGAAGTCGTGCGGGAAGTCCAGGATGCCGTTCACGTCGGCGCCGCGGAACGCGTAGATCGACTGGTCCGGGTCGCCGAACGCGACCAGGGTGCGTCCCTGCCCCGCGAGCGCGTGCAGCAGCCGCACCTGGGCGGGGTCGGTGTCCTGGTACTCGTCGACGAACACGGCGTCGTACTGGGCGGCCAGTTGCGCGCCGACGTCCTGGCGGCGGGCGAGGAGCACCGCGCGGTGGACGAGTTCGGCGTAGTCGAGCACGCCCTGCATGTCGAGGACGTCCAGGTACTCGGCGAGGAAGGTGGCGGCGGCGCGCCAGTCCGGGCGGCCGATGCGGTGCGCGAACGCGTCCAGGGCGGCCGGCCCGAGCCCGAGTTCCCGGCTGCGGGCCAGGACCGCGCGCACCTCGTCGGCGAACCCGCGCGTGGTGAGGCAGGCGCGCAGTTCGTCGGGCCAGCGCACATGAGCGAGCCCGGCCCGTTCCAGGTCGATCTGGCCCGCGAGGAGCTCTCGTACGGTGACGTCCTGTTCGGGACCCGACAGGAGGCGCAGCGGCTCGGCGAAGAGGTTCGTGTCCTGATGGGCGCGGATCAGCGCGTAACAGAACGAGTGGAACGTCGTCGCCTGCGGTGCGCGGGCGGCGCCGATGCGCAGCGCCATCCGGTCGCGCAGCTCGACGGCGGCCTTGCGGCTGAACGTGAGCACCAGGACGCGGCCCGGTGCGGTGCCCTGCTCGATGCGGGCGGAGACGGCCTCCACGAGGGTCGTCGTCTTGCCCGTGCCCGGCCCGGCGAGGACGAGAAGGGGGCCGTGGGCGTGGTCAACCACCGCGCGCTGGTGTGCGTCCAGACGAGGGGGGTCCACCGGGGCCCGCGGCGTGCGCACCAGCCGGTACGCGCCGGGCATCCCCTGTCGAATCTGGTGGTGCGACAGGTGCCGGGGGGACGAGGAGGAGCTCACGTGGATCGCTGGTCCTGGTGGGTGTGCCGGTGGTCGAGGGGCCGTCCGCGCAGGGCGGCGGCCGGGGGGTGAAGGAGGTGGCCGAGATCGACGGTGCCGTCGACGCTACGCCGTCGAGTGTGGCGGAAGCCGGACTTCCGGAGCGCCTCCCGCGTCGTTTCCGGAGCAGGTGTGCCGCGTCTCACGGACGAACCCGTGCCGCCTCTCACGACCGGAGGCACCCGCCATGTGTCGCGTCTCACGAACGGACGCCGGCCCGACGAAGTGCCCCGATCGCCCCTTTTCCCTCGTACGGGCCACTGGCGACTCGCCCGCGCGCGGGTGGGCCGAAGCTGTCACCTGTGAGCTTCCGAACGCGTCTCGCCGTCCCAGCGCGCGCGCTTCATGTCGAGGCGCGGCAGGTGCCCTTCGGCCGCTCTGGAGGCCTCGCGCAGCGGCGTGCCCTCGTCCCGGTAGTGGTCCAGCGCGCGCAGCTCGTGGCCCGGGAGCAGGTGCCCGTCGGAGCGCACGACGCGCCACCAGGGCACGGCGCTCCCGTAGAGGGACATGACGCGCCCCACCTGGCGCGGTCCGCCCTCCTCCAGCCATTCCGCGACGTCCCCGTACGTCATGACCCGCCCGGGCGGGATCAGCTCGGCGACCTCGAGGACGCGCTCGGCGTACTCGGGGAGGTCACCTGCCGCATCGCTCTCCTCGCTCATCCGGCCCATCCTGCCGCACGGCACCGACATCATGGAGAGACGTACGAAAGCCTCCCTGGAGAGTCGTACGAGAAGGCGCTTGCCCGCGACTCCGTACGCGGCGAAAGCACCCTGATACCCCCCTACGACGACGGGGCATGCCACCATCGTGCGGGCGGTGACTGGTGATACGAGATCAAGAAGAGACGACGGAGCAGAGCGTGCACCCCGAGAAGGCGGAGGGCTCCTCTGTGACACCGGCGCGCCCTGAGGACCCGGCCGAGCAGGCCGCGGACGACAAGCACGAAGAGCCGCTCCACGATCCCGGGCCCGATCAGGTGGACGGCGACGAACCGCTGCTTCCCGCGCGCGTGCACCGCCCCTCGGACCTCATGCGGCTCCTGGTGGGGCTGCTCGCGATCGTCGTCCTGCTCGGCATCGCGGCGTTCGCCCACGCCACGACGACGGGCTTCGCCCAGGACATCAACAAGGGCACGGGGCAGGCCCCCGACCTGCTGACCAAGTTCGCGGGGCTCGCGTCGAGCATCGCGATCCTGCTCGTCCCGGTCGCGTTCGCGATCGAGCGGCTCATCAAGCGCGACGGGCTGCGCATCGCGGACGGTGTGCTGGCGGCCGTGCTCGCCCACGGCGTGACGCTGGCCACCGATCTGTGGGTCGCGAAGGCGGCGCCCGCGTCCATCCAGGACGCGCTCACCAAGGTGTCGCCGGGCGACATCCACGCGCTCACCGATCCGGTGCACGGCTATCTGGCGCCCGTCATCGCCTATATGACGGCCGTCGGCATGTCCCGGCGACCAAGATGGCGCGTCGTCCTGTGGGTGGTGCTGCTGCTCGACGCGTTCGCGATGCTCGTCACCGGCTACACGACGCCGTTCTCGATCATCCTCACGATCCTCATCGGCTGGACCGTCGCCTACGGAACGCTGTACGCGGTCGGCTCCCCCAATGTGCGCCCTACAGGGCAGACGCTGCTGGCCGGCCTGCGGCACGTCGGCTTCCACCCCGTCAGCGCGTCCCGCGAGGAGGCACACGAGGGTGCCACGGAGAACGGTGATCGCGGTCGGCGCTACTTCGTCACCCTGGAGGACGGGCCGCCGCTCGACGTCACCGTGGTGGACCGGGAGCAGCAGGCGCAGGGCTTCTTCTACCGGGTGTGGCGCCGGCTCACGCTGCGCGGCATCACCCAGCGCCGCAGTCTCCAGTCGCTGCGCCAGGCGCTGGAGCAGGAGGCCCTGCTCGCCTACGCGGCGATCTCGGCCGGGGCCAACGCCCCGAAGCTGATCGCGACGTCCGAGCTGGGCCCCGACGCCGTGATGCTCGTCTACGAGCACATCGGCGGCCGGTCCCTGGACGCGATGCCGGACGAGGAGATCACGGACGGGCTGCTGCGCGAGACCTGGCACCAGGTGCAGGCGTTGCAGTCGCGGCGGATCGCGCACCGCAGGCTCGCCGGCGACGCGATTCTGGTGGATCGTTCCGGCACGGTGATCCTCACCGACCTGCGCGGCGGCGAGATCGCCGCGAGCGACCTGGTGCTGCGCATGGACGTCGCGCAGATGGTCACGACGCTCGGTCTGCGGGTGGGTGCCGAGCGGGCCGTCGCGTCCGCGGTCGGCATCCTCGGCCCCGACACCGTGGCGGACTGTCTGCCCCTGTTGCAGCCGATCGCGCTCACCCGCTCCACCAGGGCGACGCTGCGCCGCCTCGGGCGGGAACGGGCCCAGCGCGAGCGCGAGGCCGTCCTGGAGGCCGCCGACCGCGCCAGGGAGGCGCGGCAGGCCGCCGCCGCGGAGAACGGCGACGCCCAGCAGTCCGTGCGGGCCGAGAAGAAGAACGAGAAGAAGAACGAGAAGGCCGAGCGGCAGGCGCAGAAGCGGGCGATCGACGAAGCACTCGACGAGGCCCGCGAGGAGGATCTGCTCACTCAGATCCGCCACCAGGTGCTGCTGATCCGGCCGCAGGCGCCCGTCGAACCGGCCCGCCTGGAGCGCATCAAGCCGCGCACCCTGATCAGTTTCATCGCCGGCGCGATCGGCGCGTACTTCCTCCTGTCGCAGCTCACCCACATCGACTTCGCGTCGATCGTGGGCGAGGCGGAGTGGGGCTGGGTCGGGCTCGCCGTGGTGTTCTCCGCGCTCAGCTACGTGGCGGCCGCGATGAGCCTTCTGGGCTTCGTGCCGGAGCGCGTGCCCTTCATGCGGACCGTCGCCGCCCAGGTGGCCGGCTCCTTCGTGAAGATCGTGGCCCCGGCCGCGGTGGGCGGGGTGGCGCTCAACACGCGCTTCCTGCAGCGCTCGGGCGTCCGCCCCGGGCTCGCGGTCGCGAGTGTGGGCGCCTCCCAGCTGTTCGGCATGGGCAGCCACATCATGCTGCTGCTGACCTTCGGCTACCTGACCGGCACGGAGAAGACGCCTTCCCTGTCGCCCTCCCGGACGGTCATCGCGGGTCTGCTGACGGTCGCTGTGCTCGTCCTCGTGGTGACATCGATCCCGTTCCTGCGGAAGTTCGTCGTCACGCGCGTGAGGTCGCTCTTCGCCGGTGTGGTGCCGCGCATGCTCGACGTCCTGCAGCGGCCCCGCAAGCTGCTCACGGGCATCGGCGGCATGCTCCTGCTGACCGCCTGCTTCGTCATGTGCCTCGACGCGTCGATCCGCGCCTTCGGGGACGAGACGACGAGTCTGAGCCTCGCCAGCGTCGCGGTCGTGTTCCTCGCGGGCAACGCGCTCGGTTCGGCCGCCCCGACGCCGGGTGGTGTGGGCGCCGTCGAGGCGACGCTGACGGTCGGTCTGATCGCGGTCGGTCTGCCCAAGGAGGTCGCGGCCCCCGCGGTGCTCCTGTACCGGCTGCTGACCCTGTGGCTGCCCGTGCTGCCCGGCTGGCTGTTCTTCAACCACCTCTCGCGCAAGGGCGCCTTGTAGGCGGACCGGGCCCCTGGCCGTGGTTCCTCACCCGCACAGACCGCAGCCCGAGCGCCCCGCACCGGGGCGCCGCAGGATGGACGCATGCCCATTCCGTCCCGCCCCCGCGCCGCTGCCCTGGCCGTCTCCGCCGCCCTGCTGTCCACGTCGCTCGCGGCGTGCAGCGGCGACTCCAAGGACGACGTGGACCTCCCGTCCCAGACGTTGAGCTGGAAGGACTGCCCCGCCCCCTCGGAGTCCGAGGGAGGCGGCGAGGCGCCGTCCCCGCTGCCCGGCGGAACCGAATGGCAGTGCGCCACCATGAAGGCGCCGCTCGACTGGGACGACCCCAAGGGCGACACGATCGGCATCGCGCTGATCCGCGCCAAGGCGAGCGGCGCCGAGGACAAGCGCATCGGCTCGCTGATCTTCAACTTCGGCGGCCCCGGCGGCTCGGGCGTCACCACGCTGCCGGCGTTCGGCACCGACTACGCGAAGCTGCGCACCCGCTACGACCTCGTCAGCTTCGACCCGCGCGGGGTGGGCCGCAGCGCCGGCGTCGAGTGCGAGGACGCCGAGCAGCTCGACAAATACTTCCAGCAGGACTCCACGCCCGACGACGAGACGGAACGCGACCAGCTCGTCGACAACGTCTCGGCGTTCAACGGCAACTGCGAGAAGCACTCCGGAAAGGTCCTCCCCCACGTCCGCACCACCGACGCGGCCCGCGACATGGACCTCATGCGCCAGGTCCTGGGCGACGACAAACTGCACTACTTCGGCATCTCCTACGGCACCGAACTGGGCGGCGTCTACGCGCACTTGTTCCCCAAGCACGTGGGCCGCGCCGTGTTCGACGGCGTCGTCGACCCCACCGAGGACCCGGAGCAGGGCTCGCTCGGCCAGGCCAAGGGCTTCCAGCTCGCTCTCGACAACTACGCGAAGGACTGCACGTCCAAGGTCGAGGACTGCCCCGTCGGCGACACGCCCCAGGACGTCAAGGACAAGATCGCGAAACTGCTCCGGGATCTCGACGAGAAGCCGATCCCCGGGATCTTCCCGCGCGATCTGACCCAGACCGCGGCCACGAACGGGATCGCGCAGTCCCTGTACTCGAAGGACTTCTGGGAGTACCTCACCGAGGGCCTGCAGCAGGCGTACGACGGTGACGGCAAGGTCCTGATGATGCTGTCCGACTCGATGAACGGGCGCAACGAGGACGGGAAGTACAGCAACATCCAGGCGGCGAACGTCGCGATCAACTGCGCCGACGACAAGGCCCGATACACGCCGCAGGACGTCGAGGCGAAGCTGCCCGAGTTCCGCGCCGCGTCCCCGCTGTTCGGTGACTATCTCGCCTGGGGCATGCTCGGTTGCACCGACTGGGCGGTGGCCGGAGCGGCCGACCACCCCGACGTGAGCGCCGCCGGCTCCGCCCCGATCCTCGTCGTGGGCAACACCGGCGACCCGGCCACCCCGTACGAGGGCGCCCGCAAGATGGCGCAGGCACTGGGCTCGGGCGTCGGGGTCGAGCTGACGTACAAGGGCCAGGGGCACGGGGCGTACGACAGCGGGAACAAGTGCGTGTCCGGCGCCGTGAACCGGTATCTGCTCGAGGGGACGGTCCCGAAAGAGGGAACGGTCTGCTCGTGATCGCGGAGTTATCCACAGGCTGGAGCGGATGTCGGCGGGGACTCCTAATCTGACGTCGTCGGTTCGCGATCGAGAGCGGCCGGCGCAGGTCAGGGCGGTCGAGGGGAGACGACATGCGTGCAGAGACGACAGCCGGAGCGGTGGCCGCGCGGCGACAGGAGTGTCGAATACGGAGGACATGCGAAACGGGCCCCGCGCTCGATGCGCGAGGCCCGTCCGTATCGATCAGTGGCCCGACCGGCGAACCGGCCGATGGACCGGTCCGGGAACCGGCCCGAGGACCGATCAGTAGATCGGCTTCTCCGGCTCGATCTGGTTGACCCAGCCGATCACGCCGCCACCCACGTGCACGGCGTCCGCGAAGCCCGCGGACTTCAGCACGGCGAGGACTTCCGCACTGCGGACACCCGTCTTGCAATGCAAGACGATCTTCTTGTCCTGCGGCAGGCTCTCCAGGGCGGTGCCCATGAGGAACTCGTTCTTGGGGATCAGCTTGGCGCCCGGGATCGAGACGATCTCGTACTCGTTCGGCTCGCGGACGTCGATGATCTCGATGTTCTCGTCGTCGTCGATCCACTCCTTGAGCTGCTTGGGAGTGATCGTGGCGCCGGCGGCCGCCTCCTGGGCCTCCTCGGACACGACGCCGCAGAAGGCCTCGTAGTCGATGAGCTCGGTGACGGTCGGGTTCTCGCCGCAGACCGCGCAGTTGGGGTCCTTGCGGACCTTGACCTGGCGATACTGCATCTCCAGGGCGTCGTAGATCATCAGGCGGCCGACGAGCGGCTCACCGATGCCGGCGAGGAGCTTGATGGCCTCGTTGACCTGGATGGAGCCGATGGACGCGCAGAGCACACCCAGGACGCCGCCCTCGGCGCAGGAGGGGACCATGCCCGGCGGCGGGGGCTCCGGGTAGAGGCAGCGGTAGCACGGGCCGTGCTCGGACCAGAAGACCGAGGCCTGGCCGTCGAAGCGGTAGATGGAACCCCACACGTAGGGCTTGTTGAGCAGCACACACGCGTCGTTGACCAGGTAGCGCGTCGCGAAGTTGTCCGTGCCGTCGACGATCAGGTCGTACTGGCTGAAGATGTCCATCACGTTGTCGGCCTCGAGCCGCTCTTCGTGCAGGACCACGTTCACGTACGGGTTGATGCCGAGGACCGAGTCCTTCGCGGACTCCGCCTTGGACCGGCCGATGTCGGCCTGGCTGTGGATGATCTGGCGCTGCAGGTTCGACTCGTCGACCTCGTCGAACTCGACGATGCCGAGCGTGCCCACACCGGCCGCGGCCAGGTACATCAGGGCCGGCGATCCGAGGCCGCCGGCGCCCACGGCGAGCACCTTGGCGTTCTTGAGCCGCTTCTGCCCGTCCATCCCGACATCCGGGATGATCAGGTGGCGGGAGTACCTGCGGACCTCGTCTACGGTGAGCTCAGCAGCTGGCTCGACCAGGGGTGGCAGCGACACGGGGACTCCGTTGGTCGGTATCTACGTACGGTTGTTCCGTCAGTAACACTGCCACGCCCTCCTTCATTCCGAGACACCCGGTCCGATCCGCGAGACAATCTCGTCCCAGTACCCGGGCATCGACTCCCAGGCCGTGCTCGCGCCGCCCCGTTCCGTTCGGTCGGTGAAGTAGATGGTGCCCGCGCCTTGCCAGCGCGCGATGCGCAGGGCCTCCTCGAGATGGCCGCGCGGCATGCCGTGCACGAAGTGGCAGAAGCGCTCTGGCGGGTACTCCGCCGTCCACTCCGCCACCTGCGACCAGCGGTAGTCGCTCCAGGCTCCGGAGAACGTGACCAGCTGGTCGGCGTTCTCGGCGTAGCCGGGGTAGGGGTGGGTGCCGTGGCCGAGCACGATGTACGCGTCGTCGATCAGGGCGCGCAGGGTCGTGACGGTCCGCCGGACCTCGGGCAGTGCTGCCCGCTCCGTGGGACAGCGGTCCAGATGGAAGCCGTCGACCCGGTACCAGTCGAGGTAGCGGTGGGCGTCGGAGACCAGCTCGCCGAAGGACCGGGCCCCGTAGGTCAGGTCGAGGTGACCGAGAACACGTACGCCCGCGTTCCGCAGCCGGCCCACCGCCTCCAGGCAGTGCGGGTCGGGGCGGGTCCCGGGACCGTGCGCCACATTGAGAACGACCCAGTGCAGCGGCGTCGAGGGCCGGGTCAGCTCGGCCCACTCGGCGGGGGCGACCAGCGGGTGGGCGAACCCGGGGATGCCGAAGCCGAGACGTACATCGGTGCTCGACAGGCCGGTCGCCGTCGATGTCAGATACGGCATGCCGCCTCCATCCAGATGTCGGCGAGGGATTCTTCGAGGTTGATGCGGGGGCGCCAGCCGAGCCGGTCGCGCGCGGTGCGGACGTCGGCCTGCTGCCAGCTGCCGCAGCCGTCGGGGTACGGGTACGCGGCGGGCGGGCTGTGCATCCCGTGCTCGGACTCGCCGCGCGGGTGGCCGACGGCCGGACGCAGCGCGGACGGCGGGCCGTCGAGCTCGTGCAGCGCGCCACCGAAACCGGCGACGCGGGCGAGCACGGAGGCCGCGTCCCGCAGGCGCACGGCACGGCCCGAGCCGATGTTGATCACGCCCTGGGCGGCGGACAGCGAGGCGGCGTGCACGGCGCGGGCCACGTCGCGGACGTCGATGAAGTCGCGCTGGGCGCCGAGGCCGCCGAGCTTCAGTTCGCCGTCGCCGGCCTGCATCGCGCGGCGCATCGCCTCCGCGAGCCGGCCCAGCGGGGACCCCGCGGGGGTGCCCGGGCCGGCCGGCGAGAAGACGCGCAGGACGACGGCGTCGAGGCCGGAGCCGAGGACGAGTTCGGTCGCGGCGAGCTTGCTGACGCCGTACGGGCCACCGGGGCGGGGCACCGCGTCCTCGGCGGTGGACGAGCCGGGCTGCGAGGGCCCGTACTCGGCGCCGCAGCCGATCTGCACGAGGCGGGCGCCGCAGCCGCTGCGGCGCAGGGCTTCGCAGACGGTGGCCACGGCGACGGTGTTGTGCCGCGTCAGTTCGCGGGCGCCGCCGCGGGTGGCACCGGCGCAGTTGATGACGACCCCCGGGTGGACGGCGTCCAGGAAGCGGGTGAGTGCGCCGGGGCTGCCGGTGGCGAGGTCGAAGCGGACGTCGGCGTCGTCGCCGCGGCCGAGCGCGGTGAGCTGCACGGCGGGGTCGGCCAGCAGACGGTCGGCGACGAAGCGCCCCAGGTACCCGTTGGCCCCGATCAGCAGAACCCTCATCGGTCGCCTCCCGGAGTCCGTGCTCCGTCGTGCGCTCCGCACGCCGCGCGCCGGGCGCTCGGCTCGTGGGGTGCGCGTCGACCGTGAGGTCCGGAGTATCCGGCGTTTCCGGCGCCTCCGGGAGGAGGGGTGGTCATCTGGCGTTCTCCTTCTACGTGTTGCCGTGGTTCGTCGAGTGAGCCCGCGGTGTCGGCCCCGCGGGCGGAGGGAGGTTCCGGTCATGCGCTGAGCGGGAGATGCGAGGAGGTCGCGTGCTCGGCAGCGGGCCGGTCCGGGGTCATGGGGCCGCGCCCGCCGTGGCGTCGGGACCGGCGTGGGCGGAGGCGTGGGTCAGGGTGCGGCCGGCGTGGGCCAGCAGCGCGAGCGCGGCGACGGTGCAGGCGATGGCCGGCACGACGCCGGTGCCGGCCGCGTCGACGAGCGTCTCCACGGGCATGCCGATGAAGTCGCAGCCGGGCAGCCTGGCCGCGAAGACGACGGAGACGGCCAGGGCCTCGACGGCCGCGGCGGCGCCGAGCACGACGGCGGGGGCGTGCGTGCGGCCGTGTGCGGCGAGCAGTCGGGAAAGGAGGAGCAGGACACCGAGGGAGGTCGTGCCCGCGTAGTCGATGTCCTGGTCGAGCACGGCGCCGGCCACGGCGAGGAGTGCCGCCAGGATCAGAGCGAACAGGAGGACACAGCCGAGGAGCAACGGGCGGGCGGACGCGGCGAATTCGGCGAGTCCGCGACTGGTGGCGAGCCGCCGTCGGGCACCGGCCATGAACAGATAGGCGCACCAGGTGCCGGGCGCGACGCTCACCGCGAGGGCGAGCAGGGGCGCGGTCGCCGGGGCCCAGGCCTCGTCGGGGCCGCCGGCGAGGGCCGCGGAGAGGAGGCCGTCGCCGAGCGTGGCGTAGGTGAGCAGCCACCAGACCCACAGGCCGGTCGAGGGGGCGGGCGGTCCGTCCCCGGTGCGGAGCGGGCCACGGCGCAGTGCCGCCTGCAGCACGGCGCCGACGGCGACGACACCGGCGCAGCCCAGCGCCGGCCGGACCACGCCGCCCGTGTTCTCCACCGCGTACAGGGTCAGCGCGCCCACGGCACCGGGCAGCAGGGAGAGTGCGATCCAGGTGCCGCGCGGTCCGGTGCCGCGGCCGGGTGGGGCCGTGGGATGCGGCTCGACGGGGTCGACGGTCCGGGGGACGCGTGCGTACATCTCCTCGGCGAGGGAGAACACGTCCTTGTGGCGGTAGCGGGCAGCGGTCCGGTCGGTGACGCCGCGCGCTTCCAGGCCGGCGGCGATCTCCAGCGGATCGACGGCACGCTCGCACAGGTCGCGGTGCCGGTGCATCAGCACTTTGACGGGGTCGGCTCCGGACCGGCGCTGCGGGGTACGGGAGTTGGGGCCCGTCTGCTCGGCGGGCCGCTCGACGGTACGGGTCGAGAGGGCACCGGCGCGACGCGACTCGTCACGGGGCACGCCCTGGACACCGCCCGCCGCGACTCGGGCTGCGACCGTGGTGGTGCTGGGGTCGGGGGCGGCCTGCGCGGGGGCGGCGGACTCGGAGGTGGTCTTTGCGGAGGCGGCGGATTCGGCGGTGGCCCGCGCACAGGCACCGGACTCGGGGGCGGTGTGCACGGAGGCCACGGACTCGGAGGCGGCCTGCGCGGAGGGGCCGGACCCGGGGACGGCCTGCACGGAGGCGGCGGACTCGGAGGCGGTCTCTGTGGAGGCCGCGGACTCGGAGGCGGCCTGCGCACAGGCACCGGACTCGGAAGCGGCCTGCGCAGCGGCACCGGACTCAGGAGCGGCCTGCGCGGAGATACCCTGCGCGGAAGGGTTCCGCTCGGACGCGGCGGACCGCGCGGAAATGCCCGCCGCCGGGTCACTCGGCACGCTGACCTTCTCAGCCCCGGCCCCGGCCTCGGTCACCGTCGCGCGGATGCTGTCGCCCGTCCCAGGCCAGGCACCGGCCCCGGCCCGGGCAGTCGCTTCAGCCCCGCTCCTGCCCTCACCCCCGCCCTCGGCCCGGGCAGTCGCTTCACCCGCGCTGACGCCCACGCCCTCACCCGCGGCTGCGGCATCGATCGCACTCGGCAACTCACCCTCCGGGCCGACCAGTTCGCCAAGAGCAGCGCCAGCGCTCCGGCTCGGATCCGTCACGGCCTCACCCCTCGGCGAGGCCGCCTCGGACGAGTTGGGCAAACGATCCGCCCCGGCACTGGGGGACGCGTCCAGAGCGCCGTCGGGCGTCCAGGCGTCGGCCCCGACGGATGCGTCGGGCACATCGGTTCCGACGCCGCCCATGGGGGCCACGCCCTCGCGCCCGCTCATGCCTCACCCTTCCCGCAGCCAGGGGTGGCCCCGGCCAACTGTTCGTACTGCTCGCGTTCGCGGTCCCCGGCGAGGGCGTCGCCCTCCGGGTGGGAGCCGGGCACACCCAGCGCCTCGGCCTGGGCCTTGGCCAGGGATACGGCCCCGAGTCGGGGGTCCGCGCCCGGACCCGGTTCGGCCCAGCCGGGCATGCCCGTCGCTTCGGGGCGCCCCGCGCCCGCGAGCCAGGCACCGCCGACGGCGCCCGTGGCCGGGGCCGTCCACCGGCCGGGCACGTGGGCCTCCAGCGGGTGGGCGAAGGGCAGAGGCTCGCCCGAGTCGTCCAGGGCCTCCCGGCGGACGGGGCAGCGCGACACGATCTCCAGGTAAATGCCGCGAAATGCCGCGACGTTCTGTTCGACGGTGAAGAGCTCCAGGGCGCGGGCTCGGGCCGCGGCGCCAAGCCGTTCGCGGCGCGCGGGGTCGCGCAGCAGCGCGACGCAGGCCTCGGCGAGCGCCCGGGGGTTGCGCGGCGGCACGACGAGTCCGGTGCCGCCGATGACCTCGACCACGGCGCCCACGTCGGTCGACACGGTGGCCCGCCCGCAGAACATGGCCTCGACCAGGCTGATCGGAAAGCCCTCGACGACGCTGGACAGGACGACGACACTGCCCGCGCCGTAGGCGTCGGCGAGGTCGGGGGCCTCGGGGCTGCCGAGCTCCTCGAAGGAGACGGGATTCTCACCGACGGAGTGCAGTCCTTCGGCCTCGTCGGGGAAGAGCTGCGCGGCGAGGGCCTTGCAGTGCCCGAGATAGGTCTCGGCCCCCGTCTCGCCCGCACCCGTGAAGCCCGCCTCGGCCCGACCCGCACCCCCGGCACCGCCTACGCCGCTCACACCGCCGCCTGCGCCGCTCACACCGCCCGAGCCACCGAAGCCTCCCAGGCCACCCGCACCACCCGCGCCGGCCACACCCCCCACGACTCCCCCGGCCGAACCCCCGGCCCCTGCACCGAACGGCATCGCGCCCATCGGCATCGCACCCACGATCCGCAGCCGCGCCTTCGGTTCCTCCTTGCGGATCTCCGCGAAGGCGTGCAGAAGGGAGATGAGGTCCTTGGACGGTTCGATGCGGCCGACCCAGACGAGCGTGTCGGGCTCGCCCGGCTCCTCCCGCTCACCGACCTCGGCGAAGCGCGAGGCCTCCATGCCGGGGTGGACGGTGCGGAGCTTGGCGCGGTCGGCGCCGCAGCGCTCCTGCCAGCGCCGCGCATGGGTGTTGCCGGGCGTGATGAGCGCGGCCTCGCGGTAGATCTCGACGGCGAGGCGGCCGTGGAAGGCCGCGAGCAACGCCCGTACAGGTGCGCTGAGTTCGGCGTCGCCGGCGGCGATGTAGCGGGCCCGGAGCCGGACCCCGTACTCGGTGACGAGCAGCGGGACGCCGAAGAAGCGCTTGGCGACGAGTCCCGGCAGCGCGGCCGAGCCGCCCGAGGTGGCGTGGCAGAGGTCGACGGCACCGAGCCCGCCGCCCCCGGCCGAACCGGCAGCGGAGGCGTCGTCGTACCAGTCGAGGGAGAGCGGACGCAGTGCGCGCTCCAGGTGCCCGGTGAAGGCGAGCAGGTCGGGGACGCGGGCGGCCCGGACGGCGCGCTGCGCTCCGGGCGCACGACAGGCGCGCTCCAGGATGCGCACGGCGGCCTCGGAGCGCAGCGCCGGAGCCAGCACGCCCTCGTCGCGGGCCAGCTCGGCGAGCCCGTAGAGCGCAGAGGCGAAACGGTCCGCCTCAACATCAGAGACACCAGGCTCGTCGGTGACGTCAGAACCGCGAAAGCCACTGGAGCCGACAGAACCACCGGCGCCGCCGGAGCGCACGATCGCCGTCACGAGCTCCCCGTAGAGCGTGGCGAAGCGGCGGCGGGCACGTCGCCCGATGGCCGGGCCGAGGGCGCCATCGTCGGCACCGGTCCACAGCGGCGCGGTCCGCACCCGGCTGACCTGCGGGGGGAGTTCGATCCAGCCCGCGTCCTCCTGCGCCTGGCTGCGGCTGAGCGCGTAGATGTCGAACTCGTGCTGCTCGAGCCCGCGCACAAGCCGGTCGCACCAGAGTCTGGCCTCGCCGCTCACATACGGATAGCCACCCTCGGTCAGCAGTCCGATGCGCACGCGCACACCCCCGATCTCCCTCTCGGTGAGCCGCCGTTGACCCGGCGGCTCGCAGCGGGACGAACGTATGCGGACATGCCGGTGGCGCGATGGACGGTTGTCCATCGCGCCACCAAAAGGGGTGAACGGCCGTAACTTTCCCGCGCGCGTGACGTTCTGTCGCACTAAGAGATCAAAGCGCTACAGAAAGCTACGGAGCGTCAACCCTTGGGAAACACCCAGGGGTTGGGCCGGCAGGTGATGCCGTCGGCCTTCAGGAACTTGGTCTGCTGCTGCATGACGGGGGCCAGGGCGCCGTTCCGCGTGCACGTCACGTGATTGAAGCCGAGCCGGTGGCCGACCTCGTGATTGATGAGCATCTGGCGGTACGGGAAGATCGCCTTGTCGTGCAGGGCGTCGTCGTACGGCTTCGCTCCCTGCGCCCAGCGGTACGCGTTGATCATCACGCGCTCGGTGGCGGCCGAGTCGCACGACACGTTGTCCTCCGTCGTGTCGAGGCCCGACTTCGCGCACCAGTCCGCGGTGGTCCCGGGGCTGGCGAGCGTGATGACGAACTGCGCCTCCTCGCCCTTCCCGACGCGCTCGAAGGTGCGCTCGCCGCCGTGTGCCCAGCTCCGCTTGTCGTTCAGGGTCTTCTGCACGGCGTCGGCGAACAGCTTGGCGTCGAGACCGAGGCCCTTCTCCACGTCGACGCGGTAGCGGAACTTCTCCCCCTTGCCGGGCGCCGCCGCACCGTCGGGGATCGACTCGAACGCGCCGGAGCCCTTCAGGTCGGCCGCGAGCGGGTACTTCTTCGCCATCTTCTGCTCGTACGTGAGGGGGGCGACGCGGGCCGGTGCGGTCGGCGTGGCCCGGTCGTCGGAGCGGGAGGCGGAACCGCCCTGGCTGCGGGCGCCGTCGGCGGACCCGGCCCGCGCATCGCTCCCGGAGCCGCGGTCCCGGTCGGCGACCTGCCCCGCGACAACGATGGCGAGCACGGTGGTGACCGCCGCCGCGGCGATCCCCGTGAAGGTCATCCCCTTGCGGCTGCGGCCCCGGGCCGGCTCCGGCGGCAACTCGTCCGAGGGGAGCGGCGGGTACGCGTCCCAGTCCGAGACGGACGCGTACGGGTCGGCCGGGTACTGGTCGGAGGTGGGCGCAAGGGACGCGTACGGGTCGGGCCGGTACGCGTCCGACGCTCCGGGCGTGCCGAGGAGCGTGCGGCCGGCCGCGGACGCGGCGTGGCCGGCGGTCGCGCCGACGCCGTCGAACGCGTCGACGTACTCCTGACGCGGGCTCGGCAGCGGTCCGGTGCCGGGGCCTTGCGGTCCGCCGGGCGGGACCACGGGCGGAACAGCGGTGTGGCCGCTGCCCCGGGCCGTCGGCGCGGCCGGAGCGGCCGGCGCGGGCGGGCCGCCCCAACCGCCGCCCGGCTCATGCTGCTCGGGGTGGCCGCCACGGACGTAGGGCGCGGCCGGGCGGACCGGCCCATGGGCACCCGGCGACGACTGGAAAGTCGACGGGTAGGTCGACGGGTAGGCCGGCGGGCGGGAAGAGTGAGCGGGCTGCGACGGCTCTCCGGGCGACCGGTACGCCCCCTGGGGCGGCTCGGCGGCCGTCCGGCGTCTGCGGCCGCTGCCCGGCCGGGGCGCCGCCTGCGCCATGGGCTCGGCCGGCTTACCGGCCCGCTCGCCGCTCTCTGCCGGTCCTCGGCGGCTATGCCGTCCCACAGGCCGCCTCAGCTCCCCGGATTCGTACTGTGCATTTTCGCTTCGTGTGTCGACGCCTGGTCACGCGTCGGCTTCTCGTCCTGTGTGGGCGCACCACGTGACGCTCTCACATCACCCGCCGCCCCGTTCAACGTCTCCGTGTCCGACAGGAGTTCCCGGAACGCGGTGGCGACCGTCTCCGGGTACTCCATCATCGCGACGTGCCCCGCGTCGGGCAGGGTCAGCAACCGCGCGTCGCGGAACGTTCTGGCCGCGCGCGCCGCCATCCGGTACGACACCAGCAGGTCCCGGCCGCCGTAGACGAGCAGGGTCGGCGCGAGCACGCGCTCGGCCTGGCGCCACAGTCCGTGCTGGCCGCCGAGCGTGTACGCGTTCACCACCCCGCGCGCGGAGCGGGCCATCGCGTCCCAGAAGTAGGGGAGCTTGAGGCGCCGCTCCATCTCCTCGACGGCGGCGCGGAAGCCCTCCGGCGAGACCCGGTTCGGGTCTCCGTAGCAGAGCGCCATCACGCCGCGGACCCGCTGCTCCGCCGTCCATTCCCTGGTCAGCCGGGTGAAGAGGGAGGCGACGCCGGGCACGGCGAGCAGGCCGGTCGGCACGGCGGTGCGCTGGACGCGGATCTCGGGCAGCGCGGGCGACACGAGCGTCAGTGTGCGCACGAGGTCGGGCCGGACGGCCGCCACGCGCGTGGCGACGGCGCCGCCCAGCGAGTTCCCGAAGAGATGGACGGGACCGCGGCCCTGTGCGTCGAGATAGCGGATGACGGCCCGGGCGTGTCCGGTGACCGAGTAGTCGCCGTCGTCCGGCGGCGGGGAGTCGCCGAAGCCGGGGAGGTCGACGGCCTCGCCGTCCACCACGTCGGCGAGCAGCGGCATCAGCGCCGACCAGTTCTGCGAGGAGCCGCCGAGGCCGTGTACATAGAGGGCGGGCGGCAGTCCCTCCCGCGTGGCGGGGCGCGAGCGGACCGCGAGCGTCAGCCCGGGCAGCCCCACCGAGCCCATCCGCTCGCCGTCCGCGACCCGGACGCCTCCCGGAACGGACACCGTGTCCACGGCGGACGGCACGCGCGGCGACTCGGTCGAAGACATGCGGGATATGTTACGAGACGATCACGCACTGGTTCGTGTGTTCGCCGTCACAGCCCACATAGCGCGCCGTTCCTCTGTCTCCTACGCTCGATTCAGGGCACCCGCCCACGTGGAACAGTGAGGAAGGGAGCCATTCATGACGGTCGACCCCAGCGATCCCGAGACCTTCACGGAGCGCGGCGACACCACGGAGATCGACGTGGAGGCCCCCGAGGCCGACGCGGCCGAGCAGCACGCGGATCTCGCTCCCGACCGGGACGATCCGCCGGCCGGCGACGCCGACCCCGACACCGCGAACGAGGCGGACCGCGCCGAGCAGGCCCGCGTGGTGGCGCTCGACGAGGACGACTACCGCTGACCCCGCCCCGCACGACCGTCAGGCGAACGGACGGCCGGTGATCCGGCATGTCCGCAACCAGCACGAAACCCCACACAGCGACGTCGGCAGCCGGATGCGTACAAGCGGGCGGCCACATGTCGGGCGACGGTATATACCGCTTTCCCGTGACAAGACCGCTACGCGCCGCTTTCACTGCCGTCCGGTCCGTGAAATTCTGCGCCTGCACCGCGCACATCGCAGTTACCCAAAAGTACGATGACGACGCGGCGCACACCGCAACGGACGATTTTGGGAGGCGGCGTGACAGCCACCGAGCAGACGGAGGCGGCGCGCCCGAAAGGCACCCGCCTGCCGCGCCGTGCCCGACGCAATCAGCTCTTGGGCGCGGCCCAGGAAGTATTCGTCGCACAGGGCTACCACGCGGCCGCGATGGACGACATCGCGGAGCGTGCCGGAGTCAGCAAGCCGGTGCTCTACCAGCACTTCCCCGGCAAGCTCGACCTCTATCTGGCGCTCCTCGACCAGCACTGCGAGTCGCTGCTGCAGTCGGTGCGCACCGCGCTGGCCTCGACGACGGACAACAAGCAGCGCGTCGCGGCGACGATGGACGCCTACTTCGCGTACGTGGAGGACGAGGGCGGCGCGTTCCGGCTCGTCTTCGAGTCGGACCTGACGAACGAGCCGGCGGTGCGCGAGCGCGTCGACCGCGTCAGCATGCAGTGCGCCGAGGCGATCTCCGACGTGATCGCCGAGGACACGGGCCTGTCCAAGGACGAATCGATGCTGCTCGCCACCGGCCTCGGCGGCGTCTCCCAGGTGGTGGCGCGCTACTGGCTGTCCAGCGCGAGCCCGGTGCCGCGCGACAAGGCGGTCGAGCTGCTCACGTCCCTGGCGTGGCGCGGCATCGCCGGCTTCCCGCTGCACGGCATCGAGCAGCCCTGAGCCCTCGACCGAGGGCATCGACGGCGCCGGGCGCCCCTGTAATGGGGCGCCGCGTCGTTTTGTTCCCGCCCCGCTGTTCGCTCTTGGCGTGTGGCAAGGGCACCGGGAGCCTCGCCTCACCGGGCTAATCTTTGCTGGGTACGGCGCGGTCGTCCGCGCACATCACGGATCGTCGGAGGGACAAGGCCGTGGAGGTCAAGATCGGCGTGCTGCACACGCCCCGCGAGATCGTTCTGGAGAGCGATCAGTCCGCCGAGGAGGTCGAGGGCGCCGTGTCCGAGGCACTGTCCGGCAAGTCGCAGCTGCTCTCTCTGACGGACGACAAGGGCCGTAAGGTCCTCGTCCCCGCCGAGCGTCTGGCCTACGTCGAGATCGGCGAGCCGGCGGTGCGCAAGGTGGGCTTCGGCCCGCTGTAGCGGCTTCGCAGCAGATACGGATTTCCGGGGAAGGGCCCGGTGACGCTCGCCGTCACCGGGCCCTTTCGCGCACGCGTCCCCCGGTGGCCCGGCGCCGGTCGCGTCCGGAGCAGGGCCAGGGCGCGCACACAGGACAGCCACAGGGGGAGGGTTGCGTTCCGGGGCCCAGGGGTAGACCCGCTAGGACCGATTCGCACCGGCCGGCCGCGCGGGAGGGACCCACCATCATGCTGCTCGAGGCTCTCGGCTCCGCACTGCTCGGCCTGGCGCTCGCCCTCGCCGCCGCACGCCGGCTCCCGCACCGGCTGCCGGCTCCGCGTCTGGTGCTGCCCACGGGCGTCGCCGGTGCGCTGTTCGGGGCGTTCGTGACGCACAGCGCGCTCGGCCCGGGCCACGCGCTCGCCACGCTCGGGGGCGCCCTCGTGCTGGCGGTGGCGCTGTTGTCGCTGCTGCTGCGCCCCACCCGGGGCGGAGCCCGGCGGCTGAGCCCGAACGCCCAGTAGCGCCCGGGCCCGCCGCGAGAAGCGAGAACGAGAAGCGGGAAACGAGAACCGGGAAGGGCGTCAGGCGGCGAGGCCCAGCGCGGCCATCCGCTTGGTGTGCGCCTCGGTGATCCGGGAGAACATCTTGCCGACCTCGGCCAGGTCGAAGCCGTCGGCCACGCCCCCGACCAGCATCGTGGAGAGCGCGTCGCGGTCCGCGACGACCCGCTGCGACTGCGACAGGGCCTCGCCCATCAGCCGCCGCGCCCACAGCGCGAGGCGCCCGCCCACGCGCGGGTCGGCCTCGATGGCCGCCCGCACCTTCTCCACGGCGAACGAGGCGTGCCCCGTGTCGTCGAGCACGGCCAGCACGAGGGAGCGGGTGTCGGAGTCGAGCCGGGCCGCGACCTCGCGGTAGAAGTCCGAGGCGATCGAGTCGCCCACGTAGGCCTTGACCAGGCCCTCCAGCCAGTCCGACGGCGCGGTCTGCCGGTGGAAGCCGTCGAGCGCGGCGACGAAGGGGTCCATGGCCTCGGTCGGCTCGGCGCCGATCGCGGAGAGCCGGTCGCGCAGCTGCTCGAAGTGGTGGAACTCGGCGGACGCCATCTTCGCCAGCTCCGCCTTGTCGGCGAGGGTCGGCGCCAGCTTCGCGTCCTCGGCGAGCCGCTCGAACGCCGCGAGCTCGCCGTACGCGAGCGCGCCCAGCAGGTCGACGACCGCGGCACGGTAGTTCGGGTCCGCGGAGGCGGTGGTCCAGTCCTGGGCCGCGATTCCGGTCGGCGCGGGGGTCGCTTCGGTGGACGGCGTGGCGTTGTCAGACGTCTCCATGCAGCGCACAATAGCCCGCTCGCGGGGTCCGGTAAGTCCCTGGTCATGGAGTGTGACGACGACTACGTGACCAAATCGGCCATCGCACATGCGCGTTTCCGGGGTATGGTGGTAAAGAGCCCGCCGAGTGCAAGCCTGTGTCATGGTGCCTGCACGTATCTCCGACGGGCCTCATGAATGAGGATGCCCGGTCGGTGGCCCGATCGGCTCCGACCCGACAGCCCTCCGGGTCTGCGTCACATGACGTACGGATCGAGGAGGGGCCCTCAGCGGCACGAGCGCTCGAGCGTCGGCAGTGGTCCCGCGCCATCCGGTTCCTCCGCAGCAGCGGAAGCGGACCGGCGTACCAAAGGCACGGCACTGGCACGGTCACGACCCCCGCGTTCGCCTCGGTCCGCACCTCACAGAAGAGGCAACACCCTGACTACGCAGACTTCGACATTCCGTCAGCTCGGCATTCTTCCCGAGACCGCGGAGGCCCTTGAGGCCGTCGGCATCATCACCCCCTTCCCCATCCAGGAGATGACCCTCCCCGTCGCCCTCTCCGGCACGGACGTCATCGGCCAGGCCAAGACCGGCACGGGCAAGACCCTCGGTTTCGGCCTCCCCCTCCTGGAGCGCGTCACCGTCCCCGCGGACGTCGAGGCCGGCCGGGCCAGGCCCGAGCAGCTGACCGACGCCCCGCAGGCCCTCGTCGTCGTCCCGACGCGCGAGCTGTGCACCCAGGTGACCAACGACCTGCTGACCGCCGGCAAGGTGCGCAATGTGCGCGTCCTCGCCATATATGGCGGTCGTGCCTACGAGCCCCAGGTCGAGGCCCTCAAGAAGGGCGTCGACGTGATCGTCGGCACCCCGGGCCGTCTCCTGGACCTGGCCGGCCAGAAGAAGCTGGACCTCTCGCACGTGAAGGCGCTCGTCCTCGACGAGGCCGACGAGATGCTCGACCTGGGCTTCCTGCCCGACGTCGAGAAGATCATCAACATGCTTCCGGCGAAGCGCCAGACGATGCTGTTCTCGGCGACCATGCCGGGCGCCGTCATCGGCCTCGCCCGCCGCTACATGTCGCAGCCCACGCACATCCGCGCCACGTCGCCGGACGACGAGGGCGCGACCGTGCGCAACATCGCGCAGCACGTGTACCGCGCGCACAACATGGACAAGCCCGAGATGGTCGCGCGCATCCTGCAGGCCGACGGCCGCGGGCTCGCGATGATCTTCTGCCGCACCAAGCGCACGGCCGCCGACATCGCCGACCAGCTCAAGCAGCGCGGCTTCGCGTCCGGCGCGGTCCACGGCGACCTCGGCCAGGGCGCGCGCGAGCAGGCGCTGCGCGCGTTCCGCAACGGCAAGGTCGACGTGCTCGTGTGCACCGACGTCGCCGCGCGCGGCATCGACGTCGAGGGCGTCACGCACGTCATCAACTACCAGTCGCCGGAGGACGAGAAGACGTTCCTCCACCGCGTGGGCCGCACCGGCCGCGCGGGGGCGAAGGGCACCGCGGTGACGCTGGTCGACTGGGACGACATCCCGCGCTGGCAGCTCATCAACAAGGCGCTCGAGCTGGACTTCAACGACCCGGTCGAGACGTACTCGTCCTCGCCGCACCTCTACGAGGAGCTGAGCATCCCGGCGGGCACCAAGGGTGTCCTGCCGCGCTCGGAGCGCACGCGTGCCGGTCTGGACGCGGAGGAGATCGAGGACCTGGGCGAGACCCGTGGCCGCGGCGCCGACTCCGGTCGTGGTGGCCGGGGGGACCGCGGTGGCCGTGGCGGCCGCCCGGACCGCGACAACCGCGACCGTGACCGTGACAACCGCGAGGAGCGTCGCGAGGAGCGCCCGGCCCGTACGCCGCGCCGCCGGCGCCGTACGCGTGCCGGCGAGCCGCTCGCCGCGGGTGCCGCCGCCGCTGCCGCTCCCGTGACCCCGGTCGAGGAGGCCGCCTCCGAGCCGCGCACCCCGCGCCGTCGCCGCCGTACGCGGGGCGGGGCCCAGGGTGCCGCGCCGGTCGCTCCGGCCGCCGCGGCCGTAGCCGAGACGGTCGAGGCCGCCGCGCCGGTGCTGACCGAGGCCGCGCCGGTCGCCGAGGTGCCCGCGCAGTCGCGTCGCCGTACGCGCAAGAAGGCCGAGGCCGTCGTCGAGACGGTGGAGACCGTGGTCGAGGCCGCGGCTCCCGTCGAGGCCGCGCCGAAGAAGCGCGCCCCGCGCAAGAAGGCCGCCGAGGCGGTCGTCGACACGGCGGAGGCCGTCGAGGCCAAGCCCGCCCGTCGTACGCGCAAGAAGGCCGAGCCGGTCGTCGAGGCAGCGCAGGCCGTCGTGGACACGGTCGAGGCCGTCGAGGCCGCGCCGAAGAAGCGGACGCCGCGCAAGAAGGCCGTCGCCGCCGCTCCGGAAGAGGCCGCCGTCGTCGAGGCCGCGCCCAAGAAGCGCACCACGACGCGCAAGAAGGCCGCCGAGGCCGCCGTCGACACCGCGGAAGCCGTCGAGGCCGCGCCGAAGAAGCGCGCGCCCCGCAAGAAGGCCGTCGCGGCCGTGGTCGACACGGTGGAGGCCGTGGAGGCCGCGCCGAAGAAGCGCACCACGACGCGCAAGAAGGCGGAGGCCGCGGTCGACACCGCGGAGGCCGTCGAGGCCGCACCGAAGAAGCGGGCGACGCGCAAGAAGGCCGTCGCCGCCGCTCCGGAGGAGGCCGCCGTCGAGGCCGCGCCCAAGAAGCGCGCGCCCCGCAAGAAGGCCGTGGCCGCCGCCCCGGAGGAGGCCGCCGAGGCCAAGCCGGTGCGTCGTACGCGCAAGAAGGCCGTGGCCGAGGCCCCCGAGGCCTGATCGGTCGTACGCCGTAGCCGTTCGCAGGCCCGGATCCCGCACTCGCGGGGTCCGGGCCTGCGGCGTTCGGGCCCCGCGGCCAAGGGGCGGCCCCCCGCGTCGTCCCGTTAACCTCACGGCATGAGCAGGCCCGAGACGTTCACCCCGCCGCCCGGCACGCGCGCCCGCGCCCTGCGCACGGCGCGCGGTGACTTCGCCGCGCTGACCGGTGAGCCGGCGTCCGGCCCGGTGCGCGGCACCGCGCTGCTGCTGCCCGGGTTCACCGGCAGCAAGGAGGACTTCATCGCGCTGCTGCTGCCGCTGGCCGAGGCCGGGTACCGCACGGTGGCCGTCGACGGGCGCGGGCAGCACGAGAGCGCGGGCCCCCGGGACGACGAGGCGCCGTACGCGCGCGCGGAGCTGGTCCGGGACGTGCTCGCGCAGGCCGCTGCGCTCGGCCCGGCCCCCGTCCATCTGCTCGGGCACTCCTTCGGCGGGCTCGTGGCGCGCGCGGCGGTGGTCGCGGACCCGGCGCCCTTCACGTCGCTGACCCTGATGGCCTCGGGCCCGGCAGCCGTGTCGGCGTCCCAGCAGCGGCGGGTGGCGATGCTCCGGGACGCGCTGGCGGTGTACGACATGGGGCAGGTGTGGGAGGCCATCCAGGCGCTGGAAGCCGCCGAGGGCCCGGTCGAGCCGCGGGGCGACGAGGCGGATCTGCGGCGGCGCTGGATGAACAACAGCCCGGCCCAACTCCTCGCGGCCGGGCGGCAGTTGTGCACCGAACCGGACGGGGTCGAGGCGCTCGCCCCGGTCGCGCCGCCGGTCCACGTGATCTCCGGCGAGGAGGACGACGCGTGGCCGGTGCCACTGCTCGACGACATGGCGGCCCGCCTGAAGGCCGAGCGGACGGTCGTCGCGGGCGCCGGCCACTCCCCCAATACGGATCACCCCCTGGAGACGGCGGCGGCCCTCGCGGCGTTCTGGGACCGACACCCGACCGACTGACGCACCGGCTGACACGCCGGGCGACGAACGACCCACGCACCGACTGACGTACCGTCACTGTGGGTGTTCGCGCGACCCCGCTACCCGCGAGTAATTAGTTCTTCGAAAAATTTCCTTAGCGTAGGGAATGTTTGCACGGGGCAACCCGTTGAGCCCTATAGAACGCGGGGCACTGTCGCCACGCCTTCCACCTCAGTTCTCCTCCAGGAGGATCACCAGACGAAGGGAGAAGCCTGTGCGCTTCGAGATCATGCGACTGGACGACATCGACGGCGTGGCCGTCGACACCACCGTCGTGGACGCCGCCTCCGTCAATCGGATCGTTCAGCAGGCCGCCGCCACAGGGCAGCGCCTCTACATCCGCCCGGCCGAGTCCACCGCCTCATAACGGCGAGCGGCTCACACACTTCGAAGCCCCCGTACGCAGCGTGCGTACGGGGGCTTCGCGTGTGCCCGGGCCGGGCCGCGGACCGGGTCAGGAGCCCTGGATCACCTGGGTCACGCCGTTGATGATCTGCTGCACGGCGATGGCGGAGAGCATCATGCCCGCGAGCCGGGTCACCAGGACGACGCCGCCGTCCTTGATGACACGGATGATCACGAGCGAGTACCGCATGACCAGCCACAGCACGACGTGGATCGCGATGATCGCCGACCAGACGGAGACCTGCGTGGCGACCGAGTCGGCCTTCTGCACGGCGAGGATGACCGAGACGATCGCTCCGGGCCCGGCGAGCAGCGGCATGCCGAGCGGGACGAGCGCGACGTTCACGTCCTTCGTCTGCTTCGGCTCGTCCGTCTTGCCGGTCAGCAGGTCGAGCGCGATGAGCAGGAGCAGGAGACCGCCCGCGATCATCAGGGCGGGCACGGAGACGTGCAGGTAGTCGAGGATCTGGTGGCCCAGGACACCGAAGACGGCGATGACACCGAAGGCGACGCAGACGGCCTGGAAGGCCATGCGCTTCTGGACCTTGGCGGGGCGGCCCGCGGTGAGGGCGAGGAAGATCGGGGTGATTCCGGGGGGATCCATAATCACAAAAAGCGTGAGAAAAAGGGATCCGAAGACAGCGACGTCGAACACGGTGAGGCCAGGCCTTGCGAGAGATGAGCGGAAAGAGGGGGAGTGCGGGGCGATCAGGGACGGCCGGGCGCGGACCGCGCGCCGAAGGGGCGTGGGCCGGTGCCGGTGCGGCGCTGATCAGGCGCGGCGTCCGCCGGCGCCCGGGACGGGGAAGGCCCCCGTGGCGCGGCGCACGATCTCCCCGTAGACCTCGGGGTCGGTGGTGTACTCGCCGGGCACACAGGTCTTGCGGCTGCCGTGGTAGTCCGAGGAGCCGGTGGTGAGCAGGCCGACCTCGGCGGCGAGGCCGCGGAGCCGGACGCGGGTGGGCTCGTCGTGGTCCATGTGGTCGACCTCGATGCCGTCGAGGCCCGCCGCGGCGAGCTCGGCGATGGCCGACTCGGGCACGGTACGGCCGCGCTCGGCGGCGGCGGGGTGCGCGAAGACGGTGACGCCGCCGGCCGCCTTGACCAGGCGGATCGCCTCGAAGGGGTCGGTCTCGTGCTTGTCGACGTAGGCGCGGCCGCCGTCGGCGAGCCAGTCCTTCGTGAAGGCGTCGGAGACCGTGGGCACGACGCCGAGCTCGACGAGCGCGGTGGCGACGTGCGGGCGGCCGACCGAGCCGTCGCCCGCGATCCGGGCCACCTGCTCCCAGGTGACGCCGACCCCCAGCTCGTTCAGCTTGGCGACCATGCCGCGGGCGCGCGGCACCCGGTCGTCGCGGACCAGCTCGCGCTCGCGCAGCAGGTCCGGCTCGTCGGGGTCGAAGAGGTACGCCAGCATGTGCATGCTCACGCCGTCGAGGCGGCAGGAGAGCTCGGCGCCGGTGACGAGGGTCAGGCCCTCGGGCAGCGCCGCGACGGCCTCGGCGTGGCCGCGCGTGGTGTCGTGATCGGTGAGGGCCACGACGTCCAGGCCCGCCGCGGCGGCGTTGCGCACCAGCTCGGCGGGGGTGTCCGTGCCGTCGGAAGCGGTGGAGTGGGTGTGCAGGTCGATGCGCACGGCTGCGGACTCCAGGCTTCGGGCGGAGGGATCGGGACCGCTCAAGGATAACGGGGATTCCGGACACCCTTGTCACCACCGAACCGGCCGTGACTCCTTACCGCCGGTACCCCCGTCCCGCCCCGGCCGGCACCGCGGCCGGGCTCACTGCAGAAGGCGCGGCGACAGCGCCCCGCACGGCATCATGTCGACCTCGGGCCCGGCGTCGCGCAGATCGGCGAGGACGAGCTCGTCGTACAGGAGCATGCCGGAGTGCTCGGGCCAGACGATCGCCCACAGCCACAGGCCGCGTGCCTCGCCCGCGAAGACGGCGCGGTCGTCCGGGGTGCCGGTGACGTGCCACAGCGGGGTGGGCCGGCCGGCCGCGAGGACCTTGGCCTGCGGCGGTCCCGTGACGTCCAGGAAGGGTCCGGGGTCGGGGCCGTCGATGCCCGCGTAGCGCGCGCCGAGTCCGACGCCGAGTTCCTCGGCGACGAGCACCAGC
This sequence comes from Streptomyces sp. NPDC025806, assembly GCF_055558275.1. NCBI lineage: Bacteria > Bacillati > Actinomycetota > Actinomycetes > Kitasatosporales > Streptomycetaceae > Streptomyces > Streptomyces sp. NPDC025806. Next base: position 226,664 of record NZ_JBVHMU010000010.1, on the reverse strand, counting down.
TCCCCCATGCCGCCGAGCGGCCCGGGACCCGAGCAGGCGACGGCGGTGGCGCGGCCTCCGGAGCGGTCGTCCCCCGCGTTGGCCACACCGGTGAAGAGCCAGCCGACCGGGAGCGGCCACGGCATCCACACCGGGACACGGGCACGCTTCACGACGACGCCGAGCGCCTCGACGCTGGGCGGGATGACCGGTTGTAACGGGTGCACGGCGCCGTGCACGTCGCACTGCCAGGAGTCGGCAAAAAGGCCGGGAGCCCTGACCCGGCCACCACACTTCGGGCAACTGGGTTCGCCCCTCATAAGGCTCAACGGTCCTCCCCGGGCCGCGCCGCGTCAAGGACGATCACCCGTCCGGACCGTCACGATCACCCGGCCGAGGACATCAGATGTAGATGCATCTTGCATTAATTAGCCGCTCTAACTTATTATGTGCATACGCCAACGATTCAGAGCGTCCTAAGGAGCGGCCGGCATGAGCCACAGCGAGCCAGGAACCGAAGGGGACCCGTTCGACGCGGGTGCGACCAGCCTCCTGCGTCAGCCGAAGGCCGTATGGGCGACCGCGGGCGCGTCCGTCGTCGCCTTCATGGGCATCGGGCTCGTCGACCCGATCCTGCCCTCGATCGCGCAGGGCCTGAACGCCACCCCGAGCCAGGTCTCCCTGCTCTTCACCTCGTACTTCCTGATCACCGCGATCGCGATGCTGGTGACCGGGTTCGTCTCCAGCCGGATAGGCGGCAAGAAGACGCTGCTCGCCGGACTCGCGCTGGTCGTGGTGTTCGCCGGGCTCGCCGGCACCTCGGACTCCGTCGGCCAGCTGGTCGGGTTCCGGGCCGGCTGGGGCCTCGGCAACGCCCTGTTCGTCTCCACCGCGCTCGCCGTCATCGTCGGCGCCGCGGCCGGTGGCAGCGCCGCCGCGATCCTGCTCTACGAGTCCGCCCTGGGCCTCGGCATGGCCTGCGGCCCGCTGCTGGGTGCCGTGCTCGGCAACGCGAGCTGGCGCTACCCGTTCTTCGGCACCGCCGCGCTGATGGCGGTCGGCTTCCTCTGCATCACCGCGTTCCTCAAGGAACAGCCCCGGCCCGCGCAGAAGACCTCGCTGCTCGACCCCATCAAGGCGCTCGGCCACGGCGGCCTGGCCTCGGCGGCACTGTCCTCGTTCTTCTACAACTACACGTTCTTCACCGTGCTGGCCTTCACCCCGTTCGTGCTGAACATGACCCCGTACAAGTCGGGTGCCGTGTTCTTCGCCTGGGGTGTGCTGCTCGCGCTGTTCTCGGTGGTCGTCGCGCCGCGCATGCAGGCCCGGTTCGGCTCGCTCAAGGTGCTCGGCGGCTCGCTCGTCCTGCTCGCCGCCGACGTGCTCGTCCTCGGCTACGGCGACCACACCACGGCCGTCGTCTGCACGATCCTGTCCGGCGCCTTCATCGGCGTGAACAACACCGTCTACACCGAGCTGGCCCTCGGCGTCTCCGACGCCCCGCGCCCGGTGGCCTCCGCCGGCTACAACTTCGTCCGCTGGTTCGCCGCCGCGGCCGCCCCGTACTTCGCGCCGAAGATCGAGGAGTGGACCGACATCCACGTCCCGTTCGTCGTCGCCGCGGTCACGGCCGTCCTCGGCGCCCTCGTCGTCTGGGTCCGCCGCGACTCCCTCACCCACGAGGCCGAGGAGCTGGAGCCCCGGCACGCGAGCGAGGACAGCGTCTCCGTCTTCGCCGACTGAGAGAACTACTGTGGGAACTGAGGCTCCCTCACATCAGTCGAGGGCGACGGACCTGCGCAGCGGATCGCGCAGGTCCGTCTTGCCGTTCAGCCACTTCTCCTGGAGCGCGCCCGCCCCGTGCACCCGCTTCCACGCCGCCTCGTTCTGCGTCATCGGCAGCAGCGGCAGGAACCGTACGGGGTCCATCGGCTCGTCCAGGTCCAGGTCCTCGACCAGACCGCCCGGCTCCGCCACCAGCACGGAGGTGAAGGGCGCCCCGGGCCACAGCGGCTCACCCACGTCCAGCGAGGCGCCCGGCGCCACGACGACGCCCTCGACCTGCGGGGACGCGGCGAGCACGGCCAGCGGGCGGAGCACCTTGTCGGTCTCGGCGAGGCCGGCGTGGACCGTGAGGACCAGCTCGGCGCGCGGGCCCTTCACCGGGTCGGCGAGCGCCGCGGTCGGATCGGACATCGGGGACGCGGACATGCCGAGCGTCGCGTACCGCACCACGTCCCCGTCGGAGAACCGCAGCACCTCGATGCGGTCCGTGCCGAGGAACGTGACCGCCGCGCGTGCGTCGGGCTCGCCGAAGGCCGTCAGCAGCCGGGCTTCCACCAGTGCAAGAACTTCTCCCATCCCGCGAGCATAGAACTCGCATGCAACGGGTAAAGAAGGGACTTGCTTCTTCAGTCGGCTGATAGTCTTGGCCGCTGGTCGGCATGGTGCGCGGTTGCGTGCCCGCCGAGCGTCCTCGGAACGCTCGGAGCGCCGGCCCGTCACCGTCCCCCACGGGGGACCGGCCGGAGGAGGTGGGGCTGTCATGGATCGAAGTCGATCGTGCAGTACCACCCGTTCTTCCGGCCGCTAGGCCCGCATCTCCTTTCGCAGTCCGCATCCGCAGCCGTCCGGGCTGCCCCGCGTCCTGTCGCGTGCGCCGGAAGAGCGCTTCGTTCCCACCTGATCTTTCCGATCGCACCGATCTGAGTCAGTAAGCGAAGCCGCCCCGCTCATGGTGCGGTGCTACCCGCTTTGTGGACGTGCAGCATGTCCGTCGGCCAGGACGTCCTCATTCCGGGTGGTTCCACCCGTAGCCGCAGCGGCTCCCTTTCGCGAAGGAGCCTGCCCATGTCGATGATTCGCGACCTGCGCGCCGCCGTCCGTCCCTCGCTGCGCAAGAGCGTGGCCCCGTACGGGAACGAGGCGCGCTCCTCGTACGACCCGACGCGCGACCCGTCGGCCGTCACGGCCGTGGTCGACTGCGCCGTCTACCGGGACGGCGCGCGCGTCGAGTCCGGCGAGTGCCTCACCCCGAGCGAGGCCCGCCGCCGGGTGCGCCGTGACGGCGGCTTCGCCTGGATCGGCCTGCACGAGCCGACCGAGGCCGAGTTCGCCGGGATCGCCGCCGAGTTCGGGCTGCACCCGCTCGCCGTCGAGGACGCCGTGCACGCCCACCAGCGGCCCAAGCTGGAGCGCTACGACGACACCCTGTTCGCCGTCTTCAAGACCATCCACTACGTCGAGCACGCCGAACTCACCGCGACCAGCGAGATCGTGGAGACCGGCGAGGTCATGTGCTTCACCGGACGGGACTTCTTCATCACCGTCCGGCACGGCGGCCAGGGCTCGCTGCGCGCCCTGCGCCACCGCCTCCAGGACGACCCGGAGCTGCTGTCCAAGGGCCCGAGCGCCGTCCTGCACGCCATCGCCGACCACGTCGTCGACGGCTACCTCGCGGTGGCCGACGCGATGCAGGACGACATCGACGAGGTCGAGACCGACGTCTTCTCGCAGACCGGCAAGGGCGCGCCGCGCGGCACCGACGCGGGCCGCATCTACCAGCTCAAGCGCGAGGTCCTGGAGTTCAAGCGGGCCGTGGCACCGCTGCGCCGCCCGCTCGCACTGCTCAGCGAGCGGCCGATGCGGCTCATCGACCCCGACATCCAGAAGTACTTCCGTGACGTCGCCGACCACCTGGAGCGCGTCCAGGAACAGGTCATCGGCTTCGACGAGCTGCTCAACTCGATCCTCCAGGCCAACCTCGCGCAGGCCTCCGTCGCGCAGAACGAGGACATGCGCAAGATCACCTCGTGGGCGGCCATCATCGCCGTGCCGACGATGGTGTGCGGGGTCTACGGAATGAACTTCGACCACATGCCGGAGCTGCACTGGCGGTTCGGCTATCCGATGGTGCTCGCGCTCATCGGCGGCATGTGCTTCGGCATCCACCGCACCTTGAAGCGCAACGGCTGGCTGTAGCTAGGCTTCTGGGCATGACGACTGCTGAACTGCTCGATGCCGCCCTCGTCGAGGAGGCCACGAAGAAGTCCGGGCTCATCTGGGTCCGGGGTGCCTCGGGGACCGAGCGTGCCCTGTGGCACGTGTGGCACGAGGGCGCGGCGCTGGTGGTCGGCGACGGCCCCGGCGAGCAGCCGCTGCCGGGCCTCGACGACGGCTCCGCGGCCGTCGTCACGGTCCGCAGCAAGGACAAGGGCGGCCGGCTCGTCGGCTGGCGGGCGACGGTCGTCCCGCTCGCCCCGGGCACGGACGCCTGGGAGGCGGCCGTCGGCGAGCTGAAGGGCAAGCGGCTGAACGCGCCGGACGCCGAGACGATGACCGAGCGCTGGGCCCGCGAGTGCCGGGTGCTGCGCCTGGAGCCGGCCGGCGGCGCGCCCGTCCCGGTCCGCGACGGCTCGCTCGCCGCGCCGCCCGTACCGACCCCGGCGACGACGCGGAACCCGGCCCCGGCGGGCCTGCCGAAGCTGCTGGCCCGCCGCAAGCGGCGCTGACCGCCGCGGCTCTCAGGAGGACGGCAGCGCCTGGCCGTAGTCCACGGTGTCGGCGTCGTCCGGCTCGCTGAGCCGGAAGCCCTTGCCCCAGTCGGTCAGCTTGAGCGAGCCCGCGCCGCCGGCCCGCTCCAGGCGCAGCGGGTACGCCGTGCCCTCCAGGGAGACGTCGAGGGTGCCGCCCGCGCCCTTGTCGCCGCTCAGCTCGATGGTGCGGACCCCGTCGGCGGCGCCCCGGTCGCCCTTGGCGAGGGTGCCGTGCAGGGTGAGCAGCCCGTCGAGCAGCACCTCCTTGTCCGTGAAGGTGCTCAGCTGCTTGTACGCGGGGTCGCCCGGGGGCACCTTCACGTACTTGCCGTCGAGCTTCGCCGCCGCCGTGTCCCCGCCGTGCGCGTTCTTGCCCTCGTCGGAGTGGGTCCAGAAGGCGGCGCTCGCCTTGAGGAACAGGTGCTCGCCCACCCGCAGCAACTGGAACGTGCCGTCCTTCGTGGTCACGGACCCGGTGCCGCCGTCGTCCTTGAGCCGCATGTCGAGCTTGTAGGTCCGTCCGCCGACGACCACCGAGCCGGAGACGTGCACGGTGTCCGCGCCCTGGGCGGCCTTGAGCGTACGGCTCTGGATCTTCTTCGCCGAGAGTTTCCCGACCCCGTTGGTCCCCGCGTCCGGATCCTGCTCCTCGCCGCCGCACGCGGTCAGCCCGGCCACGAGCCCCGCGGTGAGCAGTCCGGCCAGCAGGAGCCGGCGGCGGTGGCGACGGGCCAGGGGGTGTGCGGTCACGGGCGGGACCACCTCTCGTGGGGCAAGGGGGGTGCGGCGGTGGGCAGGACGGCAGCGTACCGGTGTCATCTGCGAGGACTCCCCCAGGCCCTGACCCCGGGCGGCGCAAAGGCGCCGTCGACCGGCTCGGGCTAGCCTGATCACCAGATTGCTCGTATGTACGCACAGGCAGGAACGAAAGGGAGGCGGGGTGACATGGCCGCAGGCGCTCCCCGCATCTTCGTCTCGCACCTGGCCGGCGTCGCCGTCTTCGATCCGAACGGCGACCAGGTCGGCCGGGTGCGCGACCTCGTGGCGATGCTCCGGGTGAGCCGCCGGCCGCCCCGGCTGCTCGGGCTCGTCGTCGAACTGTCCACGCGCCGGCGCATCTTCCTGCCCATGACCCGGGTCACCGGCATCGAGTCGGGCCAGGTCATCACGACGGGCGTGCTCAACGTGCGGCGCTTCGAGCAGCGGCCCACCGAGCGGCTGGTGCTCGGCGAGATGCTCGACCGGGTGGTGCGCCTGGTGGAGACCGGCGAGGACGTCACCGTCCTGGACGTGGCCATCCAGCAGCTGCCCGCGCGCCGCGACTGGGAGATCGACCGGGTCTTCGTCCGCAAGGGCAAGGCCGGCGCCTTCCGGCGGAACAAGGGCGAGACGCTCACCGTCGACTGGTCCGCCGTCGACGGCTTCTCCCTGGAGGAGCACGGGCAGGGCGCGGAGAACCTGCTCGCCACGTTCGAGCAGCTGCGCCCGGCCGACCTGGCGAACGTGCTGCACCACCTGTCCGCGAAGCGCCGCGCCGAGGTCGCCGCCGCGCTGACGAACGAGCGGCTCGCCGACGTTCTCGAAGAGCTCCCCGAGGACGACCAGATCGAGATCCTCGGCAAGCTCAAAGAGGAGCGCGCCGCCGACGTCCTGGAGGAGATGGACCCGGACGACGCCGCGGACCTGCTCAGCGAGCTGCCCGAGGAGGACAAGGAGCGCCTCCTGGCCCTGATGCAGCCGAGCGACGCGGCCGACGTGCGGCGTCTGATGGCGTACGAGGAGCGGACGGCGGGCGGTCTGATGACGACCGAGCCGATCGTGCTGCGCCCCGACGCGACGGTCGCCGACGCCCTCGCGCGCGTCCGCAATCCGGACCTGTCCCCCGCGCTCGCCGCGCAGGTCTACGTCTGCCGGCCGCCGGACGAGACCCCCACCGGCAAGTACCTCGGCACGATCCACTTCCAGCGTCTGCTGCGCGACCCTCCGTACACGCTGGTCAGCGCGGTCCTGGACGACGACCTCCAGGCGCTCGCCCCGGACGCGCAGCTGCCGGAGATCGCCGGGTTCTTCGCCACGTACGACATGGTGGCGGCGCCCGTCGTCGACGAGGGCGGGTCGCTGCTCGGCGCGGTCACCGTGGACGACGTACTGGACCACATGCTCCCCGACGACTGGCGTGAGCAGGAGTTCCACCTTGCGGGGGAGGTGAACCATGGCGACGGAGGAGCGTGAGCGGGAGCGCGAGCGGACCGGGGAGACGCGGCGCCCGCGCATCCGGCTCGACCAGCCGCGCCCGCCCCGGCGCAAGCTGCTGCCGGAGTACGACCCGGAGGCCTTCGGGCGGCTGTCCGAGCGCATCGCCCGCTTCCTGGGCACCGGACGGTTCATCGTCTGGATGACGGTCCTGATCATCGCGTGGGTCGCGTGGAACATCGCGGCGCCCCGGGATCTGCGCTTCGACCAGTACCCGTTCATCTTCCTGACGCTGATGCTGTCGCTGCAGGCCTCGTACGCGGCCCCGCTGATCCTGCTCGCGCAGAACCGGCAGGACGACCGCGACCGCGTCAACCTCGAACAGGACCGCAAACAGAACGAGCGCTCGATCGCCGACACCGAGTATCTGAGCCGTGAGATGGCCTCGCTGCGGATCGGCCTGGGCGAGGTCGCCACCCGCGACTGGATCCGCTCCGAGCTGCAGGACCTCCTCAAGGAGCTGGAGGAGCAGCGGCACAGCGCGGCATTCCCGGGCGAGCACGAACGCGGACGTGACGTAGACGACCGCTGACGGGGCTTTCCGTGCCCCGGTTACCGCGCCGTACTATCGACCGTATGGCTACGGAAGACGCGGTGCGCGAGGCACTCGCGACAGTGAACGACCCCGAGATCCAGCGCCCCATCACCGAACTGGGGATGGTCAAATCGGTGGACATCGGCGCGGACGGAGTCGTCGCGGTCACCGTGTACCTGACCGTGTCGGGCTGCCCGATGCGCTCCACGATCGAGAACAACGTGCGGGACGCGGTCGCCCGCGTCGACGGCGTGACCCGGGTCGACGTCACCCTCGACGTGATGAGCGACGAGCAGCGCAAGGAGCTGGCGGCGGCGCTGCGCGGCGGCACCGCCGAGCGCGAGGTGCCCTTCGCCAAGCCCGGCTCGCTGACCCGTGTCTACGCGGTCGCCTCCGGCAAGGGCGGCGTCGGCAAGTCCTCCGTGACCGTGAACCTGGCGGCGGCGATGGCCGCCGACGGCCTGAAGGTCGGCGTCGTCGACGCGGACATCTACGGCCACTCCGTCCCGCGCATGCTCGGCGCCGACGGCAAGCCCACCCAGGTCGAGAACATGATCATGCCGCCGTCGGCGAACGGGGTGAAGGTCATCTCGATCGGCATGTTCACCCCGGGCAACGCGCCGGTGGTGTGGCGCGGCCCGATGCTGCACCGCGCGCTCCAGCAGTTCCTCGCGGACGTGTTCTGGGGCGACCTGGACGTGCTGCTCCTCGACCTGCCGCCGGGCACCGGTGACATCGCGATCTCGGTCGCGCAGCTGGTGCCGAACGCGGAGATCCTCGTGGTGACGACGCCTCAGCAGGCGGCGGCCGAGGTCGCCGAGCGGGCCGGTTCCATCGCGGTCCAGACGCACCAGAAGATCGTGGGTGTCGTCGAGAACATGTCGGGGCTGCCCTGCCCGCACTGCGGCGAGATGGTCGACGTGTTCGGCACGGGCGGCGGCCAGCTGGTCGCCGAGGGCCTGACGAGGACGACGGGCGCGAACGTGCCGGTGCTCGGCTCCATCCCGATCGACGTGCGGCTGCGCGAGGGCGGCGACGAGGGCAAGCCCGTCGTGCTGTCCGACCCGGAGTCCCCGGCCGGTTCCGCGCTGCGGGCCATCGCCGGCAAGCTCGGGGGCCGCCAGCGCGGCCTGTCGGGCCTGTCGCTGGGCATCACCCCGCGCAACAAGTTCTGAGTTCCCCCTCCGGCCGCGTCCTCCACGGGTGCGGCCGGAGCACGGGCCTCAGCCCAGCTCGGCGATGTCCTTGACCGCCGAGAAGCCCAGCCCGTACGCGCTCATGCCGCGTCCGTACGCGCCGAGGTGGACGCCCGCCTGTGTGGACCCGGCGAGCACCCAGCCGAACTCGGACTCGCGGTAGTGGAACGGCGTGGGCACCCCGTCGACGGGCAGCGTGAGCGTCGCCCAGTCCTCGGAGTCCAGATCGTCGGCGAGCACCCAGGCCGTCTCGGTCTGCTGGTCCAGCCAGTCGTCGCGCAGGGTGTGGTCCATCTGGCCGGGCCAGGTGTAGGAGAGCAGCCCGACGCCGGCGAGCCAGGCCGCCGAGGACACCGAGGTGGCGTCCAGGACGCCCGTGCCGTCGGGGCTGCGCCGTACGGGGTTGGCGGCGACGGTCACCACGACCGCGAACCGCTCCGTGTCCTGCGTGCCCTCACTGCGCACCGACGGCTCGTCACCGTGCCCGATCGAGCCGTGCTCGACGGAACCGTCCGCCGAGGTGCCGACCTGCATCAGCCAGCGCGGTCCGGTGAAGGCCTCGTCGAGGCCGTACCAGGGGAACGGCGCCTCAAGGTAGCCGTCGACCGTGCGCCGGGCCGCGGGAACCTGCTCGGTCCCCTCGCCGGCCGGCGCCTGCGCGCCCACCCGACTCGTCGTCTCCATGCGGCCGCCTCCTCGTTCTCGTACGGACCGGCGGCCCGCCCCCCACGGGCGTTCTCACGTCCGGTCCGCGCAACAACAAGGCAGGATGCCACACCGGGTCCCTCGGGCCCGGTTGCAGGCGGGGTGGTTCAGGTCGCGTCGGAGTCGAACGGGGGCGGATCACCGGCGCCCGGACGGCGCTCGGTCTCGGGCCGCTTCTGCATGTCGACGCGAGCGCCGGAGGTGCCCGCGGTGCCGGAGGCGGTGCCCGCGGGGCTGCCGTCCTCCACCTCGGCCACGGTCCGTACGGAGTCCCCGACCTCGGCCATCTCCTTCTTCAGGTCGAAGCCGTTACGGATCTCCTTGAGGCCCAGGTCGTCGCTGTCCAACTGCTTGCGGATGAACGTCTTGGGGTTCAGGTCCTCGAACTCGAAGTCCTTGAACTCGGGGCCCAGTTCCTCACGGATGTCCTGCTTCGCACTGTCCGAGAACTCGCGGATCTTGCGTATCGTGCGCGCGACGTCCTGGATGACCTGCGGCAGCTTGTCGGGGCCGAAGACCAGCACGGCCAGCACGACCAGCGCCATGACCTCCGGTAGGCCAATGTCGTTGAACACCTTGCACTCCTAGCGTGTCCTCGGCCCGCGGTCGTCTTCAGCAGCAGGTCTTCGGCTGGGTCCGGCACGGACCGGGTCCACGGTACCCGGCGACCCTGTCCGTCCGGTAGCCACCGGGCGACGAGCAGGATCACCGGGAACACCCGAGCGCGGGTCGGTCGCGGGTCAGTCGCCGTCGGCGGAGCCCAGGACGAGTGTCACCTTGCGCGGCTTCCCGTCCCGTTCGACCGTCAGGTCCAGCTTGTCCTTCGGGCGGTGCGAGCGGACCTTGACGATCAGCTCCTCGCCGGAGTGCACGCGGGTGCCGTCCACCTCGGTGATCACGTCGCCCGACTTGATGCCCGCCCTGGCGCCGGGGCCGCCCGTGGTGACAGCCGGGCCGCCGTCGTTGCCCTTCGTGCCGACGCGGGCGCCGTCGCCGTCGTAGTCCATGTCGAGGGTGACGCCGATCACGGGATGGGTGGCCTTGCCCGTGTTGATCAGTTCCTCGGCCACGCGCTTGGCCTGATTGATCGGGATCGCGAAGCCCAGGCCGATCGAACCCGCCTGGGCGCCCTCCTGCTCGGAGCCGCCGTCGGCGCCGCGGATGGCGCTGTTGATGCCGATGACGCGGGCCCGCGAGTCGACCAGCGGACCGCCCGAGTTGCCGGGGTTTATCGGGGCGTCGGTCTGCAGCGCGTCGACGTAGCTGACGTCGGAGCCGTCGCCTCCGGCGGTGATCGGGCGCTCCTTGGCGCTGATGATCCCCGAGGTGACCGTGTTGGCCAGGTCGAAGGGGGCGCCGATGGCGACGACCGGGTCGCCCACCTGAACGTTCTCCGAGTTGCCGAGGCGCAGGGGCTTGAGGCCGCTGACGCCCTTCACCCTGATGACGGCCAGGTCGTAGCCGCTGTCGTGGCCGACGACCTCGGCATCGGCGGACTCGCCTCCGGCGAACGTGACCGATATCTCACCGGCGGGGCCCGCAGGTTGGACCACGTGGTTGTTCGTCAGGATGTGGCCCTGCCGGTCGAGGACGAACCCGGTGCCGGTGCCCTGCTCGGTGTCGCCCTTGGTGTGGATGGTGACGACGCCGGGCAGCGCGGTGGCGGCGATGCCCGCGACGCTGCCGGGGTCCCGGTGCGCCGACTCGGGGCCCGCCTGCGGCAGTTCGATGTCGGTCCCACCGGTGCGTTCCAGGTACGCGCCGACGGCACCGCCGATCCCGCCCGCCACCAGCGCGATCACCGCGGCCCCGATCACCAGCACGCGCCGCCCCTTCCGCTTCCGGCGCCTCTCCTCGTCCGCGACAGCCACCGCGGGCCCACCCCACGGATCATGCTGCTGCCAGGGCCCCACCGGCGGCACGGGCACCACGGGGGCAGGCTGGGGCTGCTGATTCTGGGCGGGGTGGGGGTGGGGCTGCTGGGGCTGGGCCAGGTGCGGCTGGGGCTGCTGGTTCTGGGCCGGGTGCGGCTGGGGCTGAGGCTGGGGTGCCTGCGGGTGGGCGGCGTCGCTCGGGGTTCCGTGGGCCGGGGTGGCCATCGGGTGCTGCACGGGCGGCGCGAGCGCCCAGGGCCCGGGCTCCCCGTAGGGCGGCGTGCTGTACGGGTCCGGATCGTGCAGCGGGCGGGGCGCGTCGGCAGGTACGGGCGACTCGGCGAGGGGCGCGTCGGCGGGGACCGGCGACTCGGCGCGGGGCGCGGATCCGGTACCGGGCAGGACGGACTCAGCGCCGGAGGCGTCAGCCTCGGCGACGGGAGGCTCCGCGGACGCGGCTCCGGGTGCGACGGGCGGTGCCCACTCGCCGGCGGGCGCGCCCTGGCTGACGGTGCCCGGAGCGGGCGACTCGGCCACGGGCTCGCCGGAGCCGACGTGGGAGGCGGGCGGCCCAGCGACGGGCTCGGCCGGGGTAGGTGCGGCCTCGGCAACCGGCGGGGGCCACTCGTCGGCCGGCACGCCCCGATCGGTGGCCCCGGGCTCGGGTGACTCCGTGACGGGCTCGCCGGAGGCGGGTGCCGCGTCGGGTGCCCCAGCGATGGGCTCGGCCGGGGCGGCGGCCGGGGTAGGTGCGGCCTCGGCAACCGGCGGGGGCCACGCGTCGGCAGGTACGCCCTGGCCGGCGGTACCGGGCTCGGGTGACTCCTCGACGGGCTCACCGGAGGCGGGTGCCGTGACGGGGGCGCCGGAGGCGCTCGCCGGGGCCGGGAGGTGCCAGTCGCCGTCGTCCGTGGTCGCCGCGTCCCCCGTACTCGGTCGGGGGCGGCTCCACCACTTGGCCTTCGTGGGCTTGCCCTCGTCCATGTCTCGCTGTTCTCCCCACACCGGGCCCCCGGCACCACACCGCGGGCTCCCGTGGATTCAACCAGGTTCGGCGGCCCCGGCGCAGGGGGCTGTCAGCGGGTCGCGGACGGGCGGGACAACCGGGGCCCCATCGACGCGGGGAGCGCGGCCAGTTCGGCCGGGGTTCCCGTCGTCGCCTCCACCACCTCGGACGGCCCGGGGGCCGGTGCGTGGGTCGGTGCGTGGGTGGGCAGGGCCACGGAGAGCATGGGGACGGGTGCGGCGGGGCGTATGAGAGGCGCCGTACGGGTCGGGCCGGACAGCAGCGGCGACGCCGCGTACGGGACCACCGCGCTGCCGTGGCCGCCGCCGGGGAGCAGCGGCGCGCCCGCTTCGATCGGCGAGACCGGTGCGGCGAGTGCTCCACCGCGCTGCCCGGAGGACAGCGGTGACGTGGAGCGCCGCCGCTGGGCCTCGGACGCCGGAGTCGCCCCCGTGGTCTGGCTGCGCAGCGGGGTGACATTGCTGCCGGAGCCGCCACGGGTGTCCGCGGTGTCGGCCGGGGTGCCGGCCGTGACCCCGCCGAGGGCGAGCGCGGCGAGCGACACCGCACCGGCGGCGGCGAAGGCGAACCGGCGCCCGCGCGAGGCCCGGTCGGCGTCGGGCCGCCCGACCTCGTGGATGCGGAAGCCGCGCTGTTCGCTGGGGAACACGGCGGCGTGCGCGCCGGACGGGGCGTACGCGAACGCCTCCGCGTCTACGTCGAAGACTCCCTGGCCGAATCCCCGGACGGCGCCGAGGGGTCGGCCCGAGCCGAATCCTCCGCCGCCGAAGGGGGTGCTTCCGGAGTCGCCGTCAGCACCCCCGGGCAACCCCTGGAGGCGGGCGAGGAAACTTTCGGAGGGCGGCGGCGGCGCGGTCTGCGCGAAGACGCTCTTGAGGCGGCGCTGGGCGTCGGCCTCGGTCTTGCACCGCGGGCAGGTGGCCAGGTGCGCGAGGACGCGCTCGCGGGCGTCGTGATTCAGCTCGCCGTCGACCAGGGCGGCCAGCCGGTCCCCGAGATGCTCGTCGGCCGCGGTCTGCCGGCGCTCGGCAGGATTGAGACGTGATCCACTCACGCGGGCGCGCCCCCTCCACCGAGGACGGGGACACCCGTGCCGGCGAGCGAACGACGCTCCGCGCGGGCCTCCGGCGAACGGTGCTTGAGCGCCTTGCGCAGCTGCGAGCGGCCTCGGTGGATCCGGGAGCGGACCGTGCCGAGCTTCACGCCCAGGGTCGCGGCGATCTCCTCGTAGGACAGCCCCTCGATGTCGCACAGGACGACGGCGGCGCGGAACTCGGGCGCGAGCGTGTCGAGGGCCTGCTGCACGTCGGCGTCGAAGTGCGCGTCGTTGAAGACCTGCTGCGGCGAGGGGTCGCGGCTGGGCAGGCGCTCGGCCGCGTCGTCCCCGAGGGAGTCGAAGCGGATGCGCTGCTTGCGGCGGACCATGTCCAGGAACAGGTTCGTCGTGATGCGGTGGAGCCAGCCCTCGAAGGTGCCCGGCGTGTACGTCGACAGCGAGCGGAAGACTCGGACGAAGACCTCCTGAGTGAGATCCTCGGCGTCGTGCTGATTGCCGGTCAGGCGGTAAGCGAGCCGGTAGACCCGGCCGCTGTGCGTGCTGACGATCTCCTCCCAGGTGGGCGGAGTCCACGCCTTGGATTCCGCATCAGCGGCAAAGGTCGCGGTCTGCTGCGCGGAGTCGACGGTGCGGATTCGGTCAGCGGTGTCGGTCACGGATTTCGGCTCACCTGACGACCTGAGAAAGCGCCGAAGCACTCCTCCCCGATCCACAGGCGCAGCCGCACCTCCCCTGTCGGCTCTGGTGGTGTCCAGTGGAGCCCCTACCATAGCCACCTCGCCCGTTAGCTCCGGATAAGCGTTTTTACTCAGATTTGCCACTCGGTCCGCGGGGGCCGATCCGGCCTCCGGATGTGTCGCTGTGACCACGTGCTGTCCCCCGCTTCTCCCCACTCTTTCCCCCTGCCCTTCCAAACGCCCGGTCCCATCTGCGAGTTCCCGCCACCAACGGATAAAGTCACGCGCAGGCAACCACGGGGACAGGAGAGGGCCATTACCGGCAACCGGCAGACGAGCTGGGCGTTCGCCGACGCCTTTGTCGCCGAGGACGACGCGACCCGCTGGGCCCGCGACCGCGCCCGCGAGGCGGGACTGCGGTCGGTGTCCCCAGGCGCGGGCGCGGCGCTGCGGATGCTCGCCGCCACGGTGGAGGCCAAGGCCGTCGCCGAGATCGGTACGGGCACGGGCGTGTCCGGAATCCATCTGTTGCACGGGATGCGGCCGGACGGCGTACTCACGACCGTGGATCCGGAACCGGAGCAGCAGCAGTTCGCCCGGCAGGCGTTCCGGGCGGCCGGCTTCGCCAGCAACCGGGCCCGGTTCATCCCCGGGCGGGCGCTCGATGTGCTGCCGCGGCTTGCCGACAGCGGGTACGACCTCGTGTTCTGCGACGGGGACCGGATGGAGAGCCTGGAGTACCTCGCTGAATCGTTGCGCCTGCTGCGGCCAGGGGGGCTCGTCTGTTTCGAGGGGGTCTTCTCGGACGGGCGGACCGTGGACTCGGGGCCGCAGCCGGTGGAAGTGGTGCGAGTGCGGGAGTTGCTCCGCGCGGTTCGGGAGTCCTCGGAGCTGGTGTCCTCGTTGCTGCCGGTCGGTGACGGGTTGCTCTGCGCCGTCAAGCGCTGAATCGGGGGTTGGGCTCGGCGGAGCTCGTTTCCGCCGTGTCGCCGTAGCGGTCCTGCCGGTTCGCGGGTGCGGCTCGCGTCGTGGCTGGTCGCGCAGTTCCCCGCGCCCCTGAAGGGCACACTTCGTGCGCCCCCAGGGGCCTATTGGCCGCACCCCGCGACGGAGCCACTGATCGAGCACAGCCCCGCGCCACGCCCCACCACGAGCCGTTGAACAGGAAGCGCGCCACGCCCCCGAAAGTGACCCCTCACGCCCCCACGGGCATGCCGGTCGCGCCCCACCGCGGAGCCGCTGATCGAGCACAGCCCCGCGCCCCTGAAGGGGCACCCCCTCACGCACCCCCAGGGGCGTGCCGGTCGTGCCCCGCGGTGGGGCTGACCAGGGCCTCGGGCACGCCACGCAAGGGGGACACACGACTGCCCCGGCACCGAGTGTGTGCCGGGGCAGTCGAAAAGGTATGGTCGCTTCCGCGTCAGCCGACGACCTTCTTCAGGGCGTCGCCGAGGGCGTCGGCCTCGTCGGGCGTCAGCTCCACCACGAGCCGACCGCCGCCTTCGAGCGGAACGCGCATGACGATGCCCCGCCCCTCCTTGGTCACCTCGAGCGGGCCGTCACCCGTTCGCGGCTTCATGGCCGCCATGCTCGTTCCCCTTCCTGAAACCAGCTCATCGTCAGCCGACGGCCCTCTGAACGGGCACACGTCACCGGCATCGAACACATTGCTTCCAGGCCATTATCCCGCATGGCGACACCCGATGACCAACATCAGTCGGCATCGCTTGCGCAACGCACTTGACCAAAACCACCCAATTCGGCGATGTGGCTGCGATACTTCGCGCCTTCCACGGCCTCCGGGCGACAGATTTGTTTGACGCAGGTCACACACCGGGGGTGCTCCAAGCGTCGTGATCTCCGTCATGCTGAGCACGGAGACTAAGCGATCGCATAGGCGCAGAGGAGGGGTCCCATGGCGGACACCGTGCTGTACGAGGTGAGCGACGGACTCGCGACGATCACGATCAATCGCCCCGAGGCGATGAACGCGATGAACACCGAGGCCAAGGTCGCTCTCCGCGACGCGGCGCAGGCGGCCGCGGCCGACCCGCAGGTGCGGGCGGTGCTGCTGACGGCGTCCGGGGACCGGGCGTTCTGCACCGGACAGGACCTCAAGGAGCACCTCGCGTCGCTGGCGGCGGACCGCGAGAACGGCGAGGGCCGCACCATGAGCACGGTGCGCGAGCACTACAACCCGATCGTGCGGGCGCTGACGCAGATGCCCAAGCCGGTCGTGGCGGCGGTGAACGGCGTGGCGGCCGGTGCCGGTTTCGGGTTCGCGCTGTGCGCGGACTACCGGATCGTGGCGGACACGGCGTCGTTCACCACGGCGTTCGCCGGTGTCGCGCTGACCGCCGACTCGGGCATCTCGTGGACGCTGCCGCGGCTGATCGGCGCCGGTCGCGCCGCCGACCTGCTGCTCTTCCCGCGCAGCCTCAAGGCCCAGGAGGCGTACGAGCTGGGCATCGCGAACCGGGTCGTGCCGGCCGCCGAGCTCGCCGAGCAGGCGCTGAAGGTGGCCCGCAAGCTCGCCGAGGGCCCGACGGTCGCGTTCGCCGCGCTGAAGGAGTCCCTCGCGTTCGGCGCGGGGCACTCGCTCGACGAGACGCTGGAGAAGGAGGACGAGCTCCAGGCGCGGGCCGGCGCCTCCGAGGACCACGTCATCGGCGTCCAGGCGTTCGTCGCCAAGGAGAAGGCGAAGTACGTCGGGCGCTGAGCCGGGCTCAGGCGCGCGGTGCGCTCGTGCGGACCCAGCAGTCGGCGAGGTGGTCGTCGACCAGGCCGCACGCCTGCATCAGCGCGTAGGCCGTGGTGGGGCCGACGAAGCGCACGCCGCGCTTCTTCAGGTCCTTGGCCAGGGCCTTCGACTCGTCGGTGATCGCCGGGACCTCGCTCAGGGAGCGGGGTCCCGGACCCTTGCGGCGGGCGGGGGCGTGCGACCGGATCAGGCGGTCCAGCTCGCCCGCCTCCCACTGCGCGAGCACGCGCGCGTTGGCCAGCGTCGCGTCGATCTTGGCGCGATTGCGGATGATGCCCGCGTCGGCCAGCAGGCGCTCGCGGTCGGTGTCCGTGAACCGGGCGACCTCCGCGATCCTGAAGCCGGCGAACGCGGCGCGGAAGCCCTCGCGGCGCCGCAGGATCGTGATCCAGGACAGGCCGGACTGGAAGGCCTCCAGGGTGAGCCGCTCGAAGAACGCGTCGTCGCCGCGCACCTCACGGCCCCACTCCTCGTCGTGGTACGCCATGTAGTCCTCGGAGGCCACGGCCCAGGGGCAGCGCGGCTTGCCGTCGGGGCCCGCGACGGCGCCGGTGACGGGCGTGCTCATCGCTGGTCCTCCCCCGGCTCGGTGCCGAATCCGCCGGGCGGCGCGAACCCGCCGTGCCCGGGGTGCCCGTCCTGCGGTCCCGGCCGCGTGTGGGCGGCGGCGAGGGCCGACTCCAGCTCGGTGATGCGGGCGTCGCGCTCGGCGAGCTCCGCGCCCAGTCTGTTCAGCGCGTCGTCGACCTCCGCCATGCGGTAGCCGCGCACCGCCGTCGGGAGGCGGAGCGCCTCGACGTCCGCGCGGGCCACCGGGCGGTCCTGCGGCAGCGGGTCCGCGTAGAACTGGGACGGCGCGTCGCGCAGTGTGCCGCCGTCGCCCCCGCCGAGGACGGCGAGGGTCACCGCGCCGACGACCACGACCAGCGCGACGACCAGAAACAAGAACATGAGCATCCGTGGGGTCCCCTGGCTCGACCGGTGGCTCGGCCGGGCCGGTGTGGATCCGGCCCGAAACCGTCAGGGTCCGATCGTGCCATGCCGCACCGACAGTTAAGGTCGCAGGCGACCGATCAAGTGGGATCCAGAGGAGAGTCACAGGGATGCTCAGGCTGGGCAGGCGCGAGTTCGCCGCCGACGAGCCGGTGATCATGGCGATCGTGAACCGGACCCCCGACTCCTTCTACGACCAGGGCGCCACGTTCCGCGACGAGCCGGCGCTCGCCCGGGTCGAGCAGGCGATCGCCGACGGCGCCGAGATCGTGGACATCGGCGGGGTGAAGGCGGGTCCCGGCGAGGAGGTCGACGCCGACGAGGAGGCGCGGCGGACCGTCGGTTTCGTGGCCGAGGTGCGGCGGCGCTTCCCGGACGTGATCATCAGCGTCGACACCTGGCGGCAAGAGGTCGGCGAGGCCGTGTGCGAGGCCGGTGCCGATCTGCTCAACGACGCCTGGGGCGGCGTCGATCCGAAGCTGGCCGAGGTCGCCGCGCGCCACCGGGTCGGGATCGTGTGCACGCACGCGGGCGGCGCGGAGCCGCGCACGCGACCGCACCGGGTCGGTTACGAGGACGTGATGGCGGACATCCTGGACGTGACGGTGGGGCTCGCCGAGCGGGCCGTCGCGCTGGGCGTGCCGCGCGAGTCGGTGCTGATCGACCCCGGGCACGACTTCGGGAAGAACACGCGGCACTCGCTGGAGGCGACCCGCCGGCTCCCGGAGATGGTGGAGACGGGCTGGCCGGTGCTCGTCTCGCTGTCCAACAAGGACTTCGTGGGCGAGACCCTGGACCGGCCGGTCAAGGAGCGGGTGATCGGCACGCTGGCGACCACGGCGGTGTCGGCGTGGCTGGGGGCGCAGGTCTACCGGGTGCACGAGGTCGCGGAGACCCGACAGGTGCTCGACATGGTGGCGTCCATCGCGGGGCACCGGCCCCCGGCGGTCGCCCGCCGGGGACTGGCGTAACCCTCGACCGCGGCGGACTACTTCCCGGTCTCCTTGGTGACCAGGGTGATGGCCTCCTCCACGTCGTCCGTGACGTGGAACAGGAGCAGGTCGGCCTCGCCCGCCTTGCCCTGGGCGATCACCGTGTTCTTCAGCCAGTCGACCAGGCCGCTCCAGTACTGCGTGCCGAACAGGACGATCGGGAAGCGCGTCACCTTCGTGGTCTGCACGAGGGTGAGCGCCTCGAAGAGCTCGTCCAGGGTGCCGAGGCCGCCCGGCAGCACCACGAAGCCCTGCGCGTACTTCACGAACATCGTCTTGCGGACGAAGAAGTAGCGGAAGTTCAGGCCCAGATCGACGTACTGGTTGAGGCCCTGCTCGAAGGGCAGCTCGATGCCGAGGCCGACCGAGATGCCCTTGGCCTCCACGGCGCCCTGGTTGGCCGCCTGCATGGCGCCGGGGCCGCCGCCCGTGATGACCGCGAAGCCGGCCTCGACGAGGGCCCGGCCGATGGCCACGCCCGACGCGTACTCCGGCGAGTCCTCGGGGGTGCGCGCGGAACCGAAGACGCTGATCGCGGGCGGCAGTTCGGCCAGGGTGCCGAATCCTTCGATGAACTCGGACTGGATGCGCAGGACCCGCCAGGGGTCGGTGTGCACCCAGCCCGAGGGGCCCTCCGTGTCGAGCAGACGCTGGTCGCTCGTCCCCGGCTGCACCTGGTCGCGCCTGCGGACCACAGGCCCTGTCAGCTGCTCCTTGGGACGCCGCTTGCCCTCCGGGTTGCTCATCGCCTGCTCCCTTCCTGCGTGGTGGACACGCCCTTACGTAGAGCAAGGGTAGGTCTACGCGGGTTACAGGAGCGGGGCCACGCCGTATCGGGGCGAGGTCCGGTCAGGAAGCGGTCAGCCAGGAGGCGAGCACCTTCTCGGCCTCCAGGATGAGGGCCGTGTCGACGCGCTCGTCGATCTTGTGGGCGTAGATCGGGTTGCCCGGTCCGTAGTTGACCGCGGGGACGCCGAGGGCGCTGAAGCGGGAGACGTCGGTCCAGCCGAACTTGGGGCGCGGCTCACCGCCGACGGCGGCCAGGAACGCGGCGGCGGCGGGGTGGGTGAGGCCGGGCCGGGCGCCGCCCGTGTGGTCGTCGACGACGAACTCCTCGATCGGGCAGTCGGCGAAGAAGTCGCGGACGAACTGCTCGGCCTCCTCCATGGAGCGGTCCGGCGCGTAGCGGAAGTTGACCGTGACGGCGCACGCGTCGGGGATCACGTTGGTGGCGACGTAGCCCTCGATGCGGACCGCGTTGAGGCCCTCGTGGAACTCCAGGCCGTCCACGACCGGCTTGCGCGGCTCGTAGGCGGCCAGCTTCTCCAGGACGGGCGCGGCGGCGTGGATCGCGTTCTTGCCCATCCACGCGCGCGCGGAGTGGGCGCGCTCGCCCTTCACCTTGAGGATGACGCGCAGGGTGCCCTGGCAGCCGCCCTCGACGAGGCCCTCGGTGCCCTCCAGGAGGATCGCGAAGTCACCGGCGAGCCAGTCGGGGTGGGCGTCGGCCACATGCCCCAGCCCGTTGAGGTGTGCGGCCACCTCTTCGTTGTCGTAGAAGACGAACGTGAGGTCGCGGTTGGGCTCGGTGACCGTCTGCGCGATGCGCAGCTGGACCGCGACGCCGGACTTCATGTCGCTGGTGCCGCAGCCCCACAGGGTGCCGTCCGGGTCGAGACGGGACGGCACGTTGTCCGCGATCGGGACCGTGTCGATGTGGCCGGCGAGGATGACGCGCTCGGCGCGGCCGAGGTTCGTGCGGGCCACCACGTTGTTCCCGTACCGGTCGACCTGGAGGTGCGGCAGGGCGCGCAGGGCCGCCTCGACGGCGTCGGCGAGCTCTTTCTCGCTGCCGCTGGGCGAGGGGAAATCGACCAGCTGGGCGGTGAGGCGGGCGGCGTCCTGGGTGAGGTCGAGCGCGGTGCGGTCCATGCCGCCGAGCCTATCTCGCAGGCTCCCGGGGCCCGCCACGGCAGGCTCCCGTGGGGCTGTCGGAGGGCTCCAGTACCTTGGACGCGTGCCTGAGCCCCGTGTTCCCTTCCGGCGCGCCCGCCTCCTGCGGCTGGGCGCCGCCGTCGTCGTGCTGCTCGCGGTGGCGACGTATGTGGCGGTGCAGTACGCGACCGGTGGCCGGACCACGCCGAAGTGCGTGGTGGTGTCGGCCAACGGGGACGGGGCGAGCTACGAGTTCACGGCGGAGCAGGCGGTGAACGCGGCGACGATCTCGGCCGTCGGTACCTCGCGCGGGATGCCCGAGCGGGCTGTCACGATCGCGCTGGCGACGGCCCTGCAGGAGTCCGGGCTGCGGAACATCGACTACGGGGACCGGGACTCCCTGGGCCTGTTCCAGCAGCGGCCCTCGGAGGGCTGGGGCACGGCCGCCCAGATCATGGACCCGGGGTACGCGGCGGACCGCTTCTACACGCATCTGGCGAAGATCCCCGGGTACTCGCGGCTGCCGCTGACGGTGGCCGCGCAGCGGGTGCAGCGCAGTGGCTATCCGCAGGCGTACGCCAAGCACGAGCCGGACGCGACGCTCCTGGCCGCCGCGCTGACCGGCCGGGCCGCGGCCTCGCTTACCTGTGAGGGGCGGCCGGGCGGCGCCGAGGCGGTGCGCTCGGGCGACCCCGCGCGCGTGAAGGCGGCGCTGGTGCGGGACTTCGGCAAGGACCTGGCGCCGGTCGCGGACCGCGAGCGGCGGTCGGTCCGGGTGCCGGTGGCGACGGTGCTGGACGCGGCGGAGGGCGGCGACCGCCAGCGCGGCTGGGAGCTGGCGCAGTGGGCGGTGGCCAACTCCTCGGCCCTGCGCATCGAGCGGGTCTCCTACGCGGGCCGCGAGTGGGCCGCGGGCGACAACGGCGGCGCGTGGCGCCGGACGGCGAAGGAGAAGGCCCAGGGCTCCGCTCCGGCCGGTTCGACGTCCCGCGCGGGCGAGGTCCGGATCGTCACCGGGCAGTGAGGCCGGGGCTCCTCCGACCGTCGAGGCGCCCCTGATCGCCGTCGGGCAGCCGTGCGAAGGCTCACCCGGTGGAGGGGCGCCGAGGGTTCGGGGCGAACGGCCGGGCGAAACTCCTCGATCGGGTGGCGGGTGCGCGCCGGAGGGCCGGGCGGGCAAGGGGCGTAAGGGTTCTGCACAGGGTTTTCGCCGGGACACGACAAGCGGCTAATGCCCGACTTCATCCCCAGCCGATAATGCGACGCATTGCCAACCCTTTATGTCGCCGACCCGCAACCTTCCTGGGCCCTGGGGCGGTTGTCACGGCGTCCGAGCACGCCGCAGGGCGGGCCGGACGGCCAGAGTCCTCTCCCGTAGAAGGAGCATCATGTCCCTCCCCCTGACCCGTCGGATCGCCCGTGCCGCCCTGCTCGTGGCGGCGGGAGCGGCGCCCGTGGTCGGTGCGGCCGGTGCCGCGAGCGCCGCGCCCCTCCCGGCCACGACCGACCTGGGCGGCGTGACCGCGCTGGACGGCGCGCACCTGGGTGAGACGGTGGACGGTGCCACGCAGAACGCCACGGGCGTCGCGGGCAGCACCGGCGGCAAGGCCGTGAAGAAGGCCGTTCCCGCCGCGGGCAAGACGGTCGGCAAGAGCGCGAAGACCGCCACCCCGGCCGCGCAGAAGGCGGCGGGCGACCTGGCGGGCAGCGCCGGTGACGTCGTCGGCGACACGGCCGGCTCGGCGACCAAGGGCGGTCTGCCGACCGACGCCGTGACCAAGGGCGGCCTGCCGACCGGCCAGCTGCCGACCGGCGGTCTGCCGATCGGCTGAGGCCCGGCCCGCATGGGGCCAGACCGGTGACGGGGTGTGGGGAGTTCGCCTGTGGCGGCTCCCCACACCCCGTTCCCGCGCAGCGTTCCCGTGAAAGGGACGGGCGGCGTCAGGCCAGTCGGGAGACGGCCGCCGCGACGCGCTCGTCGGTGGCCGTCAGCGCCACCCGCACGAACTGCTCGCCGGCCGGACCGTAGAAGTCGCCGGGCGCGACGAGGATGCCGAGCTCGGCGAGGTGCGCGACCGTGTCCCAGCAGGACTCGCCGCGGGTCGCCCACAGGTAGAGGCTGGCCTCGCTGTGCTCGATGCGGAAGCCGTGGGCCTCCAGGGCGGCGCGCAACTGCTCGCGGCGGGCCGCGTAGCGGGCGCGCTGCTCCCGGACGTGCTGGTCGTCGCCGAGGGCGGCCACGACGGCGGCCTGGGTCGGCGCGGAGGTCATCATGCCGCCGTGCTTGCGGATCTCCAGGAGCTCGCCGAGGACCGCCGCGTCACCGGCGAGGAACGCCGCCCGGTATCCCGCGAGGTTGGACCGCTTGGACAGCGAGTGGACGGTGACCAGGCCCTCGTAGGAGCCGCCGTTGACGTCCGGGTGCAGGACCGAGACGGGGTCGGCCTCCCAGCCCAGCTCGATGTAGCACTCGTCGGAGAAGACGAGGATGCCGTGCTCGCGGGCCCAGGCGACGATCCGGATGAGCTCGTCCTTGGACAGGACGCGGCCGGTCGGGTTCGACGGGGAGTTGAGCCACAGGAGCTTGATGCCCTCGGGGTCGAGCTCCGTAGGGTCGTCGTACGCCACGTGGTCGGCGCGGGCGAGGCGGGCGCCGACCTCGTACGTCGGGTAGGCCAGGCGCGGGTAGGCCACCTTGTCGCCCGGGCCGAGGCCCAGCTGGGTGGGGAGCCAGGCCACGAGTTCCTTGGAGCCGACGACCGGCAGGACGTTGCGGTGCGTGAAGTCGCGGGCGCCGAGGCGGCGCTCGCACCAGGAGACCAGCGCGTCGCGCAGTTCGGGCGTGCCCCACACCGTCGGGTAGCCGGGCGAGTCGGAGGCGCCGGCCAGCGCCTTCTGGATCAGCTCCGGCACCGGGTCCACGGGGGTGCCCACGGAGAGGTCGACGATGCCGCCGGGGTGCGCGGCGGCCGTCTTCTTGTACGGCTCCAGCTTGTCCCAGGGGAACGTGGGGAGGCGGTCGGAGACTGCGGACACCGGGCGGCTCACTTCTCTCTCGGAACGGACTCAGTACCGGTGAGTACTGTGTTCGGAAAACAGCCCGGTCCCGTACGGCTGACGAAGCCGTACGGGACCGGGGCCGTGCGCATGCGTACCGCTGACCGGCGTCAGCCGTTCTGCGGCGGCAGTGCGGCGATGAACGGGTGGTCCTTCTCGATCAGGCCCATCTTCGAGGCACCACCGGGCGAACCGAGCTCGTCGAAGAACTCGACGTTCGCCTTGTAGTAGTCCTTCCACTCCTCCGGAGTGTCGTCCTCGTAGAAGATCGCCTCGACCGGGCAGACCGGCTCACAGGCACCACAGTCGACGCATTCGTCCGGGTGGATGTACAAGGACCGGGAGCCCTCGTAGATGCAGTCGACCGGGCACTCCTCGATGCACGCCTTGTCCTTGACGTCGACACAAGGCTGCGCGATGACGTAGGTCACGCTGTCGTTCCTCCTCGATAGGGCGCTGGCGGGCCTCCACAGGCTCCGCCGCCTGGCGCGCGGGAGCGCGGCGTCGTCGATGCCCGCCCCTAGTATCTCCGTTCCTGGGCATGATCCGAACAGGAGGGGTGGACCGAGCTGTGGAATTCACTGCGGGCGGACGGCTCGAGGTTCACTTGAACCCGTCTGACGTGGGAAAACGCGTGTCTGTGCGACGGGTGACGGAGGACGGCCCCGCGGGTCGGAAGTTCACCGACACCGTCGGGGTTCTCACATCGTGGGACGATGGTGTGCTGCACATCACACGACGGGGTGGTGAGAGCGTGCGCATCGAGGAGTCGACGCTGGTCGCGGGCAAGGTCGTGCCCGCCGAACCGGCCCGCCGCCGCGGCCCCGCCGCCACGTATCCGGAGCTCGCCCGGGTCGCCTCGCGCGCCTGGCAGCCGCTGGAGAGCGAGCGGCTCGGCGACTGGGAGCTGCGGGCCGCCGAGGGATTCACGCGGAGGGCGAATTCGGTGCTGCCCCTGGGCGACCCCGGCCTCCCTCTCGACGAGGCCCTCGCGTTCGTACGGGCGTGGTACGCGGCCCGCCATCTCCCCGCCTACGCCCAGACGGCCACCGGGGCGCTCGGCACGCAGGAGTCGCTCTGCGCGGAGCTGGAGACTCGGGGCTGGGTGCGGGAGGTCAGCGCGGAGCTGCGGATCGCCTCGCTGGCGCCGATCGGGGACGCGGTGGACGCAGCCGGCCTCGGGGACCGGGTGACGCTCACCCGCGCGCCGCACGAGGCGTGGCTGGCCCGCTACCAGCGCAAGGGCGCGAGCGAGGTCGCGCTGAAGGTGCTCGGCGCCGGGCCCTCCGTGTGGTTCGCGACGGTGCCCGGCGAGGGCGGGGTGCCGGCGGCGATCGGGCGGTGCGTGGTCGACGGGCGGTGGGCCGGGTTCGCGGCGGTCGAGGTGGCCCCGGAGCGGCGCCGGGAGGGGCTCGGGACGCTGGTGATGGCGGCGCTGGCCCGGCAGGCGCTCGACGAGGGCGCGTCGGCGGCGTGGTTGCAGGTCGAGGCGGAGAACGCGGGGGCGCGGGCGCTCTACGACGGGCTGGGCTTCGCTACGCACCACGCCTACCACCACTACCGGGCGCCGGAGGCGGACGGGCGATGACCAGCGAGGTGCGCCGCAGGTTCGCCGAGGAGGCGCGGGCCGAACGGCCCGATCTGGCGCTGCTGTGCCTGCTGGTCGCCGCGGAGGCGGATCCCGGGCTCGACGAGGCCGGGATGGACGCGGTGCAGATCGAACTGGACGATCTGGCCGGGCAGTTGCCGTTCCGGCCGGGCGGGCCGCGGTCCTGGGCGCTGGCGCTGGGCGAGCTGCTGGGGGCGCGGCTCGGTTTCCACGGCGTGCCCGGCGACTACCAGCGGCTGGACTCCTCGCTGCTGCACGAGGTGATGCGGCGGCGGCGCGGGCTGCCGATCCTGCTGTCGGTCGTGTGGCTGGAGGTGGCGCGGCGGGCCGGGGCGCCGGTGTACGGGGTGGCGCTGCCCGGGCACTTCGTGGTCGGGTTCGGGGCCCCGGAGGAGCAGGTGCTGGCGGATCCGTTCGGGGCGGGGCGGGTGCTGAGCGGGGCGGACGCGGAGCTTCTTGTCGTCGGGGCGACGGGGGCGCCGCTGGAGGGGTCGATGCTGCGGCCCGCCGATCCGGTGGAGATCGTGCTGCGGATCCTCAACAACGTGCGGGCCTGGGCGGCGGCGCGCCCCGAACACTCCGACGTGTCCCTGTGGGCGGTCGAACTCTCCCTCCTGCTCCCCTCGCACCCGGCGCGGCTGCGCTACGAGCGGGCTCAATTGCTGGTGCGGCGCGGCGAGTTCATCGCCGGGGCCGCCGAGCTGGAGGCGTACGCGGAGGTACTCGGAGCGGTGGACGACGCGGCGGCGGAACTGGTGCAGGGGCAGGCGCGGGCGGCTCGAGCGATGATGAACTGAGCTGCGGGGGTGCGGCTCGTCGCCGGGTGCGCGTCTCGTTCCGGCCGCAGCACCGCCGTAGGGGCCGAGGTGCAGCGCCGGCCATCGCGCCGTCGTGGCTGATCGCGCAGTTCCCCGCGCCCCTGACGGGGCGCATTTCCCGCTGTCAGCCATAGGCTGCCGCTGTGCGAGACGAGCGGCGTGACGAAGCACTGTCCGACGACGAGTTGGAGCTCTTCCTGCAGTACCTGCATCGCTTCGCCCGCCACGACGTCGACCTGTTCGCGCTGATGGAGGCGGGAGACCCTGAGCACCCCTGCTTCGTGACGTTCACCCGGACTCCCGTCAGCGGCATGGCCCGAGAGGCCTATCGGCGCCCTTAGGCGCGGCTCACAGCCAGCCCTTTTCCCTGGCCACTCTTACCGCCTCCGCCCTGTTGCGTACCGCCAGCTTCTGGATGGCTGTGGAGAGGTAGTTGCGGATCGTGCCCTGGGAGAGGTTCAGGGCGTGGGCGAGTTCCGCGTTGGTGCGGCCGTCGGCGGCCTCGCGGAGGATCTCGCGTTCGCGGTCGGTGAGGGGGTTGGCGCCTTCGGCGAGGGCGGCCGCGGCCAGGACCGGGTCGATGACGCGTTCGCCGCGCAGGACCGTGCGGACGGCCTCGGCGAGCTGGGCGGCGGGGGCGTCCTTGACGAGGAACGCGTCGGCGCCCGCCTCCATGGCGCTGCGCAGGTAGCCGGGGCGGCCGAAGGTCGTCAGGACGACCAGCTTCACGTCCGGGAGGGCGGCGTGGAGTTGCGCGGCGGCCTCGATGCCGGTGCAGCCGGGCATCTCGATGTCGAGCAGCGCCACGTCCACGGCGTGCGCGCGGGCCGCCGCGAGGACCTCATCGCCGCGGGCGACCTGGACGACGACCTCGATGTCCGGCTCCAGGCCGAGCAGCGCCGCGAGGGCCTCGCGCACCATCGACTGGTCCTCGGCGAGCAGCACCCTGATCGTCGTCTCGTTCCGCGTGATCATGCGGCGGATCCTACGGAGGCCGCGGGGACCCGGGCCACCAGCAGGAAGCCGCGCCCCTCCGCCGGGCCGGTGTCGAGGGTGCCGCCGACGGCCCCGACGCGTTCGGCGAGGCCGGTGAGGCCGTTGCCGGGCGGGGCGCCGGAGGGTCCGGCTCCGTCGTCCTCGACGCTCAGTTCGACGACCGGCCCGGCGAGGGTCTCGCGCCGGACGAGGTGGACGAGGCAGCGCCGGGCGCCGCTGTGCCGTACGACGTTGGTGACGGCCTCGCGCAGGGTCCAGGCAAGCGCCGACTCCTGGGTCTCGGGGAGGTCGGGGCCGGCGGCGGGGACCTCTGCGGCGATGCCGGCGGCGGTCAGCGCGGCCTGGGCGCCCGCGAGTTCGGCGGCGAGCCGGCGGCGCCGGTAGCCGGTGACGGCCTCGCGGACGTCGACGAGGGCCTGCCGGCTGACCTTCTCGATGTCGGCGACCTGGTCGGCGGCCTTGTCGGGGTGGTCGGGCAGCATGCGGCCGGCCAGTTCGCTCTTGAGCGTGATGAGCGACAGGGAGTGGCCGAGCAGGTCGTGCAGGTCCCGGGCGAGCCGCAGCCGCTCCTCGTTGGCGGCGAGCTGGGCGACCCGCGCGCGGGCCTCGCGCAGCTCCCTGGTGGTCCGCACGAGCTGGCGCACGCCGGTCATGGAGAAGCCGCCGAGCAGCGCGGGCACGACCAGGCCGAGTTCGGGCCCGTCGTCCAGGTATGCGGCGATGGCGACCATGAGTCCGGTCGTCACGAGGATCGCGATGCGGGAGACGCGGATCGGGAGGACGGCCCCGCAGGCGACGGCCACGTAGACGAACAGGACGAGCCAGGGTGCGCCCAGGGTGAGGGAGAGGGTCACGGCGCCGACCGTCAGGACGGTCAGGGCGACGGGCACGATCGCGCCGATCACCGGCCAGTTGGTGTGCCGGAAGACCAGGGTCACGTAGGCGAGGGTGAACAGGATCAGGCCGGTCCAGCCGAGGACGGTGCCGGTGGTGGTGTGGTGGTGGTCGAGCAGGTCGGAGACCGGGGCGCTCATGAAGATCAGCCACATGCCGATCCAGAGCAGCTTCACGAAGAACTCGCGTCGGTTCTCGGGCGGCTGCCCGACCTTGGGGAGCCGCCCGTTCACCGCGTCCATGTCGCTCACGCCTTCAGGGTGTCCTTCCGGTACAGCCACGCGGCGCCGCCCGCGAAGAGCAGGAAGTACGCGACGAGCAGGGTGACGTCCTTCGCGTGCGGGGCATCGCCCAGTTCGATGGCCCGGCCGAGGGCAGCGTACGCGTGCGTGGGCAGCCAGCGCGCGATGTCCTGCAGCCACTGCGGGAAGGTCGTGGAGGGCATCCACAGGCCGCCCAGGATGGACAGGCCGAAGTACACGATCATCGTGAGGGGGCGGACCGCGTCGCCGGACGCGAGGTAGCCGATGGCGACGCCGAGCGCGGCGAAGCAGAGGCTGCCGGCCCAGATCGCGCCGGTGAGCGCGAGCCACTGCCAGGCCTCGAACCGTACGTCCTTCAGGAGCGCGGCGACGGCGAAGACGACCACGATGGACGGCAGGGAGACGACGGCGGCGCTCGCGGTCTTGGCGAGGACGTAGCCGCGGCCCGGCAGGGTGGTCAGGCGCAGTTGGCGCACCCAGCCGCTCTCGCGCTCCTTGGCGATGCGTTCGCTGTTGCCCATGAGGACGGCGGTGAGGGCGCCGAAGGAGGCCATCGAGACCATCATGAACGAGGCCACGGTGAGGCCGGTGCCGTCCACCTTGTCGCCCGCGCCGCCCGCGCTCCCGGAGATGACGAGGAACAGGACGGACGGGTAGATCACCGAGAAGAACAGGAACTTCTTGTTGCGCAGGGCGCGGGCGAGTTCCAGTTTGATCAGGCTGTTCATCGGGTTCTGGCCTCCTCGGCCTCGGTGATGGCGACGAAGGCCTGCTCCAGGCCGAGGCCCGCGACCTCCAGGTTGCGCGGGTAGAGGCCGAGCCCGTAGAGGGCGTGCACGGTCGCGTCGGCGTCGGTGGTCTGGATGCGGACGGTGGGTCCGGAGAACGTGATGCCGGTCAGGAACGGCAGCGCGGACAGGACGTCCGTGTCGAGGTCCCCGTCGAGGTCGAAGGAGACCTTGCGGGCGCCCGCCTTCGCCTTGATCTCGGCGGCGGTACCGTCGGCGAGGAGCCGGCCGCGGTGCAGGACGAGGACGCGGTCGGCGATCGCGTCCGCCTCCTCCAGGTAGTGCGTGGCGAACAGGACGGTGCGGCCCCGGTCGGCCTGCTCGCGCATCGTGGCCCAGAAGGCCTGGCGGGCGGTGACGTCCATGCCGGTGGTCGGCTCGTCGAGGACGATCAGGTCGCTGTCACCGGCGGTGGCGAGGGCGAAGCGGACGCGCTGCTCCTGGCCGCCGGAGAGCTTGTTGACCTTGCGGTCGGCGATCTGGCTGATGCCCGCGCGGCTGAGCACCTCGCCGGCCGGGTACGGGCGCGGGTGCAGGGAGCAGGCCAGCTGGACGAGTTCGGCGACGGTGACCTCGTCCATGAGGCCGCCGCTCTGCAGCATGGCGCCGACACGGCCGCGCACGATGGCCTCGCGGGGGCTGGTGCCGAAGACGCGGACGTCGCCGCTGTCGGCGGGGCGCAGGCCGAGCAGCAGGTCGAGGGTGGTCGACTTGCCGGCGCCGTTGGGTCCGAGGAGGGCGACCGTCTCGCCCGGGTGCAGTTCGAGGCTGAGGCCGTCGACCGCCTTGACGGTGCCGTAGGCCTTGGTGACCCCGGTGAACGTGACCGCTGCTGCATTCATACGGCCATCGTCGCGGGCGGGCGGTGGCGCCCGGCAGTGTCGCGCGTCGCGACTCCCGCATGACGGATGTCATGCGGGAGTCGTGACGGGGCCGGCTACGTGGGGTTGGTGTCGATCTCCACGACGCGCTCGGCCGGGGTCTTGCCGAGCAGCGCCCGGCCCATCGCCTGGGCGACGTCCTGCGGGGTGACCGGGGTCTTCTTGCCGGTGCCGCGGGTGATCAGGACGCCGTCGAAGGTGTTCCCGTACAGCTGCTTGAGCGCCTTGAGGTCGTAGGTCTCGACGAGCTTGCCGTCGACGGCCTTCATGCCGAGGATCTTCGGCAGCGACTTGTCGGGGCCGAACGGGATGGACGCGCTGCCCGCCTTGATCGTGATGAGACCCGACATGGCGGGCTCGGCGAACTGCTTCATCTTCCGGTCGACCTCGGCGTTGGGCACCGTGGGCTGCCGGGTCGTCGTCGGGACCTGGACGGGGCCCGAGGCGCCCGTCTCGACCTGGGCGCGGTAGGCCTCGCTGACGGCGGCGGTCGACTTGTCGACGTCGATGCCCTTGCCCGTCTTGCCGTAGACGGCGACGGCCTTGCCGGGCTCGAAGCGGATGGTGCCGTCGCCGGACGCGGCGGCGCCGCCCGCGGCGCGCTCCAGGGCGGCCGCGAGCTTCTCGTTGTCGACCGGCATGACCGGGTCGACGACGCGCTCGTTGCCGAACAGCGAGCCGATCACGGAGACCGGGTTGTAGTCGCTGCCCGCGGCGGCGCTGACGGTGGCCGCGCTGTCCAGGGAGAGGCCCGCCTGGTCCGGCTTCAGCTCCACGGTCTTGCCGTCGACGGCGAGCTTCAGGGCCTGGTCGGTGCGGGCCCCGAAGGCGGTCTCCAGCTTGGCGGCGGCCTCGTCACGGGTGCCGCCGCCGATGTCGACGCCGAGGACGGTGGTGCCCTTGGGGACGTCGGAGTGGTTCATGAGCAGGCCCGCGCCGTAGGCGACACCGGCCAGGCCGACGACGCCGGCGCCGATCAGGACCAGCTTGTTGCGGCCCTTCTTCTTGGCGGGGGCGGACTGGGCCGGCACCGGGTCCGGCAGCTTCGGCGGGGTGAACGACGCGGGGGCCGGACCCTGGCCGCCGGTGGGCGGGGCGAACGGCGAGCCGGGGCCGCCGGCGCCGGGGACGCGCGGGATGCCGCTGGTGAGGGTGTCACCGGAGACGTGGTTGCCGCCCTGCGCGGAGGGGCCGGACTCGGGGGCCGGCTTCTGCGGGGTGAGGATCGCGGTGTCGTCGCTCATCAGGGGCGCGCCCTGCGCGCCGGGGACGGCGGGGTCGGGGACACCGGAGGTGATCATCGGGCCGTCGCCGCTGACGGGGCCCGTCGTCGGGCCCGCCGGACCGCGGCCGGGTGCGCCGGAGTCCTGGCCGCCGGAGAAGAACGGCAGGTCGCCGCGGTCGCCGGGCGACTGCGGGCGCGGGCCGGAGGCCGCACCGAGCGGGCCGGAGGCGATCGCGCCGGTCACGTCGAACCCGCCGGACGAACCGCCGCCCTGGGGCGCCTCGGGCGTCCGGGGTGCCTGCGGCTCGGGGTCCGGGGCGCCGTCGCCGGAGGCCGAGGCGGCGGGTGCCGCCTTGCGCGGGGCGAACCAGTCGCTGGTCTTCTCCTCGCGCGGCACCTCGGGCTCGGCGGGCGCCTGCGGGGCACCGGCCGGCGCCGCGGACTCCGTCGTCGAGGCGGCGTAGGACGCGAGGGCCGAGGGGCGCGACGCGTCGTCGGCGGGGGCCCCGGCGGCCGGCCGGGACGGCTCCGCGCCGTCCTTGGGCTTGCCGTCCGCGTCGCTCATCGGTGTGCGCATGACGACCGGCGGGATCGGCCGGGAGCCCGGGATGTTGATCCGGATCCGGGTCGTCAGCGTGGTCTCGGTCTTCGGCGCGTCCGGAATGTCGGTGCCCTCGTCGCCCGGAGGCGTCGGTCCGGCGTCGCCGGGACGTGCGGACGTCCCGTAAGGAGGCGTTCCCGACGGGTACGCGGCAGCCCCGCGCCCCTGGGGCCCGGAGGACGAACTGTCAGTTTCACGACTCAAGGCAGGTTCTCCCGGTTGGCTCCGCCGCCCGTCTCGACCTCGCGCGGGCTGCTCGGCGGCGCGCACCACCATACTGGCCGCGGCCGGGAGTCACTGTGTGACGGATGGTGAATCCCGTGCGGCGAGGTCGTCGAAGTGGTACGTCACTTCCCAAGTCGGGCGTCGGACGCGGGTGGTTGCCACCCCGCGCCGAGGGTGGCGCACATCACAGCCACGGCCATCCCGCCGAGCAGGAAGATGTACGAGCCGATGCCGGCGCCGAACACGAAGTCGCCCTCGGGGCGGCTCGTGGTGAGCAGAACGACCGCGACGAGCCAGCCGACCGCGGGGATCAGGGCGCCGGAGCGGGTGCGCAGCAGGTGGGCGCCGCCGCGGAAGAGGCCGGCCGCGCCGGCGAGCGCGAGCAGCAACCCGCCCGGGAACCAGCCGCTTTGGACGAGGGCGCCCGCGAGGCCGGCCAGTGCGCCGAGCACCAGCAGCAGGAGCAGGGTGGCGATCCGGGCCGGTGAGGCCCCGCCGAAGGAGAAGGGCAGGTCGACCTGCCGGTCCGTCGCCGTCTTGCCGCCGCTCACGCGCGTACCCCTTCGAACAGGTCCTTCTCGTGGGCCGATCCGGGCTCGCCCCGCACCAACTCGTAGTACTCGATGTCGAACAGCGGCTGCGCCAGGTCGTTGGAGAGCGCGAAGACCGTGCCGTCGGCCGTGACGTCGACCTGGGTGGCGTGGGCGCGCATCGCGGCGGCCTTGCGGTCCGCGTAGGGGCGGCCGTCGATCTCGGTGGTGATCCGCTCGTCGTCGGTGACGCCGGGGACGTCGGAGACGGCGGCGGCGACGGCGAACGGAGTCGCGTCCAGGGTCTCGGCGAGGCGCCGGAAGCGGTCCTCGACGACGGTGCGGGGCACCCGGTTCCAGTAGATCTTCTCGATCGTGTGCGGTGCGCCGAGGTCGCGCCGGAAGGCGGGCTCGGCGGCGAGGTCCGCGGCCCGCTGGGCGACGCGATGGGCCTGGATGTGGTCGGGGTGGCCGTAGCCGCCGTCGGGGTCGTACGTGACGAGGACCTGCGGGCGGATCTCGCGGACGACGGCGACCAGGTGCGCGGCGGCCTCGTCGAGGTCGGCGGACCAGAAGGAGCCAGGCCGCTCGTTCTGCTCGGCGCCCATCATCCCGGAGTCGCGGTAGCGGCCGGGGCCGCCGAGGAAGCGGTGGTCGGTGACCCCGAGCTCCTTCATGGCGGCGGCCAGCTCGCCGATGCGGTGCGGGCCGAGCAGATTCTCCCGGTCCGGGGCGAGATGTGCCAGATCGGCCGGAATGACCTCACCCTCTTCGCCGAGGGTGCAGGTCACCAGCGTGACGTGGGCGCCTTCGGCGGCGTACTTGGCCATCGTGGCGCCGTTGTTGATCGACTCGTCGTCGGGGTGCGCGTGCACGAGCAGCAGACGCCGGGCGGGCAGTTCGGTCATGGGCCCACCCTAAGACGAGCCGGTCTAGAACTTGATGTCGCCGATCATCCCCGCGACGTTCGTCGTCAGCTGGGTGATGGACGGGGCGATGGAGGAGCTCGCCAGGTAGAAGCCGAGGAGCATGCAGACGATCGCGTGCCCCCACTTCAGGCCGGACTTCTTGGTCAGAATGACGACGATGATCGCGAACAGCACCACGGCCGAGATCGAGAGCGCCACAGCGGTCCTCCTCCAAGGTGATCCGGACGTCGGGCTACGGGGTCGGGCTACAAGGTCGAGCTGTGCAAGCGGACTGCCCACTCAGTGCGTATGCATGATAACTATGCGTCGCCGCGCATGAGTCGCGGGAAGGGGGCACGGGGGCGGCGGGGAGCGCGCGGGGGCGCACGCCCTCGCAGGGGAGCCCTTCGGGCCGCGCACGGGGACACAGGGGGCGCGTGCGAGGGGTCCCGCAGCCTAGGCTGCGGGGATGACCACCGAGATCGGAACAGACACCGGCGCCGAGGCGGCGTACTCCTTCCCGCGGCAGCACGCGCGCACCCAGCGCTTCACCCTGGGGGCGCCGCGCGCCTTCACGGTCGCGCCGGACGGGGAGCGCGTCGCCTTCCTGCGGTCCCCCTCGGGCACGGACCGGGCGAACGCGCTGTGGGTGCTCGACGTGACGTCCGGTCAGGAGCGGGTGGCCGCCGACCCGGTGGCGCTGCTCGGCGGTGCCTCCGAGCTGCTCTCGGCGCAGGAGCGGGCCCGGCGCGAGCGCAGCCGCGAGGGCGGCGCCGGCATCGTGGGCTACGCGACGGACGGCGCCGTGGAACTGGCCGCGTTCGCGCTGTCCGGCCGCCTGTTCGTCGCCGAGCTGCGGGCGGGCACCGCCCGTGAACTCCCGGTCCCCGGGCCGGTCATCGACCCGCGCCCCTCCCCCGACGGCCTGCACGTCGCGTACGTGACGCAGGGCGCGCTGCGGGTCGTGGGCGCGGACGGCGAGGGCGACCGGGCGCTGGCCGAGCCCG
Source organism: Streptomyces sp. NPDC025806 (assembly GCF_055558275.1). Taxonomy (NCBI): domain Bacteria; kingdom Bacillati; phylum Actinomycetota; class Actinomycetes; order Kitasatosporales; family Streptomycetaceae; genus Streptomyces; species Streptomyces sp. NPDC025806. Next base: position 192,343 of record NZ_JBVHMU010000010.1, on the reverse strand, counting down.
AGTCGGAGACGGTCACCTACGGGCTCGCCGAGTTCATCGCCGCCGAGGAGATGTCCCGCTACCGGGGCCACTGGTGGTCCCCCGACTCGGACCGGCTGCTCGTGGCCCGCGCGGACGACGCCGCCGTGCAGCGCTGGTGGATCGCCGACCCGGCGCACCCGGACCGGGAGCCGGCCCGCACCCCGTACCCGGCGGCGGGCACGCCCAACGCCGAGGTGCGGCTCTTCGCGTACGGCCTCGACGGGGCCCGCACCGAGATCGTCTGGGACCGCAAGGCGTACCCGTACCTGGCCCGGGTGCACTGGTCCGCGGACGGCGCCCCGCTGATCCTCGTGCAGGCCCGCGACCAGCGCAGCGCGCTCTACCTGGCGGTCGACCCGGTCGACGGTTCGACGCGGATGGTGCACGCCGACGAGGACGACCAGTGGCTGGAGCTGCTGCCCGGTGTGCCCTGCTGGTCGCCGAGCGGGCAGCTGGTGCGGATCGCGGACGAGGGCGGTGCGCGGGTCCTCGCGGTGGGCGAACGGCCTTTGACCGGGCCCCAGTTGCACGTGCGGGCCGTACTCGACGTGGGGGACGGCGACGTGCTGGTCTCGGCGTCCGCGGGCGCCGACGCGGAGTCCCCGGAGACCGGCGAGGTGCACGTCCTGCGGGTCAACGAACTGGGCGTGCAGCGTGTGACGACCGAGCCCGGTGTGCACTCCGCGGTGCGCGGCGGCGACGTCACCGTCCTCGTCTCGGCGACGCTCTCCGAGCCCGGGGCGCGGGTGCGGGTGGAGCGCGACGGCAAGCACGTCGCGGACATCGCCTCGTACGCCGAACGGCCGGTGCTCGCCCCGCGCGTGACGCTGACGGAGGCGGACGGCATTCCCTGCGCGGTGCTGCTGCCGACCTCGTACCGGGAGGGCGACGGGCCGCTCCCGGTGCTCATGGACCCCTACGGCGGGCCGCACGGGCAGCGGGTCATGGCCGCGCACAATCCGTGCCTGACCTCGCAGTGGTTCGCCGACCAGGGCTTCGCGGTGATCGTCGCGGACGGGCGGGGCACGCCGGGGCTGTCCCCCGGGCGCGAGAAGTCGATCCTGGGCGACTTCACGGTGACCCTGGACGACCAGGTGACGGCGCTGCACGCGCTGGCCGAGCGCTTTCCGCTGGACCTGTCCAAGGTGGCGATGCGGGGGTGGTCCTACGGGGGTTACCTGTCGGCGCTCGCCGTGCTGCGGCGGCCGGACGTCTTCCACGCGGGGATCGCGGGAGCGCCGGTCACGGACTGGCGGCTGTACGACACGCACTACACGGAGCGGTATCTGGGCGACCCGGGCGTCGACTCGGCGGCGTACGCGAAGAGTTCCCTCGTGACGGACGACGGGCTGTCCGAGGTGGCGGCGGAGCATCGGCCGATGCTCATCGTGCACGGGCTGGCCGATGACAATGTCGTCGTGGCGCATGCGCTGCGGTTGAGTTCGGCCCTGTTGGCGGACGGGCGGCCGCACGAGGTGCTGCCGCTGTCCGGTGTCACGCACATGACGCCTCAGGAGCAGGTCGCCGAGAACCTGCTGCTCCTCCAGGTGGACTTCCTGAAGAGGTCCCTGGGGTTGACCGGTCGCTGACGGCCCGGTGGGGGCTGGTCGCGCAGTTCCCCGCGCCCCTGGAAGGCACACTCCGTGCGCCCCAGGGGCCCGCCGGTCGCGCCCCGCGACGGAGTCGCTGATCGGGCACAGCCCCGCGCCCCTGAAATGCATGCCCTTCGGGCGCATTTCCCCGATGGGACGCGCCCCTGTGGAGATCGCGCACGAAGTGCGCATCTCCAGGGGCGCGGGGAACTGCGCGAGAAGCCCCACCGGCCCGCACCCGCCAACGAATCCGGGGCCCGGCAGACGAGAAGGCGCCCCCTAATCGCTCGGCACCACGTGCTTCTCTTCCGCGAAGTGGCACGCCGACGGGTGCTTCGCCGGGTTGTCCTCCTCGCCGATACGGAAGACCGCCGGCACCGCCAGGAGGGGCACCTCGTCCACGCAACGCTGCTGCGCCTTCCAGCAGCGGGTGCGGAAGCGACAGCCCGAGGGCGGGTTCGCCGGGGACGGGACGTCGCCGGACAGGATGATCCGCTCGCGGTGCTCGCGCGCGTCCGGGTCCGGTACGGGCACGGCCGACAGGAGCGCCTGCGTGTAGGGGTGCGTCGGATGCTCGTAGATCTCGGCGTCCGTGCCGATCTCGACGATGCGGCCCAGGTACATCACGCCGACCCGGTCGGAGATGTGCCGCACGATCGACAGGTCGTGCGCGATGAAGACGTAGGAGAGGTCGAACTCGCTCTGGAGGCGGTCGAGGAGGTTGACGACCTGGGCCTGGACGGAGACGTCGAGCGCGGAGACCGGTTCGTCGGCGACGATGATCTCGGGGCGCAGGGCGAGGCCGCGGGCGATGCCGATGCGCTGGCGCTGGCCGCCGGAGAACTGGTGCGGGTACCGGTTGATGTACTCCGGGTTGAGGCCGACCACGTCGAGGAGGTCCTGGACGCGCTTGCGCCGGTCGCCCTTGGGTGCCACCTCGGGGTGGATCTCGTAGGGCTCTCCGATGATGTCGCCGACCGTCATACGCGGGTTGAGCGAGGTGTACGGGTCCTGGAACACCATCTGGATGTTGCGGCGGACGGCTTTCAGGGCGCGGCCGGACAGCTTGGTGATGTCCTCGCCCTTGTACTTGATGGCGCCGGCGGTGGGGCGTTCGAGGTTGACCAGCATCTTGGCGACGGTCGACTTGCCGCAGCCGGACTCGCCCACGATGCCGAGGGTCTCGCCCTGGGCCAGCTCGAAGTCGACGCCGTCGACGGCCTTGACCGCGCCGACCTGCTTCTTGATGAGGATGCCCTGGGTGAGGGGGTAGTGCTTGACCAGGCCCCGCACTTCGAGGAGGGGTTCAGCTTGAGGCATCGAGCGTCTCCTTCCAGAAGTGGCAGGCGCTGCGCCGCTCGGGGGCGACCTCGTAGAGCGGCGGGACGTCGGTGCGGCACACGTCCTGGGCCATCGGGCAGCGCGGGTTGAAGGCGCAGCCGGGCGGGATGTTCATGAGGTTGGGCGGCAGTCCCTTGATGGCGAACAGCTCCTGGCCCTTCTGGTCCAGGCGCGGGATCGATTCGAGCAGGCCCTTGGTGTACGGGTGGGCGGGCCGCTTGTAGATCTCGTGGACGGGGGCCGTCTCGACGATGCGGCCCGCGTACATGACGGCGATCTTGTCCGCGACGTCGGCGACGACACCCAGGTCGTGCGTGATGAGGATGAGGCCCATGTGGAGCTCGCGCTGGAGCTCGGCGAGCAGGTCCATGACCTGGGCCTGCACGGTGACGTCGAGGGCCGTGGTGGGCTCGTCGGCGATGATCAGGTCGGGTTCGAGGGCGAGCGCCATCGCGATCATGATGCGCTGGCGCATGCCGCCGGAGAACTGGTGCGGGTACTGGCCGACGCGTTCCTTCGCGGCGGGGATGCGGACCCGGTCCATCAGCTCGACTGCCTTGGCCTTGCCGTCCTTCTTGGACGTGCCCTTGTGGACGACGAACAGTTCGCCGATCTGCTCGCCCACACTGAGCACGGGGTTGAGGGAGGACAGCGCGTCCTGGAAGATCATCGCCATCTCGGCGCCGCGCACCTTGCGCCGTTCCTCCTCCTTGAGCTTGAGCAGGTCGCGGCCCTTGAACCGGATCTCGCCGCCGGTGATCCGGCCGGGCGGCATGTCGAGGATGCCCATGACGGCCTGGGCGGTGACGGACTTGCCGGAGCCGGACTCGCCGAGCACGGCCAGCGTCTCGCCCTCGTCGACGGTGTAGTTGACGCCGTTCACGGCCTTGGCGACGCCGTCCCGGGTGCGGAACTCGACGTGCAGATCGCGTACTTCGAGCAACGGCATGGGCGCTACCTCAGCTTCGGGTCGAGGGCGTCGCGCACCGCGTCGCCGAGCATGATGAACGCGAGCACGGTGAGGGCGAGGGCACCGGCCGGCCACAGCAGCATGTGCGGGGCGTTGCGGATGTAGGCGGAGGCGGCCGAGATGTCGATGCCCCAGCTGACGGCGGGCGGCTTCAGACCGACACCGAGGTACGAGAGGGTCGCCTCGAGCGCGATGTACGTGCCGAGCGCGATGGTCGCGACGACGATGACCGGCGCGACGGCGTTCGGCGCGATGTGCCGCAGCAGCATCCGGGAGTTGGAGGCGCCGAGCGCGCGGGCCGCCTGGACGTAGTCGTGCTGTTTGGCGGTGATGACGGAGCCGCGGGCGATGCGGGAGATCTGCGGCCAGCCGAGCAGCACCATGAAGCCGACGACGGGCCAGACGGTGTTGCTGGTGACGACGGACAGCAGGACGAGGCCGCCGAGGACGACGGGGATCGCGAAGAAGATGTCGGTGATCCGGGACAGGATCGAGTCCCAGAAGCCGCCGAAGAAGCCCGCGAGACCGCCGAGGACGGAGCCGAGGAGCGCGACGCCGAGGGTGGCGCAGACGCCGACGGTGATCGAGTTCCGGGCGCCGTGCACGGTGCGGGTGTAGACGTCGCAGCCCTGGCCGTCGAAGCCGAAGGGGTGGCCCGGCTGGGAGCCCTCCTGGGCCTTGGCGAGGTCGCAGGAGAGCGGGTTCCCGGACGCGATGGCCTGCGGCCAGATCGAGATGAAGACCAGGAACAGGATGATCAGGCCGGAGATGATGAAGACCGGGTTGCGGCGCAGGTCGCGCCAGGCGTCCGACCACAGGCTGCGGGGCTTGCCCGCAGGACCGCCGGCGGGCCCGCCGGTGCGGGCCTTCTCCAGGGTCTCGCCCTCGCTCGTGGCGAGGTCCATGGCGCCGCCCATGCCGGTGGCCGCGATGGCCCCGTCCTCGGGGGCCCGCCCGCCGCCGGACCAGGGTGCAGGCTCTGGCGCTTCGGGTTCAGGCATAGCGGATCCTCGGGTCGAGTACGGCGTACAGGAGGTCGACGATCAGGTTCACCAGGAGGAAGACCAGGACGAGGATCGTGACGAAGCCGACCACGGTCTGGGTGTTCTGGCGCACGATGCCCTGGTAGATCTGGAAGCCGACGCCGTGGATGTTGAAGATGCGCTCGGTGACGATGGCGCCGCCCATCAGGGAGCCGATGTCGGCGCCGATGAAGGTGACCACGGGGATCAGCGAGTTGCGCAGCAGGTGCCGGGTGATGACGCGGCGCCGGGGCAGGCCCTTGGCGATGGCGGTGCGGACGTAGTCGGCGCGCCGGTTCTCGGCGATCGAGGTGCGGGTCAGCCGGGTCACGTAGGCGAGGGAGACCGAGGCGAGCACGAGGCCCGGCACGATCAGTTCGCTGAACGGGGCCTCGGTGGAGACCGCCGGGCTGATCCAGCCCCATTCGACGCCGAGGAGCAGTTGCAGCAGCAGACCGGTGACGAACGTCGGGATGGAGATCACGACGAGGGTCAGCAGCAGCACACTCGTGTCGATGGGTCGGCCGCGGCGCAGGCCGGTGATCACACCGAGCGTGATGCCGACGATGATCTCGAAGAGGATGGCGACGATGGTCAGCCGGATGGTGACCGGGAACGCGCTGGCCATCAGCTCGGTGACCTTCTGGCCGTTGAACGCCGTGCCGAAGTCGCCGGTGAACACGTTCCCCATGTACGTCAGGTACTGCTGGAGCACCGGCTGGTCGAGGCCGAACTCCTTCTCCAGCTGGGCCTTGGTGGCCGGGTCGCAGGCCCGGTCGCCGCAGAGGCCGGCGATGGGGTCGCCCATCACGTTGACCATGAGGAAGATCAGCAGCGTCGCGCCGATGAAGACCGGGATCATCTGCAGCAGGCGCCGGATCACATAACGTCCCATGAGGACTCCGGGTTCCGGTTCCGTGAGCGGTGAGGGCGGCAGTCCGGCCGGTGACCGGTCCGGACTGCCGCCCTCCTGGCGTCAGTTGACCTTGATCTCGTTGTAGACGGGGACGCTGAAGGGGTTCAGCGCGACGTTGGAGACCTTGTCCGAGTAGCCGGCGCTGCCGTTCTGGTACCAGAGCGTGATCGCGGCCATGTTGTCGCGGACGACGCCCTCGGCCTCCTGGAACTTCTTGATGGCCGCCGTGGTGTCGGACTCGGCGTTCGCCTCGTCGATCAGCTTGTCGAACTGCTTGTTCGACCAGTGGCCGTCGTTGGAGGAGGCGTTGGTGTAGTACAGCGGCTGCAGGAAGTTCTGGATGAGCGGGTAGTCCATCTGCCAGCCGGCGCGGAACGGCCCCTTCATCTTCTTCTGCGTGATCTTGTTGCGGAAGTCGGCGAAGGTGCCGGTGGGGCTGCCGACGCAGGCCTTGTCGTTGTCCAGCGCGTTGTTGATGGAGTTGCAGACCGCGTCCACCCACTCCTTGTGGCTGCCGGTGTCGGCGTTGTAGCCGAGCTGCACCTGGCCGCCGGGGATGCCGCCGCCCTCCTTGACCAGCTTCTTGGCCTCGGTGGGGTTGTAGTCGCAGTACTTGCCGCACAGGCCGGGCTTGTAGCCGCCCTTCTCGCCGAGGACCGGGGAGGTCCAGTCGGTGGCCGGGGTGCGGGTCTTCTGGAAGATCGTCTCGGTGATCTGCTTGCGGTTGATCGCCATGGACAGGCCCTTGCGGACCTTGTCGCTGTCCGCCTTGTTCCACGCGGGGTCGTAGAACGGGAAGGCGAGGGTCTGCAGGATGCCGGCCGGCGTGTTGATGTAGCGGTCGCCGAGGTCGGCCTTCACGTTCTTGAGCTGGGACGCGGGCACGTCGTCGACGAGGTCGAGGTTGCCGGCCGTCAGGTCCGTGTAGGCGGTGTTGTTGTCGGTGTAGACCTTGAGGTCCACGCCGCCGTTCTGCGCCTTGTCGGCTCCCGGGTACTTGTCCCACTTGCGCAGGGACATCTGGGAGCCCTTTTGGTACGACTTCACGGTGTACGGGCCGTTGCCCACGGGCTTCTTGACCCAGGCCTCGTGGTCGTCGAAGAAGGCCTTGGGGAGCGGGGAGAAGGCCGCGTAGCCGAGGGTGTCGGGCCACAGCGAGAACTTCTGGTTCAGCTTGACCGTGAAGGTGCGGTCGCCGGTGACCTTGAGGCCGGACAGGGTCTGGGCCGACTGGCTGCCGCTGTCGGGGTGGACCTTGTCGTAGCCGTCGATCTGACCGAAGAAGTAGGCGTTCTTCTGGTTGTTCTTCAGGCTCGCGCCGTAGTTCCAGGCGTCGACGAAGGACTTCGCGGTGACCTTCTCGCCGTTGGAGAACGTCCAGCCGTCCTTGACGGTGATGGTGAAGTTCTGCGAGTCGGAGGTGTCGATCTTCTCGGCGAGCATGTCCTTGGCCTCGCCGGTCTTCGGGTCGTACCGCTTGAGACCGCGGAAGATCATGTCGAGGACCTTGCCGCCCTGCACCTCGTTGGTGTTGGCGGGCTCCAGCGGGTTCTGCGGGTCGCCCCAGGAGGAGCGCACGACGCCGGAGCCGTCGCCGCCACCGCCGCCTCCCCCACTGTCACTGCCTCCACCACAGGCCGTCGCCGCGAGGGCTACGGCCACCGCACCTGCAGCCCATTTGGCGTGCGTGGCTCCACGCATGGAGTGCCTCCTCTTACCGACTCTTGCCGATCACGCGTCACGTACGCCTCAATATCAACTCAACCCGGACATGTCGCACGCCGGGTGGGCCAACGGGTGTACGCGGTCGGAGGAGGCCGCGGGAGGGCCGGTCAGACGGCCGGAGCGTGGCGGATCCAGCGAACCTCGCCGTCCTCGTGGACATCGGTGGGGTGCAGGCCGGCCGCCCGGGCGACCGCGGCCGAGGCGTGATGCTCCGGATGGACGTGGGCCAGCACGGTGTCGACCCGGCCCGCGATCCGGCCGGCCACCAGGGCGTCGGCCAGCGCCTTCGCCGCCTCGCTCGCGATGCCCCTGCCCTGCCAGGGGGTGCCGGTGATCCAGGCGATCTCGGCGGTACGGCGGGTGAGGTCGACGGTGGCCTGGACGGTACCGGTCAGCACGCGCTCCTCCCGGAGCCGGACGACCCAGTTCAGCCAGCTGGTACCCGGCTCCGGGCACCCGGCCACGAGCCTCTCGTACCGCCCCCTGAGCTCCGCCTCCCCGTACGGCTCACCCCCGATGAAGATGTGCAGCCCCGGATCCCCGAGCACCCGAGCCATCTCCTCGGCATGCACCACGTCGAGCGGCACGAGCTCGAGCCGAGCAGTACGCATGAACTGACCCTGAACCACGTCTCTCCTCTTACCCCGAACCCCGACGACGCCCCGAGCACCGAACATCGCCCCCGCCCGACCGCCAAGATACGACCAAGCTCCGACATCACTCGGAAACGGGCTGCCTCGCCAGGGGGCGGGGCTGTACCTCATAGCGGCTCCGCCGCGTGCGCGCGAATCGCGTAGCCAGGACGCAAGTGCGCCCCGACAGGGGCGCGGGGAACTGCGCGACCAGCCACGACGGCGCGGCAGCCGGCGGCGAAGCTCGACGCCTGCGGCGGAGGCCCGCTGCACAGCTCGCCCAGGGGGCAGAAGCACTACCCGAGGCCGGGTGCCGGGGCGAACGCCCCGGAGGGGGCGGGCGGGTGGGAGCAGGCGGCCGGCCAAAGGCGAGACAGCCCGGCCAGATCAGCCCCGTCAGAGGGCGCGGGCAAGGCGCCCCGTCAGAGGCGCGGAGCTGTACCGCATTGCGGCTCCGCCGCGTGCGCGCGAATCGCGTAGCCAGGACGCAAGTGCGCCCCGACAGGGGCGCGGGGAACTGCGCGGCCAGCCACGACGGCGCCGCAGTCGGCGGCGAAGCTCGACGCCCACGGCGGAGACCCGCCGCACGGCTCGCCCAGGGGGCAGAAGCACTGCCCGAGGCCGGGCGCCGGGCCGAACGCCCCGGAGGGGGCGGGCGGGTGGGAGAAGGCGGCCGGCCAAGGGCGAGACGTCCGGTGCAGACCCGCCGCACCGCTCGCCCAGGGGGCAGAACGCGCGGCGGCCCGCACCGAGGGGTGCGGGCCGGCGGGCTTGGCGTGCGGGTCAGGACGCGTGGACGACGTCCTTCTCCTCGGCGAAGTGGCAGGCGGACTCGTGCGCCGCCTCCGAGTCCGAGCCCTTGAAGCGCTCGGGGATCGCGAGGAGCGGAACCTCCTCGGCGCACTTGTCCTGCGCCTTCCAGCACCGGGTGCGGAAGCGGCAACCCGACGGCGGATTCGCCGGCGAGGGCACGTCACCGGTGAGGATGATGCGCTCGCGGCCCTCGCGGGCCTCCGGGTCCGGCACGGGCACCGCGGAGAGCAGCGCCTGCGTGTACGGGTGCGTCGGGTGGTCGTAGATCTGCGTGTCCGTGCCGATCTCGGCCATCTTGCCGAGGTACATGACCCCGACCCGGTCCGAGATGTGCCGGACGATCGACAGGTCGTGCGCGATGAAGATGTAGGAGAGGTTGAACTCGTCCTGCAGCTTCTCCATCAGGTTGATGACCTGCGCCTGGACGGACACGTCCAGGGCCGACACCGGCTCGTCGCAGATGATGATCTCCGGGTTGAGCGCGAGGCCGCGGGCGATGCCGATGCGCTGGCGCTGACCGCCGGAGAACTGGTGCGGGTACCGGTTGATGTACTCCGGGTTGAGGCCGACGACGTCGAGCAGGTCCTGGACCTTGCGGCGCCGGTCGCCCTTCGGGGCCACCTCGGGGTGGATCTCGAAGGTCTCCCCGATGATGTCGCCCACCGTCATACGCGGGTTGAGCGAGGTGTACGGGTCCTGGAACACCATCTGGATGTTGCGGCGGACGGCCTTCAGGGCACGGCCGGACAGCTTGGTGATGTCCTGGCCCTTGTAGAAGACCTCGCCCTCGGTCGCCTTCTCCAGGCTCATCAGGAGCTTGGCGACGGTCGACTTGCCGCAGCCGGACTCGCCGACGATGCCCAGGGTCTCGCCCTGGTACAGGTCGAAGGAGATCCCGTCGACGGCCTTGACCGCGCCGATCTGCTTCTTGAAGAGGATGCCCTGGGTGAGCGGGAAGTGCTTCTTCAGGTTGCGGACCTGGAGGATCGGCTCCCCGCGCTCGATCGTCTTGTCGAGCGCGGCGACGGCCGCGTCCTCGCCGGCCGCCTTGACGACCTCGACGTCCGTGACGTTCGGGGTGGCGTCCACGGCTGCGTTCTCGGAGTCCTTCTTGCTGAGCTCAGCCATGGATCGTCTCCTTCCAGAAGTGGCAGGCGCTGCGCCGGCCGGGCAGCGCGCCGCCGTCCTGCTCCGTCACCTCGACGAGCGCCGGGATGTCGGTGCGGCAGATGTCCTGCGCCTTGGGGCACCGCGGGTTGAACGCGCAACCGGGCGGCGTCTTCAGGAGGTTGGGCGGCAGACCCTGGATCGCGTAGAGCTCCTGGCCCTTCTGGTCCAGGCGCGGGATCGAGTCCAGCAGACCGCGCGTGTACGGGTGCGCGGGCCGCTTGTAGATCTCGTGGACCGGCGCCTGCTCGACGATCCGGCCCGCGTACATCACGGCGATCTTGTCGGCGACGTCCGCGACGACACCCAGGTCGTGCGTGATGAGGATGAGCCCCATGTTGTACTCGCGCTGGAGCTCCGCGAGCAGGTCCATGACCTGGGCCTGGACCGTCACGTCGAGGGCCGTGGTCGGCTCGTCGGCGATGATCAGGTCGGGCTCCAGGGCGAGCGCCATCGCGATCATGATGCGCTGGCGCATACCGCCGGAGAACTGGTGCGGGTAGTCGTTGACGCGGGCCGCCGCGGCCGGGATCTTCACCCGGTCCATCAGCTCGATGGCCTTCGCCTTGGCCTCCTTCTTGCTGAGGCCCTGGTGCACCCGGAACATCTCGGCGAGCTGGTAGCCCACAGTCAGCACGGGGTTGAGGGAGGACAGCGCGTCCTGGAAGATCATGGCGATCTTCGCGCCGCGCAGCTTGCGCCGCTCGTCCGGCGCCATCTTCAGCATGTCCTGGCCGCGGAAGAGAATCTCGCCCTGCGGGATCTTGCCGGGGGGCATGTCGAGGATGCCCATGATCGCCTGGGCGGTCACGGACTTGCCGGAGCCGGACTCGCCGAGGACGGCGAGGGTCTCACCGGCGCTGACGCTGTAGTTGACGCCGTTCACCGCGCGGACGACGCCGTCGCGGGTGTGGAACTCGACGTGCAGGTCGCGGACTTCGAGCAGGGGCCCGTCGTCGTCGGACCGCGGGGCCGGAACCATCGCGGGGTTGTCGATGATGGTCATGTACGCCTCCCTCAGCGCATCTTCGGGTCGAGGGCGTTGCGCACCGCTTCGCCGAGCATGATGAACGACAGGACGGCGATGCTGAGCATGATCGACGGGAACAGGATGATGTGCTGCGCCACGCGGATCGAGTTGCCGCCCGCGGAGATGTCGGCACCCCACGAGACACCGCTGGTGAGGCCGAGTCCGAGGAAGGACAGGGTGGCCTCGGCCGCGATGTAGACACCGAGCGAGATCGTGGCGACCACGATCACCGGCGCGATGGCGTTCGGCATGATGTGCTTGAACAGGATGCGGTTGGTGCCGGCCCCGAGCGCGCGCGCCGCCTGCACGTAGTCCGCCTGCTTCACGGTGATGACCGAGCCGCGCATGACACGCGCCGTCTGCGTCCAGCCGAGGAAGGCGAGGGCGGCGATGACGACGGGGATGCTGCGGTCGGAGAACGCGTTGAGCATGACCATCGCGCCCAGCAGGAACGGGATACCCATGAACATGTCGGTGACGCGGGACAGGATCGCGTCGAGCCAGCCGCCGAAGTAGCCGGCGAGCATGCCGATCAGGCCACCGAAGATCGTCACCACGAGGGTGGTGCCGAGGCCGACCATGACCGAGGCACGGGTGCCGTGGATCATGCGCGAGTAGACGCTCTGGCCCTGCGCGTCGTAGCCGAGCCAGCCGTCGGAGAAGACCTTCCCCAGCTCGGGCTTGCCGAGGTAGTGGTTGGCCAGGTCGCGGTTGGTCGGGTCGATGCCCGTGAACAGGCCGGGGAAGGCCGAGATCACCAGGAGCAGCAGGATCAGCAGCGCCGAGACGATGAAGATCCAGTTGGAGCGGAGGTCGCGCCAGGCGTCGCTCCACAGGCTGCGGGCCTTCTCGGCCTTCACCTTGACCGTGGGCTCGGGCAGTTGACCGCCGGCGGCGGCTGCGGCGGGGGCTTCCGCGGACTTGGTCAGATCAGACATAGCGAATCCTCGGGTCCAGGACCGCGTAGAGCAGGTCGACGATCAGGCTGGTGACGAGGTAGACGAGAACCAGGATGGTCACCAGTCCGACCAGCGTGGTTCCCTCCCGGCGCGACAGGGCTTCGTAGATCGTGCCTCCGACGCCGTGGATGTTGAACAGACCCTCGGTCACGACGGCGCCGCCCATCAGGGCGCCGAGGTCGGTGCCGAGGAAGGTGACGACGGGGATCAGCGAGTTGCGCAGCAGGTGGACGCCGATGATGCGCTGCTTGGGCAGGCCCTTGGCCACCGCGGTGCGCATGTAGTCGGAGCGGAGGTTCTCCGCGACCGACGTACGGGTCAGTCGGGCCACGTACGCGAGCGAGGCCGCGGCCAGCACGATGGCCGGCATCAGCAACTCGCTGTAGTTCTGGTCGTTGTTGACGTTCGGCTGCATCCAGCCCAGCTGGAAGGCGAACACCGTCTTGAAGATGAACCCGAGCACGAAGACGGGCACCGAGATCAGCAGCAGCGTCAGGAACAGCACGCCGGTGTCGACGAGCTTGCCGGCGCGCATGCCGGCGATGACGCCGAGCAGGATGCCGAGGACCGCTTCGATCACGAAGGCGAGGGACGCCAGCCGGATGGTCACCGGGAACGCGTCGCCGAGGACGTCGGTCACCGGGCGCCCCGAGGCGATCTGGGTGCCGAAGTCGAAGTGCAGGATCATGTCCCGCATGTAGTGCCAGTACTGGACCAGCACGGGCTGGTCGAGCCCGTACTCATGGCGCAGCTGCGCAATGATCTGCGGGCTGCTCGCCTTGTCGCCGAAGAGACCCCGGACGGGGTCGCCGGGCAGGGCGTACACCATGAGAAAGATAAGCAGAGTCGTCCCGATGAACACCGGGATCATCTGGAGCAGTCGTCGTGCGACATAGCGCCCCATCATGCCTCCATGTCAATCGCAGCAAGGGGCCCTTTTCGCCGTACGCACGTCCGCGCGCCACAAAAGAGCGCGGTACATACAGTGAAAAGGGCCCCCCGGCCAGTTTTTCGGCCCGCACGTACCGCTGCCCCCGGGTGCGGCCGGGGAGCAGCGGTCACGAACGCTGTCAGCGGTTACTACTTGTGGACCTGGACGCCGTCCAGGATCGGGTCGCCGTCCTGCGCGTACTTGACGCCGGAAACCCGGTCCGAGTAGCCCGCGTTGACCTTGTAGTACCAGAGCGGGATCGTCGGCATGTAGTTGACCAGCTGCTTCTCGACGTCCTGGTACTTCTTCTCCGACTCCTCCAGCGTCTTGGCGCTGTCAGCGTCGGCGATCATCTCGTCGACCTTCTTGTTGGAGAAGCCACCCTGGTTACCGTCCGACTTGGTGCCGAACAGGTCGCGGATGAAGTTGGCGTTGAAGGGGTAGTCGAGCACCCAGCCGGAGCGGTACATCGACTTGACTTCCTTGGCGTCACGCGCGTTGGTGTCCGCCTGGAAGTCGGCCTTCGAGTCGCCCACGCAGGTCACGTTGACGGCCTTCTTGATGGAGCCGCAGACGGCGTCCACCCACTCCTTGTGACCACCGTCCGCGTTGAACTGGATGGAGATCTTGTTGCCCGGGACGCCGCCGCCCTCTTCGATGAGCTTCTTGGCCTTGGCCGGGTCGTACTTGGTGACGTCGCCCGCGGCGTTCGGCTGGTAGCCGAGGACGCCCTTGGCGACCCAGCCGGTGGCCGGCTCACGCGTGCCCTGGAGCACGGTCTTCGTGATGGTGTCGCGGTCGATGGCCATCGACAGACCCTGGAGGACCTTGGGGTCGATGTCCTTCCACTGCTTCGTGTAGAACGCGACGGCAAGGGTCTGGATCGCCGAGTACGGCTGGTCGACCGCGCGGTCACCCAGGTCCTGCTTGTAGACCGGCAGGTCCTTCGGGGCGAGCTGACGCAGGACGTCGACGTTGCCCGACTTCAGGTCCTCGTAGGCGGTTTCCAGGTTGGTGTAGTTCTTGAACGTCACACCACCGTTCTTCGCCTTGTTGGGGCCCTGGTACCCGTCGAAGCGGGTGACCTTGATCTCCTTCTTGTGCTGCCAGGAGACGAACTTGTACGGGCCGTTGCCGACCGGCTTCTGACCGGCGGCCGTCGGGTCCTTGAAGAAGGACTCGGGCAGCGGCGAGAAGACCTCGTAGCCCAGCTTGTACACGAAGTACGGGATCGGCTTCGAGAGCTCGATGGTGAAGGTGTTCTCGTCGACGACCTTCAGACCGGACATCTTGTCGGTCTTCGCCTTGCCCTTGGCCGGCGCGACGTCGTCGTAGCCCTTGATGTCCGAGAACCAGAAGCTGTTGGTCTGCTTGTTCGCCGGGTTGGCGGCCCAGTTCCAGGCCTTGACGTACGAGTCGGCGGTGACCGGGGTGTTGTCGTGGAACTTCCAGCCCGGCTTCAGCTTGACCGTGAAGGTCTTGTTGTCCGTGGTGTCGACCGACTGGGCGTTCACCATGGTGATGTTGCCCTTGGCGTCGTAGTCCACCAGCTGCGAGAACAGCGTGGACAGAACGATGCTGCCGTTGGACTCCATGGTGTTGGCGGGCTGCAGGGGGTTCTGCGGCTCACCCACCTCGACGGAGAACGTGCCGTTCGGGTCGACTGCGGCCTTGTCGTCCTTGCCGCTGTCGCTGTTGCCGCCTCCGCACGCGGTCGCGGCCAGAGCGATGATCGCCGCGCCCGCCACCCACTTGGCGCTCTTGGCACCACGCATGGGGTTCCTCCTCATGAGTCCACTTGTTCACTGCGAGAGAGGGCGCATCCACCCCGGTTCGGCACCCCTGCCGCCCCGGCGCTTCGAGCGCCCCAGTGTGCTCGTGAGTCGGCGCTCCCCACTGCGCGTGACCCATTGACCCGAGCTCTACGGCGTCAACTATTAGCCATGGAGTGTCGGTCACCAACACCCATTTGGTCTCGGTTCGATCACACCTGTTGCGTACTTCTCCCAAAATCCGGACAAACCGATCCGCACTAGAGGGTCACGAAACGGACGCGTTACATATCTATCGGTCAGCAGTGTCCGGATACCGAACGCGAGGAGGGAGAAATCGAGTTGCGCGGTCGCACCGCGGCGCTCACCCTTGATATGAGGTGCGCCTCCAGCCGGGAACCCGGCAGCGAGCGCGCCGCGGACCCAGGGGGTCTACGCGCGACACGCTCTCGCAGCGTAGCGGCCCCCGACTCCCGAGTACACCGGCCGGTACCCCAAGGAGCGGCAAACCCGCCCCCGGCCGGCCACGGACACGCGAAGGGCCCGGCACCCCGTGGGGGTGCCGGGCCCTTCAGCCGTCAACTGGCCTGGCGTCAGCTGTGCTTGGCGCGCGAGGCCGAGCGGCCGCGCTCCTTCTGGTCCAGGACGACCTTGCGGATGCGGACGGCCTCCGGGGTCACCTCGACGCACTCGTCGTCACGGCAGAACTCCAGGGACTGCTCCAGGGAGAGCTTGCGCGGCGGGACGATCGCCTCGAAGGAGTCGGCGGAGGAGGAGCGCATGTTGGTGAGCTTCTTCTCCTTGGTGATGTTCACGTCCATGTCGTCGGCGCGCGAGTTCTCGCCGACGATCATGCCCTCGTACACCTCGGTGCCGGGGTCGGTGAACAGCACGCCGCGCTCCTGGAGGTTCGTCATCGCGAACGCGGTGACGGCGCCGGCGCGGTCGGCGACGAGCGAACCGTTGTTACGGGTCGTCAGGGTGCCGAACCACGGCTCGTGGCCCTCGTGGATGGAGTGGGCGATACCCGTACCGCGGGTGTTCGTGAGGAACTCGGTACGGAAGCCGATGAGGCCACGGGACGGAACGACGAACTCCATGCGGACCCAGCCGGAGCCGTGGTTCGACATGTTGTCCATGCGGCCCTTGCGGACACCCATGAGCTGCGTGACCGCGCCCATGTGCTCCTCGGGGACGTCGACCGTGAGGCGCTCGACCGGCTCGTGCGTCTTGCCGTCGACCTCGCGGGTGACGACCTGCGGCTTGCCGATCGTCAGCTCGAAGCCCTCGCGGCGCATCTGCTCGACCAGGATGGCGAGCGCGAGCTCACCACGGCCCTGGACCTCCCAGGCGTCGGGACGCTCGGTGTCGAGGACACGCAGCGACACGTTACCGATCAGCTCGCGGTCGAGGCGGTCCTTGACCTGGCGCGCGGTGACCTTGCGGTCCTTGACGGCGGACTTGGCGGAAGCGCCCTTGCCCGTGCCGCCCCGGCCGACCAGCGGCGAGGTGTTGGTGCCGATGACCATGGAGATGGCCGGCTCGTCCACCGTGATGAGCGGCAGCGCGACCGGGTTCTCCGGGTCGGCGAGCGTCTCACCGATCATGATGTCCGGGATACCGGCGACGGCGCAGATGTCACCGGGGCCCGCGACCTCGGCGGGCTTGCGGGTGAGCGCCTCGGTCATCATCAGCTCGGTGATGCGGACGTTCGAGATCGAGCCGTCGCGCTTGATCCACGCGACCGTCTGGCCCTTGCGCAGCTCGCCCTGCTCGACGCGGAGCAGCGCGATACGGCCGAGGAAGTTGTCGGCGTCGAGGTTGGTGACGTGGGCCTGGAGCGGCGCGTCCTCCTCGTACGTCGGGGCCGGGACGTGCTCGAGGATCGTGGAGAAGAACGGCTCCAGGTTGGTGGAGTCCGCCGGGACCGTGCCGTTCTCCGGCTTGGTCAGCGACGCGATGCCGTCACGGCCGCACGCGTAGACGATCGGGAACTCGATCTGGTCCTCGTCGGCGTCCAGGTCGAGGAAGAGGTCGTACGTCTCGTTGACGACCTCGTCGATCCGGGAGTCCGGACGGTCCGTCTTGTTGATGCACAGGATGACGGGCAGACGCTGCTGCAGCGCCTTGCGCAGCACGAAGCGGGTCTGCGGGAGGGGACCCTCGGAGGCGTCCACGAGCAGGACCACCGCGTCGACCATCGACAGACCGCGCTCGACCTCGCCACCGAAGTCGGCGTGGCCCGGGGTGTCGATGATGTTGATCGTGATGACGTCGCCGCCATCCTTCGGGTGGTACTTCACCGCCGTGTTCTTGGCGAGGATCGTGATGCCCTTCTCACGCTCCAGGTCGTTCGAGTCCATCATGCGGTCGTCGAGGGACTCTGCGGCGTGCGCGGCGAACGAGCCGGCCTGCTTCAGCATGGCGTCGACGATGGTCGTCTTGCCGTGGTCGACGTGGGCGACGATGGCGACGTTACGGATGTCGTGGCGCGTGGCCATATTGCGGCGTACTCCCGGAGTGAGTGGACGGCTGCGCGTACATCAGTGATACGCGCGCCCTGCCGGGCTGGACACGCCACGGCCTCACCCCATGGTACGGGGCTTGACGGGTTGAGGCTCTTCGGGGCTCTTCGCGCAGGTGGGGGCGCAGGTGGGGGTGAGCCCCGAGGTGGGGGGAATCCGCAGGTCAATGGGTGTGAACAAGCTTGCCCGCCGGGTGGTCCGGCGGGCAAGAGACTTGAGCTGGATCTGATCTGAGAATCTGTTCAGCGGTCCTTGGGGGCGGGCGCGACGCGCTTCACGCCGGGCTTGAGGTAGCCGATGTTCTCGTAGTCCGGCTCCTGGAAGCCGAAGGCCCCGGCGTTCACCAGGTCCTTGCGGGCCGCCACCAGCTCGGGGCGCTGGTAGAGCGGAATCGATCCTGCGGCGGCCCAGATCCGGGCGTCCGCCTGCTTGACCAGCGAGCGCTCCTCGCCCTGGTCGAGCTCGCCGATGGCCTGGTCGAAGAGCTGGTCGATGTGGTCGGTGCCGACCCGGGTGTAGTTCTGCTCGACGGTCAGCGAGCCGTCGGCGGCCGGGACGGGCTTGGCGTAGATCGGGCGGGCGTCGGTGGCCGGGTAGGCCGAGGCGGGCCACGAGTACAGGGCGAGGTCGTACTGGCCGGACGCGATGTGGTCCTTGAAGTAGCTCTCGTCGGCGACCTTCGTGATGTCGGTCCGCACGCCGATCTTCTCCAGCATCTGCGTGATCCGGTCCGCGACCGAGCGCAGCTGCTCCGAACCGGCGCCCGCGGGGACCACGAAGCGCAGGGTCAGCGGCTTGCCGTCCTTGGCGAGCGGGCCCGCGGCGGCGCGGGCGGGGGCGGCCGTGCCCTTGGGGGCGTAGGCGCCGGGGGCGCCGCCCTGCTGGGCGTCGTACCGCTTGGCGTCGTTCTTCAGCCCGTCGGAGTGCTGGTTCTTCTCCCGGTCGGCGACGCGCACCTTCGCCGCGTCGGCCTGGTGGAGGAGGGCGGCGTACTGGACGGAGGTGTCGGCGGCGGCGCCCAGCAAGGGGGTCGAGGCCGAGGCCGCGGTGTCGCCCGGCTTCCCGTCGTCGCCGGACTTCTGGTCGTCCTCGCCGACGATGTACGTCCCGTCGTCGGCGGCCTCCGACTCTTTGCTCTCCTTGCTCTCCTTGCCCGACTTCTTGCCGTGCTCGGAGTCCTTGGAGTCCTTGGAGGAGTCGTCGGCGCGGCTGCCGGCCGTCTTCGGGTGGTCCTTCTTCTCCTCGTCGACCGCGCCGCCGGGCACCCAGCCCGCCTCGGCGAGCAGCGCCCGCGCCTCGGCCGTGTCCTGCTTGCCCAGCGCGTCGCTGTTGTCGGCGTAGGCGTCCTGACCGGCGAGGGCCAGGTGGTTGTCGACCGTGCTGACCGGCAGGCCGAGCGGCTTGAGGACGGACTCGGCCAGCTTGCTGCGGTCGATGGCGCGGGCCACGGCGCGCCGGACCCGCTCGTCGGCGAGCGGCCCCGAGGAACCGTTCAGGGCGAGCTGCGTGTACGCGGGCTCCAGGGACTTGCGGAGCTTGAAGCCGTGCAGCTCCGCCTGCTCGGCCGTGTACTTCTTGACCGCCTTGCGGGTCCGCGCACGGGCCGTGGTCTCCTCCTCGGCCGCCTCCTCGTCGTCCGCGCCGTGCGCGATCGCCCAGGAGCGGGTCGCCTGCGCCGGGGTCAGCGCGGCGCCGGGGCCGTGGGCGAGCGGGCCCGAGGAGCCCTGGTCGCGGGCCGCGTACGCGATGCGGTCGGCGCCACCCGGGTCGACGTCGGCCAGGTCGAGCTTTCCGGCGGCGAGCGCGGCGGGGCGCTCGGCGCGGGGTACCGCGGCGAGGACCAGCTTGTCGAGCTTGGGCTGCTCGCCCCACCAGCGCGGGTTGCGCTTGAGGGTGACCTGCTTGGTGTCGCGGTCGATCTCGTCGAGGGCGAAGGGGCCCGCCGTCACCTTGAGCTTGCGCCGGGCGCCCTCGTTGAAGCTGTCCGGCGTCCCCATGACGTCCTTGGGGTACAGCGGCGAGAACAGGGCGCGCCAGTCGGCGTACGGCTTGGCGAAGGTGACCCGCACCTCGAGGTCGTTCGCGCCGCGCTCGATCTTCTCGATGCGGTCGTAGCCGGCGTTGTGGGCCGTCCAGTACGCGGAGTCCTTGCCGGACAGGGCGCGCCACTGGGCGGCGAAGTCGGGGGCTCCGATCTCGCGGCCGTCGCTCCAGACGGCCTGCTGGTTCAGCTTGTAGAGCACGACCTGCTTCGGCTCGGTCTTGATGACCTCCGCCTTCTCCAGGTAGTCGGCGTCGCGGGCGGGGCGGCCCTGGGCGTCGATGCGGAACATCGACGGCAGCACCGCGCCGGTGAGCCGGGCGGTGCTCGCGTCGGCGTCCGCCTGGAAGGTGTTCAGGGTCTGCGGCAGGGCGTCGATCGCCCAGCGCAGGGTGCCGCCGTCCTTGATCTGCTCGCGGGCGGCCGGGGCGATGTCCTGCCTGGCGGCGGGCTTGCTCGCCTCGTCGTCGGAGCCGCACCCCGCGAGGGCGGTCACGGCGAGGGCACCGCTCACGAGGAACGCCGCCGAGCGGGCGGTTGCTCCTGGGCGCCTTGGGGCGGGTCGCATCACGGGTACCTCCGGGGACGGCCGGTTTGATCACGTTTGGCGGAGTATGGAGCTGATCACATCTATCACCACAGGGAACCGGGGCGAGGCCTTGGCCGGTCGGCGACACGGCGGCCCCCGTCCCGTTTCCCACTCGTGCGGCCCAATTGGCGGGTCTTCGGCGCTCCGTCCGGTGGGGGCTGGTCGCGCAGTTCCCCGCGCCCCTGAAATGCATGCCCTTCGGGCGCATTTCCCCGATGAAAGGTGCGGGGCGCCCTTCATCGGGGGATGGCGCGGCGAAGCCGCTGCCTTCCAGGGGCGCGGGGAACTGCGCGACCAGCCCCCACCGGGCCGCGGACGCCGTCGAAACCGAACCGCCCCCTTCCCAAAGCGCAATGTGACGCGCGACACTCGCACCCGCACACGCATCTCCGCCGCAACCCGCGGAAGCGAGGCACACCATGTCCCTGACCGACGATCTGACGGTCGTTCAGCGCTGCGTGGACGAACTGACCCGAGCCGTCAACCAGCTCCCGCCGGAGGCGACCGGCCCCGATCTGCGCAGGGTGCGAGCCGACACCGAGCACCTGCGCGAGAGCGTGGCCCTCCTGCGCGCCTCGGCGCAGGCCCCCGCCGCCTCCGTGCCCACCCCCAAGAAGAACGTCGTACCGATCCCCGACACCCCGTACGACACCTCCCTGTGGACCGACTCCGACGACGAAGGGCTCGGCGCACGGGACCGGCACGCTCCCTGACCCCACCCCACCTGCGGAGGCTTCCTTGGCCACCGGCACAGACAGCGGCACCGGCGTCCGGAGCCGGACCCGGGCCGCGATCACCGCCCGTCATCTGCGCACGGACCGCTGGTGGCTGGCCCCCGCCGCGACCGCGGGCGGACTCCTCGCGTTCGTCGTCTACTCGACCTGGCGGGCCTTCGCGAACGCCGACTACTACGCGGCCCCGTACGTCTCGCCGTTCTACTCGCCGTGCCTGTCACAGAACTGCGCGCTGATGCGGCACGGCCCCAACTGGGAGCTGTTCGGAGGCTGGTGGGGCCTGTCCCCCGCCCTGCTGATCCTGATCTTCCCGCTGGGCTTCCGGCTGACCTGCTACTACTACCGCAAGGCGTACTACCGCGGCTTCTGGGCGTCGCCGCCCGCCTGCGCGGTCGCCGAGCCGCACAAGAAGTACAGCGGCGAGACCCGCTTCCCGCTGATCCTGCAGAACATCCACCGCTACTTCTTCTACGCGGCCGTCCTCGTCGCCTGCATCCTCACCTACGACACCGTGCTGTCCTTCCGCGACGAGCACTACGCGTGGGGCCACATGGGCCTGGGCACCCTGGTGTTCCTGCTGAACATCACGCTGATCTGGGCGTACACCCTGTCCTGCCACTCCTGCCGGCACATCGTCGGCGGCCGGCTCCGGCACTTCTCCAAGCACCCGGTGCGCTACCGCCTGTGGGGTTGGGTCGGGAAGCTGAACGCCCGTCACATGCTGCTCGCCTGGGCGTCGCTGGTGAGCGTCGCGCTCGCCGACCTCTACGTGTACCTGGTCGCGTCCGGCGCCTTCGACGATCCGCGCTTCTTCTGATGGTGAGGTCTGGCTGAATGTCTGTAGTGGAGCGGCAACAGTGGGACGTCGTCGTGATCGGGGCCGGCGGCGCCGGGCTGCGGGCCGCGATCGAGGCGCGCGAGCGGGGCGCCCGTACGGCGGTGATCTGCAAGTCCCTGTTCGGCAAGGCGCACACCGTGATGGCGGAGGGCGGCATCGCGGCCGCCATGGGCAATGTGAACTCCGGCGACGGCTGGCAGGTCCACTTCCGGGACACGATGCGCGGCGGCAAGTTCCTCAACCAGTGGCGAATGGCCGAGCTGCACGCCAAGGAGGCCCCCGACCGGGTGTGGGAGCTGGAGACGTGGGGCGCGCTGTTCGACCGCACGAAGGACGGCCGGATCTCCCAGCGCAACTTCGGCGGGCACGAGTACCCGCGCCTCGCGCACGTCGGTGACCGTACGGGCCTGGAGCTGATCCGCACGCTCCAGCAGAAGACCGTCCAGCTCCAGCAGGAGGACCACAAGGAGACCGGCGACTACGAGTCCCGGCTCAAGGTCTTCCAGGAGTGCACCGTCACCCGCGTCCTGACCGACGACGCGGGCCGGGTCTGCGGCGTCTTCTGCTACGAGCGCGAGACGGGGCGCTTCTTCGTCATCGAGGCGCCGAGCGTGGTCCTGGCCACCGGCGGCATCGGCAAGTCCTTCAAGGTGACGTCCAACTCGTGGGAGTACACGGGCGACGGGCACGCGCTGGCGCTGCTCGCCGGGGCTCCCCTGCTCAACATGGAGTTCGTGCAGTTCCATCCGACGGGCATGGTCTGGCCGCCGTCGGTCAAGGGCATCCTCGTCACCGAGTCAGTGCGCGGCGACGGCGGGGTGCTGCGGAACTCCGAGGGCAAGCGGTTCATGTTCGACTACATTCCGGACGTCTTCAAGGAGAAGTACGCGCAGTCGGAGGCCGAGGGCGACCGCTGGTACGAGGACCCCGACCACAACCGGCGCCCGCCCGAACTGCTCCCCCGCGACGAGGTGGCCCGCGCCATCAACTCCGAGGTGAAGGCGGGCCGCGGCTCCCCGCACGGCGGCGTCTTCCTCGACGTGTCGACGCGGATGCCCGCCGAGGTGATCCGGCGACGGCTGCCGTCCATGTACCACCAGTTCAAGGAGCTGGCCGACGTCGACATCACCGCGGAGGCCATGGAGGTCGGGCCGACCTGCCACTACGTGATGGGCGGCATCGCCGTCGACTCGGACACGGCGGCGGCGCGCGGCGTGCCCGGCCTCTTCGCGGCGGGCGAGGTCGCGGGCGGCATGCACGGCTCCAACCGGCTCGGCGGCAACTCGCTGTCCGACCTGCTGGTCTTCGGGCGGCGCGCCGGACTGCACGCCGCCGAGCACGCCCAGGGCCTCGACCGCGCCGAGCGGCCCCGGGTGGACGACGCCGGGATCGACGCCGCCGCCGCAGAGGCGCTGCGCCCCTTCTCCGCCGAGCCCGCGGAGGACGGCGCCGTCCCCGAGAACCCGTACACCCTGCACCAGGAACTCCAGCAGACGATGAACGACCTCGTCGGCATCATCCGCCGTGAGGGCGAGATGGAGCAGGCGCTGCGCAAGCTCGGCGAGCTGCGGGTGCGGGCCCGGCGGGCCGGGGTCGAGGGGCACCGGCAGTTCAACCCCGGCTGGCACCTCGCACTCGACCTGCGGAACATGCTGCTGGTCAGCGAGTGCATCGCCCGCGCCGCCCTGGAGCGCACCGAGTCGCGCGGCGGGCACACCCGCGAGGACCACCCCGGCATGAACCGCGACTGGCGGCGGCTGAACCTGCTGTGCCGGCTGCGCGACCCGGCGGATCCGGGGTCCGGCCGGATCGCGCTGGGCCGCGAGGAGACCCCGCCCGTCCGCCCCGACCTGCTCGCCCTCTTCGAGAAGGAGGAGCTGGTGAAGTACCTGGCCGAAGAGGAGCTGCTGAAGTGAGTGACGCGTACCGGGCGCACTTCCGTGTGTGGCGCGGGGACCAGGACGGCGGGGACCTGCGGGACTTCGAGGTCGACGTGCACGAGGGCGAGGTCGTCCTCGACATCGTGCACCGGTTGCAGGCCACCCAGGCCCCCGACCTCGCGGTCCGCTGGAACTGCAAGGCCGGCAAGTGCGGCTCGTGCTCAGCGGAGATCAACGGGCGGCCCCGGCTGATGTGCATGACCCGCATGTCGGTCTTCACCCGCGAGGAGACCATCACCGTCACACCGCTGCGCGCCTTCCCCGTCGTACGGGATCTGGTGACGGACGTCGGCTTCAACTACACGAAGGCGCGGCAGGTCCCGGCGTTCGTGCCGCCCGCGGAGCTCGCGCCGGGCGAGTACCGGATGGCGCAGGAGGACGTGGACCGCTCGCAGGAGTTCCGCAAGTGCATCGAGTGCTTCCTGTGCCAGGACACCTGTCATGTGGTGCGCGACCACGAGGAGAACAAGCCCGCGTTCGCCGGGCCCCGCTTCCTGATGCGCGTCGCCGAGCTGGACATGCATCCGCTGGACGCCGCCGAGGCGAGCGGCCTGGACCGCAAGAGCACCGCCCAGGACGAGCACGGTCTCGGCTACTGCAACATCACCAAGTGCTGCACCGAGGTCTGCCCCGAGGGCATCAAGATCACCGACAACGCCCTGATCCCCCTGAAGGAGCGCGCCGCGGACCGTAAGTACGATCCGGTGGTCTGGCTGGGCAACAAGATCCGGCGGAGGTCTTCGTCGTAGCGGCCCTCGTCGCCGGGTCCGCGTCGTAGGGGGACGGTTGGAAGATCAGCGCGAACGAGAACGGGTGCTGCTGGGGCGGGGCCGGACCGCCGATGTCTACGCGCTCGATCCCGGCTGGGTGCTGCGGCGCTACCGGGACGGTCTCGACGCCCGGCCCGAGGCCGAGGTCATGGGCTACGTACGCGGCCACGGCTTTCCCGCGCCGATGGTCCGGGCGGACGCGGGGCTCGGGCCCGGCGATCTGGTCATGGAGCGGCTCGACGGCCCGACGCAGGCCGCGCTGCTGCTCCGCGGCGAGCTGGCGCCGGCCGACGCGGGGGCCGAACTCGCCGTGCTGCTGCGCCGGCTGCATGCCGTGCCCGCCCGGGCCGGTGGCCGGGTGCTGCATCTCGATCTGCACCCGGAGAACGTGATCCGTACCGCCGACGGGCCCGTGGTCATCGACTGGGGCACCACGGAGCTGGGCGATCCGGCCCTGGACTGGGCGACGTCGGCGATCGTGCTCGCCGAGGTGTGCCTGCACCCGGACTGGTCGGACGCGGCGCCGGCTCTGCGGGTGGTGCTTGGCGCGCTGCTCGCCGATCCCGCGCCGGGCACGACGGGCCCCGCCCTGGACGAGGCCCGCGCCCGCCGCACGGCGAACCCGACGCTGACCGGCGAGGAGAAGGCCCGGCTCGGCGCGGCGGCGGAGCTGGTGCGCGAGGTGGCGGCGGGCAGCACCCCGTAGGCATGACGAAAGGGGCGCCCCCGGCTGGGGGCGCCCCTTTTGCGCGTACTGCGGCGGATCAGTCCGTGCCGGACTCCATCGCGGCGCGGTCCAGGACCTCGTCCTCGGCGGAGACCTCACCGCGGGAGGCGATGGCCTCGGCGCCGCCCTCGGGCATCGTGCCGATCAGGCCCGTGACGGCGGCCTGGGCGGCGCCCGCGACCGGGGTGCCGGTGCCGAGCAGGCCGAGGCCCGCGTACTGCTCCAGCTTGGCGCGGGAGTCGGCGATGTCCAGGTTCCGCATCGTGAGCTGGCCGATGCGGTCGACCGGGCCGAACGCCGAGTCCTCGGTGCGCTCCATGGAGAGCTTGTCCGGGTGGTAGCTGAACGAGGGGCCGGTCGTGTCGAGGATCGAGTAGTCCTCGCCGCGGCGCAGCCGCAGGGTGACCTCGCCGGTGACGGCGGCGCCGACCCAGCGCTGGAGCGACTCGCGGATCATCAGAGCCTGCGGGTCCAGCCAGCGGCCCTCGTACATCAGCCGGCCGAGGCGGCGGCCCTCGGCGTGGTACTGGGCGAGGGTGTCCTCGTTGTGGATCGCGTTCACCAGGCGCTCGTACGCGATGAACAGCAGGGCCATGCCGGGGGCCTCGTAGATGCCCCGGCTCTTGGCCTCGATGATCCGGTTCTCGATCTGGTCAGACATGCCGAGGCCGTGGCGGCCACCGATCGCGTTGGCCTCCATCACCAGGTCGACGGCGGAGGCGAACTCCTTGCCGTTGATCGACACGGGACGGCCCTGCTCGAAGCCGATCACGACGTCCTCGGTCGCGATCTCCACCTCGGGGTCCCAGAAGCGGACGCCCATGATGGGCTCGACCGTCTCCACGCCCGTGTTCAGGTGCTCCAGGGTCTTCGCCTCGTGCGTGGCGCCCCAGATGTTGGCGTCCGTCGAGTACGCCTTCTCCGTGGAGTCCCGGTACGGCAGGTCGTGGGCGACCAGCCACTCGGACATCTCCTTGCGACCGCCGAGCTCGGTCACGAAGTCGGCGTCGAGCCACGGCTTGTAGATCCGCAGGTTCGGGTTGGCCAGCAGGCCGTAGCGGTAGAACCGCTCGATGTCGTTGCCCTTGAACGTGGAGCCGTCGCCCCAGATCTGGACGTTGTCCTCCAGCATCGCGCGGACCAGCAGCGTGCCGGTGACGGCACGGCCGAGCGGCGTCGTGTTGAAGTACGCGCGTCCGCCGGAGCGGATGTGGAACGCGCCGCAGGTGAGCGCGGCGAGCCCCTCCTCGACCAGCGCCGCCCGGCAGTCGACCAGGCGCGCGACCTCCGCGCCGTAGTTCTTGGCGCGGCCGGGCACCGAGGCGATGTCGGGCTCGTCGTACTGGCCGATGTCGGCGGTGTACGTGCACGGGATGGCGCCCTTGTCGCGCATCCACGCGACGGCGACCGACGTGTCGAGGCCGCCCGAGAAGGCGATGCCGACGCGCTCGCCGGCCGGGAGGGAGGTGAGGACCTTGGACATAGGAAGAGTATGCATCACGATGCATGGTCATGCAAAGCCGTTCCCGCCCCCAATTTCCACCCGTGACGCTCAGCATCTCCCCGGTCGCGACACCCCGCACCCGGACATAACCTCCGAAAGGTGACCTCGCCCCCAGCCGCCACAGCCGTGCGGACGGCCGTGGCCGCGCTCCTCGCCCTCCCCTGGCTGCTGCTGCCCGCCGCCCCGGCCCGCGCCGACGACCCGGTCACCCTCTCCCGCACCGGCCAGATCACCGACGAGGTGGACGCCCTCGGCGACCGCGACGACGTCACGGCGCAGGCGCTGACCACACTCGACGACAGCCGCGGCATCCAGCTCTTCGTCACCTACGTGCGCGACTTCTCCGGCCGCACCGCACAGGACTGGGCGAACGCCACCGCCGAGAAGAACGGCCTCGGCCTCGACGACGTGCTCCTCGCCGTCGCCACCCACGACCGGCAGTACGCCTTCTCCGTGGACCGCGACGCCCGGCTCACCGACACCCAGCTCCAGGACATCGCCCGTACCGCCGTCGAACCCGCGCTGCGCCACAACGACTGGGCGGGCGCCGCGATCGGCGCGGCGAACGGCATCGGCGCCGTCGCCTCGGGACAGCCCGTGCCGACGCCGACCGTCACCCCGGGCGCCGCCGACCCCGGCGGCGGGGACGGGACCGGCACCGGCGACCTCGCGCTCCCCCTCATCGCCGTCGGCGCGGCGGGCGCGCTCGCCGCGTACACCTACACCCGGCGCAAGAAGCGGATGAACACCCGCACCACGCCCGGCGGCGGCGCCGTCGCGGGCGGCTGGGGCAAGCCCGCCACCACCGCGCTGCCCGAGCTCGACCGGCAGGCCCGGCACCTGCTCGTCGAGACGGACGACGCGATCCGCACCAGCACCGAGGAACTCGGCTTCGCCACCGCCCAGTTCGGCGAGGAGGCCGTCACCGCCTACGCGGAGGCGCTCGCCGCCGCGCAGCGCGAGCTCACCGCCGCGTTCAGGCTCCGCCAGCAGCTCGACGACGCCTTCCCCGAGGACGACGCCACCAAGCGGCGGATGCTCGACGAGATCATCGCCCGCTGCACGGAGGCGGACCGGCGGCTCGACGCCGAGGCCGAGGCGTTCGACCGGCTGCGCGCTCTGGAGAAGTCCGCGCCCGAGGCGCTGGCCGGCGCCGAACGGGCCTTCCGCGACCTGACCGCCCGCACCTCCGACGCCGAGGAGACCCTGCGCACGCTCGGCGCCCGGTACGCGCCCTCCGCCCTGCTGCCCGTCGCGGGCCATGTCGAACAGGCCAAGGACCGGCTGGTGTTCGCCACCGCCCAGCTCGGCGAGGCCCGCCAGTACGTGGACCGGGGCGACACCGGCAGGGGCGCCGTCCATCTGCGCGCCGCCGAGGGCGCCGTGGACCAGGCCGGCACCTTCGTCACGGCCGTCGAGCGGCTCGCCCGCGAACTCGCCGAGGCCGACGAGAAGCTGCCCGCCGCGCTCACCGACGCCGAGGCCGACCTCGCCGACGCCCGCGGCCTCCTCGACGGCACCGCGCAGGGCGTCCCCACCGCCGACCTGCGCGGACGGCTCGCCCGCGTCGAGTCCGTCGTCGCCGGCGTCCGCAAGGAACTGGCCGCCGGGCCCCACGACCCGATCGGCGCCCTGCGCCGCGTCGAGGAGGCCGGCTCCGCGCTCGACCGGTCGCTCGCCGCCGCCCGCGCCCGCGAGGCCGGCGCCGAACGCGCCCGCACCCTCCTCGGCCAGGCCCTGCTGACCGCGCGCAGCAGCACCGGCGCCGCCGCCGACTTCCTCACCACGCACCGCGGCGCGATCGGCAGCGAGGCCCGCACCCGGCTCGCGGAGGCCGAGCGCCGGCTCGCGAACGCGCGGGCCGCCGAGTCCACCGACCCCGCCACCGCGCTCGCCGAGGCCCAGCAGGCCGACGCCCTGGCCCGCCAGGCCCGATCCCTCGCCGAGCGGGACGTGCGCGCGTACGGCAATCCGTACGGGGGCGGCGGGCGCGGCGGCACCGGCATGGGCGGCGCCGTGCTCGGCGGGATCATCCTCGGCCAGGTGCTGCGGGGCGGCGGCGGAGGCGGAGGCGGATCCGGCGGCGGCTTCGGCGGGGGCGGGCCCGGCAGTTTCGGGGGCGGCGGCACCCGGGGCCGGCGCGGCACCGGCGGCCGCTTCTGACCAACGCACCACGACCTACGGCTCCGCACCACCACTGACGCTACGCAGCAAGGGATCCCAGATGACCAAGCAGACCATCCTCGGCCGCGTCACCCAGCTCGCCAAGGCCAACATCAACGCGCTCCTCGACGGCGCCGAGGACCCGCAGAAGATGCTCGACCAGCTGATCCGCGACTACACGAACCACATCCGCGAGGCCGAGGACGCGGTGTCGACCACGATCGGCCAGCTGCGTCTCGCGGAGCAGGACCACGCGGAGGACGTGGCCGCGGCGGCCGAGTGGGGCGGCAAGGCACTGGCCGCCAGCCGGAAGGCCGACGAGCTGCGGGCCGCCGGGAGCGCGGCGGAGGCCGACCGCTTCGACGACCTGGCCAAGGTCGCGCTCGGCCGTCAACTGCGGTCGGAGCAGGAGGCCCGGGACGCCGAGCCGTCGATCGCCACGCAGACCGAGGTCGTCGGCAAGCTGAAAGACGGCCTGGACCGGATGAAGACCAAGCTGACCGAACTCCAGGCGAAGCGCGACCAGTTGGTGGCCCGCGCCAAGACGGCGCAGGCCCAGAACCAGATGATGGACGCGGCACAGAGCATCGACATCCTCGACCCCACCAGCGAGCTGAGCCGCTTCGAGGACAAGGTGCGCCGCGAGGAGGCGCGGGCCCTGGGAAAGCAGGAACTCGCCGCGTCCTCGCTCGACGCCCAGTTCGAGGAACTCGACGCGCTCGGTGACGCGGCCGAGATCGAGGCCCGGCTCGCCGCCCTCAAGACCACCTGACGCGCCCCGCGCGCCAGAGCCAGAGTCAGAACAGGCTGAGCAGGGCCTCCGTCGGGTCGACGAGCCCCGATTCGCCGTCGGGCAGCGCCAGTTCGAACCAGACGGTCTTGCCGCGCGGGGTGCGGCGCGAGCCCCAGGCCGCGCTCAGCAGGCCGACGAGCTGCAGCCCGCGCCCGCCCTCGTCCGTGTCCCGGGCGCGGCGCCGGCGCGGCTGCACCAGGCCCGCGTCCCACACCTCGCACACGAGCGTCTGGTCGAGCAGCAGCCGCAGCCGGATCTCGCCCTCGCCGTACCGCAGTGCGTTGGTGACCAGCTCGCTGACCAGCAGTTCCGTCGTGTCGACGAGCGCTTCGAGACCCCAGTCGGTCAGCCGCTCCCGCGTGTACTCGCGGGCCCGGCCCACCGATTTCGGCTCGCGCGGCAGCGTCCAGTCGCCCACGTTCTCCTCGGGCAGGCCCTGGATGCGGGCCATGAGGAGCGCGATGTCGTCCTCGCCGTGGTGCGTGTCGAGGCTGCCGAGGACGTGGTCGCAGATGTCCTCCAGCTCCTCGGAGTGGGTGCGGGCGGCCCCGGTCCCGGACCTGGGCGGTGTGTCGAGCGCCGCGCGGAACGAGGAGAGGCCCTCGTCCAGCGGGTGGTCCCGGGACTCGACGAGCCCGTCCGTGTAGAGCGCGAGCAGCGCCCCCTCGGGCAGCTCGACCTCCACCTCCTCGAACGGTTCGCCGCCGACCCCGAGCGGCATGCCCGGCGGCACGTCCAGCATCAGGGCGCCCTCGCCGGGCTCGACGAGGACCGGCGGCAGGTGGCCCGCGTTGGCAAAGGTGCAGCGCCGAGTGACGGAGTCGTAGACCGCGTAGACGCAGGTGGCGAGGTACACCTCGGAGAGGTCGCCGCGCTCCGGGGCGCCGGTTCTGCGGGCCGCTCTGGTCGCCTGCTGGACGCCGCCCGGGGTGCCGAGGCCGCGCGCGATCTCGTCCAGGGCGCTGAGCACCTCGGCCGGTTCGAGGTCGAGCAGGGCCAGCGTGCGGACCGCCGTGCGGAGTTCACCCATGGCGACGGCCGCGCGCAGGCCGCGGCCCATGACGTCGCCGATGACCAACGCGGTGCGGTGGCCCGGGAGTTCGATGACGTCGAACCAGTCGCCGCCGACCTCCGTCGCCGCGTTGCCCGGCAGGTAGCGGCAGGCGATGTCCAGGCCGGAGGCCTCCGGGTTGTCCGGCGGCAGCAGGGAGCGCTGCAGAATCAGGGCGCGCTCGTGCTCCCGGCGGTACAGGCGGGCGTTGTCGATACAGACGGCGGCGCGGGCGGCCAGCTCCACGGCGACCGCCCGGTCCCGCTCGCCGAAGGGCTCGCTGCCCTTGGTGCGGGAGAACTGGACGAGGCCGACGACGGTGTCGTGCGCGACCATCGGCACCGCGAGCGTGGAGCGCACGAGGCCGCCCGGCTCGGCGGGCAGCAGCTGGGGGCGCGCGGTGCGCAGGGCGTCCGCGCAGGCCGAGTTGAACGCGAAGCGGTGCACCGCGCCCACGTTCACCGGGGCCTCGCTGCCGAGGTCGAGGAACGGGATGTCGGCGACGGCGCTCGCGGCGGCGACCCGGCGCAGTTCGGCGCTCCCGTCGGCGAGGCCGGGCGGCGCCTCGTCGCCCGCGAGCAGGCCCTGGTAGAGGTCGACGGAGGCCAGGTCGCAGAAGCCGGGGACCACGATGTCGAGCAGTTCGCGGGCGGTGGTCTCCAGGTCCAGCGAGTTCCCGATGCGGGCGCCCGCCTCGTTCAGGAGCGCCAGATTGCGGCGGGCGTGGGCGGCCTCGCGGGCGGCGGCGTGCCGGCGCGTGACGTCGGTGACGAGCCCGGCGATCCCGATGGGCCGGCCGGAACCGCTGTGCACGCGGTAGAGGTTGACCGACCAGTGGCGGCGCTCGACGGAGTCCGGCGCGGTCCCCACGAGCTGCATGTCGGTGACGGCCTCGCCGCTCTCCAGGACCCGGCGCAGCGCGCCCTGCACCCGCTCCGCCTCGTGCCGGGGCAGGTAGTCGTGGACGGTGCGCCCGCGGTGGTCGTCGACGTGACCGCCGAAGACCGCAGTGAACGTGCGGTTGGCCCGCTGGACCTTGAGGTCGGTGCCGAACAGCAGGAAGCCGAAGGGGGATTGGCCGAATATGGCCTGCGAGGCGGCGAGGTCGGTCTCGATGCGCCGCAGGGTCCGTACGTCCACGACGATGCAGACCGCGGCCCGCTCGCCGGACTCGGTGAGGGTCGGCATGACGTAGACCTCGGCGAGCCCGGTACGGGCCTCGGCGTCGGCCGCGCTCTCGTCCGCGTCGCCGCCCGGCGCGCGGAAGGGGACGACGCCGGTCCACTCCCGGCCGTCGAGGATCTCGGCCATCTTGCGGTGGCCGCGCTCGCGCAGGTCGGCGGGGACGAACGCCTCGATGGGGTCCTTGCCGACGGCGTCCTCGGTGGCGACGCCCAGGATCTGCGCGGCGCGCCGGCTCCACTGGTCGATCAGTCCGTCGGGCCCGATGGAGAAGGAGGCGACCTTGATGTAGTCGTAGATCGATCCGGGCGGGTTCGACTGCCAGACATCGGTCTGCGCGGGCTGCCCGGCGCCGCCGGGCTCCGGCCGGCTGCCGCCGCGCGGGGCCGATCCGGCATGCCGCGCCGAGGCCGCGCCCGAGGAACCCTCGGACGCCCCGGCCTTCGCTGGTATCTCGCTCACGCGAACCGTCCCCTCCAGCTCACCGCGTCCGGCATCGGTCACCGGGGCAGCTGCCCGCAGTATCCAGCACTACGGAGCCGCGCAACACGGTGTTCACGATCACACCATGCTCCCGACGCTTTTTGGCCCGTCGGGACCGACTCTTTCCGTACCCAGGGTCCGGGTGCGCCCACACACGATGCCACGCACCGGCCGCCCGCATCCCTCTCCTGACCGATCAGGAGCGGCTCAACCCGGGAGAGTCAGTTCGAACCAGACCGTCTTTCCCGCGTCCTCGGTGCCGCCGGGCTTGGTGCCCCAGCGCCGGGCCACCCCGGCCACCAGCTGCAGGCCGCGACCGCCCTCGTCGTCGGGGGCGGCGGTGCGGGCGCGGGGCGGGTCGGGCAGCGGATCGGAGATCTCCACCAGCAGGGTCTCGCCGTCGCCGGCGGGGCGGATCAGGCTGACCCCGATGGGGCCGGAGGCGTACCGCAGGGAGTTGGTGACCAGCTCGCTGACCAGCAGCGCCGTGACGTCCTCCAGGTCGTCGAGGCCCCAGTCCGCGAGCTGGGTGCGGACCGCCCAGCGGGCCTTGCGCACGGCCGACGGATCGGCGGGGAAAGCCCACTCGGCACGGTCGCCTTCGGTGTGGAGCACGCAGACCACTTCCCTGCCCCGCGACGAATCCCGCCCGACAGCGGGCATACCCAGACAATCCGAAGAAATCCTGAGAACACCGAAGAACTCCGAGTAACCCCGGCGAACTCCGGATAACCCAGACAACACGGATATACCCGAACTGTGCCGGATGCTATCGCGCCGTCACCGGTCGCGCACCGCGTCCGTCCCGGGCTCCCCCGGTCCGGGGGCCTCCACCAGGGCTTCCTTCAGGGCCGCCGCCACGGCGGGCACGTCCTGGTCCAGCCAGTCCACCGACCACACCTCGTCCGGCCCGAGCCAGCGCAGGGCGTCGTGGTCCTCCAGCGGCTCCGGCTCGCCGGACAGCAGCCGCGTACGCCACACCCGCAGGACGTACCCCGGCTTCAGGGGCCACTCCCCCGGCACCCGCGCGACCGGCTCCGCCGCCACCCCGAGCTCTTCGCGCAGCTCACGCACGAGTGCGTGCTCCGGGGGCTCACCCGGCTCCACCTTGCCCCCGGGAAGCTCCCAGCGGCCGGCCAGCTCGGGGGGCGCACTCCGTCGCGCGGCGAGCAGCCGGCCCGCAGAGTCGTACAGGGCGGCGGCGACCACCACCACGGGATTGTCCGTCATGGGAAGGAGCCTACGGGCGCCGCGGACCCGTCAGTTCACCGTGCCGCTCTGCCCCGTGCCGCTCTGCCCCAGGAGCTCCACCCAGTACAGCTGCTTGTGCCCGCGCTCGTCGAGGCTGTCGGCGATGCTCTCGGCTTCCGCCCTGGTCGCGTACCGGCCGACGCGGTAGCGGTTGCCGTTGTCGTCCTGGCGGATGACCTGCCACGGCAGCGTGGTCGTGCCGTCACTCATCGCGCCCCTCCGCTCTCCGACTCCGGCTCGCATCGCGCCCCGCCCCCTAAGCATCCCGATGAGCATCCCGAGGAAACCGCATTCCGCATATGCCCGAGCGTACGCCTGACCTTTACGGAGCGGATACGGAATGGCACAAAGAGATACGCGACAAGCCCCCGACCGGCCAAGACACGGCACAACGGCAGGGGGCGCGTTCGTCTGAACGCGCCCC
The DNA here is from genome assembly GCF_055558275.1 of Streptomyces sp. NPDC025806. Lineage (NCBI taxonomy): Bacteria > Bacillati > Actinomycetota > Actinomycetes > Kitasatosporales > Streptomycetaceae > Streptomyces > Streptomyces sp. NPDC025806. The sequence goes on along the minus strand of NZ_JBVHMU010000010.1, from coordinate 158,437 downwards.
CTGCCTCCCGCCCGGCCCGCTGCGCGCCGGCCGTCCCGCTCAGCCCGCGCGCACCGTCGGCACCGGCAGCAGCACCGGCTCCCCGGTCGGCGCCTTCGTGCACACGTCCCCGCACGTGGTGTCCAGGGAGCAGCACAGCGAGCAGATCGGACCGGCCTGCACCGGGCAGTCCGCGATGTCCGGCAGCTCGTACGCCGTCTCGCACACCCCGCACACGTGCGTGGCCGTCACGTCCTCGACCACCGCGTCCGGGCCGTTCACCGGGTTCGGCCGCGCCAGGTAGTAGCGGCCCTTCGTGGCCCAGGCGATCAGCGGGCACAGCACCAGTGCGAGGCCTGCCGCGATGAACGTGGAGAAGGCCTGCGGGTACTCCCCGAACAGCCCGAAGAACGCCAGGATCGACACCGTCGACGCGATCACCATCGAGCCGAACCCGGCCGGGTTCACCGCGTACAGGTAGGCCCGCTTGAACTCGATGTACTTCGGGCTCCAGCCCACGCGCTTGTTGACGACGAGGTCCGCCGCGACCGCGGCGATCCACGCGATGCCCACGTTCGAGTAGAACCCCAGCAGCTTGTTCAGCGCCGCGAACATGTTCATCTCCATCAGCGTCAGCGCGATGGCGAGGTTCAGGAAGATGTACCAGACCCGGCCGGGGTGCCGGTGCGTCACCCGGGAGAAGAAGTTCGACCACGACAGCGAGCCGCTGTACGCGTTCGTCACGTTGATCTTGATCTGCGACACGACGACGAACAGGGCCGCGACCGGCAGCGCCACCGAGCCCAGCCACGGCCGCAACGCCTCCACCTGCGGCGCGATCGGTTCGAGCGCGTGGGTCCTGCCCACGGCCTCCAGCGCCACGAACGCGAGCAGTGCGCCGCCGAGCTGCTTCGCCGCGCCGATCACGACCCAGCCCGGGCCCGCGGCGAGAACGGCCAGATTCCATCGCTTCCTGTTGGCCTCGGTCTTCGCCGGCATGAAGCGCAGATAGTCCGCCTGCTCCCCGATCTGCGCGATCAGCGACAGCGCGACCCCGGTCCCGAGCCCGAAGCCCAGCCAGTCGAAGCCGCTGCCGGCGCCCTCGGTCCCGCCGAAGTGCGTGAACGCCGAGAACGAACCCGGCGACTCAAAGGCCAGCACCACGAACGGCAGCACCAGCCCGATCAGCCACACCGGCTGGGTCCACGCCTGTACCTTCGCCAGCGCGCCCATCCCCCGGAACACGATCGGGATCACGATCAGCGTCGTGAGCAAGTACCCCACGGGCAATGGCAGTCCGGTCACCTCGTGCATGGCCTGCGCCATGATCGAGCCTTCGAGCGCGAAGAAGATGAACGTGAACGAGGCGTAGATCAGCGAGGTCAGCGTCGACCCGAAGTACCCGAAGCCGGCGCCCCGCGTGATCAGGTCCATGTCCAGGCCGTACTTCGCACAGGCCCGGGCGATCGGTATACCCGTCAGGAAGATGATCGTCGCGGCGCACAGGATCGAGGCCAGGCCGCTGGTGAACCCGTAGGTGAACACGATCGACGCGCCGATCGCGAAGTCCGCGAGGTAGGCGATGCCGCCCAGCGCGGTCGAGGCGACCATCGTCGGTGACCAGCGGCGATACGCGTGCGGGGCGTAGCGCAGCGAGAAGTCCTCGCGGGACTCGTCGGCGGCCAGCCGTGCGTAGCTCCGTTTCGGGGTGCGGTCGCTGGGCTGCCCGGGCGTCTCCGGGCCTGCGGTGGGCAGAGCGGTCTCGGTCATCGGCGGCTTCCCGTTCGTCCGTCAGTCGGCGGTATACCGGCGGGACCGGTACGCAGACGGAAGGTAGGAGCCGCGCGTGACAGCTCTGCGCCGTGCGGGATTGCCGGGCGGTTACGGGAGGCCCGGCCGGGTTAACTCCCCGTCACACGCGGCGGAGCGGGACGTCCGGCTATCGGGCACCCCTCGCCCGGGCCCGCTATTTCACGGGCAGGTGGTACGCGACCCGGTAGCGGTCCGCCGGGACCACGACATCCGCCGTCTCCACGGGTCTGCCCGACGCGTAGAACGTCCGGCTGATGACCAGCACGACGTGGCCCGGCACTCCGCCGAGGGCGCTCAACTCCTCGGCCAGGCCGGGGCGGGCGGCGACTTCCTCCGTCACGTTGTCCACGATCACGTCGATCGCCGCCATCCGGTCCACGACGCCGCAGCCGCCGAGCGGGCCCTCCTCGGGGAGCATCACCGGGGTGCGGCCCGTGACGGTGAGCGGCTCCCACGACGTGGACAGCATCATCGCCTCGCCCGCGTCCCGGTACACGTAATTGGTACGCATCACGCGGTCCCCGGGCCGCAGCCCCAGGCGCTCCGCGATCGCGGCGTCGGCGTCGGCCTGCTCGCTGCGGGACTCCCAGGTGCCGCGCGCGGACGGCTCCGCCTGCTCCTGCCGGAACGGAGTGGAGCCACTCCCGGAGCGGTAGGCGGAGCGGGCCACACTGCGCGGCACCGGGCGCTCGCGCACGTAGGTGCCCGAGCCCGAGCGGCCCTCGACGAGACCCTCCGCCATCAGGACCTTCCGCGCCTCCAGCGCGACCGTGTCCGAGACCCCGTACTCCTCGCGGATCTTGGCCTGCGACGGGAGCCGGGTGTGCGGCGGCAGCGAGCCATTGACGATCTTCTTGCGGAGATCACCCGCGACGCGCAGGTAGGCCGGCTGCTCACCGAATGTCACTGGTTTTCCCCCTCGGATCCCAATCTGATTGACAGACAGCGACAGCCTCGCAACCGTGGGTTGAGCCGTGCAAGCAAAGGCCAAAGAATCACTCGAAGTGATGACTTGGGGGTGCTCAACCCTTCACGCAGCGACTTTCTCCAGGTAGTGCATGTTTCACACATCGAATCCCGAGTCGCATACGCGTGCGGGCTCCAGGCACCGCGCAAAGGCCGCCTAATCTCTCCCCATGACCGCGCTGCCTGACCGCTACTGCTCCGCCGACGGGACCCGGGTGCCCGCCGCCTCGCTCGACTGGTGCTGTCCCGTGTGCCGAGGCCCGCTGGATCTCGACCACGCCCCCACTCCGGCGTCCCTCAAGTCCCTCGCCGGACGCCCGAATTCCCTGTGGCGCTACGCCGAGTGCCTGCCCCTCCCGACTCCGGACTGCACGCTCGGCGAGGGCCGCACTCCGGTCGTCCCGCTCTCGGACTCGGTCTCGGCCAAGCTGGACTTCCTGATGCCGACGCTGTCGTTCAAGGACCGCGGCGCCGTCATGCTCGCCGCCCTCGCCGCCCGCCTGCGCCCCGAGCGGGTGATCGCCGACAGCAGCGGCAACGCGGGCACCGCCGTCGCCGCCTACTGCGCCCGCGCCCGACTGCCCTGCACCGTCTACGTCCCCGAGGCCACGTCACCGAAAAAGCTGGAGCAGATCGGCGCCCACGGGGCCCGCCTCGAGATCGTCCCCGGAGACCGGGAGGCGACGGCCCGGGCCGCACGCGAGGCCGCGGACGAACCCGGCATCTTCTACGCCAGCCACGTCTACAACCCGTACTTCCTGCACGGCACGAAGACGTACGTCCACGAGCTCTGGGAGGACCTCGGCGGTCGCCTGCCCGACGTGCTCGTCGTCCCGGTCGGCAACGGAACCCTGCTCCTGGGCGCCGCGCTCGCCGTCCAGGAACTGCACAGCGCGGGCCTGATCGACCGCCGCCCGGCCCTGCACGCCGTACAGGCCGCGGCGGTCTCCCCGCTCGCCGACGCCTGGCGGGCCGGCGCCGACGACCTCCTCTCCGTCCCCCCGCAGGCCCCGACCTTCGCCGAGGGCATCGCCATCCCGAACCCGCCCCGGGCCCGCCAGATCCTCCGGGCCGTACGGGAGTCGGGCGGCGCCTTCCACACCGTCACCGAGGACCAGATCCGCCACGCCCAGCTGGACCTGGCCTCCCAGGGCCTCTACGTGGAGTCCACCGGCGTGGCCTGCTGGGCCGCCGCCCGCGAGACGATCCCCCTGGAGAACCGCACCGCGGTGGTCCCCCTGTGCGGCGCCGGCTTGAAGACGGGCCTGGCAACGACATAGGCCCCTCCGGTCCGCAGACACGTACGAGACGGCAGGGACCGCACGGGGCATGTCCGCGCGCAGCACCGAGCGCAGGCTTCCCCGCACCGTGAAGGCCGGCGGCGCCTCCGAGATGGCGAGCACGGACATGCCCCGTGCGGTCCCGAACCCGCCCCGACACCTGTAGGGACGATCGGAAAGCCGCCAAAAGCACCCAGCCGGCCACCCTCCCTTCAGGCGCCCCCGGTCAGAGCTCCTGCACGTACCGCTTGGCCAGCCTCAGCGACACGCTCGGATGCCCGTCCCGCACGGCCTTGATCGCGGCGACGTCCCCACGCTCGCGCCGCACGGTACGGACCCGCCCCTCGTCGACCGCGCGCCGGAACCCCTCGTAGGTGCCGTAGGTCTGCCGGAACACCGTCTGCCGCTTCCTGGTGGAGCGCTCGGCAGAGGCGACCACGGCCCCGGCGACCACGAGGAAGAGCGCCACTTCCATGCTCTCGATCACGAACGTCCCCCCGTTCCCCCGCCCGGACGAGCGGGCACATACCGATCAACCTACCTCCGTACGCAGGACGTTCGGCCGCAAACCAGTCGCTCGCACCGCACCCAGCGGGCGACGATGAGCGGATGACCGAGACATCCGAACGATGGACCCAGGCCACCGTCTACCCCGACATGTGGGCAGACCCCGACGACGACCCGCGCAACAGCGAGGGCCCTTCACCCGACGGCGAACGGGCGACGCTGGACGACTTCCTGACCAACTATCGGCTGACTCTCAAGATGAAGTGCGAGGGCCTGACCCCGGAGCAGCTGGCGCGCCGCTCCGTGCCGCCGTCGACGATGTCGCTGCTGGGCCTGTTGCGTCACCTGGCGGAGTGCGAGCGGGACTGGCAGAACTGGATCACGGACGGCGATCGACAGCCAAGCCTGTACGGCGAGAACGACGGGGACTTCGAGGGCGCGGTAGCGGAGCAAACAGTGGTGGAAGCGGCGTACGCCGACCTGGAGCGGGAACAAGCGACCATGGACGCGGAGCTGGCCAGGCACCCGGATCTGGCCACACGCCTGGGCAAGGACTCCACGTCCGTAAGGGAGTTGATGGTGCACCGGATCGAGGAGTACGCGCGGCACTGCGGCCACGCGGATCTGCTGCGGGAGTGCGTCGACGGCCGCGTCGGCCAGTAGGGAACCGTGACCAAGACGTTGCAGGAACTGTGACCCCCGTCACGGCCGTCTGGTCTAGGCCTTGCTGAGGTGTCCGGATGCGCACACTGCGAAGACTCGTGATCGCGGCCGTCGTCCTCGCGGCCGTGGGGGTGGGAGCCGACCGGCTCGCCGTCCACGTCCTCGAGGGCAAGGCCGCGGACAAGCTGGCCGCGTCGATCGGCCTGTCCGCCTCGCCGGACGTGTCCATCAAGGGGTTCCCCTTCCTCACCCAGATCGCCTCGGGCGGCCTCGACGAGATCGACGCGTCGATCGACTCCTACGAGGCGACGGTGCCCGGCGGCAGCACGGCTCGCCTGGACGACCTCGAACTCCAGCTGCAGGACGTGGAGTTCACGAACGGCTTCTCGGCGGCGAAGGCCCGTACCGCGACGGGCACCGCGCTGATCCCGTACGACCAGCTGCTGAAGGCGGCGGCGTCGGACCCGGGATCGGGCGCCCGGGTCACGCGCCTGTCGGACGGCGGCGAGGGCCGGATGAAGGTGGAGGTCACCAAGGACGGCCAGACCTACGCGGTGCTGAGCCGGGTGGAGGTCACGGGCACGACGATCCGCGTCCGCGCCGAGAACCTTCCGAAGGCGGAGGGCGTCTCGGAGGACCAGATCCGCTCGGTGACCGACTTCCAGCAGTCGATCACCCGTCTCCCGGGCGGCGTCTCGCTGCGGGACGCGACGCCGCTCCCGGGCGGCCTCCAGCTCACCGTGGGCGGCACCGACATCCCGGTGAGCGGCTGAGGCACCAGGGTCAGCCGCTCGCGCTCACCAGGGGAAATCCGAGCCGCTCACTCAGTTCGCCGACCCCCGCTCCCCAGGTCTCGCGGACGACGACGCCCCCGTCGGGGCGCCCCACTTCGAAGACGCCGTGGTCGGTGTAGACGCGGTCGACGCAGCGGACGCCGGTGAGCGGGTAGGTGCAGTCGGGGACGAGTTTCGGGGTGCCGTCCTTGCCGAAGAGGGCCATCATCACGAAGACCTGCTTGGCGCCGATGGCGAGGTCCATGGCGCCGCCGACGGCGGGGATCGCTCCGGGTTTCCCGGTGTGCCAGTTGGCCAGGTCGCCGTTGACGGCGACCTGGTAGGCGCCGAGGACGCAGACGTCGAGGTGACCGCCGCGCATCATGGCGAAGGAGTCGGCGTGGTGGAAGTAGGAGGCGCCGGGCAGGGCGGTGACCGGCACCTTGCCCGCGTTGGTGAGGTCGGGGTCGACGTCGTCGCCGCGGGCGGCGGGGCCCATGCCGAGCATGCCGTTCTCGGTGTGCAGGACGACACCGCGCTCGGGCGGCAGATGGTCGCCGATCTTCGTGGGCTGTCCGATGCCGAGGTTGACGAACGCGCCCTCGGGGATGTCGCGGCCGATGACGGCGGCGAGTTCGGTCATGGACAGCGGGCCGCGGTCGGTGTGTTCGGTGGTCATCGTGCGGGTCATCGTGCCCCCTGGACGGTGTGGCGCTGCGCTTCGACCTGGACGACCCGGTCGACGTAGATGGAGGGCGTGACGACGGCCTCGGGGTCGAGGACGCCGGTGTCGACGACCTCGTCGACCTGGACGATCGTGGTGGTGGCCGCGGTGGCCATGACCGGCCCGAAGTTGCGCGCCGTCTTGCTGTAGACGAGGTTGCCGAGCCGGTCGGAGCGGTGGGCGGCGATGAGCGCGTAGTCGCCCTTGATCGGGTACTCGAGGAGGTACTCGCGCCCGTCGATGGTGCGGGACTCGCGGCCCTCGGCGAGCGGCGTGCCGACGGCGGTCGGACAGTAGAAGGCGCCGATGCCGGCTCCGGCCGCGCGCATGCGCTCGGCGAGGTTGCCCTGCGGGACGACTTCGAGTTCGAGCCGGCCGGAGAGGTAGAGCTCGTCGAAGACGTACGAGTCGACCTGGCGCGGGAAGGAGCAGACGACCTTGCGGACGCGGCCGGCCTTGAGGAGGGCGGCGAGGCCGACGTCACCGTTGCCGGCGTTGTTGGCGACGACGGTGAGGTCGCGGGCGCCCTGCCGGATGAGGGCGTCGATGAGGGCGAACGGCATGCCGGCGAGGCCGAATCCGCCGACGAGGACCGTGGATCCGTCCTCGATTCCGGCGACGGCCGCGTCGGTCGTGTCGAGCAGCTGCGTGCGGCTCATCGTGCGGCCTCCGGGTTCTCCAGGACGACGGCGAGGGCCTGGCCCACGCCGATGCAGATGGCGGCGACGCCCCAGCGTTCGCCGGACTCGCGCAGGACGGCGGCGAGGGTGCCGACGAGGCGACCGCCGGAGGCGCCGAGCGGGTGCCCGAGGGCGATGGCGCCGCCGCGCCGGTTGACGATCTCGGGGTCGATCTTCCAGGCGTCGACGCAGGCCAGCGACTGGACGGCGAAGGCCTCGTTGAGTTCGACGGCGCCGACGTCGGACCAGCCGATACCGGCGCGGGCGAGCGCTGCCTCGGCCGCGGCTACGGGTGCGAAGCCGAAGGACTGCGGTTCGAGGGCGTGGGCGGCGCGGCCGGCGATGCGGGCGAGCGGGGCGGCGCCAAGGGTGTCGGCGGCGGCCTCGGAGCCGAGCAGGACGGCGGAGGCGCCGTCGCTGAGCGGGGAGGCGTTGCCGGCGGTGATGGTGCCGTCGTCGCGGAAGACGGGGCGCAGGCCGGCGAGCTTGTCGGGGGTGCTGCCGGGGCGGATGCCCTCGTCGCGGGTGAGGTCGGTGCCGTCGACGGGGGCGACGAGGTCGTCGTAGAACCCGTCCTCCCAGGCCTGGTGGGCCAGTTGGTGCGACCGGGCGGCGAACGCGTCCTGGCGGGCGCGGTAGATGCCGAAGCGTTCCTGGAGCTGTTCGTTGGCCTCGCCGAGGCTGACGGTCCATTCCTTCGGCATCTTCGGGTTGACCAGGCGCCAGCCGAGGGTGGTGGACACAGCGGCGGTGTCGCCGGCGGGGAAGGCGCGGTCGGGCTTGGGCAGGACCCAGGGGGCGCGGGTCATGGACTCGACGCCGCCGGTGAGGACGAGGTCGGCGTCGCCGGTCTCGATGGTGCGGGAGCCGGCCATGACGGCGTCGAGGCTGGAGCCGCAGAGCCGGTTGACGGTGGTCGCGGGGACGCCGACGGGGAGGCCCGCGAGGAGGGCGGCCATGCGTCCGACGTTGCGGTTGTCCTCGCCGGCGCCGTTGGCGTTGCCCCAGACGATGTCGCCGAGGGCGGCGGGGTCGAGGCCGGGGGTGCGGGCGAGGAGGGCGGAGATCGCGGCGGCGCCGAGGTCGTCGGGCCGGACGCCGGCGAGGCCGCCGTTGAAGCGTCCGAAGGGAGTGCGGACGGCCGCGTAGACGTAGGAACTCATCGGTTGTTGTCCCGTTCTCGGGTGGGCCAGCCGGTGTAGCACTCGGCGAGGTAGGTGGAGCCCGCGTCGGAGCCGGTGACGCAGGAGAGTTCGCCGACCTGGCGGCGGATGTCGAAGTCACTGGCGTCGGGCAGCCGGTGGAGCATGGTGGTCATCCAGTACGAGAAGTGCTGGGCCTTCCAGACGCGGTGGAGGGCGCGCTCGGCGTACTGGTCGAGGGCGTCCTCGGCGCCGTGGCGCAGGTGCCGCTCCAGCTGTTCGGCGAGGACGCGGACGTCGGCGAGGGCGAGGTTGAGGCCCTTGGCGCCGGTGGGCGGGACGGTGTGGGCGGCGTCGCCGGCGAGGACGAGGTTGCCGTGGCGCAGGGGTTCCTGGACGAAGCTGCGGAAGGGCAGGACGACCTTGGAGGTGATCGGCCCTTCCTTGAGGGTGTAGCCGTTGGCTCCGACGCGCTGCTGGAGCTCCGCCCAGATCCGGTCCTCGGACCAGTCGTCGACGTTCTCGGCCGGGTCGCACTGGAAGTACATCCGCTGGAGCGTCTCGGTGCGCTGGCTGATGAGGGCGAAGCCGCGTTCCGAGTGGTTGTAGATGAGTTCCTCGCTGGAGGGCGGGGCCTCGCAGAGGATGCCGAACCAGGCGAAGGGGTACTCGCGGAAGTACTGGCGGCGCCGGTCCTCCGGGAAGGCGTGGCGGCAGATGCTGCGCGAGCCGTCGGAGCCGACGAGGATCCGCGCGGAGATCTCGTGCCGGGCGCCGTCGGCGTCGGTGAACCGCATGAGCGGGCGGTCGCCGGTGATGTCGTCGACGCTGACGTCGCTGACGCCGAACCGGACGTCGCCGCCGTCGCGTTCGCGGGCGTCGGCGAGGTCGATGAAGACGTCGGTCTGGGGGTAGAGCTGGACGGTGGCGCCGGTCAGCGCCTCGAAGTCGACGCGGTGACCGCCGCCGCCGAAGGCGAGGTCGATGCCGGCGTGCCGGGAGCCCTCGCGCAGGACGCGGTCGCTCACGCCCGTGTCGACGAGCATCCGGACGCTGTCCTGTTCCAGGATGCCCGCGCGGTGGGTCTCCTCGATCTCGCGGCGGCTGCGGATGTCGATCGCGACGGAGTCGATGCCGGCGCGCTGGAGCAGGTGCGCGAGCATCAGCCCGGCGGGTCCGGCGCCGACGATGGCGACCTCGGTGGTGCTGCGGTTCATCACTGCTCCTGCTGATCGAGGTCGTCGAGGACCTGCTGGGCGACGGCGAAGCCGTGGTTGGCGGCGGGGACGCCGCAGTAGATCGCCGACTGGAGGATCACTTCGGCGATCTCGTCGTCGGTCAGGCCGTTGGTGCGCGCGGCGCGGACGTGCATGGCGAACTCGCCCCAGTGGCCGAGGGCGAGCATCGCGGTGAGCACGGCGACCGAGCGGGCCTTGCGGTCCAGGCCGGGCCGCGCCCAGACGCTGCCCCACGCGTAGCGGGTGATCAGCTCCTGGAAGGGCTGGGTGAAGGGGGTTTTCGCGGCTTCGGCGCGGTCGACGTGCGGATCGCCGAGGACCTCGCGGCGAACCCGCATGCCGTCGTCGTACGGGTTGTTCATCGCTGCTCCCCGGTGAGGTGGGTCATGAGGAGGCGGGCCGTGGCGGCCGGGTCCTCGGCGGGCGGCAGGTGCGCGACGCCGTCGAGCACGACGTCGACCTGGTCCGGGGTGACGACGGTGTCGTGGGCTCCGCCGGCCACGAGGGGCGGCACCTTCGCGGAGCTGAGCCGCTCGCGGACGTCGTAGCCGGCGAGGGCCTCGCAGGCGAGGGCGTACGACGCGTCGTCGACGTGCTGGAGCGCGAGGAGCAGTCTGCTCCCGGTGACGGGGTCGCGGGCGAAGAACCCGGGGGCGAACCAGCGGGTGGCCGAGCCCTCGACCATGGCGGCGGTGCCGGCCCGGCGGACGTACGCGGCGCGCTCCCGCCAGCCCTCGGGCGTACCGATCTTCGGCGCGGAGGCGAGGGTGACGATCGCGTCGAAGGGGCCGGGGTCGAGGGCGAGGGTGAAGCCGACGGCGCCGCCGAGGGAGACTCCGGCGTAGGCGGCGCGGCGTCCGGCGGCGAGCTCGACGGACCGGGTGCGGACGGCGGCGGCGAGGTCGTCGACGGTGAAGGCGTGGGTGGCGGCCGGGCTCGCGCCGTGGCCGGGAAGATCCCAGCCGACGACCTGCCAGGTGGGGGGCAGGAGCGCGGCGCAGTCGGCCCACAGGCCCGCGACGCCGGTGCCGAGCGAGGGCCCGACGACCAGCAGGTGCGCGGCGTTCTCGTCGCCGGCGAGCTGGGTGAGGACAAGGGTCGGGTCAGTCACGCTGCGCCTCCCAGGCCGCGACGGCACCGTCCACGAGGGCCCCGGCCTCTCCGAGGTAGCCGCGCACGTCGGGCGCGGCGGGGCCGTCCGACTCGCGGGAACCGCCGCGTTCGGCGAGCAGGTCCGTTGCGGCGTGGTCGGCGCGGCGGGCCATGGCTTCGGTGTCGACGCGCAGGCCGGTGACGAGTTCGGCGGCCTGTCCGCCCGCGGTGACGGCCAGTTCGAGGAGCCGGGCGAAGGCCGGCCACTCGGCGTGCCAGGCACCGTCGGGGCGTTCGTCGACCGCGCCCACGGCGGACCGGTGGAGCTGGGCGGCGAGGCCGGGGGCCTGCTGGGCGGCGGCGTGGACGAGCACGGAGAGGACCGGGTTCTGCTTGTGCGGCATCGTCGAGGAGCCGCCGCGTCCGGGGGCGCCCGTCTCGCGGACCTCGGCGGTCTCGGGCCGCCCGAGCAGCAGGACGTCGGCGGCGAGCACCCCGAGCGCGTCGGTGACGGTGGTCAGCGCGTCGCCGATCGCGGTGACCGGGGTGCGCCGGGTGTGCCACGGCAGGCCGGCGGGGGCGAGGCCGAGCGCCTCGGCGAACGCGGCGGGAGCGGCGGCGGCTCCCGGGCCGGCGAGGTGGGTGAGCAGCGCGCGGGTGCCCGCGGCGCCGCCGTACTGGACGGGGAACCGGAGCGCGTCGAGGCGGGTGAGCGCGTCGGCGACCCCGGCGAGCCATTGGGCGGCGCGCAGTCCGAAGGTGGTCGGGACCGCCCACTGGGTGAGGGTCCGGGCGACGGCGACGTCGTCGCGGTGCGTGCGGGCGAGGGCGGCGAGCCGGTCGCCGGTGGCGACGAGGTCGGCGCGGAGCCGGGCGACCGCGTCGCGGGCCAGCAGCATCAGCGCGGTGTCGAGGACGTCCTGGCTGGTGAGGCCGCGGTGGACGGCGCCCGCGGCGTCGCCGGCGGCGGCGCGGAGCTGCTGGACGAGGGGGACGACGGGGTTGCCGGCCGCCTCGGCGTCGGCGGCCAGGGCGGTGAGGTCGGGGGCGAGGCCGGCCGCGGCCTGCGCGACCCGCGCCGCCTCGGCGTCCGTGGCGGTCCCGGCGGCGACGAGCGCCCGGGCCCAGGCCGCCTCGACGCGCAGCAGCGCGGCGACCACGGCCGGGTCGTCGGCGACCCCGGCCGCGCGGTGCGCTCCGGGGCGGAGCAGGGCGCTCATGCCGCGTGCCGCGGGTAGTGCAGGAAGACGGTCTCGCGGGCGCCCTGCAGGTGGATGTCGAAGCGGAGGTGGCCGTCCTCGTCGCGTACGGCCTGGAGGGTGGACCGGTCGGCCTCGGGAAGGCCCGCGAGGAACGCGTCGCTCTCGCCGGGCAGGTAGGCGCGGGTGAAGAGCCGGTCGAGGAGGCCGCGCGCGAAGACGGTGACGGCGAAGAAGACGGCGCCGCCGCCGGTCCTCGCGGGTTCGACGGTGGTGAACGCGTACCGGCCGCCGGGGTCGGTGGCCGCGCGGCCCCAGCCGGTGAAGCGGCCGTCGCGGTGCAGCGAGCCTTCGGCGCGGGGCGTGCGGCCCTGGGCGTCGGCCTGCCGGATCTCGATCAGCGCGTCGGGGACGGGGGTGCCGTCGCCGTCGTACACGGTGCCGTGCAGCCGGATCGCCCCGGCCGAGCCCGGCGGGACGAGGGCGCTGCCCCCCTCGTACGGGAGGGCGTAGTGGAAGAAGGGTCCGACGGTCTGGCCGGGGGTGGGAGCGAGGGCCTCACTCATGGTCGTCACGCTCCAGGAGGGTCGCGTGGGTGCCGGTCAGCACGATGTCCCAGCGGTAACCGGTGGCCCACTCGTGGGTGGTCAGGTCGTGGTCGTACGCGGCGACCATCCGCTCGCGCGCGGCCGGGTCGGTGACCGACTGGTAGATCGGGTCGAGCGCGAACAGCGGGTCGCCCGGGAAGTACATCTGGGTGACGAGCCGCTGGGTGAACTCCGTGCCGAACAGCGAGAAGTGGATGTGGGCCGGGCGCCACGCGTTGTGGTGGTTGCGCCACGGGTACGGGCCCGGCTTGATCGTGGTGAAGCGGTAGTTCCCGTCGTCGTCGGTGAGGCAGCGGCCGACGCCGGTGAAGTTCGGGTCGATCGGCGCGGGGTGCTGGTCGGCCTTGTGGATGTAGCGCCCGGCGGCGTTGGCCTGCCAGATCTCGACGAGCTGGCGGCGCACGGGGCGGCCGTCGCCGTCGAGGACCCGGCCGGTGAGCAGCATGCGTTCGCCGATCGGTTCGCCGCCGTGCTGGATGGTGAGGTCGGCCTCGACGGCGTTGACGTCGGAGTGCCCGAAGACCGGGGCCACGAGCTCGATGCCCTCGGGGTCGACGTGGCGCGGGTCCTTGGTGGGATGGCGGAGCAGCGAGCTGCGGTACGGCGCGAAGTCGAGCCGCGGCTGCGCGGATCCGGGGGCGGTCGCGGCGTGGGACGCGGCGATCTCCGCCGTGATCCGCTCCTGCGGAACCGGCTCGGGAGCTGCGGTGCTGGTGGTCGTCGTCACACCGCTCACGCTAGGCACGGGGCGGTGCGGCCGCGACGATGCCTTTTCACTGAGTGAAAACGATGGATGATGAGAGGCAGGACGGGCCGAGGCGGTACGGGCCGAGGCGGGACGGGCAGGGCACGACGGGGCAAGGCACGTCGGGGCAGGACACGACGAGGCAGGTCGAGGCATGGCAGGGAACAGCCGGCAGCCGGGCGCCAGCGTGACGGGCCGCGCGCTGTCGATCCTGGGCGCTTTCGACGAGAAGCACCGGTCGCTGTCGCTCAGCGACCTCGCGGCCCGCGCGGACCTGCCGCTGGCCACGACGCACCGTCTGGTGGCCGAGCTCGTCCAGTGGGGCGCGCTGGAGCGACGGTCCTCCGGCGAGTACGTCATCGGCCGCCGCATGTGGGACATCGGCCATCTCTCGTCGGCGGAGACGGGGCTGCGCCAGGTCGCCGAGCCGTTTCTGCACGACCTGTACGGGGCGACCCTGGCGACGGTGCATCTGGCGGTCCGCGAGGGCACGGACGTGGTCTACCTCGACCGGCTGCGCGGGAACCGGTCGGTGCCGGTCGTGAGCAAGGTCGGCTCCCATCTGCCGCTGTACGCCACGGGGGTGGGCAAGGTCCTCCTCGCGTACGCGCCGGCCGAGGTCCAGAACACGGTGCTGAGCCGACTCGCCCCGATCACCCGCCACACGATCGTCCAGCCGGGGGTGCTGCGCCGTCAGCTGCGCCAGGTCCTCGACCGGGGCTACGCCGTCACGAACGAGGAGATGAGCCTCGGGGCCTGCTCCCTCGCGGTGCCGATCCGGCGCGACGAGGAGGTGGTCGCGGCGCTCGGGGTGGTGGTGGCCTCGCTCAAGGGGAGCGAGCAGCGGCTGTACGGGGCGCTGCGGGTCGCCGCGCAGTCGATCGGCCGGCGCCTCTGATCAGCCCCTCGGAAGAAAGTCGGCGCGGCCTTCCGCTGGACGGAAGCTGTGGTGCCGGTCACAGCACACGCAGGCCTTAAATCGGTCCATGACTCGACACCTGATGCTGGTCCACGGCGCCTGGCACGGCGCCCGGGACTGGGACCTGCTCATCCCCCACCTCACCGAGCGGGGCTTCACCGTCCACACGGTCGACCTCCCCAGCAGCGGCGCCCCCGGCCAGGCTCTCGGCGACCTGCGCGCGGACGCGGCGGTGGTCCGGGAGGCGGTCGGCGCGATCGACGGCCCGGTCACGCTGGTCGGCCACTCGTACGGCGGGATGGTGATCACGGAGGCGTCCGCGCGGCTGGAGAACGTGGACCGGCTGATCTACGTGGCCGCGTTCATGCTCCCCGAGGGCGTGTCCGTGCTCCAGGCCGTCGGCGGCACCCCGCCCCCGTGGTGGGTGATCGACCACGAGACCCGCACCGTCGACGTGAAGGACCCGGTCGCCGTCTTCTTCGAGGACTGCCCGGCCGACGTCACGTCGGACACGACGGCCCACCTGGGCCTCCAGTCCCTGGACTCCTTCGAGCAGCCGCTGACGGGGGCGGGCTGGACCACGATCCCCAGCGGGTACGTCCTGTGCGAACGGGACGCCGCCATCCCGCCCTTCGCGCAGGAGGCGATGTCGGCGTCCGCGTCGACGGTCCTGCGCATGCCGACGGGCCACTCCCCGTTCCTCGCGGATCCCGCGCGGCTGGCCGATCACCTCACGGAACTCACCGCAGCCGCCTGACACCTGACGCCCCCTCACACCCACCGCCTCTCCCCTCCCCTCCCCAGTCCCACAGTCCGCTCAACTGCTGGAGACCCCTGTGCCCGCTCCCGTGACCTCGTCATCCTCGTCATCCCCATCGCGGTCCTCATCGTCAACCGTCCCCACGGCCGACGCCCGAAGCCTCTGGCCGGTCCTGCTCTGCTGGCTGGCCGTCGCCCTGGAGGGCTACGACCTCGTCGTGCTCGGCGCGGTCATCCCGACCCTGGTCCGCACCCACGCGCTCGGGTTCACCGAGGCGTCGGCGACCTCGGCCGCCACGATCGGCCTGGTCGGGGTCGGCATCGGCGCCGTGGCCGTAGGCCCGCTGGCCGACCGCTTCGGCCGCCGTACGACGCTGGTCGGCAGCATCGCCCTGTTCTCCGTACTGACCCTGGCGATGGCCGCCGCGCCGAACTCGACGCTCTTCATCGCCCTGCGCTTCCTCGCGGGCCTCGGCCTGGGCGCCTGTCTGCCGACGGCCCTTGCCTTCATGAGCGAGCACGCCCCCGCGGGCCGCTCGGGCACCGCGATGACGCGGATGATGACGGGCTATCACGCGGGCGCCGTGCTCACCGCGCTGCTGGCTCTCTATCTGATACCGCATCTGGGCTGGCGTTCGATGTTCGTGATCGGCGGCATCGCCGGGCTGCTGACGGTGCCGGTGATGTGGGCGAAGCTGCCGGAGTCGCGGACGTACACGGAAACCGTCGCGGCGGAGCGGGTCCGCCCCTCCGAGGTCGTCCGGGGCCGCCTGCTGTGGGTCAGCCTGGGCCTGTGGGCGGCCTCGTTCTGCGGCCTGCTCCTCGTCTACGGCCTGAACACGTGGCTGCCGACCATCATGGGCGCGGCCGGCTACTCCCTCGACGCCGGACTCGGCCTGCTCCTCACCCTGAACGTGGGCGCGGTGATCGGCCTCGTGCTCGCCGGCCGGATCTCGGACGCCCGGGGCACGAAGCCGACCGTCCTGGCGTGGTTCGGCGTCGCCGCGCTGATGCTGGCGCTCCTCTCCATCCGGATGGAGAACACCGTGCTGGTCTACGGCGCGGTCCTGGCCGCCGGAGTCTTCGTGTTCAGCGCGCAGGTCCTGGTCTACGCGTTCGTGAGCCAGCTCTACCCGGCCCGCATCCGCGGCACGGCCCTCGGCATGTCCGCCGGAGTGGGCCGCTTCGGCGCGATCGCGGGCCCGTTCCTCGGCGGCGCCCTCCTCACCGCGGGCATCGCCTACCCCTGGGGCTTCTACGCCTTCGCCGCCGCGGCGGTCATAGCCCTCCTGGCCCTCCTGACGGTCCCGTCGAAGCCGGAGCCGGCGCCTGAGGCGTAGCCCACGAAATACCTGGCACCGGGGGCGGCGGTTCGGCGAGAATGCGCGGGTCCGCCGCCCCCGCCCCTGCCCCCGCATCCGGAGAGGTGCCCCATGCCGGCTCAGCACCCTCGCGAGATCGGCTTCGGCCATGTCATCGAGCGCTACGTGACGCCGAAAGACACGGGGCGGGCCAGGTACTTCGATCTGAGGAGCGGGCGGATCCTGTGGCCCGAGTGGTCGCACGCCGAGGTGTTCGCGCGGCGGATGGCCGAGGACGCCGCCGCGGTGACCGACGCCGAGCTGGCGGCACTGCTCGGATTCGAGTGGCGCTCACGGGTCACGGCGGCCTGCCTGATCGGGGTCGGCCGCCGGACATCGTTCCGCGAGCAGCTCGGCGAGCTCCTCCTGGCCAGCGACTTCTGCTTCTCCGGCAGCGCCTACTGCTTCGCCCTGGCCCGCTTCGGCACGGCCGCCGACGCCGAGATCCTCACCGCGTACCTGGACCGCTACCTCCCCCGCACCGACCTCCGCTACGACCAGCCGGCGGCCCTCGGCGCCCTGGTCCACCTCGACACCCTCCTCGGCACGCACCACGCCACCCGCTTCACGAAGCCGGACGGCGGCCTCTGGAAACAGTGGGTCGACGCCCTGGCACACCTGCGCGACCATCCCGCGTACACCCCGGAGGAACAGGGGCGCCTCATGGGCCTGCGGTGCGCGTTCTACGACGGCCGGACGAAGACACCTGAGACGACAGGGAGACCACCACTGTGACGGCTCGACGCATCGGGATCATCGGCGTGGGCGAGATCGGCCGGGCCCTCGTGGAGGGGCTGTGCGGCGGGGGCGGACCGGCGCCGGCGGTGTTCCTCTCACCGCGGGGCGCCCGCACCGCCGCCGCGCTCGCCGACCGGTACGAGGACGTCCACGTCTGCGCCGACAACCAACAGGTCGTGGACAGCGCCGAGTCGGTGATGATCGCCGTACGCCGCCAGGACCGGCACGAGGCGCTGGCGGGCCTGCGGGTGGACGCCACGAAGGTGGTCGTCAACGTGATGGCCGGGGTCCCGAACGACGAGCTGCGCGCCCTGCTCGCCACCGACGCCCCGCTGGTGCGCGCCATCCCGCTGCCGGCCGTACGGGAACGGCGCGCCGTCACCGTGACGTACCCCGCGCACCCGGCCGTCGACGCCCTCTTCGAGCAGCTCGGCGGCGCGCTGCCGGTCGCGGACGAGGCGGCCTTCGACGTCTTCTCCGCGCTGACCGGGACGCTGACCGCCCACTACGCGTACCTCACGGCGATCGCCTCCTGGGCCACCGGACACGGCATCCCCGCCGACGACGCGGAGCGCTACGTCCGGGGCCTCTTCCGGAACGTGGGCCGCACCCTGGGCGACGAGACCCGTTCCCTGCGGGACCTCGCCGCCGACCACGAGACCCCGAAGGGCAACAACGAACGCATCCGCACCACGTGGTTCGACCGGGAGAACACCACCGCCCTGACCGGCGCACTGGACGGCCTCCTCGCGGACCTGCGCCAGGCCCCCGCCGCGCCCCCGGAACGCACCGGACCCGGCTCCGAAGAGGAGCCGGGCCCGGTGTGAGTGCGTACGGTGACGACCGCTGATCAGACGTTGAAGCGGAACTCCACCACGTCGCCGTCCTGCATCACATACTCCTTGCCCTCCATGCGGGCCTTGCCGGCCGCGCGGGCCTCGGCGACCGAGCCGGTCTCGACCAGGTCGGCGAAGGAGATGACCTCGGCCTTGATGAAGCCCTTCTGGAAGTCCGTGTGGATGACGCCGGCCGCCTCGGGGGCCGTGGCGCCCTTCTTGATGGTCCAGGCGCGGGATTCCTTGGGGCCGGCCGTCAGGTAGGTCTGGAGGCCGAGGGTGTCGAAGCCGACGCGGGCGAGGGTGGCGAGGCCGGGCTCCTCGGCGCCTACGGACTGGAGGAGCTCCATGGCGTCCTCCTCGTCGAGCTCGGCGAGGTCCTGCTCCAGCTTGGCGTTCAGGAAGATCGCCTCGGCCGGGGCGACCAGCGCGCGCTGCTCGTCCTTGAAGGCGTCGTCGGTCAGCTCGTCCTCGTCGACGTTGAAGACGTAGAGGAAGGGCTTGGTGGTGAGGAGGTGGAGGTCGTGCAGGAGCTCCTCCTTGCCCGAGCCCTGGACGATGCCGGCGGAGAAGAGGGTGTCGCCCTTCTCCAGGATCTCCTTGGCCGCCTCGACGGCCGCGACCTTCGGGACGACGTCCTTCTTGATGCGCGACTCCTTCTGGAGGCGCGGAAGGACCTTCTCGATCGTCTGGAGGTCCGCGAGGATCAGCTCCGTGTTGATCGTCTCGATGTCGTCCTTGGGCGAGACCTTGCCGTCGACGTGCACGACGTTCTCGTCCTTGAAGGCGCGGATGACCTGGCAGATGGCGTCCGACTCGCGGATGTTCGCCAGGAACTTGTTGCCCAGGCCCTCACCCTCGGAGGCGCCGCGCACGATGCCGGCGATGTCGACGAAGTCGACCGTGGCCGGGAGGATCTTCTGGGAGCCGAAGATCTCCGCCAGCTGGGTCAGGCGGACGTCCGGGACGCCGACCACGCCGACGTTCGGCTCGATCGTGGCGAACGGGTAGTTGGCCGCGAGCACGTCGTTCTTGGTCAGGGCGTTGAACAGGGTCGACTTGCCGACATTCGGCAGACCGACGATTCCGATCGTGAGCGACACGTTGCGACTTCCCGTACGTGGTGGGCGCTGATGGCCTTGGATGTTTTGGCTGGGCGATCCACCAGTCTACGGCCTGGCGGCGCACCGCCCGGTGATGCGTCGAACAGGCGACCACTGACGGTCAAGGTCGGCCAAAGCGCGTGTCCTATGGCGTATTCCGCACATAAGCCGACCTATGTTGGGCCTGTGGAGCAACCCAGGACGCGTACCCCGCAATCCCGGCCCCGCCGGACGACCCCGCTGCCGCCGCAGGCGCGGGCCGGACGCGGTGGCGCGCGGCCCGCCGGTCCCGGCCGGCCGGCCGATCCGGCCGGTCCCGCTCCGGAGTCGGCCACCGTCTACCGGGCGGGGGCGGGCCGCACCAGGCCGGTGCCGCCGGTGCTCCTGGCCCTGCGCCGGTTCCCGAACCCTCGGCTCACCGGCCTGGGCAGCGGTCTGTTCTGTGTGGGCTCGATGCTGGCGCTCGGGCTCCTGGACTCGCTGCTGTTCGGCAGCTCGAAGGCGTTGTATGGCGTGACGTTCCTGCTGGTCAGCGGGCTGACCGCGGGCTGGGTCCGGAAGGCGGACCTGGTGGCGGGGCCCATCGCCGCGCCGATCGCGTTCGCCGTCGGGGTCGTGCCGATCGCGCAGGGCGGGCACGGGTTCGGGGCGCAGGTGATGGGCGTCGTGACGACGCTCGCGCTGAACGCCGGATGGCTCTACGCGGGCACGCTCGTCGCCGGGGTCGTCGTGCTGGTGCGCCGGGCGCGGCTGAACGCACACCGGGAGGCGCAGCGCCGGGCGGCCGCCGCCGGGCGGCGCCCCTCCCAGCCGGGGCAGGCGCAGGCGCCCAAGCCCCGGCGCCGCACCGCCTGAGCCCGGCCGGTCTCAGGCCCGGGACGCGGTCATGGCCGCGCCCACGATCCCCGCGTTGTTCTGCAGCTCCGCCGGGACGATCTCGGCCTTGATGCCCTCGATCAGCGGCAGGAACTTGTGGGCCTTGCGGCTGACGCCGCCGCCGATGATGAACAGCTCGGGCGAGAACAGCATCTCGACGTGCGCCAGGTACTTCTGGACGCGCCTGGCCCAGTGCTCCCAGCTCAGGTCGTGATCCTCCTTGGCCTTGGTGGAGGCGTGCTTCTCGGCGTCGTGGCCGTTCAGCTCCAGGTGGCCGAGCTCGGTGTTCGGGACGAGGACGCCGTCGACGAACAGGGCGCTGCCGATGCCGGTGCCGAAGGTGAGCAGCAGGACGGTGCCCTTGCGGCCACGGCCCGCGCCGAACTGCATCTCGGCGACGCCCGCCGCGTCCGCGTCGTTCAGGATCGTGACGGGGAGGCCGCCGAGCTTGTCGCTGAGCAGGGCGCGGGCGTCGACGTCGATCCAGCTCTTGTCGACGTTGGCCGCCGTACGGACGGTGGCGCCGCCGGTGACGACGCCGGGGAAGGTGATGCCGACCCGGTCGCAGGGGCCGTCGAAGTGCTCGACGACCTGCCGGACCCCGTCGGCCACGCCGTCGGGCGTGGCCGGGTGCGGGGTCAGCACCTTGAACCGTTCCGTCGCGAGTTCGCCCTGCTCCAGGTCGACCGGTGCGCCCTTGATGCCCGATCCGCCGATGTCCACGCCGAAGATCTGCATGGGATGCATGGGACCACGCTACGACGCGTCGCGCGAGGTCACTTCTCGGCGGAGGCGCCTTCGACGAGGGCGGCGGCCTCGGCGCGCAGGTCGCGGCGGAGCTCCTTGGGCAGCGAGAAGGTGATGGACTCCTCGGCCGCCTTGACGATCTCCACGTCCGCGTAGCCGCGCTGGGAGAGCCACTCCAGGACCTCTTCGACGAGCACGTCGGGCACGGAGGCGCCGGAGGTGACGCCGACCGTGGTGACGCCCTCCAGCCAGGCCTCGTCGATCTCGCTCGCGAAGTCGACCAGGTACGCCTCCTGCGCGCCGGCCAGCTTGGCGACCTCGACGAGCCGCACCGAGTTCGAGGAGTTGCGCGAGCCGACGACGATGACCAGCTCGGAGTCCGCGCCCATCTGCTTCACGGCGAGCTGGCGGTTCTGCGTGGCGTAGCAGATGTCGTCGCTCGGGGGCGAGACGAGGCCGGGGAACTTGGTCTTCAGGGCGTCGACGGTCTCCATCGTCTCGTCGACGGAGAGCGTGGTCTGGGAGAGCCAGACGACCTTGTTCGGGTCGCGGACCTCGACCTTCTCGACGTCGGCGGGGCCGTCCACGAGGGTGATGTGGTCAGGGGCCTCGCCCGAGGTGCCGATGACCTCCTCGTGACCCTCGTGGCCGATGAGGAGGATGTCGAAGTCCTCGTCGGCGTAGCGGATCGCTTCCTTGTGGACCTTGGTGACGAGCGGGCAGGTCGCGTCGATGGTGACGAGCTTGCCGCGGGCGGCCTCTTCGTGGACGGTCGGGGCGACGCCGTGCGCGGAGAACATGACGATGGCGCCCTCGGGGACCTCGTCCGTCTGCTCGACGAAGATGGCGCCCTTCCGCTCCAGCGTCTGCACCACGTACTTGTTGTGCACGATCTCGTGGCGGACGTAGATCGGGGCCCCGTACTGCTCCAGGGCCTTCTCGACGGCGATCACGGCACGGTCCACACCGGCGCAGTAGCCCCGGGGGGCGGCGAGCAGGACGCGGCGGGGGCCAGTCGTAGCAGTCATGTCCCCCATCGTAAGGCCGAGCCCAGCAGGCCAGAGATCGCCCGTCTGGGGAAGACTGGTGTCGGCGTGATGCGCGTTCGGCGCGCTTCATCCCGGTTTCGTCGGCGTTCGATCCACGGAGGCACGATGTCCGCATCAGCAGGGCCCGGCGTCCCCGAGGCCCCCGACGTACCGGACGGCAGGCTGCGCCGCGATCTCGGCTTCCGGGATCTCGTCGTGTACGGGCTGCTGTTCATCGCCCCGATGGCGCCGGTCGGCGTCTTCGGCACCCTGGACGCGAAGTCGCACGGCGCGGTGGCGCTGGTGTACGTGGTGGCGACGGTCGCGATGGCGTTCACGGCGTTCAGTTACGCGCAGATGGTGCGGGTGGTGCCGCAGGCGGGCTCGGTGTTCGCCTACGCGCGCGTGGGGCTCGGGCGGGGGCCCGGGTTCGTCGCGGGGTGGATGGCGATGCTCGACTACGTGCTGATCCCGGCGGTGGCGTACCTGTTCTCGGGGATCGCGATGAACGCGCTGGTGCCGTCGGTGTCGCGGTGGGTGTGGACGGCGCTCGCGGTGGTGATCACGACGCTGCTGAATCTGTGGGGGGTGCGGGCGGCGGCGCGGGTCGGGTTCCTGGTGCTCGCCATGGAGATCGTGGTGCTGCTGGTGTTCATGGTGTCGGCGATCGTGGTGCTCGCGCGGGACGGGACGCAACGGGACTGGCTGTCGCCGCTGACGGGTGACGGGTCGCAGGGGGCGTTCGCGCTGTCGGCGGTGATCGGGGCGGTGTCGGTGGCGGTCCTGTCCTATCTGGGCTTCGACGCGATCGCGACGTTCGCGGAGGAGGTGACCGGGGGCTCGGCGAAGGTGGCGCGGGCGGTGCTGTTCTGTCTGGCGTTCACGGGTGTGCTGTTCGTGGCGCAGACGTACCTGGTGGCGCTGCTCGAACCCACGACGTCGTCGCAGCTCGCGGCGGAGCCGGCGAAGCAGGGGTCGGCGTTCTACGACGCGGTCGACGCGTCGGTGGGGGGCTGGCTGCACGATCTGGTGGCGGTGAGCAAGGCGATCGGGGCGGCGTTCGCGGCGCTGGCGGGGCAGGCGGCGGCGGGGCGGCTGTTGTTCGCGATGGCGCGGGACCGGCGGCTACCGCGGTTCCTCTCCCGGACGGAGTCGGGGGTGCCGCGGTTCGCGATCCTGGTGGCGGCGGTGATCACGCTGGCGGCGGCGGGGTGGGCGGCCCGGCGCGACGACGGCCTCGACCACTTGGTCTCGGTGGTCGACATCGGCGCCCTGACCGCTTTCACGCTGCTGCACGCGAGCGTGGTGGGCTACTTCGTCGTACGGCACCGGGGGGACGGGGTCAGCTGGTGGCGGCATCTGCTGATCCCGGCGATCGGGGCGGCGATCACGGTGGCGGTCATCGTGGAGGCGTCCGGCACGGCGCAGGTGGTCGGAGCGATCTGGTTGGCGGTGGGCCTTGTCGTACTCGGCGTCCAGTCCCGCCGCGGCATCATGGAACCGGACCAAAACTGAGGCCGCCCCCACTGCGCCCCGGCACCCAACCCACCCCCCGGGGCTCCGCCCCAGCCCCCGCTCCTCAATCGCCGGAGGGGCTTGATTTGCGAAGCTGCGCGCAGCGCACGCTTCAGGGGCGCGGGGCTGTACCGATCTGCGGCTCCGCCGCGCGGGCGCGAGAAGCCACGACCGCCGCCGAGGCGGGCGCCGGGAAGGCTGCGCGCAGCGCATGCCTTCAGGGGCGCGGGGAACTGCGCGACCAGCCCCCGCCGGGCAGCACTCGGCGACGAGACCGGCGGAGCTACGGCGCCGAAGCGGGCCCGAACCCATGCGCACCCCCCGGGGCTCCGCCCCAGCCCCCGCTCCTCAATCGCCGGAGGGGCTTGATTTGGTCGATCGCCGCGGTGCCCCACAGGTGGGGAAGCTGCGCGCAGCGCACGCTTCAGGGGCGCGGGGAACTGCGCGACCAGCCCCCGCCGGGCCGCACTCGGCGACGAGACCGGCGGAGCTACGGCGATGAGTGGGCCGGGGCCCGCGCGTGCCCCCGTTGTCAGCGGAGGCGATTACGCTCGGCGCATGGCTGCCCACACGTCCCCCGACGCCCCGCTCCCCGTGGGCCAGGTCTCCCGGCTCATCGGCGGGTGGATCGACCGGCTCGGCGCGATCTGGGTGGAGGGCCAGATCACCCAGTTGTCCCGCAGACCCGGCGCCGGCGTCGTGTTCCTGACGCTGCGCGACCCGTCGCACGACATCTCCGTGTCCGTGACCTGCTACCGCCAGGTGTTCGACGCCGTCGCGGACGTGGTCCGGGAGGGCTCGCGGGTCGTCCTGCACGCGAAGCCGGAGTGGTACGCGCCGCGCGGTCAGCTGTCGCTGCGCGCGGCGGAGATCCGCCCGGTCGGCGTGGGCGAGCTCCTGGCCCGTCTGGAGCAGCTGAAGAAGTCGCTGGCCGCGGAGGGCCTGTTCGCGGCGGACCGCAAGAGGCCGCTGCCGTTCCTGCCGCAGCTGATCGGCCTGGTGTGCGGCCGCGCCTCGGCGGCGGAGCGCGACGTGCTGGAGAACGCGCGGCACCGCTGGCCCGCCGTCCGCTTCGAGGTGCGCAACGTGCCGGTGCAGGGCGTGCACGCGGTGCCGCAGGTCGTGCAGGCGGTCAAGGAGCTGGACGCCATGGACGCCGTGGACGTGATCGTCGTGGCGCGCGGCGGCGGCAGCGTGGAGGATCTGCTGCCGTTCTCGGACGAGCAGCTGGTGCGGGCGGTGGCGGACTGCCGTACGCCGGTGGTGTCGGCGATCGGCCACGAGCCGGACAGCCCGCTGCTGGACCTCGTCGCGGACCTGCGCGCGTCGACGCCGACGGACGCGGCGAAGAAGGTCGTGCCGGACGTGGGCGAGGAGTACGAGCGGGTGCGCTGGCTGCGGGACCGGGCGCGGCGCAGCGTGGAGGCGTATCTGGACCGGGAGGAGCGGGGGCTCGCCGCCGCGCTGGCCCGGCCTTCGATAGAGGATCCGCACCGGATGGTCGACGAGCGGGAGGAGCAGGTCGCGGCGCTGACCCAGCGGGCCCGCCGTACGCTCGGCCATCTGCTCGACCGGGCGGAGTCCGAGCTGACGCACACGCACGCGCGCGTGGTCGCGCTCTCCCCCGCGGCGACGCTGAAGCGCGGGTACGCGGTGCTGCAGCGGCCGGACGGGCACGTGGTGCGGGCCCCGGCGGAGGCGGCGCCCGGCGCCGAGCTGCGGGCCCGGGTGGCCGAGGGCGAGTTCACCGTACGCGTCACCGAGCACACGGGACCGGGCCCCGGGCACGACGACGACCCCATCGAGAACGAAGCGTGAGGACGGACATCAGCATGACGACGAAGGCGGCCGACGAGGCGCTCGGCTACGAGCAGGCGCGGGACGAACTGATCGAGGTCGTACGGCGCCTGGAGGCCGGCGGCACGTCCCTGGAGGAGTCGCTCGCGCTGTGGGAGCGGGGCGAGGAGCTGGCGAAGGTGTGCCGGCGGTGGCTGGACGGGGCGCGGGCCCGGCTCGACGCGGCGCTCGCCGAGGAGGAGGCGGCCGAGGAGGTCTCGGACCAGCCGGAGGAGTGACCGCAACGGCTGTGACCTGCGGCGCAGGGGTGTGAACAGCGCCACACCCAGTTTTGTTGAAAGTTGAACCTCATGGTCGTACTGTGGTGTGCAGCGGGTGATCCGGAAGCGGATCACCACAACCACCCTCGTCGCACCAGAAGGTTGATCATGTCTCTCGTTCTTGACGCCGCCGCCCAGGACCTCCTCTTCCGCGAGGCCCGCACCGCGAACACGTTCACCGACGAGCCGGTGACCGACGAGCAGGTCCAGGCGATCTACGACCTCGTCAAGTACGGCCCGACCGCGTTCAACCAGTCGCCGCTGCGCGTCACGCTGGTCCGCTCCCCCGAGGCCCGCGAGCGCCTGGTGCAGCACATGGCCGAGGGCAACCAGCCGAAGACCGCCGCCGCCCCGCTGGTCGCGATCCTCTCCGCGGACAACGAGTTCCACGAGGAGCTGCCGCAGCTCTTCCCGCACTTCCCCGCCGCCAAGGACGCCTTCTTCTCGGAGCGCCCGGTCCGCGAGGGTTCCGCCACGCTGAACGCCGCGCTGCAGGCCGCGTACTTCATCATCGGCGTGCGCGCCGCCGGCCTGGCCGCGGGCCCGATGACCGGCCTGGACTTCGCCGGCGTCCAGAAGGAGTTCCTGGACGACGACCACACCCCGCTGATGGTCGTCAACATCGGCAAGCCGGGCGAGGACGCCTGGTTCCCGCGCTCCCCGCGTCTCGAGTTCGACCAGGTCGTCACCACGGTCTGAGCCTGACCCACGGCTGAACGCCGGCAGCAACGACGAAGGCGCCCCCGGATCACTCCGGGGGCGCCTTCGCGCGTACGCGCAGCAGAGAAGCCGCGGAGAAGCGGCAGAGCGTCAGGCGCTCTTGTCCTGCTTCAGCTCCAGCGATTCGGCCATCTTCGTCAGCTGACCGAAGCCGGCGGTGCCGGTGACGACCGTGGTCGATCCCTTGCCCTTCAGGACGAGGGCGTCGTACTTCGCGCCCTTGTAGCGCTGCCAGGTCTCGTCGCCGATCCGCTGGGTGCGCGAGGTCTCCTCGGCGCCCTGGCTGGCGTCGTCGATGAACCGGGACGGCTTGTCGGTCGACTGCTCGACGGCCACGTACTGGCCCTTCGGGTCGAGGAAGCCGAGATGCCAGGCCTCGTTGGCCGCGCCGTCGTAGCGCACCGAGGTGGCCTTCCACTCCTTGGTGAGGCCGGTGGGCGCGGCGACCGGGTACGAGGCCGCACGGCGTGCCGTCAGCAGCTCCACCTGGTAGTCCACGCGCTTGACCGGCGGCTCCTTGGAGTCGTCGTGCGGGATGAACACATAGGCGGTGCCGGCCGCGACGACGCAGACGCCGAGCGAGAGGACCAGGCTGCCGACCGTCTTCTTGCCATTTCTTCCTGCCACGTGCCCCATCGTCGCAGGTCGCCGAACGATCTCTGTCAGGAGGTCCGGCAGGGGGTGCGGAACGGCGCATTCTGACATGAACGGATCCGCTCATCCGTGGGGCGGTCTGCTCAGATTGTCGGACTGGCGATAGAGTCGGGGCCATCAACCCTCATCCGGCCGTCGTCGTATCCCGGTGAACGCCAAAAACGCCGGAACAGAAAGGTGCGTCTCGATGACCGAGCATCACCAGCTTCCGTCCGAACTCGAGGTCCCCTCCGAGGCCCCCGACCGCAACCTCGCCCTGGAGCTCGTCCGGGTCACCGAGGCCGCGGCCATGGCCGCCGGCCGGTGGGTGGGCCGTGGTGACAAGAACGGGGCGGACGGCGCGGCCGTGCGCGCCATGCGGACCCTCGTCTCGACCGTGTCGATGAACGGCGTCGTCGTCATCGGTGAGGGCGAGAAGGACGAGGCCCCGATGCTGTTCAACGGCGAGCGGGTCGGCGACGGCACCGGCGCCGAGTGCGACATCGCCGTGGACCCGATCGACGGCACGACGCTGTGCGCGAAGGGCATGCCGAACGCGATCGCCGTGCTGGCCGCCGCCGACCGCGGCACCATGTTCGACCCGTCGGCCGTGTTCTACATGGACAAGCTGGTGACCGGCCCCGAGGCCGCCGACTACGTGGACATCAACGCCCCGGCGTCGGTGAACATCCGCCGGGTCGCCAAGGCGAAGAACAAGGCCCCCGAGGACGTCACGGTCGTCATCCTCGACCGGCCGCGCCACGAGGGCATCATCAAGGAGATCCGGGAGACCGGCGCCCGCATCAAGCTGATCTCGGACGGCGACGTCGCCGGCTCGATCCTCGCCGTGCGCGAGGACACCGGTGTCGACATGCTGCTCGGCGTCGGCGGCACCCCCGAGGGCATCATCTCGGCGTGCGCGATCAAGTGCCTGGGCGGTGTCATCCAGGGCAAGCTGTGGCCCAAGGACGACGCGGAGCGGCAGAAGGCGCTGGACGCCGGGCACGACCTGGACCGCGTCCTGTCGACGAACGACCTGGTCTCGGGCGAGAACGTGTTCTTCGTCGCGACCGGCATCACCGACGGCGAGCTGCTGCGCGGCGTGCGCTACGGCTCGGAGACGGCCACGACCTCCTCGCTCGTGATGCGTTCGAAGTCGGGCACGATCCGCCAGATCGACTCCACGCACCGGCTGCGCAAGCTGCGCGCGTACAGCGCGATCGACTTCGACCGCGCCAAGTAACCGCGCCCAGCAGCCGACAGCAGGCAGACGGACAGACTGACCGACGCCGGAGGGCGCCCCGTGCTGTACGGGGCGCCCTCCGGCGTCTGTGCGTGTGCGGGTACGAGGGTCCGGCCGCGCTAGCCGGCGGCCGCGACAGTCCGCCCCGCGTTCTTCAGCTCGACCTCGCGGCGCCTGCGCCGGGCGAGCACGACCCGGCGCTCCGCCGCGGTGAGGCCGCCCCACACCCCGTACGGCTCCGGCTGGAGCAGGGCGTGCTCGCGGCACTCGACCATCACGGGGCAGCGGGCGCAGACCCGCTTGGCGGCGTCCTCGCGGGACAGGCGGGCCGCGGTGGGCTCCTTGGAGGGTGCGAAGAACAGGCCCGCCTCGTCGCGCCGGCACACGGCCTCCGTGTGCCAGGGCTCGTCCTGGTCCCGGTCCCTGACTGGCACCCGCTGGCGCGGAACGGCGGCTACCTGCAGGGACTGGCGCGGCGGATGCAGCACGGTCTACTCCTGACGACGGCTTACGACGGCTTGCGCGAGCGGGAGACGATGCAGCAAGCTCTACCCGCTGTGTCGGCGCCTATGCACTGAGTTGCATCGAGTTCCGCCGCGCGGAAGTTCCCGCGCGCGTACGGGAGTTAGGGCCGTCGCCCCCGTCACCCCCCTGTAGCCCGTAGCCGCTGAGTCAGTCGAGGTGCTTGCGCAGCTGCTTGGCGACGCTGCGGCCGACGTACTTGTGCAGATCCTTGATGATCTTGCCGCGCTTGGGCTTCGCCTCGATGTTGCCGAGGACGGCGACGCCGTCGACGTGCACGACGGGCGCGTCGGGGTCCGTCGCGTCCAGCGTGTCCACCTCGAAGTTGCCGAGGACGCCGCCGCCGCTGCCGTGGAGGGTCACGTTCTCGGGGACGCGGATCTCCACGTTGCCGAACACGGAGACCGCCTTGATGTAGATCTGCCGGTGCTCGAAGATCGCCTCGCTGAGGTCGATCTCGATGTTCCCGAACACCGCGTACGCGTGCGTGCGCTGCCCCACGCGCCAGCGGCCCTTGCGGCCGGCCGCGCTGAAGACCGCCACCAGGTTGTCGCTCGGGACGGCCGGGGCGACGCCGGGCGGCAGCGTGCCGGGCGCCGGGCGGGCAGCGTCGGGGCGGGCCGCGTGGGCGCCGGGCAGGTCGCGTACGAGCGGCTCCAGGTCGCCGACGGTCTTCGCCTGGTAGACCCCGTCGATCCGCTCGGCGTGCTCGTCGGCGTCGAGCCGGCCCTCGGCGAGCGCCTCGCGCAGGATGTCCGCGATCCGGTCCCGGTCGGCGTCGGAGGCGCGCAGCTCGGCGGGGTCCGCCGCGGGGGCGCTCGGCTGGGGGCGCTTGTGAAGGTCCACGACAGCAGCGTACACAGACGCGATAGATCGCGACTAGACGTACGCGCACACGTACGCGCGGGCGACTGAGCCCTACCTCACAGACTCGCCCGCGCTGTCAGGTTCTACGCTGGTTGGCGCTGCCAACGGATGCCAGCTGCTGTCTGTCAAGTGAGGAATGGGCGAGATGCCTGAGTTCGCGTACAC
This sequence comes from Streptomyces sp. NPDC025806, assembly GCF_055558275.1. Classification (NCBI taxonomy): domain Bacteria; kingdom Bacillati; phylum Actinomycetota; class Actinomycetes; order Kitasatosporales; family Streptomycetaceae; genus Streptomyces; species Streptomyces sp. NPDC025806. The sequence goes on along the minus strand of NZ_JBVHMU010000010.1, from coordinate 128,880 downwards.
CGATCTGCTCCCCCAGGGCGAGGACACCACCCCGTACCGCCTGGTCACCGCGGAGGGTGTCTCCACCGCAGAGGGGCCGGACGGCCGTACGTTCCTGAAGGTCGAGCCCGAGGCGCTGCGCAAGCTCGCCACCGAGGCGATCCACGACATCCAGCACTACCTGCGCCCGGCCCACCTGGCGCAGCTGCGCCGGATCGTGGACGACCCGGAGGCGTCGGGCAACGACAAGTTCGTGGCGCTCGACCTGCTGAAGAACGCGAACATCGCGGCGGCCGGTGTGCTCCCGATGTGCCAGGACACCGGTACGGCGATCGTCATGGGCAAGCGCGGCCAGAACGTGCTGACCGAGGGCGAGGACGAGAAGGCCCTCTCCCAGGGCATCTACGACGCCTACCAGAACCTGAACCTGCGGTACTCGCAGATGGCTCCGCTCACCATGTGGGAGGAGAAGAACACCGGCTCCAACCTGCCCGCGCAGATCGAGCTGTACGCGACCGACGGCGGCGCCTACAAGTTCCTCTTCATGGCGAAGGGCGGCGGCTCGGCCAACAAGTCGTTCCTGTACCAGGAGACGAAGGCCGTCCTGAACGAGTCCTCCATGATGAAGTTCCTGGAGGAGAAGATCCGTTCGCTCGGTACGGCCGCGTGCCCGCCGTACCACCTGGCGATCGTGGTGGGCGGCACGTCCGCCGAGTACGCCCTGAAGACCGCGAAGTACGCCTCGGCGCACTACCTGGACGAGATCCCGGCCGAGGGCTCGGCGCTGGGCCACGGCTTCCGGGACAAGGAGCTGGAGGAGAAGGTCTTCGAGCTCACGCAGAAGGTCGGCATCGGCGCGCAGTTCGGCGGCAAGTACTTCTGCCACGACGTGCGCGTGGTGCGCCTGCCGCGGCACGGCGCGTCCTGCCCGGTCGCGATCGCCGTGTCCTGCTCGGCGGACCGCCAGGCCGTCGCGAAGATCACCGCCGAGGGCGTCTTCCTGGAGCAGCTGGAGACGGACCCGGCGCGCTTCCTGCCCGAGACCACCGACGAGCACCTCGACGAGTCCTCCGACGTGGTGAAGATCGACCTGAACCAGCCGATGGACGCGATCCGCGCCGAGCTGACCAAGTACCCGGTCAAGACCCGCCTGTCGCTGAGCGGTTCGCTGGTCGTGGCCCGCGACATCGCGCACGCGCGGATCAAGGCGCGGCTCGACGCCGGCGAGGACATGCCGCAGTACCTGAAGGACCACCCGGTCTACTACGCGGGCCCGGCGAAGACCCCCGAGGGCTACGCGTCCGGTTCCTTCGGTCCGACGACGGCCGGCCGCATGGACTCCTACGTGGAGCAGTTCCAGGCGGCGGGCGGCTCGATGGTGATGCTCGCCAAGGGCAACCGCTCGCAGCAGGTCACGGACGCGTGCGGCACGCACGGCGGCTTCTACCTCGGCTCCATCGGCGGCCCGGCCGCCCGTCTCGCCCAGGACTGCATCAAGAAGATCGAGGTCCTGGACAACGAGGAGGACGGCATGGAGGCCGTCTGGAAGATCGAGGTCGAGGACTTCCCGGCGTTCATCGTCGTGGACGACAAGGGCAACGACTTCTTCAAGGACCCGGCGCCGGAGCCGACGTTCACGCACATCCCGGTGCGCGGCCCCGGCCTGTAGGCCCCGCGCGCAGGCGCACGACACGGACGGCCCCGGTCACCTCTCGGTGAGCGGGGCCGTCCGCCTGTGCGGTGGGGGGTGGGGTCAGGCGGTGAACTTCTGGCTCGCCGAGCCGTCGCACTTCTGCAGGCGGATCTGCGACTTGGCGGCCGACTGGGTCAGGCACATCCCGGTGGCCGCGGCGGGCCGCAGGGTGTCGCCGTTGCGCACGAACTTCTGGTGCTGGCCGCCGTGGCAGTTCCAGATGATCATTCCGGCGCCGGCCGAGTAGGTGTCGTCGCCGGTGTCCAGGCAGCGGTCCTGGGTGAGGCCGGTGATGACGGTCTGGCGGGCCGAGTCGTACCACCAGGTCTGGTTACGGGTGCCCGCGCAGTCCCAGCCGAGGACGCGGGTGCCGTTGGAGCTGACGGAGCTGTCGACGTCCAGGCAGTTGCCGGTGGCGCCGTTCTTGAGCGGCTTGTAGACGTCGTCCCAGGCGAGCGGGAACAGGGTCGGCTTGCCGGTGGAGTTGACGTCCGCGCAACTGGCCTCCTTCAGCCCGGAGTTGTAGAGCTGGGTGAGGCAGGAGGCGAAGGCCAGGTGGCCGCGGGCGTTGGGGTGGAAGGACTGGCGCAGCGAGTTCTCGTCCGGGGTGCCGGGCTTGGAGAGGTCGATGAACGCGCCGCGGGCCCAGGTGTCCTCCATGCAGACCTCGTGGCCCTGGAAGAGCCGCGAGTTGTCGAGGTAGGTGGCGCCGGTGTCCTGGGCGATCTTCCGCATGCCGCGCTCGAAGGCGGGGACGGCGACGTTGCGGCCCCACTTGGTGTCGGAGTCGTAGCCGAGGCCGCCGCAGGCGAGCTTGCCGGGGAAGCTGGGGTTGTCGTAGAAGTCGGGGCCGATCGGGCTCGGGTAGCCCATGACGACGAGCTTGTAGTCGCTGTCGGCGTAGCCCGCGCCCTGCATCGTGGTGCGCAGGTCGCGCACGGTCTGCTCGATCTTGGGCACGAGGCCGTCGACGCGGGCCTGCCAGCCGCTCGCGTACTTGGACTCGCAGGGCCCCTGGGACAGCAGGTAGCGCTCGACGCAGTCGGTCATGACGGGGCCGAACTGGAGGTCGTCGTTGGCGCCCGCGACGAGCAGCACCATCTTGACCTTGGTGTTGCGGGCCTTGATGGCGAGGTTGTCGCTCTGGACGAGCTCGTCGGCGTACTGCTTGGTGCCGCCGATCCTGATGTTGCCGGAGTAGGCGCCGGAGCACGAGACGTTGTAGGTCACGTCGGCGGGGATGGTGGTCTTGTGGATGGCGGAGTCCGCCGAACGGTGGCACCAGTTGTCGGGGCCGTTGGTGGGCGATTCGTAGGTGCCGATGCCCTCGCCGGAGATCTCGCTGTCGCCGAGCGAGACGAGCGAGGTCTTGCGGTCGGCGAGCGGCCGTTCGGCCGGGTCCCCGTAGAGCTTGGTGGCCTCGGCGGCGCGGACCTGCTCGAGTTCGGGCGGGAGTGGTGTGCTCGCGGTGGCTGTGGCGGTCGCGTCCGGTGCCGCGCCCGCGGTGGGGGCCGCGAGCCCGAGCACGGCCGCCGCCACCGCGACAGCGGCGGCCGTACAGCGGATTCTGGGTCTGATGCGTTGCATGACGCCTCCCCGGCTTCGGTGTTACCCGAGGTATTTACTGGTGGGTAGGCGCCATGGGAATAGCCAGAACAAGACAACTGCTCAACTTTTAGAGAGTCGCACGGCAGGTTTCGCCGGTGTTTCGGAGGTTTTGTGGCGATGACGAACGACGACAGCGGGTACCGGATCGAGCACGACTCCATGGGCGAGGTGCGGGTGCCGGCCGACGCCAAGTGGCGGGCCCAGACCCAGCGCGCGGTGGAGAACTTCCCCGTCTCGGGGCAGCGCCTGGAGCGCGCCCACATCGAGGCGCTCGCCCGGATCAAGGCCGCCGCGGCGAAGGTCAACGCGGAGCTCGGGGTGCTCGACAAGGACGTGGCCGGCGCCATCGTGGACGCCGCCGCCGAGGTCGCCGAGGGCCGCTGGGACGACCAGTTCCCCGTCGACGTCTTCCAGACGGGCTCGGGCACCTCCTCCAACATGAACACGAACGAGGTCCTGGCCACCCTCGCCACCGAGCGCCTGGGCCGCGAGGTGCACCCCAACGACCACGTCAACGCCTCGCAGTCGTCGAACGACGTGTTCCCCTCCTCGATCCACATCGCGGCGACGGCCGCCGTGACCCGGGACCTGATCCCGGCGCTCCACCACCTCTCCGCGGCCCTGGAGCGCAAGGCGGCCGAGTTCGCCGACGTCGTCAAGGCGGGCCGCACCCATCTGATGGACGCCACGCCGGTGACCCTCGGCCAGGAGTTCGGCGGCTACGCGGCGCAGATCCGCTTCGGCGTCGAGCGGCTGCGCGCCTCGCTCCCCCGCCTGGCCGAACTCCCGCTGGGCGGCACCGCCGTGGGCACCGGGATCAACACGCCGCCCGGGTTCTCCGCCGCCGTCATCGCCGAGGTCGCCCGCACCACCGGGCTCCCCCTCACCGAGGCCCGCGACCACTTCGAGGCGCAGGGCGCGCGCGACGGCATCGTCGAGACCAGCGGGCAGCTGCGCACCATCGCGATCGGCCTCACGAAGATCTCCAACGATCTGCGCTGGGCCGCGTCCGGTCCGCGCACGGGCCTGGCCGAGATCCAGCTCCCCGACCTCCAGCCGGGCTCCTCGATCATGCCGGGGAAGGTGAATCCGGTCATTCCCGAGGCGACCCTGATGGTCGCCGCGCAGGTGATCGGCAACGACGCGACGGTCGCCACGGCCGGCGCCGCCGGCAACTTCGAGCTGAACGTGATGCTGCCGGTCATCGCCAAGAACGTCCTGGAGTCGATCCGGCTCCTCGCGAACGTGTCCCGGCTGCTCGCCGACCGCACGATCGACGGCATCACCGCCGACCGCGAACGGGCCCGCGAGTACGCCGAGTCCTCCCCCTCCGTGGTCACGCCGCTGAACAAGTACATCGGCTACGAGGAGGCCGCCAAGGTCGCCAAGAAGTCCCTCGCCGAACGGAAGACGATCCGCGAGGTGGTGCTGGAGGGCGGCTACGTGGAGCGGGGCGACCTGACGGTCGAGCAGCTCGACGAGGCCCTCGACGTCCTGCGCATGACCCGCCCCTGACCGGGCGCCCGGCCGCGTCCCTCACGGTGGTGACGCGGTGACTCGATCGTGACGCGTACCGCAGCGCGTAATGGCCTGAGCCCCTAACATCTGGCCATGAACGACAACGACCGGACGGGCGAGGGGCGCTGGGCGCCCGGTGAGCAGGTTCTGTGGCGCTATCGCGCCAACGGGGGCGACGGCTTCCACATCTGCCGTCCGGTCACGGTCGTCGAGGATTCGGCCGATCTGCTGGCGGTGTGGCTGGCGCCCGGCACCGAGTGCGTCAAGCCCGTACTCGCCGACGGCACCCCGCTGCACCGCGAGCCGCTGGCCACCCGCTACACGAAGCCGCGCACCCTGCTGCGCGACCGCTGGCTGGGCACGGGCGTGCTCAAGCTGGCCCGGCCCGGCGAGCCCTGGTCGGTGTGGCTGTTCTGGGAGCGCGGCTGGTCCTTCCGCAACTGGTACGTGAACCTGGAGCAGCCCCGTACGCGCTGGTCGGGCGGGGTCGACTCCGAGGACCACTACCTGGACCTGTCGGTGTACCCGGACCGCAGCTGGCGCTGGCACGACGAGGACGAGTTCGCGCAGGCCCGCGAGGTCGGGCTGATGAACGCCGAGCAGGCCGCCTCCGTACGGGAGGCGGGGCGCCGCGCGGTCCGGGTGATCGAGGCGTGGGGGCATCCGTTCCCGGACGGCTGGCCGGACTGGCGGCCCGATCCCGCATGGCCGGTTCCGGCCCTGCCGGGCGACTGGGACCGTACGCCCGCGCACGTGTCCTCATGAGACCCTTGATGCGCCCCCAGGCAGTAAACGTAGGATCGTCCTCCGCAACAGCGCGGCGCAGCACGGGAAGTGGCGGAGGAAGCAGCACCGGCCGCAACTCTTCGCGTGTGCGGCAGGTCTGACACGATGTCGACGAGGTCATCGAGGGGCGGCGGGACCGTGAGTCAGAACAGTGGGGCGTACGAGGGGTACGCGGCGGGCGGCGCGACCGACCGGTCGGGCCAGGCCGCGGCCTTCGACGCGATCGGGGCGCGCTACGACGAGGCGTTCCCGCACAAGGACGGCCAACTGGCGTCGGTGGAGCGGCTCCTGGCCGCCCTCCCGCCCGGGGCCCGGGTGCTCGACGTGGGCTGCGGCACCGGGGTGCCCACCGCCCGCCAACTGGTGGACGCGGGGCACACGGTGGTCGGCGTCGACCTGTCCGCGGGCATGCTGGACCTGGCCCGCAAGCACGTGCCGGAGGCCGAGTTTCGGCAGGCCGATCTGACGACGCTGGCCGCCGAAGGACCCGACGGGCTCGGGCAGTTCGACGCGGTCACGTGTTTCTTCACCCTGCTGATGCTGCCGCGCGCGGAGATCCCGGGCGCCCTGCGGCTGCTGCGCTCGCTGCTGCGGCCCGAGGGGCGGCTCGCGCTGTCCATGGTCGAGGCGGACCTGGACGACACGGAGATCCCGTTCCTGGGTTCCACCATCCGGGTATCCGGGTACCTGCGGGAGGAGCTGCACCGTACCGTGCGCGACGCGGGCTTCGAGATCACCGGCGAGGAGACGTACGCGTACGCTCCCGCCAGCACCGACGCCCCACCCGAGCACCAGCTGTTCATCGACTGCCGGCGCACCGGCCAGTAGCACGGCGCGCAGCCCCGGACGGACGGATTCGACACGCGTGACGGAGCACTCAGCCTCTTACCCAGGCTCGCACGACGGCCCCCGCGGCCAGGCGGCACGGCCCGCCGACCCCCGCGGGGCGCTGCGGCATGCCCCGCATGCCCCGCAGGCGTCCGCGGCCCCGGGCGGTTTACCCGAGCAGCCGCGCCGGGCCGCCGCGCCGTCCGCGGCGACCGCCTCCTCCGCGGCCTCTTCCTCCGCCGCCGCGGACGCCGAGCACTCGCAGCCCCGTACGCCCTCACCGGAGCCGGTGCGTCCGGGCGGGCCGCCGGAGGGCGGCGAGCGCCGTTCCGGGCAGCCGCGTCCGTCGGGTCAGCCGGTGGCGATGCGCCGGGACGGGGACCGGCTGCGGTTCGTGGGCGCCGCGACCCGGCGGATCGCCCGCGGCATCGACCTCGACGAGATCGTGATGGGGCTGTGCCGGGCGACCGTGCCGACGTTCTCCGACGCGATCCTCGTGTACCTGCGCGAGCCGCTGCCGGTCGGCGACGAGCGGCCCACGGGCCCGATGGTGCTGCGCCTGCGTCGCACCGACCGGATCCCGGACGCGGACGACACCGACACGGACTCGGACAGTGGGAGCGGTACCCTGCCGGCCTCGCTGCCGCAGCCGGAACTGGCGGCGGGCAGCGCCGAGTTGTGCGAGGTCCGCACCGGCGGCGCGCTCGCGGAGGTGCTGCGCGGGGTGCGTCCGGTGTTCGCGGACTCCCCGGCGGCGATCGCCGCGCTGCCCGAACTGCTCGGTGAGTGCCGGTCGTTGCCGACCGGCCGGCGGGCGATCCTGGCACCGCTGCGGGGGCGGCGCCGGGTCATCGGTGCCGCCGTGTTCCTGCGCCGACCGGACCGGATCCCGTTCGACGCGGACGATCTCCTCGTCGCGGGACAGCTGGCCACGCACAGCGCGCTCGGCATCGACAAGGCGGTCCTGTACGGGCGCGAGGCGTACATCGCGGACGAGCTGCAGCGCACGATGCTGCCCGAGACCCTGCCGCGGCCCACGGGCGTACGGCTGGCCTCGCGGTATCTGCCGGCGGCGGAGACGGCGCGGGTCGGCGGCGACTGGTACGACGCGATCCCGCTGCCCGGAAGCCGGGTCGCGCTCGTGGTCGGCGACGTCATGGGCCACTCCATGACCTCGGCGGCGATCATGGGCCAGCTGCGGACGACGGCGCAGACCCTCGCCGGTCTCGACCTGCCGCCGCAGGAGGTGCTCCACCACCTCGACGAGCAGGCGCAGCGGCTCGGCACGGACCGCATGGCGACGTGCATGTACGCGGTCTACGACCCCGTCTCGCACCGCATCACGATCGCCAACGCGGGCCATCCCCCGCCGGTGCTGCTGCACCTGGGCGGACGGGCCGAGGTGCTGCGGGTACCGCCCGGCGCGCCCATCGGGGTCGGCGGGGTCGACTTCGAGGCCGTCGAGCTGGACGCGCCGGCCGGGGCGACGCTGCTCCTGTACACGGACGGGCTGGTCGAGTCGCGACTGCGGGACGTCTGGACGGGAATAGAGCAGCTGCGTGAACGGCTCGCCGCTACTGCCCAGTTGACGGGGCCGGACCATCCACCGCCGCTGGAAGCGCTGTGCGACGAGGTCCTCGACATGCTCGGCCCGGGCGACCGGGACGACGACATCGCGCTGCTCGCGGCGCGGTTCGACGGGATCGCGCCCAGCGATGTCGCGTACTGGTTCCTGGAGCCGGAGGACGCGGCGCCGTCGCGGGCGCGGCGGCTCGCGCGCTCGGCGCTGGCCCGCTGGGGCCTGGAGGAACTCACCGACTCCGTCGAGCTGTTGGTGAGCGAGGTCGTGACGAACGCGGTGCGGTACGCCTCGCGGCCGGTGACGCTGCGGTTGCTGCGGACGGATGTGCTGCGGTGCGAGGTGGGCGATGACGTGCCGCAGTTGCCGCGGCTGCGGCAGGCTCGGGCCACGGATGAGGGTGGGCGGGGTCTGTATCTCGTCAATCGGCTGGCGCGGCGGTGGGGGGCGACGCGGTTGTCTACGGGCAAGGTGGTGTGGTTCGAGCTCTCCTTGCCGGGGGCGGCGGGTTCAGCGCCGTAGCTTCGTCGCGGGGTCGCCAGGTGCGGGTCCGGTGGGGGCTGGTCGCGCAGTTCCCCGCGCCCCTGGAAGGCATGCGGCTTCGCCGCGCCTTCCCCAGATGAAAGGCACCCCGCACCTTGATCGGGGAAATGCGACCCGAAGGGTCCGCATTTCAGGGGCGCGGGGCTGTGTCGATTTGCGGCTCCGCCGCGGGGCGCGACCAGCCCCCACCGGGCCGCACCCGGCGACGGTCACAGGCCCACCGGGACATAGCCCCGGGCCCGCCCATGGTCGTCCAGGAGGCGGCCCATGCGCTTGGCCGTGCGGAGCGTCACCGTGCGGTCCTCGATGCGCAGACGCGGAAAGCGGTCGTCGAGCAGGGACTCCAGGGCCGCCATACCGTCGAGGTCCCGTAGCCAGACGGAGAAGAGCAGGTTGCAGGACCCGGTGACGGACGTGCACAGCCGCATCTGGGGGAGCCGGGCGAGCGCGGCCCCGGTCGCGTCCAGCTCCCCGTGCGGTACCCGGGCCCGGTACGTGGCGAGCGCGGGCCACCCGGCGAGCTGCTGGGCCAGATCGCAGCGCAACAGGATCTCGCGGTCCCGCAGCTCACGGGCGAGCCGCCGCCGCACCGTGGACTCGCTGATTCCGACCCGCTCGGCGAGTTCGGCGTAGCCCGCGCGCCCGTTCGCGCCGAGGGCGAGCAGGAGTTTCAGGTCGACGTCGTCGCGGGGCAGGAACGCGCAGGGCGTCGTGGAGCCGGTCACCGCACCGGCGGTGCCCTGCGCGGTGAGCCGGGCGCGGCCCGCCGGTTCCAGGGCGCGGACCTTCCAGTTGCTGCCCTCCTGGTAGAGCCGCATGCTCAGCCGGGTCCGGGTGCCGCGCACGCCGGGCAGCCGGCCGATGTCCTCGGTGACGCGGCGGCCGAGCGCGGGCAGGTCGGGGGCGGCGATGGACAGGAACAGGTCGTAGTCGCCGACGACGAGTTCGGCGCTGAACACCCAGGGCAGGGCGACGAGCCGGGCCGCGAGCTCCTCGACGCGGCGGGGGCGGCAGGTGACCTCGACGTAGGCGACGGTGGTGGTGGCCGGTCCGGCGTAGGCGGTGACCCAGGCGAGGCCCTCGCGTTCGAGGCGGGCCCAGCGGCGGGCGGCGGTGGTGGCGTCGACGCCCACGGCGGGGCCGACGCGGGACCAGGGGGCGCGGGGGTCGGTCTGGAGGGCGTCGATCAGGGCGAGGTCGGCCTCCTCGAAGGCGGCCCCACCGACGGCCCCGGTGGCGGCGGATTCCTGCGAGGCGTGCGGCAGGCTGCCGGTTTCCTGCATTTACGGGCCCCTCTCGCGCGGCGGCCGGATTCTGTCCCCACTTCCGAGCCGCTCCCCCACACCAGCACGCCCACTCTAGAAGGAGTGCCTGTGGCCCCACCGTCGCACGACCCCGGAAACACCCCCGGCAACGTCCCCGGCAAGGAGCGCCTCGACCGAGGCGCGAAGATCACCGTCGCCCTGCTGTTCAGCGCCTGGCTGATCGACTACGTCGACCGGCTCGTCATCAATCTGGCGCTGCCCTCGATCGGCGACGAGTTCGACCTGAGCCGCACCCAGCAGGGCGTGGCCGTCTCCGTCTTCTTCGTGGCGTACGCGCTGTGCCAGATCCCGGGCGGGATGCTGGCCGACCGGTTCGGCGCGAAGCGGGTCACGTGCTGGGCGCTGCTGATCTGGTCCGTGTTCACGGCGCTGACCGGCCTGGCGGGCTCGTTCGCGATCCTGCTGGTGGTGCGGTTCCTGTTCGGGGTGGCCGAGGGGATCTTCCCCGGCGCCTCGATGAAGGCGGTCAGCGAGCGCACGACGCCGGGCCAGCGGATGAGCGCCAACGGTCTGGTGCAGTCGTCGAACGCGGTGGCCGCCGTGGTCGCCCCGCTGGTCGCGGCGCCGCTGATCGCCCACTTCGGCTGGCGTTCGGCGTTCTTCAGCGTCGCCGCCGTCGGCGTGTTCGTGTACGCGGCGGTGCGGCTGTGGCTGCCGGAGCCGCAGAACGCGGGCGCCTCGTCGGCGGCCCCGGCGGGTGGCACTCGTACGATCGTGCGCTCCGGCACGATGTGGGCCTTCGCCGGGATGTTCTTCGGGTACGACATCATCGTGTGGGGCCTGAACACGTGGGTGCCGTCGTATCTGAGCGAGGAGCGCGGGCTCGCGCTGACCTCCGCCGGGGCGCTGGCCGTGGTGCCGGCGGGCGTGGCGACCGTCGCCGTGATCGTCGGCGGGCGGCTCGCGGACCGGTTCCAGGGGCATCAGCGCAAGGTCGTGGTGCCCGCGATGGCCGTCTCCTCGATCGCGCTGCTCCTGATGGCGACGGCCTCGGGCACGGCCGCGTTCGTGGCGTGGATGACCGTGGCGATCGGCGCCGCGTCCCTCTCGTACATGCCGGTCTTCGCGGTGCCGCTGCGCAGTCTGCCGCCGGCGCTGACCGGGGCGGCGGCCGGGCTGATCACGTTCGGCGGGCAACTCGGCGGGGTCGTCGCGCCGACCGCAATGGGGCTGCTCGCGGACGCCGCCGGGTTCACCGCCGCGTTCGGCTTCCTCGTGCTCGGCGCCGTCCTCGCGGCGGTGCTGTCCGTGTTCACCCCGCAGGACTCCCTCTCCTTCCGCCGGGCGCTGCGGCTGCCCGAGCCTTCTTCCACCAGCGACCGTGTCCCCGTAGAAGCAGAAAGCGAGCAGGCATGACCACCGAGAACAACTCCGCGCCTTTCACCGGCGGCCTCGACGCGCATCTTCCCGAACTGCGCGCGCTCTACGAGGACTTGCACGCCCATCCCGAGCTGTCGTTGCAGGAGACGCGGACCGCGGGGATCGTCGCGGCGCGGCTGCGGGCGCAGGGCGGCTGGGAGGTGACCGAGGGCGTCGGCGGCACCGGTGTCGTCGGGGTGCTCCGCAACGGGGACGGGCCCGTCGTGCTGCTGCGCGCGGACATGGACGGGCTGCCGGTCCTGGAGGCGACGGGGCTGCCGTACGCGTCGGTGGCGCGGGCAACGGACCGGGACGGGAACGACGTGCCGGTGATGCACGCGTGCGGCCACGACATGCACGTGACGTGTCTGCTGGGGGCGGCGGCGCAGCTCGTCGCGCACCGAGGCGCCTGGAGCGGCACGGTCGTCGCGGTGTTCCAGCCGGCGGAGGAGACGGGCGAGGGGGCGCGGGACATGCTCGCGGACGGTTTCGCGGAACGTTTCCCGCGGCCGGACGTGTGTCTGGGTCAGCACGTGGGCCCGTTCCCGACGGGGATCGCGGTGACGCGGCCGGGTCCGGTGATGGCGGCGTCGGACAGTTTCCGGGTGCGGCTGTTCGGGCGGGGCGGGCACGGGTCGACGCCGGAGTCGACGGTGGACCCGGTGGTGATGGCGGCGGCACTGGTGCTGCGGTTGCAGACGGTGGTGTCGCGCGAGGTGGGTGCCTCGCAGGCGGCGGTCGTGACGGTGGGCGCGCTGCACGCCGGCACGAAGGAGAACATCATTCCGGACGAGGCCGAGCTGAAGCTGAACATCCGGTCGGTGGACGAGTCGGTGCGGGAGCGGGTGCTCGCGGCGGTCCGCCGGATCGTCAAGGCGGAGGCGGAGGCGTCAGGGGCGCCGAAGGAGCCGGAGATCACCTCGCTCGGCACGTTCCCGGTCACGGTGAACTCGGCGGCGGCGACCGAGGTGACGGTCGGGGCGCTGCGCGGGACGCTCGGCGAGCAGGCGGTCGTCACGCTGCCGCATCCGCTCAACGGCAGTGAGGACTTCGGCCTGTTCGGGGACGCGCTCGGGGTGCCGTCGGTGTTCTGGCACTTCGGCGGGGCGGCCTTGGAGGCGTTCGCCGGGGTCGACTTCGAGGCGGTGGCGACGCGTGGGCTGCCCGCGGAGATCCCGGTGAACCACTCGCCGCTCTACGCCCCGCTGCCGGAGCCGACGATCGAGCTGGGGGTGCGGTCGCTGCTCGGGGCGGCGGGGGCGTGGCTGGGCGGGGCCCGGTGAGCCGCACCTGAACCGAGGGCGCCCGGAACCGTGTGGTTCCGGGCGCCCTCGTGTGTGGCCGGTGTCAGTTCTTCGGCTTGGTGCCGTTCCAGCCGCCCGTGTCTCCGCCGTCGCCGCCCGGGTCCTCCGGGATGCCGATGGTCGGGGTGCCCGTGTCGGTCGGCGGCTCGATCGTCGACGTCGGATCGTCCGTCGGCGGCTCGGTCGTCGGCTCGTCCGTCGGGGTCGACGGGCTGGTCGGCGGCTCCGTGGTCGGCTCGTCGCTCGGCGACTCGGGTGCCGTCGGCTCGTCGCTCGGGGTGACCGGGGCCTGGGTGGTGGGCTCGACGCCCGCGCCCATGTCGGTGTCCAGGTCGAAGCGCTCGCCGGAGTTCGTGGTGTTGAAGGTGTACTGGGCCCAGATGCGGGCCGGGAAGCTGCCACCGTTGACCCGGCCGCCGCCGGCCGCGCCGGACAGCGAGACCTGGGCGTACTGGCTGACCTTCACCGGCTTGTCGTTGCCGCACTGGGTGGTGCCGGCCTTGGCCGCCTCGCCGAACATGCCGACGGAGGTGACGAGGTCCGGGGTGTAGCCGGTGAACCAGGCCGAGCGGTTGCAGTCGGACGTACCGGTCTTGCCGGCGACCTGCTGGCCCGCGCGGCCCGGGTTGTCACGGACCGAGCCGCGGGCCGTACCGTCGTCGACCACGCCGGTGAGCACCGAGGTGACGGAGTCGGCGGCGGCCCGGCTGATGACCTGCTCGCCGGACTGCTCCGGCAGGTCGAGCTTCTGGCCCGCCAGGGACACCGACTTCACGAGCTGCGGGGTGACCAGCTTGCCGTGGTTGTCGAGGGTCGCGTAGACGCCGGCCATCTCCAGGGGGCTGGCGCCCATGGTGCCGAGGGTCTGGGCGTAGTACGGCTTGAGGTCGGCCTCGTCCATGCCGAGCTTCTTGGCGGTCTCCATGACCTGGTCCATGCCGACGTCGGCGCCCATCTGCGCGAAGACGGAGTTGATGGACTTGTTCATCGCGGTCTGGACGGTGACGTCGTCGTAGTCGACGTCGTCCTCGTTCGGCGGGGCGAAGCCCACCTCGCTGCCGCCCTCGACGACAGGGCGCTTGCTGGTGCCGTCGTAGACCGTGTTGGCCCGGATCGACTGGCCGTCCTGCGTCTTCGCGTTGTTCTCCAGCGCGGCGGCGAGGATGAGCGGCTTGAAGGTCGAGGCGGGCTGGTAGTCGGTGCGGGTGGCGTTGTTGCGCCAGTGCTTGTCGATGCCCTCGCCGCCGTACATGGCGACGACCTTGCCGGTCTTCGGGTCGACGGAGACGGCGCCCGCCTGCACGTTCGCGTCGGTCTTGCGGCGCTTGGGGTCGAGCTGGTCGGTCAGCTGCTGCTTGACCGCCTTCTCCAGCTGCTTCTGCTTCTTGCGGTCGATGTTGAGCGTGATCGTGTAGCCGTGGGCGTCGAACTGGTCCTCGGTGAGGTTCAGTTCCTTCATGGCCTCGGCCTTGGCGGCCTGGTAGAGGTAGCCCTCCTGGCCCTGGAGGCCGGCGGCCGGCTTGGGGTCCTTCGGCGTCGGGAAGGTCATGCCGGCGCGCTCGCTCGCGCTGAGCCAGTGCATGTCGACCATGTTGTCGAGGACGTAGTTCCAGCGCTGCTTGACGAGCTTCTTGCCGGTGTCGGAGGCGATCGCCCAGTCGTACTGGTTCGGCGCCTGGAGGAGCGCGGCGAGGTAGGCGCCCTGCTCGACCTTGAGGTCGGAGGCGTCGACGCCGTAGTAGGCCTGGGCGGCGGTCTGGATGCCCCAGGCGCCGCGGCCGTAGAAGCTGGTGTTGATGTAGCCCGCGAGGATGTCGTCCTTGGACTTCTTGCGGTCCACCTTCAGCGAGATGACCAGTTCCTTCAGCTTGCGCGAGACGGTCTGGTCCTGGGTCAGGTAGTAGTTCTTCACGTACTGCTGGGTGATCGTCGAACCACCCTGCTTGCCCTTGCCCGTGACCGTGTTGAGGACGCCGCGGGCGGTGCCCTTCAGGTCGACGCCCTGGTCCTTGTAGAACGTCTTGTTCTCGGCGGCCACGAAGGTGTGCTGGACGCCCTTGGGGACCTCGGACAGCTTCACGATCTCGCGGTTGACCTCGCCCACGCGGGCCATGGTCGAGCCGTCGCTGTACTTGTAGACGTTGCTCTGCAGGTCGGCTTCCGGGTTGCCCTCGGGTATGTCGATCACCATGTAGAGCACCACGAAGGCGCCCATGCACAGGAGCACGAACCCGAAGAAGGCCCCCAGCAGCTTCTTCCAGGTGAAGAAGCGGCGTATGCCCGAGGGCCGCGCCGCACGCCGGCCCGCATTCCTCGCATCCGCTCGGCCCATGACCTCGTCGCTCCGCTTCTCGTCCGCCAACATTCCTGATTCGTTCGGAATCAGCTCATGAAGCTAACACCGCCACTTAAGGCAAAACTGTGCCTTTCCGGTCATTTCCGGACGTGACAATCAGCACCTACCCCATGGGAACCGACGATCCAGACGGCCGGATGGTTGCCGCACGCCAAAAAGTGATATCACTATGCTAGACAGCGTTCACCCCGGACCGGGGGCGAACCGGCAGCTCAGGGGAACGGGGACAGACATGTCAGAGACGGACACCACACCGGACGTCACGCCGGACGTGCCGGCCATGCCGAAGGCGCGCGTGCGGGAGGTCACGGCGCACAGCATCGGGGGCGGGCTCGCGCTGCTGCTCGGCCTGGTCGGGCTCGCGGCGGGCGTGGTGCTGATCGTGACGGCGACGACGCTGGACTCGGACGGCGTCAAGGCGCTGCTCATCGTGCTCGGTGTCGTGCTCGGCGTCGGCTCCTTCTTCGCGATGTGCGGGCTGAACATGGTGGCGCCGGGCGAGGCCCGCGTCGTCCAGCTCTTCGGCCGCTACCGGGGCACGATCCGCACCGACGGGCTGCGCTGGGTGAACCCGCTGACCTCGCGCACCAAGATCTCGACCCGGGTCCGCAACCACGAGACGGCGGTCCTCAAGGTCAACGACGCGTACGGCAACCCGATCGAGCTCGCCGCGGTCGTCGTGTGGCGGGTCGAGGACACCGCGCAGGCCACGTTCGAGGTGGACGACTTCCTGGAGTTCGTCTCGACGCAGACCGAGGCGGCCGTCCGGCACATCGCCATCGAGTACCCGTACGACGCCCATGACGAGGGCGGCCTGTCGCTGCGCGGGAACGCGGAGGAGATCACCGAGAAGCTGGCCGTCGAGCTGCACGCGCGCGTGGAGGCGGCCGGTGTCCAGATCATCGAGTCCCGGTTCACGCATCTCGCCTACGCTCCGGAGATCGCCTCGGCGATGCTGCAGCGGCAGCAGGCGGGGGCGGTCGTCGCGGCGCGGCGGCAGATCGTCGACGGGGCCGTCGGGATGGTCGAGGCGGCGCTGGCGCGGATCGCGGAGCAGGATTTCGTGACACTGGACGAGGAGCGGAAGGCGGCGATGGTGAGCAACCTGCTGGTCGTGCTGTGTGGTGACCGTGCGGCGCAGCCGGTCCTGAACACGGGGACGCTCTACCAGTGACCCCTCCTCCGCCTCCGCCTCCGGCGCGGAAACAGGTGCTGCTGCGGCTCGATCCCGTCGTGTACGAGGCGCTGGCGCGGTGGGCCGGGGACGAGTTGCGCTCCGCGAACGCGCAGATCGAGTTCTTGCTGCGGCGGGCGCTCGCCGAGGCGGGGCGGTTGCCCGGTGGGGCGGCGCCCATCGCTCGGCGGGGGCGTCCGCCCAAGAGCTCGGACGGTTCGGAGGGTTCGGCGGCCGACGGGTAGTGGGGGCTGGTCGCGCAGTTCCCCGCGCCCCTGAAATGCATGGCGCTTCGCGCCGCATTTCCCCGATGGGCCGACGCCCCTGAGATGGCGCACGAAGTGCGCATCTCAGGGGCGCGGGGAACTGCGCGACCAGCCCCCACCGGAGCCGCAGACGACTTTCGGCCCCCTATACACACCGGGTATACACGGAGTGTAGAGTCCCGGGCATGTCCATCGGCCACACCCTTCTCGGGCTGCTCGAATCAGGGCCCCGCCACGGTTACGACCTCAAGCGCACGTTCGACGAGACCTTCGGGCACGACAAGCCCCTGCACTACGGTCAGGTCTACTCGACGATGTCCCGTCTCCTGAAGAACGGGCTCGTCGAGGTGGACGGGATCGAGGCGGGCGGCGGCCCCGAGCGCAAGCGGTACGCGATCACCGACGCCGGCATCACGGACGTCCAGCAGTGGCTGGCGACCCCGGAGAAGCCGGAGCCGTACCTCCAGTCGACCCTGTACACGAAGGTCGTCCTCGCGCTGCTCACCGACCGCGACGCGGCCGAGCTCCTCGACTCGCAGCGCGCCGAGCACCTGCGTCTCATGCGCATCCTCACCGACCGCAAGCGCAAGGGCGACCTCGCCGACCAGCTGATCTGCGACCACGCCCTGTTCCACCTGGAAGCCGACCTGCGCTGGCTGGAACTGACCGCCGCGCGTCTCGACCGCCTCGCCGCGGAGGTGCGCCCCTCATGACCCCCTCCGGTTCCCTGCTGACCGCCGTCGACCTGCACAAGGCGTACGGCCCGACGCCCGCGCTCGACGGCGCCTCCTTCTCCGTGCATCCCGGCGAGATCGTCGCCGTGATGGGCCCGTCCGGTTCGGGCAAGTCGACGCTGCTGCACTGTCTCGCCGGGATCGTGACGCCGGACTCCGGCAGCATCACGTACGGCGGCCGCGACCTGACCGACATGTCGGACGCGGAGCGCAGCGCGCTGCGCCGCGGCGAGTTCGGCTTCGTCTTCCAGTTCGGCCAGCTGGTGCCCGAGCTGACCTGCGCCGAGAACGTGGCGCTGCCGCTGCGGCTCAACGGTGTGCGGCGCAAGGAGGCCGAGCGGACGGCCGCCGGCTGGCTGGAGCGGCTGGAGGTCGACGACCTGGCCGGCAAGCGGCCCGGGGAGATCTCCGGCGGCCAGGGCCAGCGCGTGGCCGTGGCCCGCTCGCTGGTGACGAACCCGCGCGTGCTGTTCGCCGACGAGCCGACCGGCGCCCTGGACTCCCTGAACGGTGAGCGGGTCATGGAGCTGCTCACGGAGGCCGCCCGGAGCACGAACGCCGCGGTCGTCCTGGTCACGCACGAGGCCCGGGTCGCCGCCTACTCCGACCGCGAGGTCGTGGTGCGCGACGGGAAGTCCCGGGACATGGAGTTCGTCCGATGACGCTGCTCGACGACCGTCCGGCGGCGCCCTCCCCCGCGCCCGTGCGGCAGGGGCTCGGCGGTCGGCTGCGGGACCTCGGCATCGGCGTGCGGTGCGCGGTGGCCGGTGGCCGCGAGGGCTGGATTCGTACGCTGCTGACCGCGATCGGCGTGGGGTTCGGCGTGGCCGTGCTGCTGGGCGCGGCGTCCGTGCCGACGCTCCTTCAGGCGCGCGACGACCGGGGCGCCGCCCGGCAGTTCGGCATGGACACCGGCGGGCAGCCCGACCGTTCGGACCGCTCGCTGCTGCTGAGCGACGCGTCCTCCGACTGGCGCGGCGAGACGGTCGGCGGCTATCTGGTCCGCCCCGACGGCGCGCACCCGGCGCTGCCGCCCGGCGTCGAAAAGCTGCCGGGGCCCGGCGAGATGCTGGTCTCCCCCGCCCTGCGCGAGGTCCTCGACTCCCCCGACGGCAAGCTCCTCAAGGAGCGTTACGCATACCGCGACGTCGGCACGATCGCCCCGGCGGGCCTGAGCGACCCCTTCGACCTGTACGTCTACATCGGCTCCGACCAGCTCACGACCGAGCGGGAGGCGCGGCGCGTGGACTTCTGGGGCCATGTGTACCCGACGCCGCCCATGGACCCGGTCCTGGTCCTGATGGTGGTGCTGGCCTGCGTGGTGCTGCTCGTGCCGGTGGCCATCTTCATCGCGACGGCCGTGCGCTTCGGCGGCGAGCGGCGCGACCGGCGGCTCGCCGCGCTGCGTCTGGTCGGCGCGGACGTGCGGATGACGCGGCGGATGGCGGCGGGCGAGGCGCTGTTCGGGGCGCTGCTCGGGGTGGTGTTCGGTGCCGGGTTCTTCCTGGCGGCGCGGCA
The DNA here is from genome assembly GCF_055558275.1 of Streptomyces sp. NPDC025806. Taxonomy (NCBI): domain Bacteria; kingdom Bacillati; phylum Actinomycetota; class Actinomycetes; order Kitasatosporales; family Streptomycetaceae; genus Streptomyces; species Streptomyces sp. NPDC025806. Next base: position 110,310 of record NZ_JBVHMU010000010.1, on the reverse strand, counting down.
GTTGCTCGCTCATGTCGAGGTGTGGCGGCTGTCCGCGTTCCCCTCGGACCTGTCGCCGGTGCCGGCGCTCGGGGTGCTGATCGTGGCGGCCGTGCCGCTGGCGTCGATCGCGGTGACGGTGTTCGCGCTGCGTTCGGTGGCGATCGAGCCGCTGGGCGTGTTCCGCAACCGCCGTACCCGGCCGCGCCGTCTGTGGTGGCGGCTGCCGATCCCGGTGGCCGGCGCGGCGCTGCTCCTGACGTCGAACGCGGTCGGCGGCTCGGACACCTTCGGGGTGGTCCGGGTGTCGGCGGGCATCGTGCTGGTCCTGCTGGGGCTGGTCCTGCTGCTGCCGTGGCTGGTCGAAGCGGTCGTGGGGCGGCTGCGGGGCGGCCCGGTGCCGTGGCAACTGGCCACGCGCAGGCTCCAGTTGTCCAGCACGGCCGCGAGCCGGGCGGTCGCGGGGATCACCATCGCGGTGGCGGGCGGCATCGCTCTGCAGATGTTCGTCGTGGGGGTCAGCGACGACTTCACGAAGTCCACCGGAAAGCAGCCGCGGGGGGCCCAGATGCTCGCCCAGTCCGGCTTCCCGGACAGGGACCTGGGTCAGCGGATGGTGGACGAGTTCCGCCGGAACGAGGGCGTACGGAAGGTCGTCGCCACCGTCGACACCTGGGCCGGCCCGGAGCACCCGAAGCCGGACGAGCACGGGTACAGCCCGTCGGTCTCGCTCTCCGTCGGCCCCTGCTCCGCGCTGCGCGAGCAGGCGAAGGTGACCTCGTGCCGGGACGGGGACGTGTTCCGGGTGGTCGGCTCGGGCGACGCGCCCACGGAACGGGACCTGCGGGACATCGCCCGGCCCGGCGCGCGGCTCATCACCGGCGAGGTGGGTGACGGGGAGTCGCCCGAGCGTGCGGTGCGCTGGACGCTCCCGAAGGACACCCGCACCGTCCCGTCGCGCCGCTCCGCCTTCGGTGGCCGCTTCACCGGCATCTACGCCACCCCCGCCGCGTTCGACACGAGCGCGCTGAGCCAGGGGGTGACGTCGGCCCAGATCGAGGTCGACGAGTCGGTGCCGGACGCCGTCGAGCACGTGCGCAACGTGGCGTTCCAGGTGGACCCGAGCATGCGGGTGTGGACCGTGCGGTCGACCGAGCGGGACAAGACGTACGAGAGCATTCTGCGGGGCCTGTTCACCGCGGCGGCGATCACGATCTCGCTCATCGCGGCGTCCATGCTGATCACGCAGATCGAGCAACTGCGGGAGCGCAGGCGGCTGTTGTCGGTGCTCGTCGCGTACGGGACGCGGCGGTCGACGCTGGCGTGGTCGGTGTTGTGGCAGACGGCGATCCCGGTGGTGCTCGGAATGGGGCTCGCGGTGTCGGGCGGTCTGGCACTCGGTTGGCTCACCCTCCGCATGGCGGGCAAGCCGGTGACGGACTGGTTCCTCTTCCTCCCCCTGGTGGGCGTGGGCGCGGCAGCCATCCTGGCCGTCACCCTCCTCTCCCTCCCCCCGCTCTACCGCCTGATGCGCCCCGAGGGCCTCCGCACGGAATAGCCCTCCGGGGGCGGATGCCCGCGGTGCCGCTCTGCCGGGGCGCGCCCCTGGGATGGCGCACGAAGTGCGCATCTCAGGGGCGCGGGGCTGTACCGGATCAGCGACTCCGTCGCGGGGCGCGACCAGCCACGACGACGCGGCACCCGGCGGCGACCCCCGGCCCCCCACGGCGGCGACGCTGTATGAGCCGAGGCCCACGATTCGCGCACCCGGCGCTAGAGCACCCGCACCGGCAACCCGGTCAACGCCCCCCGAAGCGCGGCGCCGAGTTCCTCGTACTCGGCACCACGAGCCGCCCCCGCACGCATCGCGAACGCCACCCGCCGGGAAGGCGCGGGCTCGGCGAAGTATCCGGTGAGGAGTTGCGCACTGCGGCTGGTCTCGACCGACACGGCGGTCCGGGGAAGCAGGGTCACCCCGAGTCCGCCGGCGACCAGTTGCACGAGTGTCGAGAGTCCCGCCGCGGTCGTGGTCACCGGCACGTCGTCCCGCCCCGCCTCCCGGCAGATGTCCAGCGCCTGGTCCCGCAGGCAGTGCCCCTCGTCCAGGAGCAGCAGATTCAGCTCGCGCAGGGCGTCGCGCGGGATGCCCTCACGGCCGCCGAGCCAGTGGTCCAGCGGGGTGACCAGCACGAAGTCCTCGTCGAACAAGGGGATTTCGGCGATGCCCGGCACCCCGAGCGGCACGGCGAGCAGCAGCAGGTCGAGGCGCCCGGCGGTGACGCCCTCCAGCAGCGAGGAGGTCTGCTCCTCGTGGACCTGGAGGTCGAGGTCCGGGTACCGGTCGTGCACGAGCCGCAGCAGGGTGGGCAGCAGATAGGGCGCGATCGTGGGGATGACCCCGAGCCGCAGCGCCCCGGTGAACGGTGCCCGTACGGCCTCCGCCTCCTCGACGAGCGCCCCGACCTCGTCGAGCACGGCCCGCGCCCGCACGGCGATGCGCTCCCCGGCCGGCGAGAGCAGCACTTTGCGCGTCGTACGCTCGACAAGGGTCACCCCGAGCGTCTCCTCCAGCGCGGACACCGCTCCGGACAGCGCGGGCTGGCTCATCCCGATCGCTGCCGCCGCGTCCCTGAAGTGCAGATGCTCCGCGACCGCGGCGAACGCCCGCAGCTGCGCCAGGCTGGGCTGCCGGCGCTTCAGGCCCGGCCTTCCGCTCGATACGGCCACTGATAGCCACCTCCGATCAACACGACCGAGTCTAGCTATTTCCGTAATCAATGCACGGTGTGCCACGATCATGAGCAGTCCAACCCATGGAAAGGCCCTCAAAAGGGGCCTTTCTCGCTGCAAGGAGAGCACGTGCTCACTGTCGGTGACAAGTTCCCTACCTTCGACCTCACTGCCTGCGTCTCGCTGGAGAAGGGCAAGGAGTTCGCGCAGATCGACCACAAGACCTACGAGGGCAAGTGGAAGATCGTCTTCGCGTGGCCCAAGGACTTCACCTTCGTGTGCCCGACCGAGATCGCCGCGTTCGGCAAGCTGAACGAGGAGTTCGCCGACCGTGACGCCCAGATCCTCGGCTTCTCCGGCGACTCCGAGTTCGTGCACCACGCCTGGCGCAAGGACCACCCGGACCTGACGGACCTGCCCTTCCCGATGCTGGCCGACTCGAAGCACGAGCTCATGCGTGACCTCGGCATCGAGGGCGAGGACGGCTTCGCGCAGCGCGCCGTCTTCATCGTCGACCAGAACAACGAGATCCAGTTCACGATGGTGACCGCCGGTTCCGTGGGCCGTAACCCCAAGGAGGTCCTGCGGGTCCTCGACGCCCTGCAGACCGACGAGCTGTGCCCGTGCAACTGGAGCAAGGGCGACGAGACCCTCGACCCGGTCGCGCTGCTCTCGGGCGAGTGAGCGGAGTCTTCTGACATGGCACTCGACGAACTGAAGTCCGCCATACCGGACTACGCCAAGGACCTGAAGCTCAACCTGGGCTCGGTCATCGGCAACTCGGACCTGCCGGCCCAGCAGCTGTGGGGCACGGTCCTCGCGACCGCCATCGCCTCCCGCTCGCCGCGCGTGCTGCGCGAGCTGGCGCCCGAGGCCGAGGCGAACCTGTCGCCGGAGGCGTTCAAGGCCGCGAAGTCGGCCGCCGCCATCATGTCGATGAACAACGTCTTCTACCGCACGCGTCACCTGCTCTCGGACGACGAGTACGGGACGATGCGCGCGGGTCTGCGGATGAACGTCATCGGCAACCCCGGCGTCGACAAGATCGACTTCGAGCTGTGGTCGTTCGCCGTCTCGGCGATCAACGGCTGCGGGATGTGCCTCGACTCGCACGAGCAGGTGCTCCGCAAGGCCGGCGTCGAGCGCGACGTCATCCTGGAGTCCTTCAAGATCGCCTCGGTCATCCAGGCGGTAGCGGTCACCCTGGACGCGGAAGAAGTCCTGGCGTAAAGCCCTAAAGAAGCTGCCCCCGCCGCGCAAGCGGCGGGGGCAGCTTCTTTAGGGGCGCGGGGCTGTGTCTGCTAGCGGCTCCGCCGCGGGGCGCGACCAGCCACGACGGCGCGGCAGCCGGCAACGATTCCCGTTCAGTCCCCGGAGGGGCTCGCGTCGACTGCCGTCGCCCCCCGCGGCTCCGGCGTCTGCCGGAGCGCCTCGCCGCGCGACCACGCCCGTAGGTAGACCACCACCGTGTTGGTCACCGCGACCAGAGGCACCGCCACCACCGCGCCGCCGATCCCGGAGACCATCCCGCCCGCGGCCACCGCCAGGACGACGGCCAGGGGATGGACGCGTACCGCGCGGCCGAGGATGAAGGGCTGCAGGATGTGGCCCTCGATCTGCTGCACCGCGAGGACGACCGCCAGGGTCATCACCGCCGTGAACACGCCCTGGGTGACGAGCGCGACGACCACCGCGAGCGCCCCGGACACGACCGCGCCGACGAGCGGGATGAACGCGAACAGGAAGATGAAGACGGCGAGCGGCACCGCCATCGGGACGTCGAGGAAGAAGATGCCGAGGCCGATGAAGATGGCGTCGATCAGGGCGACTATGACCGTGCCGCGCACGTACGCGGTGAGGGTGCGCCAGGCCCGCGGCCCCGCGCCCGCGATGCCCGGACGGGCCTGCGCGGGGACGAGCTTGAGCGTCCAGTCCCAGATGCGCCGGCCGTCGTAGAGCAGGAAGAGCGTCGAGAACATCGTCAGGAGGATGCCGGTCATCGCCTCGACGATGACGGTGACGCCTTCGAGGCCCGCGGACGTGATCTCGTCCGTGTTCGCCCCGATCGCGTCGCGCAGCGACTTGGCGATGTCGTTGATCTGGTCCTCGGTGACGTGGAACGGGCTGTTGAGCAGCCACTTGCGCAGCTCGTCGATGCCGTCCTGGACCTGGTCGGAGAGCGCGTCGATGTTCTCCTGGACCTGCCAGACCACGAACCAGCCGACGAGGCCCATGATCACGAAGCCGAGGATCGCGGTCAGGGCGGTGGCGAGTCCGCGCGGGACGCCGTGCCGACGCAGCCGGGCCACGGTGGGCTGGAGCAGCGCGGTGATGAGCAGCGCCGCGATGAACGCGAAGACCACCAGCTGCACCGAGCTGATGACCTTGATGAGGACCCAGAGGGCGCCGGCGAGCACAAGGAGCCGCCAGCCGGCCTCGGCGGCGACCCGCAGGCCCCACGGGACGGCGGCGACCGGCTCGGGCCGGGCGGCGACGGCCGGGGCGTAGTCGGGCGGGGCGGGCACGTGTTCCTTGCGCGGCGCCCCGGCCGGCGCCGGCTCCGCTCCCGCCCCCGGGTCGGGCCCGGCGGCGGGCTCGGGCCGTGCGGGGCCCGGGAGTTCGGACTCGTCCTCCCGTTCGGCCTCCGCGCGGCGCTCGTCGAGGCGCTCGCCCATCCTGCTGATGCCGGCGCCTACTCTGCCGAGCCAGCCTGGCACTCGCGACATGATCCGTCCTTTTCCCCCGTGCCTCATCGCCGCTCAGACCGTACATGGCCGAAGCCCCTCACCGTATGACGGTGAGGGGCTTCGGGAGGTTGAGCGGGGTACGGCTCAGTACCAGTTGTTCGCCTGCCAGAAGGACCAGGCCTCACACGGACTGCCGTAGCGGCTGTTCATGTAGTTGAGGCCCCACTTGATCTGGGTGGCGGGGTTGGTCTGCCAGTCGGCGCCGGCCGAGGCGTACTTGCCCGCGGGCAGCGCCTGGAAGAGGCCGTAGGCGCCGGAGGAGGCGTTGACCGCCTTGTAGTTCCAGCTGGACTCGTGGTCCACGATGTTGCTGAAGCACTGGAACTGACCGGACGGCACCATGGAGCGGGCCATCGACTGGATCTGCGACACGGAGTACGAGGACTGCGGCGCGAAGGTCGAGGCGTCGCGGGTCGCGGAACGGCTGGCGGCCTGCTTCTTGGCCTCCTCGCGCTCCTTCGCCTCCTTCTCGGCCTTTTCCTTCGCGGCCTGTGCGTCCTGCTGCTTGGCGATCGCGTCCTCGGCGGCCTTCTTACGGGCCGACTCCTCCGCGGTCTTCTGGGCAGCGGTGTCGGCCGCGATGGCCTGGGTCTGCGCCTGCTGCTGCAGCGACGAGGTCTGCACCTGCGCCTGCTGACCGACAGGGACGTCCGCGAGGAGGGTCGCGTCGCTCGCCGTGGGGGCGGCCTCTGCCTCGTTCGAGGGCTGGCCGGTGCTGCCCGAGGCAACACCCACGACTGCGCCGACAGTGGTGACCGCGGTGGCCGAGGCCACTGCGAATCCCCGGACCGAAATCCGGCTCACACGGTTTCCTTCCAGCATCGCCCGCTGTGGTGTGACCCTCGCGGACGCAATCGTGCCCCTGGCACTGGCCTCCCAACTGACGGGTCACGGGAGGCACGGGCCCGGTGGGCAACTCCCGAGAGGGAGGCGCCGCGTGGTGCTCGGGCGGCATACGACATTCGTTATGGAGTTCAAGGTGCAGCTGGTGCTGCGGTGGTGCCGTACCGCTGGGGGTACAGAAGTGTCGTATGCGGGGCCTGACAGGACCGTGACTCTGCCGTATGGCGATGCCGTGAAGCAATTCTGTGCTGCGTGGGAAACGTCACACCTCGTTTGTCCCACGGGTTTTGCGGAAACGAGCACACGCCAAGACGCCGCCCGGCTAAGCTCTGTGGCTTTGCCGGGCGGCGCCAAGTACCCCCAAACGGGCTAGATCTGACCGTCTTCCAGCATTTCGGTCACCAGGGCCGCGATCTGCGACCGCTCCGAGCGCGTCAGCGTGACGTGCGCGAACAGCGGATGACCCTTCAGCTTCTCGACGACGGCGACGACTCCGTCGTACCGGCCCACCCTCAGGTTGTCGCGCTGGGCGACGTCATGAGTCAGGACGACACGGGAATTCGCTCCGATACGGGACAGAACGGTCAACAGGACGTTCCGTTCCAGCGATTGGGCCTCGTCCACGATCACGAACGCGTCGTGCAGCGAGCGGCCCCGGATGTGGGTGAGCGGCAGGACCTCCAGCATCCCGCGCGACGTGACCTCCTCGATGACCTCCCGGGAGGTGACGGCCGAGAGGGTGTCGAAGACGGCCTGCGCCCACGGACCCATCTTCTCGGCCTCGGAGCCCGGCAGATAGCCGAGCTCCTGCCCGCCGACCGCGTACAGCGGCCGGAAGACCATCACCTTCTTGTGCTGGCGGCGCTCCAGGACCGCCTCCAGGCCCGCGCACAGCGCGAGCGCGGACTTGCCGGTGCCGGCCCGGCCGCCCATCGAGACGATGCCGACGTCCGGGTCGAGCAGCAGATCGAGCGCGATCCGCTGTTCGGCGCTGCGGCCCTTGAGGCCGAAGGCCTCCCGGTCGCCGCGCACGAGCCGGACGTTGCCCTCCGGCGTGACCCGGCCGAGGGCCTTGCCGCGCTCGGAGTGGATCGTCAGGCCCGTGTGGACGGGCATCCCGGCCGCCTCGGGGACGTAGAGGCTGTCCTCCTCGAAGAGCAGGTCCACCTGTTCGGCGGGGAGCGTCAGTTCGGACATTCCGGTCCAGCCGGAGTCCGTGATGGCGAGCTCGGCCCGGTACTCCTCGGCGAGGAGTCCGACCGAGGACGCCTTGATCCGCAGCGGCAGATCCTTCGACACGACCGTGACGTCGTACCCCTCGGCCTGCAGATTGCGGGCGACCGCGAGGATCCGGGAATCGTTGTCGCCCAGGCGGTAGCCGGACGGGAGGATTCCCGGGTCGGAGTGGTTGAGCTCGACGCGGAGCGTTCCGCCCAGTTCGCCCGTGGGGATCGGAGCATCCAGACGTCCGTGCCGGATCCGGTAGTCGTCGAGCAGGCGCAGGGCCTGCCGGGCGAAGTAGCCGAGTTCCGGATGCTGCCGCTTGGCCTCCAGTTCCGTGACCACGACGACCGGCAGCACGACTTCGTGCTCGTCGAAGCGGGTCATGGCGTTCGGATCGGCCAGCAGGACGCTGGTGTCGAGAACATAAGTGCGCCGGTCGGGCTTGCGGAGGCGCTTGTTGCTGGTCACCACGAAGGACGTACCCCCTCGGAATGAGGTCGGGCGAGCGACGGAGGAGTTGTCGGGCCGGGAGGGTGGGAGAAGACCACCGGTCGTCGGCCGCGCTGCGCGGGCCGAGACCGGCCCTCCAAGTCGTCTTCCGTACGCTTCTGCGTGCGGTCGTCCTGGTGCAAAGGGCCTCCCGGGCGGGCAGCCCCGTGCCGCCCGCTGAGATGCGGTGTCCTTGGCGCGGACACCGACCTGGAGGGCTTATTCCCGCGAAAGAGCGCCGCCATGCAACGAGGCATGGCGGCGCGTTCGTTAACTCCTGATGACGCTTTATGTCCTGGTGGCGGGCGGGACCCCGGGAGGCTCTCCGGTCGCCGGACCAGCCGCTTGCCTAGCCGCCGAAGCGGCGGTGGCGGGCCGCGTAGTCACGCATGGCGCGCAGGAAGTCGACCTTGCGGAAGGCGGGCCAGAAGACGTCGCAGAAGTAGTACTCGGAGTGGGCGGTCTGCCAGAGCATGAAGCCGGACAGGCGCTGCTCGCCGCTGGTGCGGATGACGAGGTCCGGGTCGGGCTGGGCGCTGGTGTAGAGGTGCCGGCCGATGGAGTCGATGTCGACGGACTCGGCGACCTCTTCGAGGGTCTGCTTCTGCTCGGCGGCCTCGTGCAGCATCGAGCGGACGGCGTCGGCGATCTCCTGGCGGCCGCCGTAGCCGATCGCCACGTTCACCACTATGCCGTCGACGTGCGCGGTGGCCGCGTCGGCCTCCTTCAGCACGCTCCGCAGGCCGTCGGGCAGCAGGTCGGTGGCGCCCACGTGGTGGACGCGCCAGCGGCCGTCGGCGGCGAGGGAGCGGACCGTCTCCTCGATGATGCCGAGCAGCGGGACCAGTTCCTCCGGGGGCCGGTCGAAGTTGTCCGTCGACAGCAGCCACAGGGTGACGACCTCGACGTCCGTCTCGGTGCACCAGCCGAGGAACTCCTCGATCTTGGCGGCGCCCGCCTGGTGGCCCTGGGCGGGGGTGGATCCGGCCGCCTTCGCCCAGCGCCGGTTGCCATCCATGATGACCCCGATGTGCTTGGGCACCTGGTCGTGGTCCAGGTGGCCTTCCACCCGGCGCGCGTACAGCCTTACCAGCAGGCCGCGCAGCCTGTCGCGCAGGTTCACGGTCTTTTTCGCCCCTCCGTGCAGACGGCAGTCCCCGAGGGCGAAAGCCTACCCCTGTGCGAACGGGGCTCCGTGACGGGGTGCGCGGGGGCCGTGCGGGGCGGTGGGAGACGGGTGCGGGACAGGGGACTGACGTAGTTTCGTCTCCATGAACGACACCTCTCCTTATGTCGCCGCGTCGGACCGTTACGACGCGATGGAGTACCGGCGCACGGGCCGCAGCGGCCTGAAGCTGCCCGCGATCTCGCTCGGCCTGTGGCACAACTTCGGTGACGACCGCACGCTGGACTCCCAGCGCGCGATCCTGCGCCGGGCCTTCGACCTGGGCGTGACGCACTTCGACCTGGCGAACAACTACGGACCGCCGCCCGGCTCCGCGGAGTTGAACTTCGGCAAGATCTTCGCGCAGGACTTCACCCCGTACCGGGACGAGCTGGTCGTCTCGACCAAGGCGGGCTATCTGATGCACCCCGGCCCGTACGGGGAGTGGGGCAGCCGCAAGTACCTGATGTCGTCGCTCGACGCGTCGCTGAAGCGGATGGGCCTCGACTACGTCGACATCTTCTACTCGCACCGGCCCGACCCGAACACGCCGCTCGAGGAGACGATGGGAGCGCTCGCATCGGCGGTGCAGCAGGGCAAGGCGCTGTACGTCGGTGTCTCCTCCTACAACAGCGAGCAGACGGCCGAGGCGGCGCGGCTGCTGCGGGAGATGGGCGTCCCGGCGCTCATCCACCAGCCGTCCTACTCGATGATCAACCGCTGGACCGAGGACGACGGGCTGCTCGACACGCTGGAGGCGGCCGGCATGGGCTGCATCTCCTTCGTGCCGCTGGCGCAGGGCCTGCTGACGGGCAAGTACCTGAAGGGCATCCCGGAGGGCTCGCGCGCGACGCAGGGCAAGTCGCTCGACCCGAACCTGCTGAGCGACGAGGTGGTGCGCCGGCTGAACGGGCTGAACGACATCGCACAGCGGCGCGGTCAGTCGCTGGCCCAGCTGGCGCTGACCTGGGTGCTGCGGGACGAGCGGATGACGTCGGCGCTGATCGGTGCGTCGAGCGTGGGTCAGCTGGAGGAGAACGTGGCGGCGCTCGCGGGTCCGAGGCTGACGGCGGAGGAGCTCACGGAGATCGACTCGTTCGCCGTGTCGACGCCGGGCACGAACATCTGGGCCGGGCGGAGCTGAACTGAGCCGGGAAAGAAAAACGGGCCGGTCCGTGGGGGGGAGACGGACCGGCCCGAGGGGGGGTTTCCACCATAACCCTTCGTAAGTGATGCTGCGTGCATCGGCGCGCCATCACTACTCTCCGGAGTCGCTCGGCGACGGCCGGCGGGCCCTTTTCGGCCGCTCCCCGGCGGGCTCACCGGCTTTCCGGGAGCGCTCGCGCCGGGCGCTTCGCGTGTCGCCGGGCGTCCCTCTCCCGTGTCCGTCACGCGGTTGACGTGGCACGCGGCACCGCGCAGCCCCCTCCACCGCGCGGTACCGCCGCGCAGCTTTGCTCACGCGAATTGCCGTTGGTCTGAACTTACGTGAGGTTTACGTGAGGGTCGAGCAAAAAAGATAACGATGCGGAATCGCTTGCTCCGCCCTCCGCGCGGCGCGGCCCGGTCCGGCCCGATCCGGCCCGGAGTCGTCCCGTCTCGTCGCGGGCTGCGGGCCGGTGGGGGCGGGCCGCGCAGTTCCCCGCGCCCCTGAAGGCTGCGGCTTCGCCGCGCCTCCACACCCTGTGAGGTGGCGCACGCAGTGCGCACCTCAGGGGCGCGGGGAACTGCGCGACCAACCCCCACCGGGAGGCACTCGGCGACGAGGCCGGCGGAGCTACGGCGCCCTCCGGTGACGCTGCAACCGCCTCGGCGACGAGCGCGTCGAAATCGGCGGGGTGGGGGTGTCCCCCGCAGGTTTCAGGGGGATGGCCCCTCTTCCGTGGGGAGGGGGGAACGCACGTACCCTTGGCGGACCCCCGCCGCTGTGAACATGCCGTCAGCGCGGCGGCGTTCCGCTCGAAACAACCGATTTGCCCGCCCGTTCGTTCTGTCCGTCCCCGGCGCAGCGATGCGACCACCGCAGAAATGCGAGCACATGTCCGTACGTTCCGCGATAGCCAGCTGGCTGACCCGCCTCTACTTCACCCGGCTCCGGAAGAAGGGGGGCAGTCTCGACCTCTCCATTCTGTCGAAGCTGCCCGAAGGCGCTCTGCTGCCGCTGCGCCGCGACGGCGTCGACCCGGTCCCCGAGATCGGCGCGCTGCGCGACCGTGAGCCCGTCAGCAAGCTGCCCATCCCCGGCATGACGGTGTGGCTCGTCTCCGGCTACGACGAGGCGAAGGAAGTCCTCGGCGACGCCAAGGCGTTCAGCAACGACTTCCGGCATCTGGTGGGCGTGGGCGGTGCCGGGGCCGATCAGAATCCGGGCGGGCTCGGGTTCTGCGACCCGCCGGACCACACGCGGCTGCGCCGCCTGCTGACCCCCGAGTTCACGATGCGCCGGCTGTCGCGGCTGACCCCGCGCATCCACGCGATCGTGGAGGACCAGCTCGCGCAGTTGGAGAAGGCCGTCGCGGAGTCGCCGGACGGGACGGCGGATCTCGTCGAGCATTTCGCGATGCCGGTCCCGGCGCTCGTCATCTGTGAACTGCTCGGGGTGCCCTACGAGGAGCGGGACGCGTTCCAGCAGTTCTCGGTGGCGCGCTTCGACGTGCTGGGCGGCGCCGGGGCGTCCTTCGGCGCGGTGTCGGCGTCGCTCGACTATCTGCGCGGTGTCGTCGCGGAGCAGCGCCGCAACCCGGGCGAGGGTCTGCTCGGCATGCTGGTGCGCGAGCACGGCGACAACATCACGGACGAGGAGCTGACGGGCCTCGCGGACGGTGTCCTGACGGGCGGCCTGGAGACGACGGCGAGCATGCTCGCGCTCGGCACGCTGATCATGATGGAGGACCGGACGCACTTCGAGGCGATCCGGGAGGCCGAGGATCCGGCGACGGTCGCGGCGCCGTTCGTGGACGAGCTGCTGCGTCATCTGACGGTCGTGCAGACGGCGTTCCCGCGCTTCGCCCGCGCGGACACGGAGATCGGCGGGGTCGGGATCTCGGCGGGCGACATCGTCATCGTGTCGCTCAGCGCGGCCGACCGGGACCCGCGCCTGGGCGAGGACATGGACGCCTTCCTCCCCGCGCGCCCTCCGGCCGCCTCGCACCTGGCGTTCGGCTACGGCATCCACCGCTGCATCGGCGCGGAGCTCGGCAAGATGGAGCTGCGGGCCGCGTTCCCCCAACTGGTGCGCCGCTTCCCGGAGTTGCGCCTCGCGGTGCCGTCCTCGGAGCTGGAGTTCCGCAAGCTGTCGATCGTCTACGGCGTCGACACGCTCCCGGTGAAGCTCTAGGGCGTGTGTCGAAAGTCCCGCCTGCCCCGCGGCGCCCGGCACGCACGCTCGCGGCGTTGCCGAAACGACCTAATAGCTCCGCTATGAGGACGCTCCGGCGCCTTGCGATCGCACGCACCGGACACCGCGGGGCCCGCCCTTCGGGCGAACGACGGGACTTTCGACACACGCCCTAGGCGTCGGCTGAGCGAGCCGAGCGGCGCATGCCGATGAGTTCGGCGACGGCGTGCAGCCAGCGGTCCGCCGCCTTCTCGGCGTCCGGCGCGTCCCCGGCGACCTGAGCCGCCTCCTCCAGCCACGCCCGCAGCAGCGCGGACGCCTCCGGCGACGGAAGCGGTTCGGCCAGCTCCGCCGCGTACCGGATTCCGCCCGCCCGCACGATCTTGCCTACGTAGGCGACGGACCGGGGCAGCACCCCGAGCCGGTCGAGGGTGACGGCGGCGGCGATCGCCCCGTCCCCGAACAGCGCGGTACGGAACTCCTGCCGGGTGAGCCCGTAGCGCAGCAGCGCGACGACATCCGTCTCGGCGAGCAGCTGGTCGTCGGTGCGGGACGGGGGCGTGGGCGTGGATGACATGGGGTGGACCTCGGTTCGCGCGCTCAGCGGACGGTGATCTCGTACAGGTAGTAGGCGGGCTCGTCGGCGGGGCTGCCGGTGGCGGTGGGGACCGGCTCGGCCGACGCCGCGGCCTGGGCAGCGCTGCTGCACCGGGCCATCGGGCAGTGGAGCAGCTTCACGGTCGTGCGCCCGGCCTTGACCGCGGTGAAGTCGAAGTACGCGGTGCCGTCACCGCCGCCGACGACGTCCTTGTCGCTGCCTTCGATGTCCTCGCGGGTCCCCCGGTAGTCGAGGACGCCGGCGTCGGGCCGCGGCTCGGCGAGGTACCAGTGCTCGCCCAGCGCCGGCCGCGCCGGCACCTCCAGGCTGAACTCGTCCCCCTGGTCGACCGTGACGGCCCGCTCGTCGGTACCGAACTCACTGCTCCCGCATCCGGCGAGGACGAGGGGGAGGACGGCCGCCAGGGCCAGCCGACGGGCGGTCATTGATGTACGCACAATCAGTCCTGGTCGATGTAGACGCGGTTCACGTCGCCGTTGTTGTCTTTACCGAAGCGGTCGTCGGTGGCTCCGCTGAAGTCACCCTTGACGAAGTCGTCCTCGCTGACCCAGGTCGTCGTGCCCCAGGGGTTGTAGACCTGGAGCATGTCACCCTCCTGGCCGACGATCATCACGCCGTGTCCCACCCACTCGCCGTTGTCCTCGCCCTCGATGTTGATCGGGACGGGCTTGCCCTCGGCTACGGACCGCTCGATGTCCGGCAGGACGTCGCGGCGGTCGTTCTCGCTGTCCATGTCGTGGGACTCGTAGGCGTCGCCGGTGTGCGGGCTCAGCTCCTTGTTGGAGATCTCGACCTGGCCGTCGGAGTCCATGCCGGCGGGCTGACGGTCCCACCACCAGCCTTCGTTGGCGCCGTCGCCCTCTTCGTGGAGTCGCATCTGCTCGTCGGTGAGGCGCTCGCGGAAGTGCTCGTCGCTGTCGTCCTGCCCATCCGGGCCGCCGGTCAGTTCCAGGGCGTAGACCGGGTCGACCATGGCGCGCGCGGTGACGGTCGACGAGGGCACGCAGGTGGAGCCGTCCTGGTCCCAGAGCTTGTCGCCGAACTTCTGGTCGTCCGTGTTCTTGTTGGATCCGTTGTCGTTCTTGCCCTCGTTGTTCAGGCTGTCGGCCTCGGTGGTCACCGGGGAGAGGTGGTCCTCAAGCCAGTACGGATCCTTGTTGTGGATCTTGCCGCCGAACTCCTCGACCTCGTCGACCGAGTAGCCGGAGGCGAGTGCCTTCATCAGGTACGCCTTTTCCTGCGGGGTGCCCGCGTCGGCGAGGAGGCGTTCCATGCGGGCGCGGTCGGCGGGTGAGAGGTTCTCCATGGCGCGGCCGGAGCGTTCGAGGTCGTTCGCGGTGAGGATCTCGTTGAGCTCGGGGTCGCCGCCGATGTTGGAGGTGTCGGCGAGGGCGATGCGGTCGACGGCGGACAGTTCGTCGGTGCCCATTTTCCCGGCGCGGGCCTCGGAGGCGTACTTGTTGAGGTCGCGGGCGCAGCGGCGGGCCGCGTCGTCGGCGTCGGAGGCGGCGCCGGCCACGTCGTCGATGCCGTGCCCGGCGAGGGTACGGGCCGCCTTGCGAGTGGCTTCCTCGCCGTCGTCCTCGTGCCAGTCGTCGAAGAAGCCGTCCTTGTCGCCGAGTTGGGCGCGGGCGTTGCGCAGCTTCGTGCGGCCTCCGCTGTCCTTGGTCTGCGCCGTCTCCAGGAGGTCGGAGAAGAGGATGAGGGCGTTGCCGCCGCCGCGCAGGGCCTCGGCCATCTGGTCGGCGGCGCGGGCGGTGGCGTCGACGGCGTCCTGTGCGAGGACGCTGGTGTCGCCGACCCACACGTCGGGCAGGCCCTTGCGGCTGACGGTGTCGGCGCGGTCGTGGACCTTCATGGCGTCGTCGGCCTGGCCCTTGTAGCGCTTGCCGAGGGATTCGATGAGGGCCGGGTCGCCCTGGGGCGCGGCGACGCCGAGCGCGTCGTCGATGGCGTCGATGAGGTCGTTCTTGCTGTCGGCGGAGGCGATGCGCTCGCGCAGGCCGTCGAGGCGGTCACGGCGGGCGGTGGTGGATTCGGTGGTCACGGTCGAGGCACTCTGCCCTGTCAGTAGTCGGTGAGGGCCGAGGGCCGCTCGGCGTAGGCGGGGCCGGTGGTGACGGGGGCCGTGTCCCGTACGGGGTTGGTGCCGTGGACCGGGTTGGTGCCGATGGGCGGGGCGCCGGGGGTGGGGTTCGTGCCGATGGGCGGGCCGCCCGCGGTGGGGTTGGTGCCGACCTGGACCTTCTGGGCCCGGGTGCGGACGAGGCCGTCGGAGCCGCCGTAGGCGCCCTTGGCTCCGCGGACCTTGTCGGCGAGTTCGTGGAGGGCGTCCTCGATGGTCTGCGACTCGGCCGTCCAGGCGCTGGAGTAGGCGCTGAAGGCGGGGCCCATGTCGTCGCCGCCCAGCGCGTCCTGGCTGTAGCAGGGGGTTCCGGCGAGGAGCTGCCGGATCGTTCCGGCGTCGTCGCCCGCGTGGTCGAGCTCCTTCGCCTGGCTCGTCATCCCGGCATGCCGGACCTGGTAGCCGTCGCCCGAGGCGGCCATGGTGTTCCCCCGTATTCGCCTGTGCCCGTCAACGCGTCCGCCTGGCGCGGCAGATGGAATGATCATGATCTCCACAAAGCGGCACAGAGGGCAATCCCGGTACCGCAAGCGCACACAGCTCCGTCACGACCCGTCCACACCGCCGGTACGCCCGCGCACGCCCCGGCATAGGCTGCTGGACGCGAACCGGCCACCGGCCGGTTCCCCGGGGGCGGGGATCACGCGGAACAGGCAGCGGAACTTCAGGGGGCGGCGGTTCATGGGGCTCGGGGCGCGAGACAACACGAGAACGGTGTTCGGCCCGTTGCAGGCGGACGATCCGCAGGTGGTGGGCGGGTACCGGCTGGTGGCGCGGCTCGGGGCCGGTGGCATGGGCCGGGTCTATCTGTCGCACACGCGGGGCGGCCGTCCGGTCGCCGTGAAGGTGGTGCGGCCGGAGCTGGCGGACGAGCCGGACTTCCGGCGGCGGTTCGGGCGGGAGATGGAGGCGGCGCGGCGGGTGCGCGGGGCGTACACGGCCGAGCTGATCGACGGTGACGCGGACGGTACGCCGCCGTGGCTGGCCACGCTGTACGTCCCCGGCCCCTCGCTCGCGGAGGCGGTGGCCCGGCGCGGACCGCTCCCGGTACCGGCGGTGCTGTGGCTGATGGCGGGGGTCGCGGAGGCGTTGCAGGCGGTGCACGCGGCGGGGATCGTGCACCGGGACCTGAAGCCGTCGAACGTGCTGCTCGCCTCCGACGGCCCCCGGGTCATCGACTTCGGCATCTCGCTGGCCGCCGATCTGACCTCGTACACGGTGACGGGGGCCGCGATCGGGACGCCGCAGTACATGGCGCCGGAGCAGGCGGCCGGGTCGGACGGGGTGACGGCGGCGACGGACGTGTTCTCGCTGGGGCAGACGGTGGCGTTCGCGGCGCTGGGTGAGCCCTTGTACGGGAGCGGGCCGGCGGCGAGCGTGCTGTACCGGATCGTGCACGAGGCTCCTGATCTGGAGCGGTTGCCGGAGGAGGTGCGGCCGATCCTGGCGCGGTGCCTGGCGGCGGATCCGGCGGAGCGGGCGGATCTGGCGGAGGTCGTGGCGTGGTGCCGGGAGCGACTGGGGGCGGAGCCGGAGCCGGTGGCGTGGGCGGAGGTCACGGGGCCCGAGCCGAGCGTGCCGGGACCGGCGCCGGTGCCGGTCCCGGTTCCGGTGCCGGGTGCGGCGGATCCGGCGCAGACGTGGCCGCTGACGGCGCCCGCGCCGCTGGTGCCGTATCCGGCGACCCTGCCGGTGCGGGAGGAACCGAAGCGGCGTACGAGGCTCGTCGTGTCGGCGCTGGTGACGTCCGCGGTGCTGGTGCTGTCGGTGCTGGCGTGGCAGGTGATGGACGGGACGCGGGACGACGGGGCGCGGGACGGTACGGGCACGGGCACGGGCAAGGGCACGAGTCCGACCGCGTCGGCGCCGAGGTCCCCCTCCCCCACGCCGTCGACCTCGACCTCCGCTTCGCCCGACCGGACCGGCTCGCCGCTGACGAACGACGAGGCGCCGCGTACGTCGTTCGCCCAGGGGGAGGCGTACCCCCAGGTGTGGCTGGACGCGAAGAACTCCGTGAACATCCACGAGGAGCCGGCGCAGCTGCGGACGGCGAAGGGCGACATCCGGTTCAGCTGCGTCGACCATGTGAGCTGCGAGCTGAAGAGCGACACCAGCGTGTTCGTCCAGGTTTTCGCCAAGCCGGGCGGGGCGACGCGGGACATGTGCAACCTCTTGCTGGCGCGCAGCAAGACCCGTGTCCTCTCGCTGGCGGCTGCGGCGAACGGCACGGAGATCTGCGTGAAGCATCGCTCGGGGGATGTCGGGGTGCTGGTGTTGCAGGTGAAGTCGACGGCGATGCCGGACATCGCGTTCGTGACGGCGGACCTGACGGTCTGGCGGAAGAAGGCGTGAGGGGCCGCAGAAGGCAGAAAAGGACGTGCGGACGAAATGTGGGCGCTGTTACGGTCGCGCCATGAGTCAGCGCAGCGAGTACGTCTTGACGACGACGCCGGTGAGTGTCCCGGTGTGCTGACTCGTGTGTGATCGTCGGTCTGAGCCCGGGGCGAGTGCCCGGGCTCTTTTCGTTGTCCGATCGTCGGCGCGCCGGGTGCTCGTTCCTCAACTGAGTGAAGTGAGGGGAACGTCGTGGAGCAGCGGAAGAGCGGGCGTGAGCTGGGGTTGTTCGGGACCGATCCGTTGATCGGGGCCGGGCTGCCGTACTGGCTGCCGGACGGGGCCGTCGTGCGGCACGCGCTGGAGGAGTACGTGCGGGAGGCCGAGCGGCGTGCGGGGTACCGGCACGTGTACTCGCCGGTGCTCGGCAAGCGGGAGTTGTACGAGATCTCGGGGCACTGGGACCACTACAGCGAGGACATGTTTCCGCCCATGGAGGTGGGCGGGGAGGAGTTCGTGATGCGGCCGAGCCTGTGTCCGCATCACGCGGTGATGTACCGGAGCCGGGCGCACAGCTATCGGGAACTGCCGTTGCGCATGGCCGAGTTGGGCGCCATGTACCGGGCCGAGCTGTCCGGCGTGCTGGGCGGGCTGAACCGGGTGCGGGCCATTCATCTCAACGACGCGCACATCTTCTGCACCCTGGAGCAGGTGGAGGACGAGGCCCGGGGCGCGCTGGAGATGATCAGGGAGGCGTACGCCGCGCTCGGGATCAGCGCGGTGCGGTATCGGCTGTCGCTTCCGGGCCCCGGGGGCAAGTACGTGGCCGCTCCCGAGAAGTGGGAGCGGGCCACCGCGTTGCTGAAGAGCGTGCTGGAGCGGTCGGGGGTGGCGTACGAGGCCGCGGAGGGCGAGGCCGCGTTCTACGGGCCGAAGATCGACGTGCAGGTCGAGGACCGGGCGGGGCGGGAGTCGACCCTGTCCACCGTGCAGGTCGACTTCCACCAGCCCGAGCAGTTCGACCTGCGCTACGTGGGACCGGACGGCGCCCGGCACCGGCCCGTCATGGTTCACCGCAGCATCATCGGCAGCGTGGAGCGCGCGGTCGCGCATCTGGTGGATGTGCACGGGGGCGCGTTCCCGGCATGGATGGCGCCGAGCCAGATCATCGTTCTGCCCGTCTCCGAGGGCGAGTTCGCCTACGCGGAGGCGTTCGCGGAACGGTGCCGGGCCGAGCGCGGGCTCCGGGTGGAGGTCGCCGGGCCCGAGCTCGGGAGCCTCGGTGCCCGGATCCGCACCGCCCGGCTCGTCCCGTACCAGGCGGTGGTCGGCGCGAAGGAGGCCGATGCCGGGCAGGTCGCGCTGCGGCTGCGCGACGGGCGGCGGCTCGATCCGCTGCCCGCCGCCGAGGCCCTCGACCGCGTCGGCTCCCTCGTCGCCGGCCACAGCACCGACCTCTGGCCCTCAGCCTGACTTCGGCGCGGGCGGCAGCAGTTCCAGGGGGTCGATCAGGGGCGGGTAGTGCCGCGCGCAGTCCGGGCACGCGTACACGTTGAATCCGGGTCCCGTCGGCGCGAACACCTCGTGGACCAGTACGGGTTCGGACGTGAGCTGCTCGCAGCGGGCGCACATCCGTACCGGGCGGCGGGGCTCGCTCATCGGGTGCCCCCGTGGATCAGCTCCAGGCGCGGGCCCACGTCGATCCCGATCGTGGCCAGATACAGCGCGCGCCGCCGTTCTCGTTGACGGCGGCGCTCGGTGGGCGTCAGGACGTACGGGCGGACCAGCGGGTGCGCGGCGCCGTCGAGCCGTTCGGTGTGGCGGTACGGGGGCGGCGGTGTCGGCGGGGCGGTGACGGTGGTGGTTGCGCGGTGCCGTCCGGCGGGCGCGGGCAGGCAGATACGGAGGACCCAGGCGAGGGCCCTGAGGGTAAGGTCGAACACGCTGACGCTCCTTGGGTGGGCGTTGGCCATGCCCCGGGACGGTTGCCGCCGTCGCCGGGGTCTCTCGTGTTCCACCGTAGACCAAAGAAGAGCCCTGTATAGCGCATATGGGCGACCTGGCGATAATCGCAGGTCACCGTAGTCGTACGGTGTTCGAATGGCAGAAGAGTCTGGACGTAACCGCCCGCCGATCGACCCGACCAAGATCGCCTACGTCTACATGCAACTGGCCGACTACATCGCCGGTCAGATCGCCGACGGAACACTGAGGCCCGGCGCGCGGCTCCCCGGCGAGCGAGACCTGGCCGCGGAGTACGGGGTGGCCCACCTGACTATCCGGCGGGCCACCAAAGAACTCCGCGAGCGCGGCCTCGTCGTCACCCTCCCGGGCAAGGGCACCTACATCGCGTACCCCGAGACCGACGAAGACTCAGCTCAGGACAGCTGAAGCCCAGGTCATATTGATCGCCCGCTCGAAATTGACGTACCCGGCGCGACGGAACGCGGCGGCCATCGGCACGTTGCCGAGATCGGTCGCGGCGCGGATGCGCGGGACGTCCTGCTCGGCGAGCACCCGCGTGCCCTCGGCGAGCAGCTCGTCGATGTAGCCCCGGCCGCGATGGGCGGGCAGGACGGCGATGTAGGCGATCGTGGCGTTGTAGCCGTTGTGGGCGGGGATGACGAAGCCGACGGGTTCGCCGTCCGGGAGTTCGGCGATCCGCCACCAGTCGCGGGGACTGGAGTAGTGGGCGAACTCCTCCTCGTAGTGCGCGGTGGCCGCCTCGCGCGGGGACATCCGGGTGAGGTCGTCGCGGCCGTGCGCGTCGAGGGTGCCGTCGAGGACGGCGGTCATCAGGTCGATGAGTTCGGCGGGGTCGTCGGGGTTCTTGAGCGGGCGGAACGTGAGGCGGTCGCCGGGCGGGGCGATCTCCGTACCCGGCTTCCATTCGAGGCGGAGCCGTTCGACGAAGAGCTGGGCTCCCGTGCGTTCGGCGACCGTCATGCGGTCCTCGACGGCCTGTCGGGCGGCCGGGTCCTCGCGCCAGTCCGGCGGGATGAAGCGGCCGTACTCGGGGTGCGTGGTGGCCGGGGTGAGCGTCGCGGCGGTGGCGGTGCGCAGGAGGCGTTCGCCGATGTCGAGCCGTTCGGCCTCGGGGAGGCTGTCGTCGAGGTCGAGGATGTCGAGCAGCTGCGGGGCGTCGCCGTCGGGGCGGCTCCACCAGGCGAGGCGGGCCAGGAGGCGGTCACCGCGCAGGGCGACCCACATCCACTCGGGCCGGCGGCGGCCCTCGGCGAGGTCGTCGGCCAGCTCGTGGTTGATGACGTAGGGGAAGCGGGTGAAGAGGTCGAGCTCGTCGGCGCCGGTGATCGGGCGCAGGGTCAGAGCAGGGTCGTGCTGGAACAGGGTCAAGGCACACTCCGTGAAAGGCGCCTGTCCGTACCGGGGTTCCAGCTGGTGTGCCGTCTGACTCAGACGTGCTGGGCGGCGCCCCGGAAGGACGTGAGCGCAATGATCGTGCGGGTCGAGACGTCCATCGCTTATCCCTCCTCGTGCTTCGTGTTCGGCCGTGCGGGCCGCGTCGTCGATCTTTCTACGTGACGACGCGGCCCGGCCACAACCCCTTTTCCGGGGGCGGTGGTTCGGTTCGGCGTATCAGTTCGGCGTCTCAGTCGGACAGGCCGCGCAGGAAGTCGCGGATGAGGCCCGCGCTCTGCTTCAGGCGGGTGGTGAGCGGGAAGTGGCCGGCGTCGAGGAGGTGGACGCGGGCGTTCTTCAGGTCGCGGGTGAAGGCGCGGGCGCCGTCCGGGCCGAAGATCTCGTCGCCCCGGCCCCACGCGGCGAGCAGCGGCGGCTGGTGCACGCGCAGGTACTCCTGCCACTGCGGGTACTGGCCCGGGTTGGTGCCGTAGTCGAGGAACAGGTCGAGCTGGATCTCCTGGTTGCCGGGGCGGTCGAGGAGGGCCTGGTCGTGCACTTCGAGGGCCGGGTCGACGAGCGTGGGGTCGGGGACGCCGTGGGTGTACTGCCAGTGGGTGGCGTCCCGGGTGAGCAGGGCGCGCAGCGCGTCGCGGCGGTCGGCGCTCGCGGGCTCGGCCCAGTAGGCGCGGATGTCCTTCCAGAACGGGGTGAAGCCGTCCTCGTACGCGTTGCCGTTCTGGGTGACGAAGCCGGTGACGCGCTCGGGGTGGCGCAGGGCGAGGCGGAAGCCGACGGGAGCGCCGTAGTCGTGGACGTAGAGGGCGTAGCGCTGGACGCCGAGCTGGTCGAGGAGGGTGTCGACGGTGTCGGTGAGGTGGTCGAAGGTGTACGGCCAGGACGCGGGGTCGGGGGCCGAACTCAGGCCGAATCCCGGGTAGTCGGGGGCGATCAGGTGGAACTCGTCGGCCAGCTCGGCCATGAGCGGCCGGTAGCCGACGGAGGAGGTCGGGAAGCCGTGCAGGAGCACCAGGGTGGGGGCGGCGGGGTCGCCGGCCTCCCGGTAGAAGACGTCGAGGCCGTCGATGCGGGCGGTGCGGTTGCGGATCTCCATGATCAGACTCCAACCATCTAAATTGGTTTTGCCGGTTGAACCGCGGCAGGCCGACAGTAGCCCGCACTCCGCCAACCGGTCAACGGGCTTTTAACGGTTGAGCGCGGTTAGGATGGGGTCATGCAGAGACCGCTCACGGGTGAACCGCTGGCATTGGACCTGGTCAACACCGCATGGGTCGACCAGGGGCAGCCCTTCGACCTCTTCGAGGAACCGGGCGCTCTGGACGGCTGGCTCGCCGAACACGGGCTGACGCCGCGCACCTCGCAGGCTCTGGAGCCGTTGCTGCTGGCCCGCACGGCCCTGCGGGCTGCCCTCGCCGGGGACTCCGGCCCGCTGAACGATGTCCTCCGGCACGGGGCGCGGCGGCCCCTCCTGGACGAGGACGGCCGGCCCGCCGAACGGCTCGTCCTGGACTCCCCCGCGTGGGAGCCGGCCTGGCGCGCGGCGGCGGACTACGTCCGGCTGCTCGGCGAACGCCCCGAGCGCGTCCGCAAGTGCGCCAACGAGGTCTGCGTGCTCTGGTTCCACGACGTCAGCAAGAACGGGCGGCGGCGCTGGTGCTCCATGGAAGGGTGCGGGAACCGCGCGAAGACGACGCGGTACCAGGCACGGCACCGCGTCGGGGAATGAGTCGCGCCCTGGGCGCGGATCACTCGCTCTTCGGGAACGACACCTCCACGCGGCGGTTCTTCTTGCGGCCCTCTTCCGTGCCGTTGTCCGCGATCGGGTAGTCCTCGCTGTAGCCGCGGACCTGGAACGTGAGCTCGCCGCCGTTCGCGCCGAGCGCCGTCTGGAGCGCGTCGTGGACCGCCTCCGCGCGCTGCTTGGAGAGCTTCAGGCCGTGGGCGTACGAGCCCAGGTTGTCCGTGAAGCCGAACACTCTGACGGTGTTCGCCTTCTGGGTGTTGATCTCGTCCGCGATCGCCTGGATACGGGACTTCGCGTGCGGGTTCAGCTTCGCGCTGTCCTTCGGGAAAAGGACCTCCGCCTGGAGCGCGAACGTCACGTCTTCGTTCGTGTCCGTCCGTCGCTCGTCGCCGGACAGGTCCTCCACGACGGACTTGATGTCCAGCACCTTGGCGGGGGCGAGCGTGGCACCGTCCGCCAGCTTCAGGCCGGGGCTGTTGGCGTCCACCTGCGGGGGTGGGCTCGTGCTCGTACTGCCTGGCGGGGCGGAGGCGCCGCCGGGCTCGTCGTCGGCGTAGGCCGTGCCGGTGCTTGTGCCGGTGGCCAGGAGGGCGGTGGCTGCGGTCAGCGCGGCTGCGGCGGCGAGGCGGCGGCGCGGTCCGATCCGGCTCGGGCTCATCATTCGCCCTCGCTGATCTCGATCGAGGCGGGGGGCATGGCGCCGACCTGGAAGGTGACCGAGTTCGTGCCCTCGGGGGGTGCGGGGAATTGGGCGTACCAGTCGGCTGTCTCGCCGTTGCGCACGCCGCCGGTGAAGCGCGTGCACAGGCAGCGCCCCTCGGTGTCCCGGAGGACGAGGTACTTCTTCTTGCCCGCCTGGTCGACGAGGCTGGCGCCCGCGATCGAGCCGCCGTTCCCCATCAGTTCCCGTTCCTCGCCCCGCCAGTTGACCGGCACCCAGGCCTTGCCGGTCCCGTTGGCCACGGTGCCCTGGACGGTGACGAAGCCACCCCCGTCACGGGCCGCCGAGGTGACGGTGAGAGTGATGCCTCCCTCGCCCTTCACCTCAGCGAGGGTCTGGTCGGTCGGAGCGGCGGACGGGGTCGAGGACTCGCCCCCGCCGTTCTTCCCGGCGGATGAGGCGGTCGTCGGCTGCTTCGAGTCCTTCGCCTGGTCGCCGTCGTCGCCCCCGCAGCCGGCGACCGTGAGAACCAGCCCCGTGGTGATCGCCGCCAGGGTCAGGGACCGACGGGCCGTCGTCGTACGCCGAAATTTCATGGCTGGGGCTTCCCTCTTTCTCGTCGTGCGCTTCGTCAGTCGGCCAGGTGTACGGAGAACAGGTCGGACGCGTCCGGCAGGTCCAGGGGGTCGAAGTCCTCGGGGTCGATCTCCAACTTGAGCCCGTCACAATCGAGTTTGACCGGCTTGTCGGCATCGGCATCGGCCGGAATCGTGCAACGTGGTTCGATCACGGCGGTGGCATGCGCCGTGGCATGCTGCGATTCCGTGCCGGGGATGATCGTGTCGCCCACCGCGTAGTTGGTCCGCACCTCGACGCTGTACCCCGGAAATCCGTTGACCTCAGTCTCGTCGGGGCCCGCCGAGAGGGTCGCGTCGTTCTGCGCCGCCAGGGCACTGGCTGCCGCACCGGCCCCGTCACCGTTGAAGCCCCGTCCGGTCAGCCAGTCCAGCCAGTCGTCCTCGCCGACCGCTTCTCCCAGCCCGTCCATCAGCTCGTCCCGCGCCGACTGGGCCGCCGCCAACGCGGCGGCGTCCGCCGCGGACTGGGCGCCGTTGCGCGCCGAAGCCGCCTGCGCGAACGCGAAGAACGCCAGCGCCACGAACATCAGGATCGCTGTGAGCCAGATGTAGAGCGGGAGAGTCGAACCCCGATCACCGTGCAGCCCGCGCTGCGTCAGCCGCCGATCACATTGCTGATGGCGTCGAGCACGGCGCCGGAGATCAGGCCGTCCAGTCCGAGACTGTCGATAGCGACGAAGATCCCGGCGATCAGAATCATCAGGCCCGCGTACTCCACGAACCCGGCGCCGGAATCCTTCCGTGCTCCCCGGACCCGCTCCCCCAAAGAGTTCGTCCACGTCACCCACGCCCCGAGCACTCGGTCCTTGATCACGGGATCCCCCTTCCGCGCCGTACTCCCCGGCATCCAGAACAACACACGCAACGTACGTGAAAGGCGACCGTGTGCACACGGTTTCGGCAATTACAGGGCAGGCCTTGGCCGGAAGTTGTCGTCCCGTTGCCCTGGGTGTCATCGGTGATCAGCGCCCGAGGATCGAGCCGAAGCTGGAGCCCGAGCCGAGGAACATGCCCGTCGCGATCAGGATCATCGTCGCGGGGAGCATGAAGACGAGGGTGACCATCGTGGCCTTCGGGATCGTCTTCGCGGCGCGGCGCCGGGAGTTCTGGGCGTCGGTGCGGCGCATGTCCGTGGCGAGTTGGATGAGGGTGTCGGCGATCGGGGATCCCAGTTCCTCGCCCTGCTGGAGCGCGGAGACGAACTGGGCTACCTGCTCGGAGGAGTTGCGGCGGCGCAGCTCGTCGAAGGCCTGGCGGCGCGGGACGCCCATGTCCATCTGGCGGAGCGTGATGCGGAGTTCGTCGGCCCAGGGGCCCTCGTACTTCTCGGCGACGCGGTCCAGGGCCTGGCGGAAACCGAGACCCGCCGAGACGACGACGGCGAGGACGTCGAGGAAGTCGGGGAGGGTGCGGTCGATGACTTCCTTGCGTTCCCGGGTCGCCTGCCAGATCAGGGCGTCGGCGGCGAGCGCGCCGAAGGCGAGGGTGAGGAGGGCGAGGAGCAGGTTGCCGTTCTTGAGGAAGACCAGGGCCATCAGGACGCCGAAGGCGCCGTAGACGGCGCGGCGGGCGGCGTAGCGGTCGATGGTGAGGCCGCCTGGGTTGCCGGCCATGTCGATGCGGCGGCGCTTCGCGTCGACGCGGCGCGGGCCCATCAGGCGCAGGACGAGCGGAGCGAAGCGCATGCCGAGCCGGTCGACGGCGGAGCCGGCCACCGAGACGCGGGTGGCGCCGACTTCGAGGGCGAGGGCGAGGTCGCTGGGGACCTTGGCCTCGGCCCGGTACATGCGGATGCCGGTGAGGATGCCGAGCACGGCGAGGCCCGCGACGAGGGCGATCAGCAGGCCCATGAGGGGGGAGGACAGCGCGGGCACGTCAGACCTCGATCTTTCCGAGGCGGCGGATGACGAAGAAGCCGACGGCGTAGAGGCCGAGGGAGAGCAGGATCAGGGTCTGGCCGATTCCGGAGCCGGTCACCCGGGCGAGGGCGCCCTCGTTCGAGGAGTTGATGAGGAGGAGGGAGCCGAGTCCGAGGAGCGGGACCGTGAACGCGGTGGCGTTGACCTCGGAGAGCATCGTGCGGATCTCGCGCCGGGTCTCCTTGCGGTCCTCCAGGGTCTGCGTGAGGTTGCGGAGCGAGGAGACGACGGAGCCGCCCGCCTTGTTGGACAGGACGAGCGTGGTGACGAGGACGATCAGCTCGCGGGAGGGGAGGCGGGCGGCGAGTTCGTCGAGGGTGTCCTCGACGGAGCGGCCGAGCGCCAACTGGTCGGACACGCGGGAGAGTTCCTCACCGGCCGGGGCTTCGAGCTCCTCGGCGGCCATCGCGAGAGCCGTACGCAGGGCGAGTCCGGCGGCGGTGGCGTTGGCGAGGAGGCGGGCGACGTCGGGGAGCTGGTTGATGAACGCCTCGATGCGCTTCTGGCGCTGCCAGTTGAGGAAGATGACCGCCGCCCAGATCGCGACCGCTCCGGCGATCGGGCCGAAGAACGGGGCGAGGGTGGTCGCCGCGAGGATCCACAGGGCGGCGACGACCGCGGTGACGTAGACGAGGAACTCGCCCGGGGTCAGGTCGAGGCCCGTCGTGGACAGGCGCAGGTGGACGGCGCGGCCGAGGCGGGTGCGGCGCAGCCGGCGGTCGATCCCGGTGAAGCGGCGGGTGCGGGCGCCGGAGGGGAGGGAGGGGGCGCCGGACGCGTAGGTGTCGAGGCGGTCCTCCAGGGCGCGGCGCTGGGCGCGTCCGGAGGCGTAGACGTGGGCGCCCGCGACGGCGACCACGCAGGCGAGGACGGTCGCGCCGAGGGCGATGAGGGCGGCGTTCGTCACGGGGCGACTCCCCTTCCGGGAACGGTGTGCCGGCCGGTCATCCGGTGGCCTCCCTGGTGTTGCGTACATCGGCGACCTCGACGACCCCGAAGCCGGGCGGGACGGACTCCCCCGCCACGTACAGGCGGTCGGCGACCCGGCGCGGCAGCGGCAGATGCTCGTAGTAGCCGTGGACGCGCCTGTCCTGCCCGGTGGCGTCGGACGCCAGGCCGGTGGGGAGGAAGGGCTGGGCGGCGAAGCGGGTGACCGTGTTGATCGTGAACTGTTCGCGGCCGTGCGAGACGAGCAGGGCGATCTCGGTGATGCGGCGGGAACCGTCGGCGTGCCGGGTCAGCTGGACGATGACGTCGACGGCCGAGTTGATCTGGTCGCGCAGGGCCTCGAAGGGGACGTCGACCTCGGACATCGAGCCGAGGGTCTGGAGGCGGGTGAGGGCGTCCTCGGCGGTGTTGGCGTGGACGGTGGCGAGGGAGCCGTCGTGGCCGGTGGACATCGCCTGGAGCATGTCGAGCGTCTCGCCGCCGCGGACCTCGCCGACGATGATGCGGTCGGGGCGCATGCGCAGGCTGTTGCGGACGAGGTCGCGGATGGTGACCTGGCCCTTGCCCTCCACGTTCGGGGGCCTCGACTCCAGGCGGATCACGTGGTCCTGCTGAAGCTGGAGTTCGGCGGAGTCCTCGATGGTGATGATGCGCTCGTGGGGCGGGATCAGCGCGGAGAGGGCGTTGAGGAGCGTCGTCTTTCCGGAGCCGGTGCCGCCGCTGACGATGATGTTGAAGCGGGCGCGGACGCAGGCCGCGAGCAGCATCAGCATGTGCTCGTCGAGGGAGCCCAGTTCGATGAGTTCGGTGAGGCTGTACGCGCGCGGGAAGCGGCGGATCGTGAGGGTGGCGCCGGTCAGGGCGAGCGGCGGGATGATCACGTTGACGCGTTCGCCGGTGGGGAGGCGGGCGTCGACCATCGGGTTCGACTCGTCGACGCGGCGGTTCACGGTCGACACGATGCGCTCGATGGTCTGCATGAGCTGCTCGGCGGAGGCGAAGCGCAGCGGGAGCTGTTCGACGCGGCCGGCGCGCTCCACGAAGATCGCGTCGGGGCCGTTGACCATGATCTCGGTGACGGAGGCGTCCGCGAGGAGAGGTTCGAGGATGCCCAGGCCGAGGGCCTCGTCGACCACGCGTCGGATCAGCTGCGTGCGCTCCGTGGAGCTGAGGACGGGGCCCTCGCGGCTGATGATGTGGCCGAGGACGCGCTCCAGGCGGACGCGGCGGTCCGCGGCCTGGAGGGACGACATCTCGGCGAGGTCGATCTCTTCGAGGAGCTTGGCGCGGTAGACGGCGACCAGGCTGTCGTCGCGGGACGGGTCCGTGCCGGGGGCGGTGCCCTGGGGCTGGGTCGCCGCCACGCGGGAACGCAGGCTCATGGTTCGCTCCTGTCGGTCCGGTCGGTCCGGTCGTTGGGCATGGTCGCGGTGCGGTGCAGGTCCCAGCCGTCGAAGAGGGGGATGACCGCGGGGACGTGGACGGTGACGGTGGCCTGGACGGTGTCTCCGGGGGCGACGGCGGCGCGGGGGTGCAGCCAGGTGCTGGTGCTGGCTGTCGCGGCGGTCTGGCCGGTGCCGGGTTCCAGGGATTCGGCGCGGGCGGCTGCGCGGGCTGCGGAGCCGGCTTGGTTGGCGCCGTAGCCCACTAGGCCGAGTTGGATTGCGGCCATGCCGATGATCAGGAGGAAGGGGAGGAAGCCGGCGAACTCCAACATGGAGACGCCTCGGTCGCCTTGGGGGCGCCTGTTCGCCGTGGGGCTGACTTGTCCGGAGCGCGACTCACGGTTCGTCGTGGCTGGTCGCGCAGTTCCCCGCGCCCCTGAAGGCGCACTTCGTGCGCCCCAGGGACGCGCCGACTTCACTGGTCCGGGGCTTTCTCTGTCGCGGCGCCTGCCTCGCCCGTTACCGACCAGCCGGGGTTGATGCCGGGGAAGAAGAGGGGGACGTCGACCCGGACCGTGGCGTGGACGACGGTGCCGTCGTCGGCGCAGGCGATCTCGGCTCCGTTCCAGGCCGAGGGGAGGTTCTCGCGGCCCGCTGCGGCGCAGGCGCCCTGGCCGTCACCGGCGGTGGCGTACGCCGCGGTGGCGGCTCGGGCGGCCTCGTCGGCGGCGTTTCCGGCGAGGGAGTACGTGTAGCCGTACAGGACGCACTGCCAGAGCAGGCCCATCACGACGAGGACCAGCGGGAACATCGCCGCGAACTCGAGGGTGACGGCGCCCTTGTCGGCGCGGCGGCGGCCACGGCGGCCGGGCTCGGGGGCCTGGGTCGCGACCAGGTCGAGCTCGGCGGCCAGGGTCCAGATGGCCTGCTTGACCGTGGAACGGTTGTCGAGGTCCTGCATCCGGCCGGCGTCGACGGCGGCCTGGAGTTCCTTGTAGGCGGCGGGGATCGTGGTGCGGGCGGTGCGGGTGCCGGTGACGCGCTCGACGAGGGTCGCCTGGATCTCGGCGGCGCGGGCGTCGCGGTTGACGACGGTGACCGTCTCCTCGGCCTTGCGGATCTGGAGGCGGTCCCAGAGGCGGACCATGCGCTTGGCCGCGCGGACCGCGACGACGTCCGGGGTGACCAGGAGGGCGGCCTGGTCGGCGAGTTCGATCGCGGCGGCGTTCGCGGCGCCGAGCTGGGTGCCGCAGTCGACGACCACGACCTCGTAGCGGGCGCGCAGGGCGTGGACGACCTGGCGGGCCACGCGGTCGGTGACCTCCTCGCCGCGTTCGCCTTCGGCGGGGGCGAGGAGGAGGTCGATGCCGGTCTCGTGGGTGAAGACGGCGTCGGCGAGGACGCGCGGGGTGATGTCGTGGATCGCGGCGAGGTCGGCGACGGAGCGGCGGAACTGGACGTCCAGGTACGAGGCGATGTCGCCGGACTGGAGGTCGAGGTCGAGCAGCGCGACGCTGCGGCCGGAGGCGCGGGCGGCCAGGGCCAGTTGGACGGCGACGAGGCTGGTGCCGACGCCGCCCTTCGCGCCGGTGACGGTGACGACGCGGCCGGCGCCGGTGGCGGGCAGCAGTTCGTGACCGGTGCCGGCGCCTCCGGCGAGGTGGCGGCGCATGCCGGAGGACCAGGAGGCGGCGGCCTGGACGCGCTCGGCGAGGGCGTCGTAGCCGAGCGGGAACGCGACGATGCCGCGCGCTCCGCTGTCCATCGCGGCGGTCAGCAGGGCGGGGCTGGTGTCGGCGGTGACCAGGACGACGCCGACCGCGGGGAAGCGCAGGACGAGGTCGCGGATCAGGTCCAGGGCGGGGACGGGGCCGACCCGTTCGTGTACGAGGACGACCTCGGGCAGTTCGTCGATCGACTCGGCGGCCAGGCGGGCCAGGGTGTCCAGCAGGGCGGTGGAATCGGGGACGGGTGGGGCGGGCTCGGTGTCGGGCAGCTGGGAGAGCAGCGTGATGAGCGCGCGCCCCGCCTCCGGCTCCCCCACGGCAACAAGAATCCGGGTAGCACTCATCCCCGCCCCCCTTCGTCAACGCGCCCCACGAGGGACACGAGGCTGTACGCCCCGGCCGGCAACTCCGTCGCGGGGCTGTATCCGATCAGCGACTCCGTCGCGGGGCTGTGTCCAATCAGCGACTCCGTCGCGGGGTGCGCCTTCAGGGGCGCGGAGCTGTGTCCCCTCAGCGAATCCCTCGCGGGGCGCGACCAGCGGCCCTGGGGGCGCACGGAGTGCGCCTTCAGGGGCGCGGGGAACTGCGCGACCAGCCACGACGGCGCGGCACTCGGCGATGGCGCTGGACCCCTACGGCGGCGGCGCTTGAGCCGAGCCCCGATGAATCGCGCACCCGGCACCTGGGTGCCGCCTTGCCCACCCGTGCCGCCCCAGGCTGCAGACTGCCCAAGGCGGGGTCGACCGGAACACCTACCCGGGGCAGCGGTGCCGACAGAGGCCAGGCGCCGGGCCGAACGCCCCCGGAGGGGGCGGGTGGGTGGGATCAGGGCTGCACGAAGGCGCCCCCCAAGGGCCGCGGGGCTGTGCCCGATCAGCGACTCCGTCGCGGGACGCGACCAACGGCCCCGGCGGCGCACGGAGTGCGCCTCCAGGGGCGCGGGGAACTGCGCGACCAGCCACGACGAGACGCGCACCCGGCGACGTACGAGGGTCCCGCTACGGCGCGACGCCGAACCCCGCATCACAACACCCCGCGCCATCACTTGTCCTCGTCGAGCGTGTAGGACCGGTCCCCGGGCGCGATGGCACCGTCCCCGCCGGGCGCGACCCGGGCGAGCCGGACGTGGGTCGCAAAAGACTCCGCGTAGGCGACCCGCTGCGCATCCGCCGCCCCCAGCGCAAAGGTGATCGGCACGGCCTCCCCCTGCCGCCGCACAGAACTCCGGTCCCCGCCGGAGGCCCCCGCCCCCTGCTGATCGATGGGCGTCAGCTTGCCCACGTCGAGAACCTCCGCGTTCTCGACGATGACCTTCGACTGGTCCTTCTGCTTGTCGTTCTCGGCCTTGAAGGTGGCGTAGATGTTGACCTTCGACCCGGGGTCGATCTTCCCCGCGACGCCGGTCTCCGCGTCGATCATGATGGCGATCTCCTGCTGCCCCGGCTTGAGTTCGGGCCGGTCGACGACCATGTCGCTCTGCAGCAGGGATCCCTTCTTGAGCTGCGTGACGGCGATCTTGCCGCGGATCGTGCGCAGGTCGGTGACGGCCGTGCCGGACAGCCACCGCTTCGGCATCTCGATCTTCTCGAACTGGTCGGCGGTGAGCTCCTTGTACGGCGCCACGTCCGCCTTGAGCCGGTACGCCGTCTTCTCCGGCCCCACCTTGGAGTTCACGTCACGGATCACCGCGAGGACCCCGGCGAACGCGCCGAGGGCGCACAGGGCCGAGACGACCAGGAGGATGACGCCGCGACGCTGACGTGAATTCATGGACCGGACAACCTCGTCGAAGTCGAGTTGAAGGGGGACGGACGGAATCGGACGGGATGCGGGGCGCGGGTCAATGCCCGGCGCGAGGGAGCGCCGCCCGCCCCGCACCGGCACCGGCCGGCGCGAGCACGGGCCGCCCGGCCCCGCCGTACGGTTCGGGCGGCGCGTCGGCAGCCAGGCGTGCGGCGCAGAACCCGCAGCGGTCCCCGATGAGTTCGAGCCCGCACCAGCGGCAGTCCTCGCGCTTCACGGACGAGACGAGCTGGTAGAGCACGGAGATGTCGGGGATCGCGGCGGCGAACTCGACCATCTTGCCGGGGCTGCCGGGCTTCCCGGTGGCCCACCAGCGCGGTGACTCGGCGGGCAGCCGCGTCTCGATCGCGCTCTGGACGCGCCACGCGGCGGCGAGCGTGCCGGTGACCCAGTCGGCGGGCTGCGCCCCGGCCGCGTAGTAGAGCCGCGTACCGAAGGAGGGGCCGGTCGGGACGGTGTCGGGGCCGGTGACGCGCAGCACCTGCGGCTGCGGCGAGGCGACGACGGCGAACTGGGCGCTCGGGGACCAGGACTTGGTGTGGGCGCGCAGCGAGACGGGGACGCGGTCCAGCTTGGCGACGGATCCGACGACGGCGCCCGCGTGGACGTAGTGCGCGAGGAGCCGTCCGGCGGAGGCGAGGACGCCGGGGCTGAAGTCGCAGATGGAGAGCTGCCGCAGTTGGAGGGCGAGGACGGCGAGGCCGAGCGGGGGCAGTTCGGGCCGCAGAATCGCCATCCGGTCGGTCTCCAGCACGGAGCGGATCGAATGCAGTCGGTGGAGGACCGCGTCCGGGGCGGATTCCGGACAGAGCACGATCACATAGCCGTGCGCCTCGATCAGGGCGTGTACGTCGCCGATCGCGCGGTCGAGCGGATACGCGTCCCGGGCGGCGCCCACGGGCAGCACGGCGGCGGTCGGGGTGTGCCGGTCGGGCGAGCCGAGCACGAGGTCGGGATCGGTGACGGCTATGGCGGTCGGCACGCGAATCCCCCCGGTCGTCCTGGCCTCCTCCGGACACCGCGGTGCGCTGCGGTGTGCTTGTCCGAGCACCATATCCACGCGGGCGTCCACCAACACCCCTATTCGCACTGTTCACACAGTGATCGGCCCGGGTTGGCGAGGAAGCGCCGTTCGGACTCTTGACATCCTTATTGGTCTGGACCATTTTGGACCCGCGGCAGCCGCACGCTCCACCTCCTCAACTCCCCGCGCTCCAGCCCCACTTCGCTCGCGCTCCACGCCGCGAGCCCCTCGGGGCCCGGGAAGCAATCCCCCCACACGGAGGCAGAAAATGACCCGTACCGATCGAAAAGGAGCGCCTCAGGCGCCCGCTCACCGGCGGCGGAAAAGGTCCCGAACAGGCCTGCTCACCGGCGTGCTCGCGGCGGTCGCCCTGACGGCCACCGGGCTCGTCACCACGTCCGCCGAGGCCACGCCCGCCGACGCGTCGGCCACCGCGGTCCCCGCGCACGCCGTCACCGGCTACTGGCAGAACTTCGACAACGGGGCGACGGTGCAGACCCTGGCCGACGTGCCGGACGCGTACGACATCGTCGCCGTGGCCTTCGCCGACGCCGGAGCCACACCGGGCGCGGTCGACTTCACCCTCGACTCGGCCGGCCTCGGCGGGTACACGGAGGACGCCTTCAAGGCCGACATCAAGGCGAAGCAGGCGGCGGGCACGTCGGTCGTCATCTCCATCGGCGGCCAGAACGGCACGGTGGCCGTCGACGACGCGGCCTCCGCGGCGAACTTCGCACGGTCCGTCACGTCCCTCATGACCGAGTACGGCTTCGACGGCGTCGACATCGACCTCGAGAACGGGCTGAACTCCACGTACATGGCGCAGGCCCTGAAGACGATCGCCGCGGACGCCGGTTCCGGCTTCGTCCTCACGATGGCCCCCCAGACCATCGACATGCAGTCCCCGTCCGGGGAGTACTTCAAGACGGCCCTGGCCGTGAAGGACATCCTCACGGTCGTCAACATGCAGTACTACAACAGCGGTTCGATGCTGGGCTGCGACGGCAAGGTCTACAGCCAGGGCACGGTCGACTTCCTCACCGCGCTCGCCTGCGTCCAGCTGGAGGGCGGCCTCGACCCGTCGCAGGTCGGCATCGGCGTCCCGGCGTCCGTGAACGCGGCGGGCGGCGGCTACGTATCCCCCGGCGTGGTCAACGACGCCCTCGACTGCCTGACCAAGGCGACGAACTGCGGCTCCTTCAAGCCGCCGCGGACCTACCCGGGCCTGCGGGGCGCGATGACCTGGTCCACGAACTGGGACGCGGCGTCCGGCAACGCTTGGTCCTCGACGGTCGCCCCACACGTCCACACCCTCTGACCCCCCCCGGAACCGGGCCGCGCCGCCGCTCCCCCGGCGGCGCGGCCCAGGCACCGCTTCCTTAATGTGTCGGGCATGACCTTCGGCCCGCCCCCGCAGCTTTCGCAACGCCGCCGCCCTGGACCGCGCCCACCTCCACGGAGCAGGCGCTGTACGAGGCGAAGGCGCGGGGCGACTGGGCCGCGTACTACGAGACGCTGGCGCGGACGCCGCTGTACTTCGTGATCGACCGGGCCGCCCACGACGCCCGCCCGGGCGCGATCGCCCCGCTCTTCCACGGCCCGCACGCCCCCAACCGCCGCTGGGAGGTCTTCACCGCGGGGATGCTGCCGGTGCCCGACCAGCACCTGGTGTTCGCCCGCAAGACGCTGCACTGGATCGCCCACGTGTGGGAGCCCTCCGATCCGCCCCTGCTCACCGTCAACGCCGGCTCGCCCTGCGAGGTCTCACTGCCCGTCGGCCCGCCGCACACCACGGACTGGGGCCGGGCCGCCCTGGCCGCCGGCGACGAGGAGACCCGCATGCGCCTGAACACACTCCGCGTCGGCGGCCCTCTGCACGGCGACGTCGCCCACGGGCTGGCCTGCGGGGCGCTCCTGTGCGTGGCCAACGGCTCGCTGTGGAACGCGATGGCCTGGCACGGCACGGGCTACGTCCGTGAGCGCAGGCGGCTGCGCGAATGGTGGGGCATGACCACACGGGAGAAGTGGCTCTCGACCCTGGAAGGCCTGATCTCCGCCGAGTCGCACAGCCCGGTGTGGGACTTCGCCCTGGGCCTGCGCCGCACGATCGCCCGCGACTTCGGCGGGCACGTCGACCCGGCGTACTGGCGGCAGGCCGCGGAGACCGTGATGCGGCACAACGCCGCCGGACACACCACCCTCGACGAGAACGGCGTGACCCGCACCGAGCCCCGCCCGGAGGCCGAGACCGCCGCCCGCGTCGAAGGCGTCCAGCGCCTCATCGGCCGCATCACCCGGTACGAGGCCCGGATGCGCGCCGACGGTGTACTCGCCGAGGGCCGTCACGTCACCTCCGTCGACGCCTGGGACCTGGGCCGCGCCTCGAAGATGGCCCGCTGGGGCCTCGGCGCCCGCTTCGGCACTCTCCAGGAGGCGGAAGCGGCCGTCCTGAGAACGAGCCACGCGGCCCGGCTCTCGCACAGTTCCTGGCAGGACTTCTCGGCGGGCTACATCCTGGGCCGGGCCCTGCACTTCGACGACGAGGAGTTCGGCGACTGGTACGGGAACATGGTCACGGCCCACAAGATCCTCACGGAGGACCCCGGCAGTCCCTGGCTGAACATCCCGTTCACCTAGGACGACGACTCCAGCGCCGCGATCTCCTTCTCCGCCCACCGCGCCCACTCCACCTGCATCGCCATGAACCGCTTGCCCCACTCCAGGGTCAGGCGGCCGTAGAGCGACAGGGGGTCGTCGCCCCAGTCCATCGAGTCGTCGAAGGCCTGGAGGGCGGTCAGGCGGGCGGTGGCGGAGGTGGCGCGGGTGCGGAGGAAGCCGCGGGCCTCCTCCGGTTCGACCGCGCCGAGGAGGAAGACGCGGAGCAGGATGTCGTTGCGGCGGTAGCCCTCGGGGGCCGTCTCCAGGAGCCAGTGGCGCAGTTCGGCGCGGCCCTCGTCGGTGATCTCGTAGGTCTTCCGGCCCCGCGGGCCCTCCTCGGCGACCCGGATCAGGCCGGCCGCGTCGAGCTTGGTGAGGTCCGTGTAGATCTGGCTCTGGGTGGCCGGCCAGACGTTCTCGAGGCTCGTGCGGAACGTGCCGAGCAGGTCGTAGCCGCTCGCCGGGCCGTCCGTGAGCAGGCCGAGGAGTGCGTGTCGAAGGCTCATGCCAGGCAGCATAGCTTTGATATTCCAGTGTTGACATGTCGAGAGTGGAGGTTCTAACTTTGACATGTCAGTTATGGAATGTCGTGAGCGTCTCTTGTTCGCGCTTCTTGTTCGGGGGAACCTGTGGCCTATCTGCGTAGCTTTCTGCCTTTGATCACCGTCAGTCTGCTGATCGGCACCATCGACGTCCGGTGGGCGCTGCTCGTCGGGCTCGCGCTCGCCGTGGGGCTCGCGGGGGCGCAGCGGCGGGCCGGGCGAGGGTGGGACGCGCTCGTGATCGAGGTCAGCGCCGCCGTGTACTTCGCCGGGTGCGCCGTCGCCGCGTTCGCCGCCCCGGACTCCGGTCTCATCGAGCACTACGCGTCGGCCGGGTCGTCTCTCTGGTTCGCGCTCGTCGCCTGGGGGTCGCTCGGGGTGGGGCGGCCGTTCACGCTCGGCATCGCCCGGACCCAGGTGCCGCGTGAGCTGTGGGGCAATCCCGTGTTCCACAAGGTCAACGTCGTGATCAGCGCCGTGTGGGCCGCCTCCTTCACGGTGAGCGGGATCGGCACGGCCTGGCTGCGGCACGCCCAGCCGCACGACAGCGTGGGGCGCACGGTGCTGACCGTGCTGTGCGTGGCCCTGCCGATCCTGTTCACGGTGCGCTATCCGGACATCGCCCGGGCCCGCGCCATGGCCCGGAACGGTTAGTACGAGCGGTCAGAAGAAGTCCGACCAGGGCTGGTCCCAGATCTGCTGCACGCACAGGACCACGAAGAGCAGGCCCGCGACCGCCAGCATGCCGTTGCTCAGCTTGCCGTTGCGCCAGTCCGAGGGCGTGCGCGAGGAGTTGAGCAGCCAGATCAGGGTCAGCGCCAGGAACGGCATGAAGGCGGCGCCCAGGACCCCGTAGAGGATGACCAGGCGGAAGGGCTGGCCCTGGAAGAGCAGGACGATCGGGGGGAAGGTCAGCCAGAGCAGGTAGGCGCGGAAGGGCCAGCCCTTCTCCCGGTCGCCGCGCGGGACTTCGACGCCCCGGGTCCGCGCACGGCGGTACCGCTCGGCGAAGTCGGCGAACATCAGGCTCACGCCGTGCCAGACGCCGATGAGCGAGGTGAAGGACGTGGCGAAGAAGCCGACCAGGAAGAGCTTGGCGGTCGCCGTGCCGTACCGCGCCTCCAGGATCTTCGACAGGTCGACGAGGCCCTTGTCGCCCGACGAGATCGCGATGTTCGAGGAGTGCAGCAGCTCGGCGCCGACGAAGAGCATCGCCACGACGAAGATGCCGGTGGTGAGGTAGGCGACGCGGTTGTCGAGCCGCATGACCTTCATCCAGCTCGTGTCCGACCAGCCCTTCGCGTTGACCCAGTACCCGTACGCGGCCAGGGTGATGGTGCCGCCGACGCCGCCGATCAGACCGAGCGTGTTGAGGATCGAGTCCTTCTCGTCGGGGACGACGGGGAGCAGGCCCGCGAAGGCGTCGGCCAGGTTCGGGGTGACCCGGATCGCCAGGTACACCGTCACCACGAACATGACGCCGACCAGGACGGTCATGACCTTCTCGAACACCGCGTACTTGTTGAACCAGACGAAGGCCAGACCGATGAGGCCGCACAGGATCGCCCACGGCTTGATCGACCAGTCGGCCGGGAACACGTCGGGGAACAGCGCCTGGAGCGGCAGCGCGCTGGACGACATCGCGGCGGCGCCGTAGACGAAGCCCCACACGATCACGTAGACCGCGAAGAACCACGTGGTCCAGCGGCCGAGGCTCGCCCAGCCGTCGAACAGGGTGCGGCCGGTGGCCAGATGCCAGCGGCCGCACGCCTCCGCGAGGCTGATCTTGACGAGACAGCCGACGACCGCCGCCCACAGCAGGGTGTAGCCGAAGTTGCTGCCGGCGATCAGGGTCGCGACGAGGTCGCCCGCCCCGACGCCGGTCGCGGCGACGACGATGCCGGGGCCGATGTGGCGCCAACTGGACTTGCGGGGCCCGACGGGGTCGTGGGCCGTGGAGTCGATTCCTGGGGGTCCTGGAGTTCCTGGTGTTCCCGTGGTGTCCGCCATGAACACCAAGGGTGCGTAAAGATCCGTGGCGGACAAGGGGTTGGGCAGGAATCGGCCCGAACGTGGTGGGTCGGTGGTCCCGGGCTCAGTCCTCGAAGTACGCGTCCAGCGCCTTGTCGAGGGTCTCGGTCCACTCCTGGAGGCGGGCCTTGTCGGGGGCCTCGACATCGTTCGGGTACCAGCGGCTGTTGGGCGTGTGGACCGTCACGAGCAGACGCTTGCGGGCCGTGCCGACCTCGACCGCGCTGATCTCGTCCCAGGTGAAGTCCGCCTCCTGGTCGTCGAGCGTGAAGCGGACGCCGGTCGCGTCGACGGTGATCGAGCCGCGGCGGTCCTTCGCCTCCAGCACCGGACCGTCACCGTCGGCCACCGCGGCCTCCGGCTTCTCGGGCTGCTCAGTCTCCTCGGGCTCGGTCTCCGATGCCGATGCCGATTCCGGCTCGGCGTCGGCCTCCGGCTCCGCGTCCGACTCGGCCTCGGCCTTCGCCTCGGGCGCCGAGTCCTCGGGCACCGCGTCCTGCGTCACCTCCTCCGACGGCTCGTCGGATCCCGTGACCGCGTCCTCGACTGCCGTCTCCGGGACGGGAGACGTCAGGCCGGGGACGTACGCCGGGTCGAAACCGGCACCGGTGACGGGCGTGACCTTCTGGCTCTCCATACGCTGCTCCACGGGCCGAAGTATGGCGGACGAGGCTGTGCGGCGCTCCCTCCGGGCCCACCTCGTTATTTGACGTGCGCATTACCGTGCTCTGTTACCTTCGGCGACTCGGGCAGTGCGAGACGGGGGTCGAACGCGCATGGCATGGGACGAGTGGGAAGAGCTCAAGGCCGCGGCGGCCGAGCGGCACCGCAACGGCGAGGCCGGGCCCGCCGCAGCGCCGACGCAGATGCGGCTCAACCAGCTGGCGCCCGACGGGGGCGGCGGCGGCCGGCCGGACATCGACATCAGGACCAAGGGCGTGCACGGCGCCGCGAACGACACCGAGACGCTGTCCCGGAACGCCATGACGCGCCTGGACCACTCCCTCGACGGCAGCGACGACGTGTACACGTACCACATGTTCAACGGCTGGACGAGCTCCGTACAGCTCAAGGT
The DNA here is from genome assembly GCF_055558275.1 of Streptomyces sp. NPDC025806. Lineage (NCBI taxonomy): Bacteria > Bacillati > Actinomycetota > Actinomycetes > Kitasatosporales > Streptomycetaceae > Streptomyces > Streptomyces sp. NPDC025806. The sequence goes on along the minus strand of NZ_JBVHMU010000010.1, from coordinate 71,182 downwards.
GTGCGCCCTCAACTGGGAGGAGCACATGGTGTCCCTCGCCAAGCAACTCGGCGACCTGAGCGCCAAGTTGAGAGACTCGGCGAACGGGTTCGACGGCGCGGACGCCGAGGCGGAGCGCCGGCTGAACGCCGCCGTCCGCGACCTCGGGAAGGCGTGACGTGGTCACCTACGAGGGCATCAACAGCGCCCACCCGGAGAAGTGGAAGACGGCCTCCGACGAGTTCCACTCGCTGGCCAAGTACGCCCTCCAGGCGGCCAAGGACCTGCGCGACTACGGGGTCAAGCCGCTCGCCGAGAACTGGACCGACGAGGTCGGCAAGGCCGCCGCGGGCAAATTCGCCTCGCTGGCCGACCAGTTCGAGGTCGCGTACGACATCCTGCTCGCCGTCAACATGGTCGCCGACGGCGTGACCACCGCGATCGAGACCGCGCACAGCACGATGCGCGAGGCGGTGCGGCTCGCCGACAGCTACGGCCTGACGATCGGCGCCGACGGGACGATCACCGGGCCGCCGGTGCACAACCGGACGGAGGCCGAGGAGATGGGCCCCTACCGGCAGCAGGTGAAGGACCTCATCGACCAGGCGGTGGAGCAGGTGACGACCGCCGACAAGCTGGCGGCCACCGAGTTCGCCAAGCTCGGCGCGCAGACGACGCTCACCGATCCGAGCAAGGCGCTCAACGAGCTCCAGACGCACGCCTCGCACGTCCAGATGCAGATGATGGCCGCGGACGTCCCGGTGGGCGAGGACCCGACGACGGTGCGTCAGTGGTGGGACGGCCTCACGCCGAAGCAGCAGAAGGACATGATGCTCGCCGAGCCGACGCTCATCGCGAACCTCGACGGCATCCCGCCTGACGTCCAGACGGAACTGCGCGGCAACGGCAAGTACGACCGGGTCAAGCTCGTGCAGTACGCGCTCGACCACTGGGACCAGGACGACCCGACCGACTTCGGCAACAACTGCACCAACTTCGTCTCCAACGCGCTGCTCGCCTCGGGCATGCACCAGAAGGAGTCGTTCTGGGGCGGCACCACCGACGACGACAGCTGGATGGTCGGCAATCCGAGCGGCTGGGACTGGGTCGACAAGAAACTGGCCTACTCGGACAACTGGACCGCCGCCGAGAACAACCAGAACTTCATGCTCCGGCACGGCGGCGAGGAGATCGCGCCCGCCGACGTGAAGCCGGGCGACATCATCTACTACGAGCAGCAGGGCCCCAACGACTCGATCGAGCAGGGCAACACGCACCACGCGGCGATCGTCACCGCCGTGATGCCGGACGGCGAGATCAAGTACACCCAGCACAGCGACTCGTACCAGAACGTGAGCCTCGAAGGCCGGATCGAGGCCACCGAGAAGCACGAGGGTCAGCAGAACATCCGCATTGTCCGCCCCAACCCCGACTGGTACTGATGACCACCATGAACCAGCCCACCGCCGCCCCGACCCGCCGCGACGGCCTCCTCACGGCCGCCGTGGTCCTGACCGCGCTGTCGGCCGTGCTGCTCGGCGCGCACCTGTCCTTCGACGGGGACACGTTCCAGGACTGCGTGTACCTGGGCCCCTCGACGCGGATGTACGTGACCGCGTGGGCGGGGCCCGTGTGCAGCGTCGCGGCGCTGCTGCTCACCGTCCGCCGCACCGCACGCTTCGGCGGCGCGCGGGCGGCGGTGGTGTGCCTGGCGGTGCTGCTGCTCGCCGTCCAGGTCTTCGCGCTGTACTGGGTGTACGCGCCCGACCCGGCCGGCGGCACGGGCTGCTCGGGGCTGGCCCTTCTCTGAGCCGTCCCCGAGCCGGCTCTACACGAACAGGCTGATCACGGCGGCGACCGCGAAACCGGCCACCGACAGGACCGACTCCAGGACGGTCCAGGTGCGCAGGGTGTCGCGCTCCGAGATCCCGAAGTACTTGGAGACCATCCAGAACCCGCCGTCGTTGACGTGCGAGGCGAAGATGGAGCCCGCCGAGATCGCCATGATGACGAGGGCGACGAAGGCCTGCGAGTAGTTCCCCTCGCTGAGCAGCGGGGCGACGATGCCCGCCGTCGTGACGATCGCGACCGTGGCCGAGCCCTGGGCGACGCGCAGGACGAGCGAGATCAGGTAGGCCAGGACGATGATCGGCAGGCCGACGTCGTTGAACGTGTCGGAGAGGGCCTGGGCGATGCCGCTCGCCTTGAGGACCGCGCCGAAGACGCCGCCGGCGCCGACCACGAGCAGGATGTTGCCGACCGGCTTCAGGGAGGCGGTCGAGACCTGCTCCAGGGACTTGCGGGACCAGCCGCGGCGGATGCCGAGCAGGTAGTACGCGAGCAGCAGGGCGATCGTCAGCGCCACGAAGGGGTGGCCGAAGAACTCGATGACCGAGCGGCCCGTGGAGGGGTCGAAGGCGATCGAGGAGAACGTGGCGAGCAGGATCAGCACCAGCGGGGTGCCGATGATCGCGAAGACGATGCCGAGCGGGACGGGCTTCTCGTGGGGCTCGACGCCGGCCTTGCGCTGCTCGGCGACGAGGGCGGCCTTGGCCTCCTCGGCGGCCTCGACCATGTCGTGCGGGACGGGCACGAAGATCCTCTTGCCGATCCAGGCGGCCCAGCCCCAGGCGGCGAGCACGGCGGGGATACCGCACACGATGCCCATGAGGATGACCCAGCCGAGGTCGACCTTGAGCAGGCCCGCGGCGGCGACGGGGCCGGGGTGCGGGGGCAGGAAGGCGTGGGTCATGGACAGACCCGCGAGCAGCGGCATGCAGTACAGGACGATCGACTTGCCGCCGCGCTTGGCCGCCGCGTAGACGATCGGCGCGAGGACGAAGATGCCGACGTCGAAGAAGACGGGGATGCCGAAGATGAGGCCGGTGAGGCCCATCGCGAGCGGGGCGCGCTTCTCGCCGAAGAGGTTCAGCAGGCGGGAGGCGAGGACTTCCGCGCCGCCGGAGACTTCGAGGACGGCGCCGAGCATGGTGCCCAGGCCGATGATGATGGCGACGTGTCCGAGGGTGCCGCCCATGCCGGTCTCGATGGTGGAGACGGCGTCGGAGCGCTGGACGGTGCCGAAGAGTTCGGTGACGGAGAGGCCGGCGCCGAGGCCGACGGCTATGGACACCGCGAGGAGGGCCACGAAGGGCTGCAGCCGCACCTTGATGATCAGGAAGAGCAGCAGCACGATGCCGAGGACGGCGATCGTCAGGAGGCCGGCGGTGCCGTGGATGAAGGGCAGGATCCCGCCGGTGTGGGGCGGGGGCGCGACCGGGGCGGGGGCCGCGAGGGGGGACAACGGGGACATGTGGGACCTCGTAAGAGCATGAAGCTTTCAGCAGGAAGGGGGACTGTCGTGGTGCGGCGCCGGGGGGGTGACGCGCCGCACCGTGACGGGGTGAACTCGGGGAACTGCGGGTTCCCGTGGGGGGTGGAGCCTCGGGTCCGGGCGGGTCAGCTCAGGACGGCGAGGGCGTCGATCTCGATGAGCAGGCCCTTGGGCAGACCGACGTAGACGGTCGTGCGGGCGGCGGGGGCCTCCTTGAGGCCCTGCTCCTCGAAGTACGCGTTGTAGATCGCGTTCATCTCCGCGAAGTGGTCGACGTCGGTGAGGTAGACGCGCATCATCATGACGTCGTCCCAGGTGGCGCCGCCCTCTTCGAGGATCGCCTTGACGTTGGCGAAGGTCTGGAGGGTCTGCTCGCGCAGGGTCGGGCCGGCCGGGGTGGGGGCCTGGCCCTCGACGGCGGGCAGGAAGCCGACCTGGCCGGCGACCTGGAGGATGTTGCCCTTCTTCACGCCGTGCGAGAACTTCGCGGGCGGCGTGGTGTGCGTGGCGGGGGTGAGGGCGGTCTTCTCGCTCATGATGAACTGGCTTCCTTCGAGGGGGTGTTGCCGGAGTAGTCCCGGCTGATGGCTTCCGCCGTGCGGCGCACCAGCGGCAGCAGGGTGAGGAGTTCCTCGGCGGTGACGACGACGTTCGGCGCGGAGACCGACATCGCGGCGACGACCTTGCCGTCGGCGCCCCGGATGGGCGCGCCGACGCAGTTGATGGATTCCTCGTGGCCACCGAGGTCGGTGGCCCAGCCCTGTTCCCGCACCGTGTCCAGCTCCTGGAGGAAGGCGGACGCGTTCGGGGTGGAACGGGCCGTGTAGTGGGGGTAGTCGAGCCGCTCCGCGATGGCGCGGCGCTCGGGCTCGGACAGGTCGGCGAGGAGCAGCTTGGCGACGGCCGCGACCGTTATCGCGACGGGCTTGCCGATGCGCGAGTACATGCGCACCGGGTAGCGGCTCTCCACCTTGTCGATGTAGAGGACCTCGTTCTCCTCGTAGACGGCGAGGTGGATCGTGTGGCCGCACTTCTCGTTGAGGGCGACGAGGTGGGGGTGGGCGATCTCGCGCACGTCCAGGTTCTCGACGGCCTCCTGGGCGAGGGCGAAGAGGCGGGCGCCCAGGCGGTAGCGCTGGTCGGACTGGCGGTGCACGAGGCCGTGCTCGTGCAGGGTGCGCAGCAGCCGCAGGGCGGTGGACTTGTGGACGCCGAGGCGGTCGGCGACCTGGCCCAGGTCGGCGGGTCCCTCGGCGAGCAGCGGCAGGATGCTGAGCGCGCGGTCGACGGTCTGGCTCATGGCGTGCGTTCCTCCTCGGCGGGCCTCTCGTCGGCGGAGTCCGTGCCGGTCCACCCGGGGCCGAGGTGCAGTTTCTCCCACGCGGGGCGCTCCAGGCCGGTCAGCCGCTCGGCGTGGTCGCGGGTCGGGGGCGCGGTGAGGTCGCCCGCGACGGTGAGGACGGCGGCGGCCCAGAGGTGGCCGTGGCGCAGCCGGTCGGCGAGGGGCAGCCCGCGCAGGGTCGCGGAGAGGAATCCGGCGGCGAAGGCGTCGCCCGCGCCGACGGCGGCGACGACGTCGACGCGCGGGGCGGGTTCCTCGACGCGGGTGGTGCCTTCGTAGGCGACGGCTCCGTCGGCGCCCCGCTTGACGACGAGGATCTTCGGCTCGGGCAGCGCGGCGCGGATCGCGTCGGGGCCGCCGGTGATCCCGAAGGCGTCCTCGGCCTCGTCCTCGCCGACGAAGACGAGGTCGGCGCGGCGGGCGAGGTCGAGCAGGACGCGGGCGTCGGCGGGCTCGGACCACAGGCCGGGGCGGTGGTTGACGTCGAAGGAGACGAGCGGGCCGCCGTCCGTGCCCATGGCGGTGCGGAGCAGGCCGAGGCAGCCGTCGGAGAGGGCCGCGGTGATGCCGGACAGGTGCAGGATCCGGCCGGAGCGCAGGGCGTCCAGGTCCGTGTTCGTGGCGGACATCGCGGAGGCGGCGGATCCGGCCCGGTAGTAGGCGACCTCGTGGTCGTCGCCGGCCCGGTCGCCCGCGGTGCGGAAGTAGATGCCGGTGGGGCGGGCGGGGTCGCGGCGCACGGCGCCGGTGTCGACCCCGTAGGCGGCGATCGCCTCGACGAGGTGGTCGCCGAAGCCGTCGGCGCCGACGCGGCTGACCCAGCGGGTGGAGTGTCCGGCGGCGGCGAGTCCGCACACGACGTTGGACTCGGCTCCGCCGATACCGCGGTCGAACGAGGGAACGTCGGCGAGCCGCCCCGGGACGGAGGGCCGGAACGTGACCATGGACTCGCCGAGCGCGACGACCTCCACGGCCTCCCGGGCAGCCGGGGAGGCCTGTGCGGCGGGTGCGGATCCGGTGGCGGTCACGGTGCGGGGTCTCCTCGCGGCTGGGTCGCGGCTACGGTCGCGGCTGGGTCGCGTCCGGGGGTCAACGGCTCCGTTGACCCGGCGTTGGCTCGGATGTTAGACAGCAGTAAGCGACATACGCAATGACCGTTGCACATGATGCAACGGGCAAGCCTGAGGAGGCTCCATGACCGCCGACAAAGCCGTCGACGCCGTCACCGCGCTGGAGGAGCTCGCGCACGAGCGAGTGGACTTCCGGTTCAAGGGCATGCCGCCGGCGGCCGAGGGCCTGACGGTCGCGGAGCTCGCCGAGCGCCGGCTCAACCTGTTCACCGACGGCTTCACCACGCCGGTCCTCGCCCTGTCGGCGGAGCGCCTGGAGCACAACCTCGCGCTCATGGAGACGTACACGGAGCGGCACGGGCTCGCGTTCGCGCCGCACGGCAAGACGTCGATGGCCCCGCAGCTGTTCCAGCAGCAGGTCGACCGCGGCGCCTGGGGCATCACGCTCGCCGTGCCCCACCAGGTGCGCGTGGCACGGAAGTTCGGCACCGAGCGGGTGTTCCTGGCGAACGAGGTCGTCGACGCGACGGCGCTGCGCTGGATCTCCGCCGAGCTGGACCGCGACCCCGACTTCCGCTTCATCTGCTACGTGGACTCCGTGCGCGGCGTCGAACTGATGCAGGCCGCCCTGACCGCCGCCGGGGCCTCCCGGCCGGTGGACGTGGTCGTGGAGCTCGGCGCGGGCGAGGGCGCCCGGACCGGCATCCGCACCGAGGCCGAGTGCGCCGAGGTCGCGGACGCGGTGGCGGCGGCGCCCTCGCTGCGGCTGGTCGGTGTCGCCGGGTACGAGGGCGAGGTGCCGCAGGCGACCCCGGAGCGGGTGCACGCGTGGCTGCGGCGGCTCGTCGCGCTCGCCGCCGACTTCGACAAGGCGGGGCGCTTCGCCGGGCTCGACGAGATCGTGATCAGCGCGGGCGGCTCCGCCTGGTTCGACGCCGTGGCGGACGTCTTCGCCGAGATCCCCGAGCTGAGCGCGCCCGTACTGAAGCTGCTCCGTTCCGGGGCGTACGTGTCGCACGACGACGGGCACTACCGGCGGCTGACGCCGTTCAACCGGGTCGCCGAGGAGGGCGCGCTCGAACCGGCGTTCCGGCTGTGGGCGCAGGTCGTGTCGCGGCCGACGCCGGAGCAGGCGTTCACCAACGCGGGCAAGCGGGACGCGGCGTACGACCTCGATCTGCCCGAGGCGCAGGTCGTGCGGGACGGGCGTACGGGGGCCGTGCGGGATGCGGACGGGGTCTCGGTGACGGGGCTGTCCGACCAGCACGGGTGGGTCCGTACGGAGGGCTCCGCCGGGGTGGAGGTGGGTGACTGGATCGGCATGGGTCTGTCGCACCCCTGCACCTCCTTCGACAAGTGGCAGCTCATCCCTGTCGTGGAGGCGGACGGCACGGTCGTGGACTACGTCCGCACGTTCTTCTGAGCCCGGTGCGCGACCACGCGCCGTAGGCCCACCGGTCCGATGTCGACCACCGGCCGGTGGGGGCTGATCGCGCAGTTCCCCGCGCCCCTGGAAGGCTGCGGCTTCGCCGCGCCTTCCCCAGATGAAAGGCGCCCGGCGCCTTGATCGGGGAAATGCGACCCGAAGGGTCTGCATTTCAGGGGCGCGGGGAACTGCGCGACCAGCCCCCACCGGAGCCGCACCCGAAAGACCACCCCCCAAGGAGAGGCAGCCAGGAATGACGGACCTGGTCATCAAGGACGTGCGCGTCATCGACGGCACCGGTGACGCCAGTTACCGCGCCGACGTGGCCATCACCGACGGCCACATCACCCGCATCCACCCGGAGGGCAAGGGCCCGCGCCCCTCCGCGCGGAGAACCCTGGACGCGGACGGACTCGCCCTGTCCCCCGGCTTCATCGACATGCACGCGCACAGCGACCTCGCCCTGATCCGCGACCCGGACCACAGCGCGAAGGCCGCCCAGGGCGTCACCCTGGAGGTCCTCGGCCAGGACGGCCTGTCCTACGCGCCCGTCGACGACCGCACCCTGGGCCAGGTCCGCCAGGTGATCGCCGGCTGGAACGGGGACGGGTCCGACATCGACTTCGACTGGCGCACCGTCGGCGAGTACCTGGACCGCCTCGACCGCGGCATCGCCGTGAACGCCGCCTATCTGATCCCCCAGGGCACGGTGCGGATGTACGCCGTCGGCTGGGACGACCGGGACGCCACGGACGCCGAGCTGGACCACATGCGCCGCCTCGTCGCCGAGGGCATGGAGCAGGGCGCGGTCGGCATGTCCTCGGGGCTGACCTACACCCCGGGCATGTACGCGAAGGACGCCGAGCTGACCGAGCTGTGCCGGGTCGTGGCCCGGTACGACGGCTACTACTGCCCGCACCACCGCAGCTACGGCGCCGGCGCCCTGGACGCGTACCGCGAGATGGTCGAGCTGGCCCGCACCGCGGACTGCTCCCTGCACCTGGCGCACGCCACGATGAACTTCGGCGTGAACAAGGGCAAGGGCACCGACCTGCTGGAGCTGCTCGACGGCGCCATCGCGGCCGGCGCCGACATCAGCCTCGACACCTACCCGTACACGCCGGGCGCCACGACGCTCGTCGCGATGCTGCCGAGCTGGGCGAACGAGGGCGGCCCCGAGGCCACCCTGGCCCGGCTGCGGGACGACGCGACCGCCGAGAAGATCCGGCACCACGTCGAGGTCATCGGCTCCGACGGCTGTCACGGCGTGCCGATGGAGTGGGACACGATCGAGATCTCCGGCGTCTCCGACCCGGGGCTCGCCGGATACGTCGGCAAGACGGTCGCGGAGGCTGCCGCCGGGCACGGCGAGAGCCCCTGGGTCACCGCCCGCCGCCTGCTGCTCGCCGACAACCTGGGCTCGACGATCCTCCAGCACGTCGGCCACGAGGACAACGTGCGGGCGATCATGCAGCACCCCGTGCACACGGGAGGCAGCGACGGCATCCTCCAGGGCGTCAAGCCGCACCCGCGCGCGTACGGCACGTTCCCGCACTACCTCGGCCACTACGCCCGCGACCTCGGCGTGCTGTCCCTGGAGGAGACGGTCGCGCACCTGACCTCGCGGCCCGCGGCCCGGCTCAGGCTGCCGGACCGCGGTCTGGTCCGCGAGGGCTACCGCGCCGACCTGGTGCTCTTCGACCCGGACACGGTGGCGGCGGGCTCGACGTTCGAGGCGCCGCGCACCCTGCCGGTGGGTATCCCGCACGTGCTGATCGACGGACGGTTCGTCATCGAGGACGGCCGCCGCACCGATGTCCTCGCGGGGAGGTCGGTGCGGCGGACCGTCAAGGGGTAGTCACCGCGGGGCGGTCACGGCATCGCCGTCTTCCAGATGCCGCGCCCGTGCGTGGCCACGTACAGGCTCTTCCCGTCGGGGCTCGGCGACAGGTACACGGCCGGAGCGGTCGGCAGGTTCGTGCCGAGGCGCTTCCAGTGGCCGTCGGCCCCGGCGGCGCCGGCGAAGACGCCGAGGTCGGTGGCGACGACACGAGTGCCGTCCGCCGCCACGTACAGGGAGTTGGCGGGGGCGTCGGGGAAGGAGTCGGCGGCCGAGGCGGCACCGCTCACGTCCGTCCACGTCTTTCCGCCGTCGGTGGTGCGCCACACATGGCCGTATCCGGCGCCGGGGCCCTCGTTCCAGTGCCGCGAGAAGCCGTTGACGACCGCGTACACCGTGCCGCCCGTGGCGTCGGACGGGTCGATGGTGACGTCGGCGATGTAGCGGTTGGGGAAGTCGGCGGGGAGCGTCACCTGGTGCCAGGTGCCGCCGTAGTTGGTGACGATGCCGCGCCCGAAGGACGCGCCCGGGTTGCAGGAGCCGCACCAGGCGCCCCACACCACACGGTTGGCGCTCGCCACCGCCGTGGTGGAGTGCCCGGCGCCGGTGTCGTACAGCTTCGTCCACGCGTCGCCGTCGTCCGTGGCCCACGTCTCCGTGTTCCCCCAGATGTACTGGCCGCCTGCCACCCAGTACCCGGCGTCCTTGTCGTCGGCGCTGAACGGGGCGATGAAGCGGGCGTTCGGGTCGTCGGGCGCGATGTCCGTGATCACGTCCTCCGCGCCGTCGTCGCTCGCGGTGTAGCCGCAGTTGCGGGTGATCTGGAGGGCGAGGTTGGTGTACTCGCCGACCGTCTCGCAGCCGTTGGCCGGGTTGACGAGCTGGTCGCCGCCGTCGCCGCCGAACGGGGAGACCATCTGCCCGTCGGGGTTGAGCGCCTGCCCCTGGTACGTGGAGCCCTTGGGCGCGAGGAGCGAGACGCCGTTGTCCTGGAGGCCGCCCCAGACGGCTTCACCGCTGCCGTCGGTCATCTTGCCCGCGCCCACCGAGTAGTACTGGAGGTTGCGCAGGGTCCCGGACTCGTTGAGGTTGCGCCAGCCGGACGTCTTCTGGGCGGTGGGCCGGGCGTACGCGCCGCCGTCGTTGCCGACGAAGAGCTGCGGGGCCTGCCCCTTCCACTGGGAGAAGGCGAGGGCGTGCTGGTCGGAGTGCATGACGTCGCCGTCGCAGGTGTCGGCGGCCTCGTCGTAACTGAAGCAGGGCATGCCGAAGTCCCAGTACCGGCCGATCGCCTTCCAGTTCGCGCCGCCGTCCCGGGACTCGAACATCTCCTCGAGGCCGAGGTAGACGTGGTTCGGGTCGGCGGGGTCGACGGCCACGATCTGGTCGTACCAGGCCTGGGAACCCGGCTGGTAGCCGGTGCCGATCTCGTTGACCTTCATCGCGGAGCCCGACGCGGAGAGCTGGGCGGCGGTCGCGATCTGCTTGTACGGGCCGGACGCGTCGCCGCTCTCGCTCGCGTACACGCCCGCGAGGACCGAGTAGACCCCGGCGCCCGACGCCTTGTTGAGGAGCTTGGGGGACTCCATCGAGACGTAGAGCTTCGAGCCGTCGGCGGCGTACGCGAAGGAGGCGTTGCCGATCTCGGCGGGGTTGATGGCGCCGGTCGGGTTGGCGCGCTTCCAGGTCGTGCCCGCGTCGTCGGAGTAGTAGAAGCCGTTGTATCCGGCTCCGCCGCGCCAGGCGACGTTGGCGACGAGTTTCTTGCCGTCGCTGCCGGGGCGGACCGCGATGTCGTCGGCGATGTCCGCGAACTCGGGGGTCGTGCCGCAGGTGACGCCGGTGACGCCGACGCCGGCGCACGGAGCGAGCACCTTCGACCACGCGGCGGACTGCCCGGCGGCGAGCGCGCGCCGGTAGACACCGTGCGAGGACGCGGCGAAGACATAGCCGGCGGCCTGGTCGAAGGCGAGGGTGTGGACCGAGGCGCTGTCGAGTTCGGTGCCGCCGACCTTGTCCGCCTCGGAGAAGGTGCCGGTCGCCGGGTTCGCGAGGCGGTAGACGCCGCTGCCGAGGTAGTTGTCCGACGCGGTGTTCGCCTCGCCGGTCGCCAGCCACAGCGAGCCGTCGGGGGCGGTGGCGAGCGCGCCCACCGACAGGGCGGGCAGCTTGTCGGCGATCGGGGTCCAGGTGGCTCCGTTGTCGCTGGAGCGGAAGACGCCGCCGCCCGCCGCGCCCGCGTAGACCACGCCGGTGTGTGTCGGGTCGGTGGCCATGGCCGCGATCCGGCCCGCCGAATGCCCGGCGCCGCCGCCGGAGTTGGAGGCGGAGCGGTCGCGGTAGTGCAGGGCGTCGGCGTGGTACGGGGAGGTGGTGACCTCGCTCCAGCTCGACGACTGCACCGGCATGTTCTTGATGTGCGACCAGGCGGCGGCGTACGCCCCGGGGGCCACCTGGCCGCTCGGAGAGAGCCGCGGGTCGTTGAACGAGTCGAGCGACTCCATCAGTTCGTGGGACTCGTCGCCGGCCACCTCGTGGCGGCCGTGTCCCGCGTCGTCTTCCTCCGCGTAGGCGCCGGTGACGGGTCCCGTCCCGGCGACGAGGAGTCCGGCGGCGCAGACGGCGAGGACCGTTCGGGTCGCTCGCCGTCTGCCGGATATGCCGGATCTCGCGGACTGCAGGCGCATGTGTGCCTCCGGTTCCGCGGCCCGGAGCGGCGCCCGCCCCAACGGGCGCGCTTGATCTCCGGGCCGAGCGCGGGAACCGTACTCCCGCGCTCCGCCTGCGCATCACTGCTTTACATCTTCAACTGCCCTCGTTTGCAAGGCCTTTGCTGAAGGTGCCGGTGCGCTGCATGCGCTGCCAGCGCAGCCGGTTGCCGAGCAGGGCCGTGACCACGGACTGGACGACGACCAGGTACATCAACTGCCGGTAGACGATGATCTGGAGCGGCAGCGTCCACACCGGCTCGAAGCGCTCCTTGTCGAGGCGCAGCGCGTACAGCGCGCTGACGACCTGGACGGCGGTGAACGCCAGCCAGACCAGGGCCGCCTGGCCGGTGCCCTGGAACAGCAGCCCGTACACGGCGAACACGTCGACGAGCGGGGCGAACAGCGGCAGCAGCGTCTGGAAGAGCAGCAGGTAGCTCAGTCCGCGGCGGCCGAACTTGCCGGCCTGGCCGCGCTCGACGAGGGCGCGGCGGTGCTTCCACATGGCCTGCAGGGTGCCGTAGCACCAGCGGTAGCGCTGCTTCCACAGCTGGCGGACGCTCGCCGGGACCTCGGTCCAGGCGATGGCCGTCTCCTCGTAGACGACGCGCCAGCCGGCCCGGCACAGGGCCATGGTGAGGTCGGTGTCCTCGGCGAGGGTGTCCTCGCTGACCCCGCCGACGCCGTCGAGGGCGGTGCGGCGGAACGCGCCGATGGCGCCCGGCACGGTCGGCATGCACTCCAGCACGTCGAACATGCGGCGGTCGAGGTTGAACCCGATGACGTACTCGAGGTGCTGCCAGCGGCCCAGGACGCCCTGGCGGTTGCCGACCTTGGTGTTGCCGCTGACGGCGCCGACGCGCGGGTCGGTGAACGGCTGGATGAGGTTCCCGATGGCGTCGGGCTCGAAGACGGTGTCGCCGTCGATCATCACGACGAGGTCGAACTGGGCCCAGGACAGGCCCGTGTTGAGGGCGGCGGCCTTGCCCGCGTTCTCCTGCCGCACGACCATCACACGCGCGTCCTGGGCGCGCATCCACTCGGCGATCTCGTACGTACGGTCGCTGGAACCGTCGTCGACGACGATGACCTGGACGTAGGAGTGGGTGGAGGCGAGCAGCGAGCGGATCGTCGCCTCGATGCCGGCCTCCTCGTTGTACGCGGGCACGATCACGGACACGGGTTCGGTCAGGCGGGGCGGGCGGCGGCCTCGGCGGCGCCGGGCGCGGACGCGGCGCACGTGGACGCGGGCGACGGTGAACAGCAGCACGAGCCGGGCCACGGTGATGACGCCGGCGGCGACCATCAGCCAGACCATGGCGTCGACGAAGAGGCGGGACGCGGTCTGGGCCCAGACCAGGGCGGTGCCGCGGACCTGTTCGGTGACGGAGACGGAGTGGGTGACGCCGTCGAGGCCGAGGCCGTCGCCGACGGTGGTGAAGCGGACGCCGCCGAGCGGGGCGGCGAACATCCGCTCGGTGTCGCGCACGGCCTGCGCGGAGCCGGTGAACTGGCGGACGGCGCCCAGGCGCGGGGAACGGGCCGGGGCGTCGGCGGCGACCACGACGTAGCCGTCGGCCATCGCGCGGCGGGCGGCGGCGGCCTGGTCCGCGCACAGGGACGCCGTGGTGGCGGTGTGCGGCAGGCGCAGGAGGCGGGTGCCGACTCCGGCCGAGCCGGCCAGGGTGTTCTGGCCGAGGGAGAGTTCGAGGCGGGCGCGGACGGCGGAGACCTCGGCGAGGTTGACGTCGCTGTAGGTGTGGGTGCCGATCTCGTGGCCCGCGTCGCGGATCCGGCGCACGAGGTCGGGGTGGGCGGCGGCCTCGGTGCCGGTGAGGAAGAAGGTGGCGCGGGCGTGGTGGCGGGCCAGCACGTCGAGCAGGGCCGGGGTCCAGGCCGGGTCGGGGCCGCCGTCGTAGGTGAGCGCCACGGCTCTGGCGGGCATCCGGGCGCTGCGCGGATCGCCGGTGCCGGGGTCCTGGCTGAGGACGGGCCCCTGCGCGCGCAGGGCGCGGGGCGCGGGCGCGCAGTCGCCGGCCGGCCCGGAGGTCGCGGCGATCTCGTGCCGCCCGTATCCGCTGAAGGTCAGCGCCGTCGTGGCGACGGCGAGCCCGAGCAGCAGCAGAAGCCAGTGCGCACGCGGATCCCGCCGCAGGGCGTGGCGGGTACGGGGGCGTACGGGCGGGGGCGGGGTGCGGCGAGCGCTCGTACGGGGTGCCGTGCTGCGGCGGGCGCTCGTAGGGGGTGCCGTGCTGCGGCGGGCGGTGGTGCGGGTGTCGCGGGGGGATCTCCGGGTCACTTCGGTCCCTTGCTGGGCCCCGGCGAGCGGTTGCCTCGCCCGGGGGTGTCGGTGGGGTTCCCCCGAGCGGGCGTGGTGGGGTGCGCCTCGCCCGTACGGCAGGACGCGCAGCTGGTCGGGCTCGCGCCGTTCTTGTCGGGTGTGCGGAAGGGTCTTCGGATCACGTCGGCCCCGCGGCGGGCACCGTGGTCCGGGTCACGTCGGCTCCGCGGCGGGCTCCGTGGGTCGGGTCACTTCGGGCCCTTGGTGGAGCCGTTGCCGCGGCCGGGGTTGTTGGTGGAGTTGCCGCGGGCCGGTTCGGTCGTGGGTGGGGACGTGGTGGTGGGGGTGTCGGCGGGGGCGCCGGACGTGGAGGCGGCCGGGCTCGCCTCCTTCTTCTTGGGCGTGTCGTCCGGGTCGCCGGACGGGGTGGCGCTCGGGGACTCGGTGGCTCCGGTGCCGGCCGGGGCCTCGCTCGTGGCGGGGCCCGGGGTGGCGGGGGCCGAGTGCTCGGCGCGCTGCTTGCCGCCGTCGTCGTCGCCGTCGGTCCAGGACAGCGGGCCGCTCGACGGGCTCGACCCGAAGAGGCCGAAGACGACGAGGCCGAGGAACACGACGCAGAGAGCGCCGAGCGCGATCCCGCCGCGCCGCATCAGGCGCCCGCGGCGCCCGGAGGTGTCGACGAACACGGCGCCGTCGTCGGGCACCGCCGGGAGCGGCTCCGTCGCGTCGTGGAGGGCGGCCGGGGCGACGGTGGCCGATTCACGCCAGCCGTGGACGGTGGCCGGGTCGGCGTAACCGTCGTAGGCGCCCGCCGCCTGCTGTGGGTCGTAGACGACACCGGACAGGTGCGGTTCGGCGTCTTCTTGGGGGTGCTGCCAGGACATGAGCGCGGATTTTAAGGGGTTCCGGTGGCCCGGAACAGTCGTCGGCGATATCGACGCAGACCCGGATCTTCCCCGCCAAGCACGCGGAACGCCGAGGTCAGCGCACTCCGTGTGGCCGGAACTGGACGCTGATCCTGGGCCCGGCCGCCCGGGTCGACTTGGGGATCGCGTGTTCCCAGGTGCGCTGGCAGGAGCCGCCCATGACGATGAGGTCGCCGTGCCCGAGGGCCCGGCGCACGGCCGGTCCGCCGCCGCCCACGGGTCGCAGCACCAGGTCACGGGGCGCGCCGACGGAGAGGATCGCCACCATCGTGTTCTCGCGGGCGCCGCGGCCGATCCGGTCGCCGTGCCAGGCGACGCTGTCCCGCCCGTCGCGGTAGTAGCAGAGGCCGGCCGTGGTGAACGGCTCGCCCAGTTCGCGCGCGTAGTGGGCGGACAGGGCCTCGCGGGCCCGGTCGAGCACGGGGTGCGGCAGCTCCTCGCCCGCCCCGTAGAACGTGAGGAGCCGGGGTACGTCGACGACCCGCTCGTACATCTGGCGGCGCTCGGCCCGCCACGGGACCTGCGCGGCGAGGAGTTCGAACAGGGCGTCGGCGCCGTGCAGCCAGCCGGGCAGCACGTCGATCCAGGCGCCGGCCCCGAGCTCGGTGCGGCGCAGTCCGTCGAGGCCGCCGAGCGCGGTCTCCTCGATCCGGTCGGCCTGGTCGAAGAGGGATCCCTGGAGCATGGCTCCAGGGTAACGCCCTTCTTCGAACATGTGCTCGAACGCGCACAGGAGGCCAGAACGCGCGTCCTCGCGAGTGGCCGATCTCACCCGGCCCGGGGGGCCCACGCATCCAAGCCGCACCCCCACCCGCACCCGGCATTCCTCAGGCATCCGGCACTGCGTGCCATGACATCCGAAACCGGGCCGCCTCGGGGTCCTCCGGGCGGCGGCGGAGTGAGCGCGCCCGCGCGAGCGGCCGCCGTACAGTCTGTCCATGCAGCTCATCCAGTCGACCAAGCTCGCCAACGTCTGCTACGAGATCCGGGGCCCGGTTCTCGAGGAAGCGATGCGGCTGGAGGCGGCAGGGCACCGCATCCTCAAGCTGAACACCGGCAACCCGGCCGCGTTCGGCTTCGACTGCCCGCCCGAGATCCTCGAGGACATCCTCCGCAACGTCGGCGACGCGCACGGCTACGGCGACGCCAAGGGCCTGCTCGCCGCCCGCCGCGCGGTGATGATGCACTACCAGACCCTCGGCGTGGAGACCGACGTCGAGCACGTCTACATCGGCAACGGCGTCTCCGAGCTGATCGTGATGGCCATGCAGGGCCTGCTGGACGACGGCGACGAGGTGCTGGTCCCCGCGCCGGACTACCCGCTGTGGACGGCCGCCGTCTCGCTGTCCGGCGGCACCGCCGTGCACTACCGCTGCGACGAGCAGTCCGACTGGATGCCCGATCTCGCCGACGTGGAGCGGAAGGTCACCGACCGCACCAAGGCGATCGTCATCATCAACCCGAACAACCCGACCGGCGCCGTCTACAGCGACGAGATGCTGCGCGGCCTCACCGACATCGCCCGCCGCCACAACCTGCTGGTCTGCTCCGACGAGATCTACGACAAGATCCTCTACGACGGCGCCACGCACACCCCGACCTCCGCGATCGCCCCGGACCTGCTGACCCTCACCTTCAACGGCATGTCGAAGGCGTACCGGGTGGCCGGCTACCGGGTGGGCTGGATGGCGATCTCGGGTCCGCGCGCGCACGCCCAGTCGTACATCGAGGGCCTCACGATCCTGGCCAACATGCGCCTGTGCGCGAACATGCCGGGCCAGCACGGTGTCGTCGCCGCGCTCACCGGGCGGCAGACGATCGACGACCTGGTACTGCCGGGCGGCCGGCTGAAGGAGCAGCGGGACGTGGCGCACGGGCTGCTGACGCAGATCCCGGGCGTGACGTGCGTGAAGCCGAAGGGGGCGCTCTACCTGTTCCCGCGCCTCGACCCCAAGGTCTTCAAGGTCAAGGACGACCGGCAGATGGTGCTCGACCTGCTGCGCGCCGAGAAGATCATGGTCGTCCAGGGCACGGGCTTCAACTGGCCGGAGCCCGACCACTTCCGCGTCGTCACGCTGCCCGACACCCGGCAGCTGACCGAGGCCGTGACCCGGATCGGGAACTTCCTGGACGGCTACAGCCAGTAGCCCGGCGGACGCCGCTCCGGACGCGACTCGTTTTTGGACAGGTTCTAATTTAGACGAAGTCCAAGGTACGATGGAGGCCAATCCGCGCCCGCTCCTGTCTGGAGGCCTCCGATGTACGAGCCGATCCGCACCAAGTCGGTCCACACTCCGGTGGCCGCCCCCGGCGGCGACTTCCCGCACCGTTCTCGCGAGGAGGAGCTGGACATCCAGCTCGCGGGGCATCTCGCGGCCCTCCTCGCCGTGACCGACGAGCTGCGCGCGGTCGCCGGGACGCCGGAGCTCGACTCGGCCGCAGAGGAGCTCGCCGCCCAGGTCGCGCGCCTGCGCGGCGGTCACGCCCCGGTCCGCTCGACGGTGGCCGACGCCCTGCACGCGCCCCATCTGATCGCCCTGCACCAGCGCGCCCACGCCCTCGCGGGCCGCGCCCTGGTCGTCGCCGCGTCCCGCGCGGACACGGCGGCGGCGATCCTCGCGGCCCGCCGGATGGAGTTCCACGCGGACGCCGTGGAGCCCGTCGCCGCCTAGGGCGACACACGCCCTAGGGCGTGGCGTAGGGCCGGATCGTCGATGCCCCCGGCCCTACGTCTCCGTCTACGCCTCCGGGTCAGCGGCGCACGAGCACCGTCGCCGACGCCGTCGCGTCCCGGTGGTAGGCGTCACCGGCCCAGGTCAGCGTGTACGTCGCCGACTTGATGGTCCGCGGGGTGTCACGGAGGGTGAACGTACCGTCGGCGCCGACCGTCACCGGGGCCAGCTCGGTCGTGCCCAGCCGGTCCGTGCGGCGCACGGTGAGCGTGAGGTCGGCGGGCAGCGCGGGACCCGTGGCCGTCAGGGTGCCCGGGATCACCACACCGCCGCTCGTCGTCGCCTCGCTCGGCGCGTCGAGCGTGAGCATCGTCGGCGCCTTGCCCACCTGCACCGTCTTCACGACGTCCGTCGCGGGCCGGTGCGTGAGATCGCCCAGGTAGGACACCCGGTACGTCGCCTCGCCGACCTTGTCGGGCACGTCGAAGACGGTGAACGTGCCGTCCGCGGCGAACTTCACCGGGGTCAGCTCCGTCTTCCCGTCCGCGTCCTCGCGCACGGCCGTCACCTTCGCGGGATCCGCGGGCGCGGACCCGTCGAACTCGAGGCGGCCGCGCAGCGCCACCGGCTCCCCCACCACCGCGCTGCTCGGCGACTGCGTCAGATCGCCGCTGAAGCGGGCGTCGTACTGGGCAGCCGGCGGCGTGATGACGTGCAGCCAGAACTGGTTGCCGTAGGAGGTCACGGCGAACAGCCGGGAGCCGTCCGCGGAGAACTCCAGGCCGCGCGGGACGATCTCACTGCCGTCGAGGCTGCCCTCGAAGGCGAACTCCAGCGGCGCCGTCGTGTCCGCCGGGTTCGCCGGCTGGATCAGCAGGTCGGGCGTGGAGCCGTAGGCGGCGGCGCCCCGGGCCACGTACTTGCCGTCGCCGCTGAAGGCGACCGCGGAGGCCTTCGCGCCGTCGGGCAGCGGCTGGTACTGCGCGGCCGCGTCGCTGAAGTCGTCCGCGTTCAGCAGGCGGGTGCCGGACGCGGCGTCGGCGACGGCGAGCTTCTTGCCGTCGGCGCTGGGCGCCAGGTCCTTGAAGTCGAGCGCGCCCTTGCCGTCCTCCCCCGCGAAGCGGCGCTCGGGGCCGCGCACCGGGTCGTCGTTGTCGGCGGCGAACGCGGTGATGAACGGGTTCGGCGCGCTGGAGTTGGCCGGCTGCGCCGCGTAGAAGCGGTCCGGGGCGGCCGGGCCGCCGCCGAAGAGCTGGATGCGGCCGTAGTCGCCCCAGCCGGTGTTCTGCGCCGGATCGCTCAGCCGGCCCAGGGTCGCGTACTGGGTGTCGCAGTAGCCGAACGAGTACGCGGTCGTGTGCCAGACCCGGCCGCCCGCGACGGCCAGCGACCGCCCGCAGGTGTCGTAGCTCGCGGTCGTCAGGCTCCGCTGCTCCAGGGTCTCGGCGTCGAAGGCCAGGATGCCGCTGGGCTGCGCCACGTACAGGGTGGTGCCGTCGGCGCTGACGTCGAGGCCGGAGGCAACGGCGGGCGTGCTGATCGAGGTGATCTTCCGGCCGTCGAAGTCGTAGACGTGCACGGCCGGGGGCGTCGGGTTCGACGCGGTGCCCTCCGTGACGTAGACCCGCTGGTGGGCGGAGTCGACCGCCAGCGCCGAGAAGTTGGTGACCGGCAGCTTCACGGCGGTGTCGGCGGGCGTCGCGGCGACGGCCTGCGACGCCGTGGCGCCGACGAGTCCCGTCGCACCGAGCACGCCGGCCACGAGCAGCGCGGCGGTACGTCTGAGGTGCTGAACCTTGCTCAACTGTGCCCCCCACAGGCTGAGTTGGCGCCCATCTCCCCGATGGGCGACTGTGTGGGGACATTGAAGCATGTGAGGGACATGTGAAGGGGCGAGTTGATCACGGCCCACCGACGGACCGGCACAGCGGCACAGCGGCACAGCGGCACAGCGGCACACATGCGAACGAGCCCCCCGTACGCCGTTGTACGGGGGGCTCGTTCAGGTCCGGCTAGCCGAGGCGCTGCACCAGGTTGCGGTACTCGTCCCACAGCTCCTTGGGCGTGTGATCGCCGAAGGTGTTGAGGTGCTCGGGTACCAGAGCGGCCTCCTCGCGCCAGACCTCCTTGTCGACGGAGAGCAGGAAGTCCAGGTCGGAGTCGGCCAGTTCGAGGCCTTCCGTGTCCAGGGACTCCTTGGTCGGGAGGATGCCGATCGGGGTCTCGACACCTTCCGCCCGGCCGTCGAGGCGGTTGACGATCCACTTCAGGACGCGGGAGTTCTCACCGAACCCGGGCCACACGAAGCGCCCGTTCGCGTCCTTGCGGAACCAGTTGACGTAGTAGATCTTCGGGAGCTTGGCGGCGTCCTTGTCGGCGCCGACCTTCACCCAGTGGGCCATGTAGTCGCCCATGTTGTAGCCGCAGAACGGCAGCATCGCGAACGGGTCGCGGCGCAGCTCGCCGACCTTGCCCTCGGCGGCGGCGGTCTTCTCGGAGGCCACGTTGGCGCCCAGGAAGACGCCGTGGTTCCAGTCGAAGGACTCGGTGACCAGCGGCACGGCGGAGGCGCGGCGGCCACCGAAGAGGATCGCCGAGATCGGCACACCCTTCGGGTCCTCCCACTCCGGCGCGATGATCGGGCACTGGCCGGCCGGGACGGTGAAGCGGGCGTTGGGGTGCGCGGCCGGGGTCTCGGACGCGGGCGTCCAGTCGTTGCCCTTCCAGTCCGTGAGGTGCGCGGGCGCCTCCTCGGTCATGCCCTCCCACCACACGTCGCCGTCGTCGGTCAGGGCGACGTTCGTGAAGACGGAGTTGCCCCACATCGTCTTCATCGCGTTGGCGTTGGTGTGCTCGCCGGTGCCGGGCGCGACGCCGAAGAAGCCGGCCTCGGGGTTGATCGCGTAGAGGCGGCCGTCCTCGCCGAAGCGCATCCAGGCGATGTCGTCACCGATCGTCTCGACGGTCCAGCCGGAGATCGTGGGCTCCAGCATCGCGAGGTTCGTCTTGCCGCACGCGGACGGGAAGGCCGCGGCGACGTACTTCGACTCGCCCTGCGGCGGCGTCAGCTTGAGGATCAGCATGTGCTCGGCGAGCCAGCCCTCGTCACGTGCCATGACGGAGGCGATGCGCAGCGCGTAGCACTTCTTGCCCAGCAGGGCGTTGCCGCCGTAGCCGGAGCCGTAGGACCAGATCTCGCGGTCCTCGGGGAAGTGCGAGATGTACTTGGTGGAGTTGCAGGGCCACGGGACGTCCTGCTCGCCCTCGGCCAGCGGGGCGCCCAGCGTGTGGACGGCCTTGACGAAGAAGCCGTCCTCGCCGAGCTCCTCCAGGACCGGCTGTCCCATGCGGGTCATGGTGCGCATGGAGACGGCGACGTACGCCGAGTCGGTGATCTCGACGCCGATCGCGGACAGCGGCGAGCCGAGCGGGCCCATGCAGAACGGGACGACGTACATCGTCCGGCCCTTCATCGAGCCGCGGAAGACACCCTTCTCACCGGCGAAGATCTCCCGCATCTCGGCGGGGGCCTTCCAGTGGTTCGTCGGGCCGGCGTCCTCCTCCTTCTCGGAGCAGATGAAGGTGCGGTCCTCGACGCGGGCGACGTCGGACGGGTCGGAGGCCGCGTAGTAGGAGTTGGGGCGCTTGATCGGGTCGAGCTTCTTGAACGTCCCCTTGGCGACCAGCTCCTCGGCCAGCCGCTCGTACTCGGCCTCCGAGCCGTCGCACCAGACCACGCGGTCCGGCTGCGTGAGCTCGGCGATCTCGTTGACCCACGAGATCAGGCCCTGGTGGGTGGTCGGGAGGGTGTCCGGGGAGTTGGGAGCCGCGATGTCGCGCGCCACGATCGCTCCTAAAAGAGGGGTATGGAGGTTGATGCCCCGTGGGGGCTGCGACCCGGACGCTGCGCCTCCCGTTCCACTGGACCTCAGTGGGCGCTCATCCGGTGCCGACGGCACTCATTTGATCATCCGACCGTTTCGCCCATATGTCCAGGGGGCCTCACACCTGAGCGACGTGAGGATTCCCACTCGATACGCAGATTTCACCTTCTGATTGCCGTCCGCCTGCGCTCACGGCCGCACGGGTGAGGGGTGGGGCCTGCCCCAGGGCGAAGAAGGGGGCGGGCTCCATATCCGGCGCCTACGGTCCCGTAGGTACGATGCCCGCCATGAGCGCCGCCGCAGAGCACAGTGAAATCCCCGCAGCAGAGCCTTCGTTGCTGAAGCCGATGATGCGCGGCTGGCTGCACGCGGGCATGTTCCCCGCGGTCCTGATCGCCGGCATCGTCCTGACCGCGCTCGCGGACTCCACGCGCGGTCGCATCGCCTGTGGGATCTACGTCCTCACGGCCTGTCTGCTCTTCGGGGTCAGCGCCCTGTACCACCGGGGGAACTGGGGGCCGAAGGCCGGCGGCCTGCTCCGCCGCCTCGACCACGCGAACATCTTCCTGATCATCGCGGGCACCTACACCCCGCTGACGATGCTCCTGCTGCCCGAGGCGAAGGGGCAGTGGCTGCTGTGGGGCATCTGGGCCGCGGCGGCGGCCGGCATCGTCTTCCGCGTCTTCTGGGTCGGCGCCCCGCGCTGGCTCTACACGCCCTGTTACATCGCGATGGGCTGGGCCGCGGTCTTCTTCCTCCCCGACTTCATGCGGGAGGGCGGCGTCGCGGTGCTCGTCCTGGTGATCGTCGGCGGGCTGCTCTACAGCGCGGGCGGGGTCATCTACGGCATCAAGCGGCCGAACCCGTCGCCGCGCTGGTTCGGCTTCCACGAGGTCTTCCACTCGCTGACACTGGCGGCGTTCGTCGTGCACTACGTCGGGATCTCGCTGGTGGCGTACCAGCACGCCTGACCCGTACGAGCTTCTCCCCCGGGGCCGCGGCACTCGCCGCGGCCCTTTTGCGTGCCCCGGCGCGGGGTTTTATTGACAGGCACTTTATTGACAGGCACTCCCAAGTGAGAGCTACTCTCATTTCATGGCTACTGTCACTGAGCAGGTGGAGGCGCGCCCGGATCCCCGGCGCTGGTGGGCCCTCGGGGCCCTGGTCGCGAGCATGCTCGTGCTCGGCTTCGACATGACGATCCTCAACGTGGCGCTGCCGAGCATCGCCGCACAGCTGGGCGCCGACACGGGCGAGCAGCAGTGGATGGCGGACGCCTACATCGTGGTGTTCGCCGCGCTGATGCTCCCGGCGGGACTGCTCGGCGACCGGTTCGGGCGGCGCCGGATGCTCATCGGCGGGCTCGGCGTCTTCCTCGCCGCGTCCGTCGTCGGCGCGCTCTCCTCCGAGGTGACGTGGGTGATCGCGGCCCGCGCGCTCATGGGCGTCGGCGCGGCCCTCGTGATGCCGCTCGCCCTCTCCGTCCTGCCCGGCCTGTTCCCGCGCTCCGAGCAGACCAAGGCCATCGGCATGATCTCCGCGGCGTCCGCGCTCGGCCTGCCGCTCGGCCCGATCGTCGGCGGCTGGCTCCTGGACCACTACTGGTGGGGCGCGGTCTTCGTGATCAACGTGCCGATGGTCGCGATCGGCATCATCGCCTGCCTGTTCCTGCTGCCGGAGACCCGCGACCCGGCCGCGCCCCGCGTGGACGTCCTCTCCACGGCCCTCACCGCGGTCGGCCTCGGCGCCCTCGTCTACGCGATCATCGAGGGCCCCGGCCGGGGCTGGAGCAGCGGCACCGTCCTCGGCTCCTTCGCGGTGGCCGCCGTCCTGCTCACCGCGCTCGTGCGACGGGAGCGGCGCAGCCCGCGCCCCATGCTCGACCTGTCCCTGCTCGGCGACCGGGGCTTCCTGACCAACACGCTGATCGCCACGCTCGGCATGTTCGTCATGTCCGGCCTGATGTTCGTGCTGCCGCAGTACCTCCAGGCCGTGCTCGGCACGGACGCGCTCGGCACCGGGGTGCGGATCGTCCCGATGATGGGCGGGATGCTGCTCGCGGCCCGGCTCGCCCAGCCCCTCGTCGACCGGTTCGGCGCGCGGTCCGTGATCTGCGTGGCGCTGATCGTGCTCGCGTTCGCCGGGTTCCTCGGGGCGCGGACGACCGTCGACTCCGGGTACGGGTTCACGGCGTTGTGGCTGAGCATCGCCGGCGTCGGCTTCGCGTTCGCCATGATCCCCGCGATGGGCGGGGCCCTCACCACCCTGCCCAAGGACCAGGCGGGCCGCGGCTCCGGCCTGCTCAGCACGGTCCGGCAGACCGGCAGCGCCCTCGGCGTCGCGCTGCTCGGGGCGCTGGTCGCCGGGGCGTACTCCGCGCACCTGGACACGGGCGGGCTGCGCGGCGCGGCGGCGGACGCGGCCGGGGACTCGGTGATCGGCGCGCACGTCGTCGCGGGGCGGCTCGGCGACCGGGCGCTCGCCGCGTCCGCCGACGCCGCGTATCTGCACGGCATGGACCTGGCGCTCGTCGTCATCGGCATCACGGCGCTGGCCGCGGCCCTGCTCGCGGCGGTCCTCCTGCCCGGCCACCCGGCGCCCGGCGGGCCCGGCAAGCAGGTGGCCCCGCTCGGCGCCGATGCCCGAGAATGAGGGTCATGGCCGCCTCAGCACAGACCTCGGAGCCGCGCATCGGGCTCCGGGAGCGCAAGAAGATCAAGACCCGCACGGCGATCCGCGAGGCGACGTACCGCCTGATCCGGGAGCAGGGCTACGACGCGACGACCGTCGAGCAGATCGCCGAGGCGGCGGAGGTCTCCCCCTCCACGGTGTTCCGCTACTTCCCGACCAAGGAAGACATCGTCCTCACCGACGAGTTCGATCCGATCCTGGAGCGGGAGCTGCGGGCGCGGCCCGCCGACGAGTCGATCGTCGACTCCCTGCGGCACGTGATCGACCACAGCCTGGAGCTCGCCCAGCAGAGCGAGGACCCGGAGACCTCGCGGCTGCGGATGCGGTTGCAGGTCGAGGTGCCGGCGGTCCGGTCGCGGATGATGGAGTCCATGTCGGTGACCGGGCAGATCGTGTGCCGGGTTCTCGCGGAGCGGACGGGTCGGGATCCGGGGGATCTCGAAGTCCGGGTGTACGCGATGGCGGTCGTCGGAGCCCTGATGGAGGCCACGATGTACTGGGCCGAACGACCCGACTCCGTCGAGTTGCGGGAGGTTGTGCTGAGGGCGCTGGACACGGTGCAGCGGGGCCTTTGAGGTTGTTCGCCGGGTGCGGGCCGGTGGGGCTTCTCGCGCAGTTCCCCGCGCCCCTGAAATGCAGACCCTTCGGGTCGCATTTCCCCGATCAAGGCGCGGGGCGCCTTTGTCGGGGGAAGGCGCGGCGAAGCCGCTGCCTTCCAGGGGCGCGGGGAACTGCGCGAGACGGAGCCACCGGGCCGCACCCGGCGACGAGACCGCTATCGGGCAGATGAGTCCCGGGGCCCGCACGCAACCCCGTCGCCATTCCGGTCCAGCCGCAGAGGATCATCGACCCCGTTGACCACAAGGCGCCCGAACCGTTGCCGGTCAAGCCAAGCGCAGCGCGCCCGCGTGGACGGCTTCACCTGCGGCGGGAACGCCGTAGGAACACACACGTTCGCCGAGCCGTAGTGCCGGTCGCACCCGGCGACGAACGGGCTGACCGGCGCCGACTTGCGTGCCGCCCGCTTCCCCTCGGGCTCGGCGGCGAGCCCGTCCGCGAACGAGTGGACGTGCGCCGAGACCTCCCCGGCACCCGAGACCGCGGCCCCGGTCAGATGGACCCACTCGGCGACGGACGGCACCCCGTTCGCGTCCACCGCGAAGAGCATGTACCAGCCGGGCGGCGCCAGGTTCGGGTTCGACGTGACGTTCAGGTCGACGTTCGCCCCGTCCACCGACAGCGGCAGATCCACGTACCGCTGATTGGGGTCGGAGGAGTGCGTGACCGCCGCCGGGCGGATCAGCTCGGCCTTGGCGATCGGCCGGTCGACCGTGATCCGCTGCGTGTCCCCGTACTTCCACTCCTTGTCGATGACCGAGGTGATCTTCGGCCGGGCGCCCTTGAGGAGATAGGGCGGCGTGTAGATCGACACGTTGTGGTTCCAGGAGCCGTTGCCCGGGTTGTCGCCGGTGGTCATGACGCGGCCGTCGGGGAGCAGGAACGCGGAGGAGTGGTAGCCGCGGGCCTCGGGGTCCGGCGCGACCGGGTCGAAGGTGGTGGTCCCCGGGTCGAAGATCGAGGACTCGTGGACCGGGTTGGCGCGGTTGTGCAGGGCGCCGCCCGTCTCCAGGACCTTGCCGTCGGGCAGCAGCACCGCGGAGACGTACATCTTGCCCTGGGCGCCGGTCTCGGGCTGCGGTCCGTTGCCCAGGTCGACGGTGCCCTGCGGGAGTTGGGGCCCGGCCACGTACGCCGGGTTCGGCTGCTTCAGGTCGATGACGTCGACGAGGCGGCCCGCGTCCGGGTTGGAGTCGATGTTGCCGCCACCCATCGTGATGACCTTCTGGTCCTGGGCCGGAGGCAGCAGCACGCTGGCCGACTGGTCGCGCTGGTCCTTGTTCTGGAGGCCGGGGACGTCGGTGACGGTGTTCTTGTCGTAGTCGTAGACCGAGGCGCCGGTGCCGGGCGTGCCGTTGCCGAAGACGTGGCTGCCGGAGTAGAAGAGGCGGCCGTCCTGCATGAGGATCATCGACGGGTACAGGCCCCAGTACGACCAGGTCTGGTGGACCTGCGACAGCGGCAGCCACTCCCCCTTCGCGGCGTCGAAGCGCTCGGCGGTGACCGACCCGGTGGAGTCCTCGCGCAGGCCGCCGAAGGACATCACGTCGCCGTTGCCCATGACGGTCGCGGACGGGTACCAGTGGCCGTCGTTCATGTCGTTCGTCCTGGTGTACGCCTCGGTGGCCGGGTCGAAGAGGTACGAGTCCTTGAAGCCCTCGTAGCCGTGCGAGCCGTCCTTGGCCGGGTACGCCTTGTTGCCGCTCATCACGAGGACCCGGCCGTCGGCGAGCTGCACGTGGCCCGCGCAGAACATGTCCTTCGGCGTCGGGATCGTCTTGTACGTGCCCTTCTGCGGGTCGTACACCGCCGAGGTGAAGGTGCCGGCCGCGAACATCTCCTCGCTGTTGCCGGAGCCCGCGATCAGCAGGATCTTGCCGTTCTTGAGGACGACGGAGTGCATGGAGCGGACCGGGTTCTGGGTGGGCAGGACGTCCCAGCGGCCGTCCGCGCACTCCTGCCGCGTGCCGGTGCACTCGGGGTCCGGGACCGGGTCCGCGACCTGTTCCATCGTGTAGTCGTCGGTGGTCGCCGAGCCGGTGCCGTAGACGGAGACGCCCCAGCTGATGCGGTCGGTGCCGGGCGGCACCTCGGGCGTGCGGACCGCCGCCTGGGCCCAACCGGCGTTCAGGTCCAGGGTCTTGAGGTCGGTCCAGTACTGCCAGCCGGCGGTCGTGTCGTGGCGGAACAGCGTGAGCGAGGCGTCCGGTGTCGTCGTCTTGTACCAGAGGCCGAGGTCGTACTGCTTGCCGACGGTGACGGGCGGCGCGCAGTCGGCGGACTCGGTGATGAGCGCCTTGCGGTCGCCGTCGACGCGGCGGGTCAGCTCGACCTTCATCGCCTTGGTGCCGGTGCGGGCGTCGGCGGTGGTGGTGGTGAACGTGTAGTCGTTGTCGCCCCAGCCGGACTTCTCCCAGCAGGCCGGCATGTCGCCGGTCCCGGCGGTCTCGAAGCCGGGGTTCTTGACGAGGTTGGCGGCGGAGGCGGGCTGCGGCACGGCCATCAGGAGGGAGGCCGCGAGCGCGGTCACCCCCGCGAGGGCCGTTCTCCGGGTGGGCCCCGGCCGTCTCCTGCCCGATGTCCGTGTCGTTCCTGTCGTGCGGCTCACGCGGCGGCTCCTGTCGCGGTCTCGGCGGTCGGCTCGGCGATCTCCGGTGGGCCGGACACCTGCGGTGTCCCGGGCTTCCTGGTCTTCTTCGCGTAGACGAGCGCCTCGGTGCCGGCGAAGCGCAGGACGAACGTGGTGACGAGCGCGAGCGCCGTGGCGGGCAGCACGGCGAGACCCAACTGCCGTACGAACAGGGCGATGAGCGGGATGCGCAGCACCAGGTCCGCGTTGGCGAGCAGGGCGAAGCGGGCGGTGCGGTCGGCCCAGTGGCGGTGGCCGCGCCGAGCGCGGAAGAGGAGACCCTCGATGAGCAGGAAGTTCCAGGCGACGCCCGCCTGGTTGGCGAGGATCTCGGCCGGCAGGTAGTGCAGGCCCGCGTGGGTGAGGGCGGACAGGGCGAGCAGGTTGGGCACGAAGCCGGTCAGGCCGATCAGGCCGAAGACGAGCAGGCGGGCGAGCGGGGCGGCGGTGCGCAGTTCGACGAGGTGCCGCAGGTAGCGCAGGCCCTCGCGGATCGTGGACTTGGACTCGCCCGCGTGCCGTTCCTGGAAGACGAACGGCACCTCGGCGACGCTCAACCGGCCGGTGCGGACAGCGAGTTCGAGGAGGATCTTGTACCCGAGCGGCTTGAGGGCATCGGGGTGCACGGCGGCGCGGCGGATCGCGAAGAAGCCGCTCATCGGGTCGCTGATGCCGCGCAGGGCGCGCGGGAAGAGTCCCTTGGCGAGCCAGGTGGAGGCGCGGGACACGGCGACGCGGTGGCCGCCGGACAGTCCGGCGCGGCTGCCGCCGGGCAGGTAGCGGCTGGCGACGACGAGCTGGGCGCCCTCCTGCTCGCCGGTCGCCACCAACTCCGGTACGAGGGACGGCGGGTGCTGGAGGTCGCCGTCCATGACGACGACCCAGTCGGAGGCCGCGGCGCGGATCCCGGCGACGACAGCGCCGCCGAGCCCGCCCGTGGGTTCGTCGCGGTGCAGGAGGGTCACCGGGAAGGGGCAGTCCTGGGCGATCTCGCGGATGACGCGGGGCGTCTCGTCGGTGGAGTCGTCGACGAAGAGGACCTCGCAGGGCAGCCGGTGCGGGACCGACTCGGTGATGCGGTGCAGGAGTTCGGCGATGTTGTCCTGTTCGTTGAAGGTGGGGACGACGATGGTGACGGCGCCCGGCTCGGGCACCTCGGCGCCGTCGAGCTCGGTCTCGGGGTGCACGGTCATCGGCTGCCGCCTTCCTGGACGCGGCGGATCTCGATGCGGTCCGGGCCCTCGCCGAAGGTGGCGACGGGCGTGGAGTGGCGCAGCGCGTCCCGTACGTTCGGCAGGTCGGCGGCGTCGCGGCGCACGGTGGGCGAGGCGACCACGTAGTCGAGGTCGCGCCAGCCGTCCGGCATGGTCCGGGTGACGGCCGGGTCGAGGTCGGCCTTGTAGAACCAGATGGCGCCGAGGCCGGGTTCGTAGCCGGCGTGGACGAGGTCGAGCCAGAGCGCGTCGTCGACGAGGACGCGGGTGGAGGCCGGGTCGCGGACCTCGCTCGCCATCCAGGCGGCGGCGCCCCGGTACGGGGCGTTCGCGTCGACGGTCATGGCGGTGCGGTCGCCGTCGTACCAGCGGGGCACGACGAGGCCGGCCGCGCAGGCGGCGAGCAGGGCGACGGCGGTGAGGCGCAGTCCGCGCGGTGCCCGGCCCCGGTGCACGAGGGCGTGGACGACTCCGGCGGCGGCCCCGGCGAGGACCAGGGCGAGGAACGGCAGCGCCTGCACGATGTACATGGCGGGCAGGTAGCCGGTCGGGCGCATCGCGACGAGGGCGAGGACGGCGACGGCGAGGGCGGGTCCGGCGAGGGCGCGGGCGGTGACCGACCAGCGCAGGGTGACGAGCAGGAACAGGGCGGCGGCGAGCCCGCCGATGGGCAGCACCCGGTCGTAGTAGAGCCAGGAGTGCAGGACGCCGTACGAGCCGGAGCCCTGGTCGAGGAGGAATCCGGAGCCGGGGCGGCTGAGCTGGTAGCTGATGCCGTCCCACAGCGAGACGTGCCCGCCGCCGGGGAACAGCTCGCCTTTGAGGAGGGCGAACAGCGGATAGGAGAGGCCGACGAGCGCGCAGGCCGTGATGGCGCCGGTCAGGGCGAACTTGCGGGTGGCCGGATGGCCGTGGCGCCACATGGTGACGAGCAGCGCGGGCAGCAGGACGAGCATCGTCTCCTTGGACAGGACGCCCGTCGCGGCGGCGAGCCCGGCGGCGAAGTGGTGCCACAGGTGCCGGCTCGGGGACGCGGCGAGGCAGAACGCGAGGAGCATCCACATCACGGCGATGTTGTCGAGGAAGATCTCGCGCTGGAGCACGACGGCCAGCGGGGAGAGTCCGAACAGGGCCATGCCGAGCCCGGCCGCCCACATGGGCAGCCGCAGCCGCCGGGCGAGGACGTAGACGAGGACGGCGCTGACCGCGCTGACGCCGAGCATGGCGAGGCGCATGGTGCCGACGGTCATGGCGGACGGGTCGGCGAGCGCGGGGATCCAGCTGACGGCGGCGAGCTGGAGCCAGCCGAGCGGCGGGTGGTCGTACCAGTACGTGTAGTGGGCGAGGCCGTCGCCCTGCTGCACGGCCCAGGCCTGGGCAAGGTAGGTGCCCTCGTCGTCGCTGAAGTTGGGGTAGCCCGCGATGTTCCAGCCCTGGACGAGGACGATCGCGGCGAGGAGCACTCCGCACAGCGCGAGGTCGGCCGGTGAGCTGCGGAAACGGACGGCGCGGACCGGGGTGCGCAGACGGGCGGGGACACGGGTGGGCTGCGCGACCGGCGTGGCGCTGCCGGCCGCGGGAAGGGTGGCGGTCACGCGGGTACGTCCTCTCGGGCGGCACGCTCGGCGGGCAGATGGGCTCCTACGTGACTGGTCAGCTCCCAGTCGCTGCGGCCGCGCTGCTCGCGCCAGACGGCACGGATCGCGGCGCCGGCGAGGAGCAGCTGGTAGAAGGGCCCGCCGGCGATGAGCTTGAGGTAGTGGACGAACCGGACGCGCATCCCGTACTGCTTGCCGAAGTCGTGCAGGCCGACGACCTCGAAGACGAAGGTCACGAACGCGGTGACGGCGGGCAGGAAGGTGATGAAGGCGATGCCGACGGGGACGTCCATGAGCAGGGCGACCGCGGCGTTGAGCGGGATGATCAGGCCGGTGAACGCCTGCATGAACGGGGTCATGAGGGTGTACCGGGCGAGCATCCGCTGCCGGAGCGTGGGCAGTTGCTTCCAGTCCTTCTTCCGGTAGACCTGGAGGAATCCCTGGTTCCAGCGGGTGCGCTGCTTGAGCAGGGACAGCAGGGTGCCCGGGGTCTCCTCGCGGGTGACCATGTCGGAGTCGTAGGCGACGACGACCTTCTTGCCGGTGCTGGACAGGCGTACGCCGAGGTCGCAGTCCTCGGCGAGGCAGTCCGGGTCCCAGCCGCCGGCCTCGCGCAGCACGTCGGTGCGGACGAAGACGGTGTTGCCGCCGAGCGGGATGAAGCCCTTCTGGGCGTGGAGGTGCAGCCGGGAGCGGAACCAGAAGAAGTACTCCAGGCAGTTGCGCAGGCTGTACCAGCTGGAGTGGAAGTTGATCAGCTGGACGCCGCCCTGCACGACGTCGGCGCCGGTGTCGCGGAAGGCGTGGTCGACGTGGGCGAGGAGGTCGTGGTGGACCTGGTCCTCGGCGTCGAAGACCCCGACGACGTCGCCCCGGCAGTACGGGAGCGCCGTGTTGAGCGCCTTCGGCTTGTTCTTCCTGGCGTGGGTGTCGACGACGACACGGACGCGCGGGTCGCGGGCGGCGGCCCGCTCCGCGACCTGGGCGGTCTCCGGGTCGTCGTGCCCGACGATGACGATGATCTCGAAGTCGCGGTGGCCGGACTCGAGGAGCCGCTGGACGGTGTGATCGAGCACGGCCTGCTCGTGCCGGGCGGGCAGGAGCAGCGAGAAGGACAGAGCCCCGTGATCTCCGGGAGCCGCGAACCGCGTGGAGGCGAGCACCTCCGGCGTGCGCCAGGCGTGCATCTGCCACCACAGCGTGAACGCGGCCATCCAGAAGAGGGCCAGTGATATGGCCGCGACGAGCGCAGCACTGAGTATCGCGCCGGCATCGGACATGCCGACGACATCGGTTGCAAGCAAAAGATCCCCCCAGATCCCCCTAAGTGCGACATTCAGCCACACTCACCCCACCGATGGGCCGAGGATATGGGGAACCTGTGAAGGAGGGGAACCTGTTCGGATAAATACCGTGCTAAGCCGCGTTAACCCTGCGTTTCGCCCAAGATGCGGTTCAGTCCGCCGACGTCGGTCACGGGCGCGTCGCAGACGAAGTGGTGGCACACGTAGACGGTCTCCCGCCCGTCCACCTTCGGCCGGTCCGCGAGCAGCGGGAGTTCGGTGCCGCCCTCGGGTCCGGCGGCGACCACGGCGCCGGGCGCGGTCGCGGTGAGCGCGGCGTGGTGCATCCGGCCGCCGACCTCCCCGACGACGGCGATCTCGCGCGGCCCGTCGAGCAGCGCCTCGGCGACCGCGAGGCCGTTCCCGATGAACCTCGGCGCGCGCGGGCCGAGCGCCTTCACGACCCCCAGCGCCCGTTCGGCGGCGGCGCGGTGCGGCTCGGAGCCGGTCTGCGCGGCGTACGAGAGGAGGGCCCCGGCGGCGGCGGTCCAGCCGGACGGGGTCGCGTTGTCGGTCGGGTCCTGTGGCCGGCGGATCAGCTGCTCGGCGTCGGCTGCCGTGTCGTACAGGGCACCGCTCTCCGGGTCCACGAACCGGTCGAGGACGTGGTCGAGCAGGAACCCGGCGAATTCCAGCCAGACGCCCTCGCCGGTCACCGACGCCAGCGCGAGGAAGCCCTCGGCGACGTCCGCGTAGTCCTCCAGGACACCGGCGTTGTCCCCCGCGCGGCCGTCCTTGCTGGTGCGGGTGAGGCGGGCGGCCGGGTCCATGTGCAGGCGCACGAGCAGGTCACCGGCGCAGACGGCGGCGTCGACGAGGTCCTGGCGGCCGAAGTAGGCGCCGGTCTCGGCGAGCGCGGCGATCGCCAGACCGTTCCAGGCGGCGACCACCTTGTCGTCCCGGCCGGGCGCGGGCCGCTCGGCGCGGGCGGCGAGCAGCCGCTCACGGATCCGCTCGACCTGCGCGGCGTCCGCGACGCCCTCCGTCTGCGGGAGCCGCAGCACGGAGGCGCCCTCCTCGAAGGTGCCCGCCTCGGTGACCCCGAAGTGCTGGGCGGCGACGGCGGCGTCATCGGCGCCGAGCACCTCGGTCAGCTGGGCGGGCGTCCACACGTAGTAGGCGCCCTCGACGGACTTGCCGGTCGCCGGGTCCTCGCTGTCGGCGTCCAGCGCGGAGGCGAACCCGCCCTCGTTCGTGCGCAGTTCGCGCACCATGAAGTCGGCGGTCTCCAGCGCGACCCGCTTGGCGAGCTCGCTGCCGGTGGTCCGCCACAGGTGCGCGTAGGAGCGGCACAGCAGCGCGTTGTCGTACAGCATCTTCTCGAAGTGCGGCACGGTGAACTCGCGGTCCACGGAGTAGCGCGCGAAGCCGCCGCCGAGCTGGTCGTAGATGCCGCCGCGGGCCATCCGCTCGCACGTGTCGACGGCCATCTGGAGGGCGCCCTCGGCGCCGGTGCGCGCGTGGTGGCGCAGCAGGAACTCGATGACCATGGACGGCGGGAACTTGGGCGCCCCGCCGAACCCGCCGTACGTCGCGTCGTACTCCCGGGTCAGTCCGAGCAGCGCCGCCGCGAGCTCCTCCTCGCCGGGCACCCGGGTGTCCCCGTACGGGAGTTCACGCCGCGCCAGATCGGCGGTGATCTTCCCGGCGACCTCGGCGACCTCGTCCCGGCGCCCGGTCCACGCGTCCCGCACCCCACCGATGACCTGCGCGAACGAGGGCATGCCATGGCGGGGCTCGGGCGGGAAGTAGGTGCCGAAGTAGAACGGCTCGGCGTCCGGGGTGAGGAACACGGTCATCGGCCAGCCGCCCTGCCCGGTGGCCGCCTGCACGGCCTCCATGTACACGGCGTCGACGTCGGGTCGCTCCTCGCGGTCGACCTTGATGTTCACGAAGTGCTCGTTCATGGCGGCGGCGGTCGCCTCGTCCTCGAAGGACTCGTGCGCCATGACGTGGCACCAGTGGCAGGAGCTGTAGCCGACGCTCAGCAGGACGGGGACGTTTCTGCGCCGGGCTTCCTCGAAGGCCTCCGGGGACCACGGCCACCAGTCGACCGGGTTGTCGGCGTGCTGGAGCAGATAGGGCGACTGGGATGCGGCCAGGCGATTCACCATGCCCGCAGTATCGCAGCCCGCTCCTGCCGTGCCCGCTTGCGACGTCCTCGGCATCGGAGGAGTGTCGTAAGCAGGTACACAGAGAGGAATGGGGGCCGGTCATGCATGTGCGCACGACTTATGTGACAGGCGATCCGGGCAAGATCGACGAAGCCCTGGACGGCCTCCGGACGGAGGCCGTGAAGCTGCTGTCCGAGCAGCCGGGGTACCGGGGGTACGGGCTCTTCGCCGACCGCGAGGTCGGCAAGATCGTCATGGGGAGCTGGTGGGACTCCGCCGAGCACGCCCACGGCAGCGACGACCAGCTCAAGCAGCGCCGGGCGGAGCTGCTCTCGCCCTTCGCGTCGTCGATGTCCGTGATGACGTTCGAGGCGCTGGACTACACGCGCAGGCCGCAGGCCGCGGCAGGTGCGGGGTTCCGCCTCGCGCGCTTCCAGATACCGCCGGGCGCGCTCGACGATCTGGCCGGGCTGTTCCGCTCCACCGCGCTGCCCCGGTTCGAGGAGACCCCGGGCTTCGCGGGCGCGGCGCTGCTCGCCGACCGCGCCACGGGCTTCGGCTCGGTCGGCACGATCTGGCGCGACCGCGAGGCGCTGGCCGCCTCCCGCGGCGCCCAGGCGAGCAGCCGGGCGAAGGCGACCTCGGAGGTGCCGATGAACGTCATCGCGCTCGAGGAGTTCGAGGCGGTGCTTCTCGAACGGCTCGACTGAGCACCCCCCGCCGCGTCTTTCGCGGATCTCACGCCGCCGGGCCGCCCCGCGCGTCCAGGGCCGCGACCCGGCGGGCGCCCGCGACCTGCCGGTAGGACGCGTCGAGCAGTTCGGCCACCTCCTGCCAGTCGACGTCGTCCGGGGCGGTGGCACCGCCCGCGGCGAGGTCGAGGCCGATCCAGCCGTACGGGGCGAGATAGGCGGGCACGAAGCAGCGCGCGTCCTCGGCGAGGGCCGCCCGGTCGCTCTCGTCCGGCAGGACCAGAAGGGCCTGGTCGTAGCGGACGCGGGTGTCGGCGGTCCCCTTCGTCGAACCGCCGTACCAGGCGAAGTACTTGCCGGCCCGGAAGCCGGGGCGGCCGTGCGCGATCTGCTCCTCGGCGTCCGGGAAGGCCAGGGCCACCCGGCGCAGGCGCACCAGATACGGGTCGTCTTCGTCGAACATGACGGGGTGGGGCATGGCTGGATGATGACACCCGCCCCGCCCGGGCCGCCTCATTGCACGATCGCGGGACCCTCGCGCCTTCACCCCGTACGCAGCACACTTGTCCGTGAACTGACGGGATGTCGATCGGAGGGGGACCGAGTATGCGAGACAGCCATCGGGCGGAGGCCGAGCGGCTGTTGGCCCGGGCCGTCGAGGAGGAGGTCAGGCGCTCCGGCGGCCGGGTCGACGGGAAGGTGCTGCTCGCGCGGGCGCGCGGTGCGCTGGACGCGATGGGACAGACCGCCGCCGAGGAGTACGCCGCCTACACGGGGGCGCTCGACGCGGCGTCGGCCGGACGCATGACGTTCGGGGAGCGGTTCGCCAAGGAGGGCGGGTCGACTCCCTTGATGGTGGCGGGAGTCGGGGCCGTCACCGCGTGCGTGGCCGACCTGGCGCTCGGCGCCGGGACAGGGGTCGCGGTGGGCGCGGGCGCCGCCGTCGCCGTCCTGGGCGCGGCCGCCACGGTCGCCAAGGTGACGGCCGCGCATCTGCCGGCGGCGAGCCGCAGCGCGGGCGCGGCGAGCCAGCCGGGCGGCCCGGAGCAGCTGCGGCTCCAGTGGCTGACCGCGCTGGAGGTGCGGGGCATCCGGCCGTTCCTGGACCAGCAGCGGGTGCTCGCGGCGAGCACCGGCGCGGGGACGAGCAAGAAGAAGACGGCCGTGCCGCAACTGCGCGGGACCGACAAGAGCGCGGCGGCGCGGCGGCGGACCGTCCTGGAGCAGTCGTTCGGTCAACTCCCCGAACCGGACGGCCCGTTCGCGGGACGCCGGGCCGCCCTGTCGAGGATCACCCAGTGGGTGCACGCGGCGCGGGCCAGTACGCAGACCCGGCCGACGGTGGTGGTGCTGCACGGGGCGCCCGGTTCGGGGCGCACGACGCTCGCGGTGCGGGCGGCGCACGAGCTGCGCGACCAGTTCCGCGGGGCGTGCGTGGTGGACCTGCGCGGGGACCGCTCGGACGCGGCGCCGCTGTCGACGCGGGACGCCCTGATGCATCTGCTCAACCGGCTCGGGGCACCCCGCGAACAGCTCCTGTTCCGGGAGCGGTCCTCGCAGGACCAGCAGGTCAAGCGGCTGAGCGAGCTGTATCACCAGTATCTGACCGGGCTGCCCGTCACGATCGTCCTGGACGACGCGGCGGACGCGGCGCAGGTGCGCACGCTGATCCCCGAGCGCTCCGACAGCCTCGTCGTCGTCACCTCCCGCAAGCCGCTCGACCTCGGCGAGGACACCCCGGCGTGGGTGCACCAGCTGCCCGTGGAGGCCCTCGACGCGGCGGGCGCCGAGGAGCTGCTGCGCGAGGCCGCCGAGGACCCGGAAGGGCCCTACGACGCCGAAGCATCCGACGCCGTACGGGAGTTGTGCGGCGGGCTGCCGCTCGCCCTGCGGATCGCCGGGTCCGCGATCGGGCCGCGCACCCCGCGTCAGCTCGCCGCCGACCTCGGCGCGTACGGGCCGGTGGAGCCGGTGGAGCGGGTGCTGTGGCTGCGCTACACCGACCAGTCCGAGCAGGCCCGCCGGCTGCTGCGGCGCCTCGCGCTCGCCGGCCGGGCCTCGCTCGGCGCGGCCGCCGCGGCGGCGCTGCTCGCCACGGACACCAAGGAGGCGACCAAGCATCTGACGGCACTGTCCCGCGCGGGCCTGATCGACCGTGTGCGCGGCAGCCGCTACCGGCTGCACGACCTGGTGCGCGGCTTCGCGCAGGCCCGGCTCGCCGACGAGGAGGAGCCCGCCGAGCGCACGGCCGCGCAGGAGCGCCTGATCCAGAACTACGCCGACCTCGCCGACTCGGTGATCCGCCTGGTCGACGGCAACATGTCGACGCGGGCCGGACAGATGGGCCCGCACGGCTTCACGTCGCTGGACGCGGCGCTGCGCTGGCTGGACGACGAGTCGAGCTTCATCACGGCGGCCCTGCGGCACGCGGAGGGCGTCAACCAGGACGCGGTGCTCGGCCTGCTCGGCGCCCTGTGCGACTACTGCCTGCTGCGCGGCGACCTCTACCGCCTCGGCGAGATCAGCGAGCTGACCCAGGCCATCGACCAGGGGCTCCTGGTGCGCTCGGTGCAGTGGCGCACCGGCATCGCGGCCCGCCAGCTCGGCGAGCTCGACAAGGCCCGTACGACGCTGTCGTCGGTGGTCGACCTGTACCGGGAGGCGCACCACCGAGCGGGCGAGGCCCGCGCGCTGTGCTCGCTCGGCATCACGCTGCACCACCAGGGCCAGCTCACGGAGGCGAGCGCGAAACTGCGCGAGGCGCTCGACCTCCAGACCACCCCGGAGACGAAGGGCGACCGGGGCTGGACCCTGCACGCGCTCGCGGCGGTCGAGCGGGACCGCGCCCACGTCCGTGAGTCCCTGGAGCTGCTCACCGACGCGCTCGCCCTGCACCGGGAGAACGAGTCGCTGCACGGCGAGGCCTGGGCGCACTTCCAGCTCGGCCAGCTGTGCCTGCGCATGGGCGACGTGGAGCGCGCCGAGGAGCAGCTGCGCACCGCCCTCGACCTGTACGGCCGCACCCGGGACGCGCGCGGCGAGGCCTGGGCGCTGACCCAGCTGGCCCGCACCCGGCTGGTCGAGGGAGACGCGTCGGCGGCGGTCGACGGGCTGCGCCAGGCCGCGTCCCGGCACCGCGACAACGAGGACGCGCGCGGTGAGGCCTGGACGTACTACTACCTGGGCCAGGCCCTGGAGGAGACCGGCGATCTCGATCAGGCGGTGCGCGAGCTGGAGCGCTCCCGCACGATGTTCTCGCGGATGCGGGACGTGTACGGGCTCGCCTGCGCCCGGCACCATTCGGCGCGCGTCACCCGCGACCAGCGGGCCGCGCAGACCGGTTCCCTGCGCAACTCCGGCTTCGCCCGTCAGCTCCTCGTCGACGCCCGCGCCGACTTCCAGCGGATCGGCGTCGCGCACGGCGAGGCGTGGACGTGCCTGGAGCTGGCGGTGGTCGACGCGGGCAACACGCGGCTCCAGCAGGCGCTCGACCTGTGCGAGGAGGCGCAGGGCCTGTTCGCCTCGTACGGGGACCGGCGGGGCGAGGAGTGGGCGGCGTTCCTGCGCTGCACGCTGCTGCCGTACGCCTCCCCCGGCGGCTCGGAGGTCGGCACGGCCGTCGCCCAGGAGGAACTGGCGACGCTGGCCCGCACCCCGGCCCCGACCCGCGACGGCAAGCTCGACGACTACGTGACGGCGTACGGGCTGCTGCTGGAGCGCGGCGTGGACCTGGACGCGGGCTGGCAGGCCTGGCGGCTCGGCATGGTCCCGAACCGGCACGCGCGGGACGTGATGGGGGTGACGGACTGACGCC
Source organism: Streptomyces sp. NPDC025806 (assembly GCF_055558275.1). Lineage (NCBI taxonomy): Bacteria > Bacillati > Actinomycetota > Actinomycetes > Kitasatosporales > Streptomycetaceae > Streptomyces > Streptomyces sp. NPDC025806. The sequence goes on along the minus strand of NZ_JBVHMU010000010.1, from coordinate 33,007 downwards.
GGGCTGACGGGCCGCCAGCTCCTCACGGTTGCACAACGATGTGCAGGTTACGCTCGGTAACCTGCACGCGGCACCTTCACACCGCCCTTACTTTCTCTCCGTACCCAGCAGTAACCCGACTGGGTCCACCCCCACAGCACCGGAGAGTGAAAAGTACATGCAGGGCACAGTCGACGGCTTCAGCTACGGGCTGATGACACCCGTGGCGGCCTACCTGATGGCGTGTCTGGGCTCGGCGCTCGGACTGCGCTGCGTGGCCCGGACCGTCGTGCAGCGCGAGGGCCGCCGCACGGGCTGGCTGGCGCTCGGCTCGGCCTGCCTCGGCGTCGGCATCTGGACGATGCACTTCATCGCGATGGTCGGCTTCCAGGTCGAGGAGACCGCCATCACCTACGACGTGCCGCTGACCCTGCTCAGCCTCGGCGTCTCGATCGCCGTGGTCGGCATCGGCGTCTTCATCGTCGGCCACCGCGGCACCGCCGCCGTCCCGCTGGCCACGGCCGGCATCCTGACCGGGCTCGGCGTCGCGATGATGCACTACCTGGGCATGGCCGCCATGCGCATGGACGGCGAGATCCAGTACGACACGACGCTCGTGTCGCTCTCCGTCGTGATCGCGGTCGTCGCGGCGACCGCCGCCCTGTGGGCCGCGGTCAGCATCCGCGGCTTCCTGCCCTCGCTCGGCGCCAGCCTCGTCATGGGCCTCGCCATCTCGGGCATGCACTACACCGGCATGGCAGCCGTCAGCGTCCAGCTCCACGACGGGGCCACCCACGCGGCGGGCCACGCGAACAGCTCGTTCCTGCTGCCCATGATCGCCGGCCCGTTCATCTTCCTGGTCCTGTCCGCAGTGGTCGTCATGCTCGACCCCAGCCTGATCCTGGGCGAAGACGACGACTGGCACGCAGAACCCCGCAGGGCTTAGCGCCGGCAGCCCCTGGGCGCACGAAGTGCGCTTCAGGGGCGCGGGGAACTGCGCGACCAGCCACGACGGCGGGCGAGCCGCCGACGAAACTCACACGGCAGACGAGTGGGCGTCAGCCCCGGTCAGTCACGGTGCCGCCCGCCGCAGAGGCGGCCTCGTCCTCGGAGGGGGAACCCTTCTCCTTGAAGGAGACCTTCCCCATGTGCCGGTTCATCGACTTCATCAGGCCCCACACGGCCAGCGCCATCACCGCGAAGACGATGAAGCCGAGAACACCCGGAGTCACCTTGTTCTCGTCGACCTCCTTGGCGGCAAGGGGGACGAGATGGGTCATTGCCAGATTCGCGTTCACATCAGGCATTGTGGCGGATGCCCGCGAAGAGGTCGTCCTCGGGGAGGGAGGTCGGCACGAGCGACTTCGCCAGCTCGTACTCCTCCGTCGGCCACACGGCCTTCTGGATCTCCATCGGCACCCGGAACCAGCCGCCGTCCGGATCGATCTGCGTGGCGTGCGCGATCAGCGCCTTGTCCCGGATCTCGAAGAAGTCGGCGCACGGAACGTGCGTGGTCAGCGTGCGCTCGACCCGCTCGAACTCGTCCCACCGCTTCAGCCAGTCCGCGTACGGCGACTCCAGACCGCGGTCCAGGAGCGCGTGGTGCAGCGCCTCGGTGCGCGGCCGGTTGAAGCCCTGGTTGTAGTAGAGCTTCATCGCCTGCCACACCGGCCCGTACTCGGACTCGGGGAACTTCTCGGGGTCGGCCGCGCCCTCGAAGGCCACCATCGTGATCTTGTGGGTCATGATGTGGTCGGGGTGCGGGTACCCGCCGTTCTCGTCGTACGTCGTGATGACCTGGGGACGGAACGAGCGGATCTGCCGGACCAGCTCACCGGCCGCCTTGTCGACGTCCTCCAGGGCGAAGCAGCCCTCGGGCAGCGGCGGCAGCGGGTCGCCCTCGGGCAGGCCCGAGTCGACGAAGCCGAGCCACTCCTGCTGGACGCCGAGGATCTCCCGGGCCTCGTCCATCTCCTTCTTGCGCACCTCGTGGATGTGCTCCTCGATGTACGTGTCGCCCTGGAGCTTGGGGTTGAGGATGGAGCCGCGCTCTCCGCCCGTGCAGGTCACCACGAGCACGTCCACCCCCTCGGACACGTACTTGGCCATAGTGGCCGCGCCCTTGGACGACTCGTCGTCGGGATGGGCGTGTACGGCCATCAGTCGCAGCTGCTCAGTCAAGACAAGATCCTCGTGAGATAGGGCGCCCGGTGTCGTCCGGCGCAATGTGCGGCTTCTATAGTGACCGAACCGGGGGGCGGAAAATTCCGGCGCCCGCGATCGTGACGGGCCACGCGAGAGGATCTGGCCGATGAGCGCCGTGCAGCAGCTGCCGGAGGGGCGGTACGGCTCGTCGCGCGCCGCCGACGCCCGCGCGGACCGGAAGCTGAAGATCGCCGCGATCATCACCGGCACCCTGTTCGCCGCCCTGATGATCTGGTTCGGCTGGTACTACGTGGTGGGCAACAAGTTCAGCGGCGAGATCATCGCCTTCAAGACCCACCCGTCCTCGGTCGAGGTCCACCTGGAGATCCGTAAGGACTCCGACGCGAGCGGTTACTGCACCGTCCGCTCGCAGAGCGCCGACGGCGCCGAGGTCGGCCGCGCGGACTTCCGCTTCAGCCAGCCGAAGGACCGCATCGACCAGGTCGTCACCCTGCGCACCTCGGGCCGCGGTTCGACCGCGGAACTCGTCGGCTGTCACGCGGACTGACGCGCGCCTCGCCCTCCTGTCACTCCCCTGTCACCCTCCTGTCGACGCCTGACCTGCGTCGACAGAATTCTGGTGGCTTATGTCCTCCCCCTTTCACCGTTGAATTGTTAGGCTCGTGGTTTCGCCCACCTGGGAGGGAACATCCTTCAGGTAGGGCGATGCTTTGTATTCCCAGTACCTACGAGGAGCACCCTGTGACCCAGACCAGCGAAGACGTCACCTGGCTCACGCAGGAGGCGTACTCCAAGCTCAAGGAAGAGCTGGCGTACCTGTCTGGTCCCGCGCGCGAGGAAGTCACCGCGAAGATCGCGGCAGCGCGTGAGGAGGGCGACCTGCGCGAGAACGGCGGGTACCACGCGGCCAAGGAGGAGCAGGGCAAGCAGGAGCTCCGCATCCGCCAGCTGACCCAGCTTCTCGAGAAGGCCAAGGTCGGCGAGGCGCCGGCCGACGACGGCGTGGTCGAGCCCGGCATGGTCGTCACCATCGCCTTCGACGGCGACGAGGACGACACCGTCACGTTCCTGCTCGCCTCGCGCGAGTACGCGAGCGCGGACATCGAGACGTACTCGCCGCAGTCCCCGCTCGGCACGGGTGTGAACGGCAAGAAGGTCGGCGACGACGCCGAGTACGAGCTGCCGAACGGCAAGATGGCCTCGGTGAAGATCCTCAAGGCCGAGCCCTACGTGGGCTGACGCCTTTCACGACGCCCTGCGAGCGGGCCCCGAGCCAGGACGGCTCGGGGCCCGCTCGCGTGTCGTACCGGGTCACGTCAGGTCAGGCGGAGCGGCGGTACTTGCGCACCGCGAGGGTGCGGAAGACCAGCAGGATCAGCACCGAATAGATCAGCGAGGCCCAGATCGGGTGCTGCATCGGCCACGCGGGCGACTGCGACAGGCCCGGGTCGCCGAAGAGCTGCCGGCAGGCCTGCACGGTGGCGCTGAACGGGTTCCAGTCCGCGATGTGCCGCAGCCAGGGCGTCATCTGGCTGGAGTCCACGAACGCGTTCGACAGAAACGTCACCGGGAACAGCCAGATGATGCCGCCCGAGGTCGCCGCCTCCGGGGTGCGCACGGACAGGCCGATCAGCGCGCCGATCCACGTGAACGCGTAGCCGAGCAGGAGCAGCAGGCCGAAGCCGGCCAGGATCTTGCCGAAGTTGGTCGGCTCGGCCGACCCGGGACGCCAGCCCACGAGCAGCGCGACGGCGGCCAGGATCAGCAGGGTGATCGCCGTCTGCGCCAGGTCGGCGACGGTGCGGCCGGTGAGGACGGCGCCGCGCGCCATGGGCAGCGAGCGGAACCGGTCGATCAGGCCCTTCTGCATGTCGTCCGCGATACCGGCGCTGGAGCCGGCCGTGGCGAAGGTGACGGTCTGCGCGAAGATGCCGGCCATCAGGAAGTTCTTGTACACCGTGGGGTCGGTGGTGTCGCCGATCTTCATCGAGCCGCCGAAGACGTACGTGAACAGCACGACGAACATCACCGGCTGGATGACCCCGAAGAGGACCATCTCGGGGATCCGGGTCATCCGGATCAGGTTCCGCTTCGCGACGACCAGGGAGTCGCGGACGGCCTGGCCGACTCCGGGAGCGGCGCGGGGCGCCGGGGGCGTGGGGGCGGTCTGGCTGACGGCGGTCATGACGCGGCCTCCTCGTCCTCTCCCGCCTGCTCGGCCAGGTGGCCGGTGAGGGAGATGAAGACGTCGTCGAGGGTCGGGCGGCGCAGCCCGATGTCGTCGATCTCGATGCCCCGCGCGTCCAGGTCGCGGATCACCTCGGCGAGCAGCTTCGCGCCGCCGGTGACGGGCACCGTCAGCTTGCGGGTGTGCCGCTCGACAGTGGTCTCGCCCTTGCCGTACGCGGCGAGGACCGCGCGGGCGTCGTCGAGGTGCTCCTCCTCGTGGACGACGACCTCGACGCGCTCGCCGCCGGTCTGCGCCTTGAGCTGGTCGGCGGTGCCGCGCGCGATGACCTTGCCGTGGTCGACGACGCAGATGTCGTGCGCGAGGTGGTCGGCCTCCTCCAGGTACTGGGTGGTGAGCAGCAGGGTCGTGCCGCCCGCGACCAGCTCCTGGATGACCTCCCACAACTGCTGCCTGTTGCGCGGGTCCAGGCCCGTCGTCGGCTCGTCCATGAACATCACGGGCGGCGACACGACGAGGGCTGCCGCGAGGTCGAGGCGGCGGCGCATGCCGCCGGAGTAGGTCTTGGAGGGGCGGTCGGCCGCGTCCGCGAGATGGAAGCGCTCCAGGAGCTCGCTCGCGCGGGCCTTCGCCTCCTTGGCCTTCATCTGGTAGAGCTGGCCGACCATCTGGAGGTTCTCCCGGCCGGTCAGGTACTCGTCGACGGCGGCGAACTGGCCGGACAGGCCGATCGAGCGCCGCACCTCGTTCGGATGCTTGAGCACGTCGATCCCGGCGACGACCATGCGGCCGCTGTCGGGGGTGAGCAGGGTGGTGAGGCAGCGCACGGCGGTGGTCTTCCCCGCCCCGTTCGGCCCGAGCAGGCCCAGGACGGTGCCTTCTGGAACGTCCAGATCGACCCCGTCCAGGGCTCTGACGTCGCCGAAGGTCTTCACCAGACCTTCGGCGTGGATGGCGCCTGGCATGTGGTTCCCCCAACGCGTGAGTGACCAGCTGGTGAGTGCCGGTGGGTGCCGGTGGAAAAGTCTAGGTTCGCCCGGGCGGCGTCGCCCGGCGTACCCGTGAGGCACCTCACACGCTATCGCGATGTATCGCGTGTCGCCACGGGTTTTCCACAACCCCGTCAGTCGATGACCGTGTAACCCGCCTCGCGCAGCGCCGTCGCGACCTCCACGCAGTGCGCCGGGCCCTTCGTCTCCAGGTGCAGCTCGACCTCGACCTCGGTCAGCCCGAGGCGCGAGTCGGTGCGGACATGGCTCACGTCGAGCACGTTCGCGTCGACGACGGACAGCACGCCGAGGATCGAGGCGAGCGCGCCGGGACGGTCGTCGAGCCGCAGCCGCAGCGACAGGTAGCGGCCCGCGGCGGCCATGCCGTGGGTGAGGACGCGCTGCATCAGCAGCGGGTCCACATTGCCGCCCGACAGGAGCGCCACGACCGGGCCCTCGAAACCGCGCGGGTCGCTCAGGAGGGCCGCGACGGGGCTCGCGCCCGCCGGTTCGACGACGAGCTTGGCCCGCTCCAGGCACAGCAGCAGCGCGCTGGACAGGGCGTCCTCGGACACCGTGCGGACGTCGTCGGCCAGGTCCGCGACGAGGCGGAACGGGACGTCGCCGGGGCGGCCCACCTTGATGCCGTCGGCCATCGTGGCGGGGTGCGGCACGGAGACGGGGCGTCCGGCCTCCAGCGAGGGCGGGTACGCGGCAGCGCCCGCCGCCTGCACGCCGATGACCTTCACGTCGGGGCGCAGCGCCTTGACCGCGACGGCGATGCCCGCGAGGAGCCCGCCGCCGCCGACCCCGACGAGGATCGTGCGCACCTCGGGGCACTGTTCGAGGATCTCCAGGCCGAGCGTGCCCTGGCCCGCGACGATGTCCGGGTGGTCGAAGGGGTGGATGAACACGGCGCCGGTGCGTTCGGCGTACTCCTGCGCGGCGGCCAGCGTCTCGTCGACGACATGACCGTGCAGCCTCACCTCGGCGCCGTAGTCGCGGGTGGCCGCGACCTTCGGCAGGGGCGCGCCGACCGGCATGAACACCGTGGAGCGCACGCCGAGGAGCGCGGAGGCCAGGGCGACGCCCTGCGCGTGGTTGCCCGCGCTGGCGGCCACGACCCCGGCCGCGCGCTCCTCGGGCAGCAGTCCGGCGATGCGCACGTAGGCGCCGCGCAGCTTGAAGGAGCCGGTCCGCTGGAGGTTCTCGCACTTCAGGTGGACCGGCGTGCCGGCCAGCTGCGAGAGATGATGGCTGTGCGCCATGGACGTCACCCGAGCCACCCCGCCCAGCATCTTCTGGGCGCCGCGCACGTCGTCGAGCGTGACCGCGGGAAGACGGCGGGGCAAGGAGTGAGACGTGCTGTAGCTCATGACTGAAGTCTCGCAGCTCACGGCGGGCGCGACCCGTCGTGTTCACACCGCGATACCGGATTGAACACGGCTGGTACGGCATGCGCTTTCGCCGCGTACTCTGTGCCCCAATCCTGTGCAATCCCCCACCCACGCATGAAGTGAGCCTCCGGCCATGCCCACACCACAAGAAACGATGGACATGTCGACCGCCGGCGATTCCGGCCTCCTCGAAACCCTGCAGCACGAGGTGGCGGTCTTCGCCCGTCGCGCCGAACAGACCCGGCTGGGCGGGGTCGGGCAGGTGCGCAACTCGATGGACCGCGCCGCGTACCTGCTCCTGAACCGGCTCGACAAGGAAGGCCCGATGGGCGTCAAGGCGCTCGCCGCAAGCATGGGGATCGACTCCTCGACAGTGACCCGCCAGGTGGCCCCGCTGGTCGACACGGGCCTGGTCAAGCGGACCTCGCACCCCGAGGACGGCCGGGCCGTCGTGCTGCAGCTGTCGCCGCGCGGCCTGTCCCGCCTCGACGAAGTACGCACCTCGCGGCGTGCGTTGATGGCCGAGCTGACCGAGGACTGGGAGCCGGTGGAGCGCGAGCAGTTCTGCGCGCTGCTGACGCGCTTCAACTCGGCGCTGTCCGCCCGCCAGACGGGTCAGCCGGCGCCCGGCGCCTCCTCCTGAGCCGGTTCTGAACCGGTCCTGAGCCGGTTCTGGGGAGATCCGGACGGAAACCGGGGCTCCTGCCTCTTGACCGAGGGGTCGCGGTCGGAATCAGATGAAGCGTGCGCGATCGGCAGGCGTTCAGGAACGCTCGCCGGGCCCGTGAGTTCGAGTCGTTCGTCGCGGGCGCGGCCGGGCGGCTGCTGCATGCCGCGACGCTGCTGACCGCGGAGCCCCCGGACGACCATCCCCGGGCGCTGAAGCTGCTCACGGCCGCGCTCGCCCGCACGTACGCCTCCTGGGACCGGCTGCGCGGCGAGGATCCCTACGACTGCGCCCGCAAGGAGCTGGCCGTCCGGTTCGCGCACGGCGCGTGGCACCAGCACCGCGGGCACGGCGGCGCCCTGGCCCACGTACCCCCGCAGGAGCGTCTCGTGCTGGTCCTGCGGCTGTGCGAAGGCGTCGGCGAGGAGCAGGTGGCGGCCCTGCTCGGGCTGCCCGCGGAGCGCGTACGGTCCCTGCACGCGCGGGCGATGACGCTCGTGCTGCATCCGCCGCGCGGGGCCGCGCCGGCCCCTTCACTGGGAGGGACGGCCTCGGCATGAACCGGCTGCAGCGCAAGGAGGACTCCGTGCGCGCCGTGCTCGACGCGGCGCAGCCGTCCGCCGTGCCCGCCGAGCTGTGCGCGGACGCGATGCGGCGGGGCGGACGGATGCTGCGCCGGCGGACGGTGGTGCGGCGGCTGCTGTGGTGCCTGCTGCTCGCCGCGGCCGTCGCGTTCGTCGTCTGGGCCCTGTCCGCGCACCCGTGGGTGGAGCCGCCGTCCGAGACGACTCCACCGCTGACGGGGCTGTAGGGCTACTTCTCCAGGGCCTGCTGGAGGTCGGCGAGGAGGTCGTCGGCCGACTCGATGCCCACCGAGAGGCGGACCAGGTCGGCGGGGACCTCCAGGGCCGAGCCCGCGGTCGAGGCGTGGGTCATGCGGCCCGGGTGCTCGATCAGGGACTCGACGCCGCCCAGGGACTCGCCGAGCGTGAACAGCTTCGCCCGGTTGCAGACCTCGACGGCCGCCTGCTCGCCGCCCTCGACGCGGAACGAGATCATGCCGCCGAACGCCTTCATCTGCTTCGCGGCGATCTCGTGGCCCGGGTGCTCGGGCAGGCCCGGGTAGAGGACCTGCGTCACGCGCGCGTGGCGGGAGAGCATGTCGGCGACGCGGGTCGCGTTCTCGCTGTGGCGGTCCATGCGCACGGGCAGCGTCTTGATGCCGCGCAGCACCAGCCAGGAGTCGAAGGGGCCGGCGACGGCGCCCATCGCGTTCTGGTGGTAGGCGAGCTCGTCGCCCAGCGCGCTGTCGGCCACGACCAGGGCGCCGCCGACCACGTCCGAGTGGCCGCCCATGTACTTGGTCAGGGAGTGCACGACGACGTCCGCGCCGAACGCGAGCGGCTGCTGGAGGTAGGGGCTCGCGAAGGTGTTGTCGACGACGAGCTTGGCGCCCGCCGCGTGGGCCACCTGGGCGACTGCGGCGATGTCGGTGATGCCGAGCAGCGGGTTCGAGGGGGTCTCGACCCAGACGGCCTTGGTCTTCGGGGTGATCGCGGCGCGGACGGCGTCCACGTCGCCGGTGTCCGCGACGGACCACTCCACGCCCCAGCGCGAGACGACCTTGTCGAACAGGCGGAACGTGCCGCCGTACGCGTCGTTCGGGATGACGACGTGGTCGCCGGGGCTGAGCAGGGTGCGCAGGAGGCAGTCCTCGGCGGCGAGCCCCGACGCGAAGGCGAGGCCGCGGCGGCCTCCCTCGATGGCGGCGAGGTTCTCCTCCAGGGCGGTCCGGGTCGGGTTGGCGCTGCGGCTGTACTCGTAGCCGCCGCGCAGACCGCCGACGCCGTCCTGCTTGTACGTGGAGACCTGGTAGATCGGGGGGACGACGGCGCCGGTGACGGGGTCTGCCGTGTTGCCGGCGTGGATGGCGGTGGTCTCGAATCCGCGCGGGGCGCCGCTGTGGTTGTGCGTATCGCTCATGAGGCCCGAGCGTAGGCGCTCCGCGCGGTGCGTGGCGGTCTTCCCGCCGTTGTACGCCGCCGGTTCGTCACCGGGGCCCTCCGGTGGGGGGCCGATCGCGCCGGTCCGGCGCCCGCTGTGGGCTGCCTGTCCGTCGTCGGCTTCCGCTGTGACGGCGCCGCCGTAGGGGTCGAACAACATCGTCGAGTGCCGCGCCGTCGTGGCTGATCGCGCAGTTCCCCGCGCCCCTTACGGGGCACGACCGCGCCGGAGTCGGACGTGATCGCGCCCGCCCCTCGGGGCGCTGACGCTCCGGTCGTCAAGGAGGAGTCGGGGGCGGGTTAGCTTGTAGGTATGGGAATTCTCTGGGTGCTCATGGCCGTGCTGATGATCGCCTGGGTCGTGATGCTGCGGCGGCGGGGCGGGGTCCGGCTGGTGTCGCCGGGGTCGCCGGACGCCGCCGATCCGGCGGACTACGGCTTCGTGCGCCAGGAAGAGCTGGACGTACGGCTGCCGGGGCCCGACCAGGACCTGCTCGACGTGATGAGCGTCGTCCAGCGCAACCAGGACTTCACCGCGGCCGCGCAGCTCCTCGCCGGTACGGGCAAGGAGACCGAGACCCGCTGGGAGCGGGTGCAGGCGATCGCGGGCGCGGCGGCGCTGGAGGCGCAGCGGACGCCGCGGCTCGGCGCGGGCTGGCTGCAGGCGTGGCGGGCGCAGCAGCCGAAGGACGCGGGCGGCGCGCAGGTGTTCGCGGAGTTCCTGGTGCAGCAGGCGTGGCGCGGCGGCGGCACCCCGGACGAGCAGCGGATCGTGCTGGAGGAGGCGCGGGCCGCGTGCGAGCAGGCCGCGCTCCTCGCCCCGGGCGACCCGGTCCCGCACATCACGCATCTCGCGGTGGCCCGCGGCCTCGGCTACTCCCAGCAGGAGTTCGAGCAGCTGTGGCTGAAGATCCTGGACACGGCGCCAGGTCACATGGGCGCGCACCTGGCGGGGCTGCGGTACTGGACGGAGAAGTGGCACGGCTCGCGCGAGGAGGCGTTCGCGTTCGCGGAGGCCGCCGCGGCCCGGGCCCCGCGCGGTTCGCTGCTCGCGGCGCTGCCGCTGTTCGCGCTGTACGAGCACCTGCCCGAGATCACGATGGTGCGGAACTTCTACGAGAGCGAGGTCGTGACGAAGGCGCTGCACGGCGCCATGTTCGCGGTCTCGCAGGCCCGCGCGGACGACCCGATGCTCGCGCACGTACGGCATCTGCTGGTGTTCTTCCTGGTCCGCATGGAGCACTGGGGCGAGGCGATGGAGCAACTGCTGCGGGTCGACGGGCACGTGGGCGCGATCCCGTGGACGACGGAGCCCGATCCGGCGGCCTCGTACGCGGTGTACCGGGCGCTGGCCGTGGCCGGTTACGAGGCGAACGGCGGCAGCCCGGCGACGCTCCCGCACTGACCGGCACCGACTGTTCATCCCTTTCATCCAGCCCGCGACGCAATCCTGTTGATCAGGGTGCCGCGGGCTGTGTCATACTCCCGTTCCCCCCACACACGCACCATCCGCATCACCAGTCCCACCTGGTGTTTTCTCGTCTTCCCGTGGGGGGAACCGCCCGATGGGCTCAACTCTGCGTGCCGTGCGCGCCCTTGTCCTGCTGCTCGGCTTCTATCTCGTCGGCATCGTGCTGCTCGGCGCGCTCGGCGCCCTCGACTGGTGGATCATCGGCGGCGGCCACGGCGGCGCCGCGCTGAAGATCGTCGTGGTGAGCGTGATCGTGGCGATCCCGATCGTGCAGGGCATGTTCGCGGTGCGTAGCCCGCGCTTCGAACCGCCCGCCGACGGACTGCGCGTCGACGAGCACCAGGAACCGCGCCTGTGGGCTACGGTGCGCCGGCTCGCGGAGCAGACCGGTACCCGCGCCCCCGGCGAGATCTACCTCGTGCCGCACGTGAACGCGGCGGTGTACGAGGAGTCCCGGCTGCTCGGGCTGTTCCCGGGCCGGCGCGTCCTGCTGATCGGCGCCCCACTGCTCACCGGCCTCGACGAGGCCCAGCTCATCGGCGTGCTGGCCCACGAGTTCGGCCACTACTCCCACTCCGACACCCGGCTCGGCGCCATCAGCCGGCGCGGCTTCGAGCAGATCTCCCGGACCGTCGGCACGCTCCTGGAGCGCTCCGCCGCCAAGCAGGCCGGTGAACGCGAGAAGGCCGAGGCCAAGGAGGCGAAGCGGGTCGCGAAGGGCAAGAAGGCCCGGGAGGTCAGCGCCGGTTCGGCGGGCATCACCTTCCGTCTCGCCGCGCGGCCCTTCATCTGGTACGGGCAGTTCTACGTGCGGGTGATGCGCGGGACGATGCGGCGCCAGGAGTACGCCGCCGACCTGGCCGCCGCCCGGATCGCGGGCCGGGACGCGACGGCGTCGGCGCTGCGCGAGATCCCGGTCCTGGACTCGGCGTTCGGCTTCTACATGAACTCCTACGCGACGCTCGGCGCGGAGGCGGGGCTGCTGCCGCCGCACGGCGAGGTCTACGGCGGCCTGAGCCGGCTGCTCGACGCCCGCTCCCCCGAACTCGACGAGCTGCGCCGCGCGTTGCCGGACGAGGAGCCGTCCCCGTACGACACGCACCCGCCGATCGCGGACCGCGTGGCCCGGATCGAGGCCCTGCCCGACGACGGGCGCCGCGCGCACACGGCGGGTCCGGCGCTGGGCCTGCTGGCCGACCCGATGGCCGCGTTCGCCGCGCTGGAGCAGGCGTCGCTGACCCCGCGGGCGCTCGGTCTGCGCCGGGCGGCGGACTGGCCGCAGCTCGTGCACGCGTCGATGACGACGTACACCAGCGCCTCGGCGGAGCCGCTGCGGCAGGCCGTGCGCGAGGCGACCGGCGGTGACGGCTCCCTGGAATCGGTGCTCGCGGCGATCGAGGCGGGTGCGCTGTGGCAGCTCGCGGAGCTCCTGCCCAAGTCGCAGGAGGCGGCGTCGGCGACGGGGCGCGCGGCCCGCGAGTTCGCCCGCCCCCGCCTGCACGCGATGCTCCGCGACCTCCTGGTCACCGAGCTGATCGCCTCCGGCGCGGCCCGGTTCGAACTGTCCTGGACGGGCCCGGCGACGCTTCACCTTCCGGAGGGGCAGGGGGCTCGGCTGCAGCCCGCGCTGGAGGCGGCAGTGGCGGATGTCCCGAACACGTCGGGTGTACGGGACCTCTTGGCCGCGACGGCGACCGTGTAGCGGGTGCGGGCCCGGTGGGGGCTGGTCGCGCAGTTCCCCGCGCCCCTGAAATGCAGACGCTTCGCGTCGCATTTCCCCGATGGGGCACCGCCCCGATGGAGATCGCGCACGAAGTGCGCATCTCCAGGGGCGCGGGGAACTGCGCGAGACGGAGCCACCGGACCCGCGCCCGACGAACAAAGCGCACCACCCCACCCCCCATCTCGAGAAAGCCCTGGAACGTGGATCGTCTCTTTCTGATCGTCGGTGCCATAGGCGCCGTCGTCTTCGTCATCCGCTGGATCACGATCCAGCGCAACCACGACCGCGGCGTCGGCCGCATCCCCGGCGCCGAGATCGCGGCCGCGGCCACCGCCCTGGGCCTGGTCCCGGTCACGGAGATCGACGCCGAGTCGGCCATGGCCCCGGACCCGACCGCCGAGGCCGTCAAGGCGGCGATCAAGGACGGGAGTTGGGAGGAGGGCGCCCGATTCCTCGCCGCCGCGGGACGCGACTGGCAGGAGCGGGACCGGCGGTCCTCGCTGCTGGCCGACGAGGCGGTGAAGGACGACGGGTGGCTGCTGGCGTGGCGGACGGCCCGCCCGGGTGACGCCGACGCGGCGCTCGTGCACGCGCGGTCGCTGGTCTATCTGGCCTGGGAGATCCGCGGCAGCGGCATGGCCCGGAACACGACGCGGGAGCAGTTCGACGGCTTCCACCGGGTGCTCGGCCAGGCCCGGGACGCGTTCGCCGCCGCGCAGGCGGAGGCGGGCGACGACCCGTGCCCGTACCTCGCGGAACTGCCGCTGGCGATGGGCCTGGGCTACTCGAACGAGCGGTTCGCGGCGCTGTGGGCCGAGGTCGAGAAGCGGGACCCGCACCACCTCGCGGCGCACCGCGCGGCGCTTCAGTACTGGTGCGCCAAGTGGCAGGGCTCGCACGAGCTCGCCGAGGAGTTCGGCCGGGCCGCGGCGGCCAAGGGCGCGCCCGGGCAGCTGCTGACGGCGGTCGTGCTGGACGCGTACTTCGAGTACGAGATCGCGCACCGGGACCTCGCTCCGGGGACGTACTACAGCCGCCCCGAGATCGTCGCGGCGACCGACGCCGCGCTCGCCGACATCGCTGCCGCCCACGCGGCGGACCCGCACGACCGCCGCATCCCGCCGGTCCGGCACCTCGTCGGCAGCTTCCTGTACTGGCAGAACCGGTACGCGGAGGCGCTGGAGCAGTTCCGGGCCGCCGACGGCTACGCGGGCATGCCCCCGTGGTCGTACTCCACGGACCCGGCCGGCGAGTACGTGAAGGTCCGCGACTACTGCGCGGCCCAGGTGCGGCGCGCCGCCCGCGGCTGAGCCGCACTCACGCGGCAGCCGCCGCCCGCATCGCCCCCGCGGTGCGCACCGCGTCGTAGTCGGTGGGGACGCCCTCGATGATGACGAGCTCGCCGGGGATGTGGGCGGTGCGCAGCGGGAGGATCTCCTGGTAGGCGGGGGACGCGTACCAGGCGTGGACGTGCTCCAGGTCCGGGAACTCGACGATGACGACGTCCCCGAGCCGCTCCCCCTCCTTCCAGTGCCCGGTCCTGCCGTGCGAGAGGAACCGGCCGCCGTAGGGCTCGAAGGTGGACTGGACGCGCTCGATGTACTCCAGGACCTCGGGGTGCACGGGAGGCGCGGGGCGCAGTACGGCGATGGCGTAGGCGGTCATGGGTGAGCCCTCCTCGGGTCCGGCGGATCGTGTCTCGGTGGGTACGGGAACGATCCTGCCGGGGCCCGGGGAGGGCGTCGATTACCTCAGAGGTCGTACAGCCGGCGACGGGGTCAGATGGTCGCCGTGTCGATCACGAAGCGGTAGCGCACGTCCGAGTTCAGGACCCGCTCGTACGCCTCGTTGACCTGGCTCGCCTCGATGAGCTCGATCTCGGCGCCCAGGCCGTGCTCGGCGCAGAAGTCGAGCATCTCCTGGGTCTCGGCGATGCCGCCGATCATCGAACCGGCGAGGATCTTGTCGCCGCCGATGAGGGAGAAGAGGTTGAGCGCGATCGGCTCCTCGGGGGCGCCGACGTTCACCAGTGCGCCGCCCGTGCGCAGCAGGCTCAGGTACGCGCCGAAGTCCAGCGGGGCGGAGACCGTGGAGAGGATGACGTCGAAGGTGCCGGCGAGGTCCTTGAAGGTCTGCGCGTCGCTCGTGGCGTAGTAGTGGTCGGCGCCGAGCTTCAGCCCGTCGTCCTTCTTGCGCAGCGACTGCGACAGGACGGTGACCTCCGCGCCGAGCGCGTGGGCGATCTTGACGGCCATGTGGCCGAGGCCGCCGAGGCCGATCACGGCGACCTTCTTGCCGGGGGCGGCGCCCCAGCGCTTGAGCGGGGCGTACGTGGTGATGCCGGCGCAGAGCAGCGGCGCGGCCACGTCGAGGGAGAGCCCGTCGGGGATCTTGACGGTGAAGGCCTGGTCGACGACGACCTTCTGGGAGTAGCCGCCGTAGGTGGGCTCGCCGTCCTTGCCGATGGCGTTGTACGTGCCGACGTTCCCGCGCACGCAGTGCTGCTCCTGCCCGGCCAGGCAGTTCTCGCACTCGCGGCAGGAGTCGACCATGCAGCCGACGCCGACCCGGTCACCGACCTTGAACTTCGTGACGCCGGGCCCGACCTGCTCGACGACACCGGCGATCTCGTGTCCGGGCACCATCGGGAAGATGGCCTCGCCCCAGCCCTCGCGGGCCTGGTGGATGTCGGAGTGGCAGATGCCGGCGAACTTGATGTCGATCAGGACGTCGAACTCGCCGACCGCGCGCCGCTCGATGGTGGTGCGCTCCAGGGGAGCCTTGGCGCTGGGCGCCGCGTATGCGGCAACAGTCGTGGTCATGGTGTCCAGCGTGCCGGTTCGCGGGACATTCGCCCAGGTCACCGCTTTGCGTACGTCCAGTGGTCCTACTACTGGCGGGGACAGGCTCGTGGTCGTAGGACCGGGAATACTGGACGATATGGACGACACCCCCGGGCCCGCCCACGAGCCCACGCCCGAGCCCGGAGCCGAGCCCGGAGCCCGCCCCGACGGTCTGGACCGCAGGGCCGAGCTGAGCGAGTTCCTGCGCAGCCGGCGGGCCCGGCTGCAGCCCGAGGACGTGGGGCTCGCCTCGCACGGGCGGCACCGCCGGGTGCCGGGGCTGCGCCGCGAGGAGCTGGCGCAGCTGGCCGGGGTCTCGGTGGCGTACTACACGCGCCTGGAGCAGGGCAACGGGCGGAACGTGTCGGCGGAGGTGCTCGACGCGATCGCGCGCGCCCTGCGCCTGTCGGACGCGGAGCACGCGCACCTGATGGACCTGGCGCAGGCGAAGCAGCAGCGCCGCCGGTACCGGCCGCCCCGGCGGCAGCAGATCCGTCCGGCGCTGCGGCACATGCTGGACGCGATGGAGGGCGTGCCCGCGTACGTCGGCGGCGCCCGCTCGGAGATCCTCGCCTGGAACCGGACGGCGGCGGCCCTGTTCGGCGACTGGGGCGCGCTGCCTCCGGCGGAGCGGAACTGGGCGCGGCTCACCTTCCTCGCGCCCGACTACCGCGAGCTGTTCGTGGACTGGGAGTCCAAGGCCTCCGACATGGTCAGCTATCTGCGCCTGTACGCGGGCCGCCACCCGGACGACCCGGAGCTGTCGGCGCTGGTCGGTGAACTCTCCGTCAAGAGCGAGGAGTTCCGCCGCCTGTGGGCGACGCACGACGTGAAGGAGAAGGGCCACGGCGTGAAGCGCATGCACCACCCCTTGGTCGGCGACCTGTCCCTCTCCTACGAGACCCTGCACCTCCCCGACGACGAGGGTCAGTTCCTCTCGGTCTACTACGCCGAACCGGGCTCCCCGTCGGCGGAGGCCCTCCGCCTCCTGACCAGCTGGGGCACGGACCCCGCGTCCCCGTCCCCGGAGACCCGCCGGGCCTAGCGGCCGCCCACGGTCACCGGCCGGTCCGCGCGGAGTTCCGCGAAGAGGCGGGCGGACTTCTGCTGGTCCCAGAGGACGGCGCTGCCCTTGGACGTGGGGATGCCTATCGTGGCGACGGGCACGCCCAGCTGGGTGCCGTTGCCCGACGAGACCTTGCGCAGGGCTTCGAAGAGCCTGGTCAGCTGGGGGATGCCGGTGGACTTGTCGACGATCAGGGTGTCCAGGCCCGCGCCCGCCGTGCCGAACAGCGCGGACGGGTCGAGGAGGACGTCGCGGGAGGCGGCCTTCTCCGCGAGGGCCGACAGGAACTTCTGCTGGTTGCGGGAGCGGCCGAGGTCGCCCGCCTTCTCCTGGTGCCGCTGGCGGACGAAGCCGAGGGCTTCGCGGCCGTCCAGGGTGTGGCAGCCCTGGGGCAGGTCGAGCCCGGACTTGTCGTCGACGATGTGCCGGTCCACGCACATCCGGACGCCGCCGACCGCGTCGACGATGCCCACGAACCCGGCGAAGCCGATCTCCGTGTAGTGGCCGATGCGCAGGCCGGTGTTCGACTCGACCGTGCGGACCAGCAGTTCGGGCCCGCCGAGCGAGAACGCCGCGTTGAGCTTGTTCTTCTCCGGCTTGTGATGGACGCCGGTCGCCGGGTCCACGTACGCGGGGATCGTCACCCAGGAGTCGCGGGGCAGGCTCGTCAGGCTGGTGCCGTGGGCGCCGGTGTGCAGCACCATCATCGAGTCGGTGCGGCGGCCCTCCGCACCGGCCGAGGAGCCCGTGTGCAGCTTCCTGGCCTGCTGTGCGCTGAGGCCCTCGCGGCTGTCGGAGCCCACGATCAGGTAGTTGGTGCCCTTGCCGGGGGCGGGGCGGTCGGGCAGCGCGGCCAGGTCGACGTCGCCGGCGAGCCGGGAGCCCGCCCAGACGTACGTGCCCGCGCCGCCCAGCACGGCGAGCAGGACGACGAGGCTGAGGGCGCGCAGGACGCGGCGGGCGCGGGAGCGGCGGGGCTTGGGGGTGCGTTCGCTGCGCCGCCGGCTGCCGCGCGGTGGCGTGGGGGCGGCGGGCGGAGGCGGCGACGGAGCCGGGGCCAGGCCCGTGGAGTGCACGGTAACGGGATGCACGGATGTCACCTCGCGGCCGGCAGGCGCGGCTCGTCCGCCGTCCTGCCGAGATGCTGGGCCGCCGCGGCGGCCGTTCCGGAACGGTGCATGCGCTGCCACTTGAGCCGGCTGCCGCCCACGAACGCGACCACCGACTGGATGACCACGAGGTACATCAACTGCCGGTAGACGAACAGCTGGAAGGGCAGCGCCCACAGGGTGCGCCGGCGCTCGCCGTCGAGCTTGAGGGCGTACGCGGCGACCGCCGTCTGGAGGCCGAGGAAGCCGAGCCAGGCCGCCACGGACGTCACCGGGGTGCCGGTGAACAGCGCGCTGTAGAGCATGAAGACGTCGATGACCGGGGCGAGCAGCGGAAGGAGGACCTGGAAGAGCAGCAGGTACGACAGGCCGCGGCGGCCGAAGCGGCCCGCGGGTCCGACCTCGATCACGGCCCGGCGGTGCTTCCACATCGCCTGGAGGGTGCCGTAGCACCAGCGGTAGCGCTGACGCCACAACTGCCGCAGGGAGGTGGGGACCTCGGTCCAGGCGACGGCCGTCTCCTCGTAGACGACGCGCCAGCCCGCCCGCCACAGCGCCATCGTGAGGTCGGTGTCCTCGGCGAGGGTGTCCTCGCTGAGGCCGCCGACGCCCATGAGCGCGTCGAGGCGGAAGGCGCCGATCGCGCCGGGGACCGTCGTCATGCACTCCAGGACCTCGAACATCCGGCGGTCCAGGTTGAACCCGAAGACGTACTCCAGGTGCTGCCAGCGGCCCAGCAGACGCTTGCGGTTGCCGACCTTGGTGTTGCCGCTGACCGCGCCGACCGCCGGGTGGGCGAGCGGCTGCACGAGGCGCTGGATCGCGTCCGGCTCGAAGACGGTGTCGGCGTCGACCATGACGACGTAGGGGCAACGGGCGTACGTGAGCCCGTGGTTGAGGGCGGCGGCCTTGCCCGCGTTCGGCTGGCACACCACCTGGACGCGGGGATCGCGGCGGGCGTAGCCCTGCGCGATCTCCACGGTGCGGTCGCCGGACCCGTCGTCGACGACGACGATCTGCAGCCGCTGATGGGTGGAGGCGAGCAGCGAGCGGAGGGTGGCGGCGATGCCCGCCTCCTCGTTGTACGCGGGCACGATCACGGTGACCGGGTCGCGGATCTCGCGCAGCCAGGGCGCCCCGGGCCGGTACCGCTCCAGGCGGCGCACGTGCGCACGGGCGAACAGCACGAGGACGAGGAGGCGCAGCACGCCGAGGGCCGCGGCGGCGGTGAGGACCCAGGTGAGCGCGGAGACGAAGCTTCGGCCGAGCGACTGGAAGTGGATCAGGGCCGTGCCGAGCCAGCGTTCGGGTGCGCCGACCGGTTCCGTCGCGGGCGCCGTGGTGTCGACACCTTCGGTGACGGTGGTGAAGCGGCGCGCGTGCGGGTCGGCGAGGAGCCGCTCGGTCTCGCGGTGGGCGAGGGAGGTCTGGCTGAACTGCCGGACCAGGCCGTCGGCGGGCTTGCGCCCGGGCTTGTCGGCGGCGACCAGGAGGTAGCCGTCGGCGGACGCGGCGCGCGCGGCGGGCCATTCGCCGCCGCACAGGGTGGCGACGGTGGTGGTCAGCGGCATCCGCAGCAGGGTGCTGCGGAATCCGTCGGCGCCCGCGAACGCGCCCTGGGTGAGCCGGAGTTCGAGGGCGGTGCGGGCGGCAGAGGCGGTGCCGAGGTCGGCGCCGGTGTAGGTGTGGGAGCCGATCTCGTGGCCCTCGGCGCGGATCCGCCGGACCAGCGCGGGGTACTGCGCGGCCTTGGCGCCGTCGAGGAAGAACGTGGCGTGCGCGTGGTGGCGCCGGAGCAGGTCGAGCAGGCGCGGCGTCCAGGTCGGGTCGGGGCCGCCGTCGTAGGTGAGGGCGACGGTGCCCGGCGGCATCGAGGCGGAGCGCACCCGGTCGCCGTCGACGCTCAGGACGGGGCCCGCGTCGGCGGCGGCCCGGGGCACGGGCGCGGTGCAGGGTTCCTTGGCCGCGGCGCCGTCGACCTCGTTCTGCGTCCAGCCCTGGAAGAGCAGGGCGCCGAACAGGATCGGGAGGGTGAGGCCGATGAGCAGCCAGTGCGCCCTCGGGTCCCTCGCCTGCTTGTGCCGTGCCGCCATCAGGCGAGGGCGTCGAGGTTGCCGTCCGATGGCCGGGTTCGCCACCCGTTCTCCATGTTCCAGTCACACATGGGAGGCGAGTGTATTGATGTGGCCATCTCTTAATTGGGGCATTGGGGAAAAATCCGGGACCGATGTGATGCGTGACAAACGGCACACTCGCTGCTCCGCGTACAACCTTTTACGGAGTCGCGTTCTCGGTGACCGTGATCCGTCCCTTGCGGATCGTCGCCAGGCGTGGGGCCTTCTTCGCGAGGGTCGTGTCGTGGGTGACCATGACGAACGTGAGCCCGTGCTCCTTCCAGCGCTCCTCCAGCACGTCCATGATCTCGTCGCGCATGGACTCGTCGAGGTTGCCGGTCGGCTCGTCGGCGAGGAGGACCTTGGGGTTCTTCACGAGGGCGCGGGCGATGGCGACGCGCTGCTGTTGGCCGCCGGACAGTTCGGACGGCAGGTGGCCGAGGCGTTCGCCGAGGCCCACCGAGCGCAGGGCCTCGGCGGCGCGTTCGCGGCGGTCGGCGGCCCGCAGGCCGAGCGGGACGAGGGCCGTCTCGACGTTCTCCTGCGCGGTGAGCGTCGGGATGAGGTTGAAGGACTGGAAGACGAAGCCGATGGACTCGGCGCGGACCCGGGTGAGCCGGGCCTCGGGCAGCTTCGCCAGGTCGGTGCCGTCGAGTTCGACGCTGCCCGCGGTGGGCCGGTCGAGGCCGCCGAGCATCTGGAGCAGGGTCGACTTGCCGCCGCCGGTGGGGCCCTGGATGACGAGCCGGTCGCCGTCGCCGATGGTCAGGTCGACGCCGGCCAGCGCCTCCACGGTGTCCTTGCCGCGCCGGTACTGCTTGGTGACGCCTCTGAGCTGATACATGCGGGAACTCCCGTGATACGTACGAGGGTTGGGGACTGCGGAGAAGGAGGGGGCGGTACTCACCCGACGCGGCGCAGCGCGTCCGCGGGGCGCAGTCGCGAGGCCCGCCAGCCGCCGAACGCTCCGGCGACGAGACCGCCCGCGACGGCGAGGCCGACCGCGAGGGCGATCGTGGTCGCGGAGACGGGGGCGCTGAGCGCGATGTCGAGGCTCCGGCCGGCGCCGGGCGCGCGCATCATGCCGCCGCCCGCGCCGAAGCCGCCCGGACCGCCCGTGGACCCGCCGCCGCCCGCCCCGAGTTCGGCCGTGAGCGTGGGGCTGATCGCGGTGACGGCGTAGGCGCCGGCGAGCCCGACCGCGATGCCGAGGGCGCCGCCGATGAGCCCGTTGACGACGGCCTCGCCGACGACCTGGCGGGTGACCCGGCCGGACTTCCAGCCGAGCGCCTTGAGCGTGCCGAACTCGCTCACGCGCCGGGACACGGCCGAGGAGGTGAGCAGACCGGCGACGAGGAACGCGGCGACGAGCACGGCGATCGACAGCCAGCGGCCGACGTTCGAGGCGAGGTCCGAGGCCGTGGACAGGGAGCCGGAGACGGTGGAGGCGAGGTCGGCGGAGGTCGTCACGGTCGTGCCCGGCACGTTCTTGCGCACGGCCGCCTTCACGGCGTCGATCCGCTGGGAGTCGGTGGCCCGGACGTAGACCGTCGTGACCTTGTTCTTCGCTCCGGCGAGCGTCTGCGCCTGCTTCAGCGGCAGGTACAGGTCGGCGGCGGCGTCCCCGCTGTCCGGGGTCGCGATGCCGATGACCTTGTACTTCACGCCCTTGACGGTGACGGTGTCGGCCGGGGCGAGCTTCTTCTGCTTGGCGTAGGAGGCGTCGGCGACGACGACCTTCGCGTTCGTCTCGGAGGAGGCGAAGGTCCGCCCCTTGGTGATCTTCGAGGAGGTCAGCGGGCCGAGCTCGCCCTTCGTGACGTCAGTTCCGTACACGGAGTACGCGTTGACGGAGAAGTCGGCGCCGCCGCCCTCCACACGGCCCTGCGGCTGCCCGCCGCCCTTCCCGGCGGGCCCGCCGCCGCTCTCGCCCTGCTGGAACTGCCCGCGCGTGAACTGCCCGTCCACCTTCATCACTTGGAGACTGAGCCCGCCCACGGCGTCGGCGACGCCCGACTGCCCGGCGACCTTCGCGACGGTCGACGCGGCGAGCGTCTGGAAGCCCTGCACCATGACGCGGTCGCTGCTCTGCCGCTCGCCGTCCGTGCCGTCCCCGCCGTCCTCGCCGTCCTCGCCCTTGGCGTCGAAGCGGAAGCGCGGTCGGGCGCTGCCTCCGTCGGAGGGCGCGGCGGCGGCCTTGGTGACGGTCATGTCGGTGCCGAGCCCGTACAGGGACTGGAGGACCTTGCCCTGGGCCCGGTTCATGCCCGAGGACACGGAGTTGACGACGATGACGAGCGCGATGCCCAGCGCCAGCCCGGAGGCGACGACGAGGGCCGCCTTTCTGCGGCGGCGCAGCTCGCGCCGGAGATACGTGAAGAACATCGAAGCCTCGCCGGATGACGGCCCACGGGACGGGGGCGCGGACAGGAACGGCGAAACGCTAAGGACGGCCCGTAAGCGTGGGCTGAGGCCGCCATGAGAGCGGCATGAGAGCACTGATTCAGGGCTTACGCACAGGTTTCCGGCCTCACCCCCCGATCCCCCGATCCCCCGCACCCGCGATCCCCGGCCGGCGCAGAGCCCCGGTACGCACAGAGCCCCGGTACGCGGTGCGTACCGGGGCTCTGCGGTGGTGCGGGGAGGGAGCGGGATCAGGCGGCGGAGCCGGCCTTCCACTCGGCCCAGCTCAGGTTCCAGCCGTTCAGGCCGTTGTCCGGCTGGACGGTCTTGTCGCCGGTGTTCTTCACGATGACGACGTCGCCGACCATCGAGTTGTCGTAGAACCAGGCGCCGGGGGTGCTGGAGTCGCCCGCGCCCTTGGCGTCGGCGAGACCGACGCAGCCGTGGCTGGTGTTCACCGAGCCGAAGATGGACTTCGCGCCCCAGTAGTTGCCGTGGATGAAGGTGCCGGAGTTCGACAGACGCATGGCGTGCGGCACGTCCTTGATGTCGTACTCGCCCTTGCCGTCGTCGTCCGTGAAGCCGACCGTCGCGCCGTTCATCCGGGTCTCCTTGAACTTCTCGGAGATCACCATCTGGCCCTCGTACGTCTTGTTCTCGGGCGAACCGGCGGAGATCGGGATGGTCTTGACGACCTTGCCGTCACGGGTGACGGTCATCTGCTTGGTCTTGGCGTCGACCGTGGAGACCTGGTTGCGCCCGACCTTGAAGGTGACGGTCTTCTGCTGCACACCGGTCACGCCGTCCGCGCCCTCGACGCCGTCGAGGTCCAGCTTCAGGGTGACGGTGGAGCCGCCCTTCCAGTAGTCCTCGGGGCGGAAGTCCAGGCGGTTGCCGTTGAACCAGTGGCCGACGACCTCCTGGCCGCTGCTGGAGGAGACCGTGATGTGGGACTGCACATCGGCCTTGTTCGTGATCGCCTTGTCGAAGTTGATCGAGACCGGCATGCCGACACCGACGGTCGAACCGTCCTCCGGCGTGAAGTTGCCGATGAAGCTGTTGGCCGGGGAGACGGTCGTGAACGACGCGTTCTCGTGCGCGACCCGGTTGCCCGAGTCCTTGGCCTCGGCGGCGATCTTGTACGTGGTCGACCGCTCGAGCTGGTTGGTGGGCTTCCAGCTCTTCTTGTCGGCCGATATCTGACCGGCGACCGCGGTGCCGTCGGCGGTCGTCATGGTGACGTCGGTGAGCGTGCCCTTGCTCACGGTGACCTTCGCGGCGTTGTTGATGCTCGCGTTGTCGGAGCCGTCCTTGGGCGCGATCTTGATCTCGGCCTGGGACGTCTTCTTCGCCGCCGCCTCGTCGGCCTGCGCGGCCTGCGATTCCTTCGTGCCGCTCGCCGAGCCGCCCGAATCGGCATCGCTCCCGCTGCACGCGGAGAGCACCAGCACGCCGCCGAGCACAGCGGACGCGGCCATCAGACCCTTGCGCCGCTTACCGTCCGTCATCACACGCTTCTCCATAGTCGCCGAATTACCCGACTTCCCGACGTCCCGGCCAGTGTCAGCCGTCCCGAGTGCGGTCACGGAGAACACAGGTGTTCCCCATACCCGTACACAACGCGGTGACCGGTTCGTCCCGTTCCCGAAAACGCTCGGATGTGGGCGAGGACACGTCTGCAAAGACGTGACCGGCAGCGCACCGACGGTGACGACACCCCCGCTGAACCCCCGTGCCCCGCGCCCCCACTCGCGCGATTCTCCCCTACGGGACGACGCGGCCCCGGGCAGCGGTTCACCGCCCGGGGCTGTCGGTCCGGGGGCCGCTACACGTGATCCGTGTCGTCCTGCCCCTCATCATCCTCGTCCAGGTCCCAATCCGGCGAATCGGGGTCGTAGTCCACCTGCTCGCTCGACCAGGAGGCCTGGACGAGCTCCGTGCCGGGCACCTCCCCGACCAGGTCGAAGGGGTCGACGAGGTACGCGATGGCCTCCGCCTCGTCCTCCTGGACCGCGCTCTCGGCGTGCGAGCGCTCCTCCGGCGGCATCGCCTCGTCGTCGGAGATCCGCTGCAACGCGGCGCCGGTGAGGGCCTCCGCGTCACCGATCTCCAGGACCAATTCCACCTTCAGGCGAACAAAACGTGACGTCTCATCAGTGTTCATGACCCGGAGCGTACGGCCCACGCCACCCGTGACTTTCCTGTGACCCGCACCTTTCACTAACATCGGCGGACACGGCCAATTCGCCAGCGCCACAAGGGGGATCGCTTCCGTGTCCGCCGCACGCCGATCACTGCTCACCGCCACAGCCGCAGGGACCCTCCTCGGAGCCCTGTGGTTCGTCCCCAATGCCACGGCGACCCCCGGGGAGTCCGAGACCGTCCACACCGACGCGCGCACCGCCTCCGCGGTGACCGACGCGCGCACCGACCGCGAACTGCGGCTCGCCGACACCGGCACCATCGACACCACCCCGTACGTCCTGGGCGGCGCCGTCTGCCTGGGCCTGGGCGTCGGCTTCGTGACGTACTCGGTGCGCAGGCAGCGCGCGACCGAGGCCTACTGACCGGGCCAACTGCCGCTACGGCTCGGGCTCCAGGCCCCTGATCCGGCGCCGCTCCCCCTCGCCCGCGACCGGCGGCGGCGCGTCCGCCAGCCGGACCACCGGGTCGTCCAGGCCGCCGTCCCGCCCGGCGACGACCGGCATCGCCGAGCGCAGCGCCTTCGCCCGGTACTGGGCGGCGTCCGCCAGCCGGAACAGCCGGCGCGCGCTGGAGACCTCGCCGATCGGGTCACCGGTCGAGGCGATCCCGCAGGCCACCCCGTCGCCGAGGTCGAGTTCGGCGGCGCGGGCGCAGACCTCGCCACCGACCCGCACCACCTCGTCCGCGGCGGGCCCCACCGCGAGCAGGCAGAACTCGTCGCCGCCGAGCCGTGCCGCGAGCGTCCCCGGCAGCATCGCGCCGCACAACGACAGGACGGAGCCGAAGCGTTCGAGGAGCCGGTCGCCGACGGCGTGCCCGAGGGTGTCGTTGACCCGCTTGAGCCCGTTCAGGTCGCACACGACGAGACTGACGACCGCCCCGTCCGCGCAGTGCCGTTCGACGGCCTCGTCGAGACGGATGTCGACGGCCCGCCGGTTGGCGAGGCCCGTCAGCGCGTCGGTGAACGCGAGGCGCCGCGCCTCCTCCAGGCGTTCGGTCTGCGCGATGCCCGCCGCGACGACGGCGGCGAGCACGGTCGCGAACTCGGCGTCGTCCCGGCCGAACACGGGCACCCCCTGCGGGCGCGCCACGTACAGCTCGCCCCAGGCGCGCCCGTGCAGCACGATCGGCGCGACGACGCAGCAGCCGCGCCCGCGGCGGCGCAGCGCGGCCACCCGCTGATGGCAGTAGCCGCCGCGCTCGACGGGCCCGGCGGCCGTCTCCACCCAGGCGTTCGCCCCGCCGCCCCCGGCCCACCGCTCGTGCAGGAACTCGGTGATCTCCGGGAACTGGTGCACCGGATAGGTCTCCCGCTCGGGGAACTCCTCCTCGTCGGGCGCGAGGTCCCCGACGTTGACGAGCACCCGGAGCCGGCCGTGCCCGCGCTCCCACACCGAGAGCGCGGCGAAACTGCCGGTCAGCGCACGGCAGGCACCGAGCGCCGCGGCCCGCCAGGAATCCCGCGGTGCCTGTGCGGCGGCCATGCCCTGCGCAAGCGTCACCACGGCGCGCAGCCGGTCGTCCTCTCCCATCCCACCAGGCTAGGAACGTTTCCGGCATTTCGGTGAATTCAGCGCGTCCGACTCGGTGATCTTGGTCCTCGCCGGGGCTCGGGGCGGCTCACTCGCCCGGCCACTGCGGGCGCCGCTTCTCGTTGAAGGCCGCGACGCCCTCCGCGCGGTCGCCGGAGAAGGCCACCGAGCGCCAGGCCGCGTCCTCGACCTCCAGTCCGGCCCGCAGGTCCAGGCCATGGCCGAGGCGCAGCGCCTTCTTCGCGGCGCGCAGCCCGACCGGCGAGTTCGCGGCGATCGCGATGGCCAGCGCCAGCGCCTCCGTACGGTCCTGACCCGCCGCCACGACCTGGTCCACGAGCCCCAGCTCGCCCGCCTCGGCCGCCTCGACGCGGCGCGCCGAGAAGATGAGCTCGGCGGCGCGCGGGGCCCCGATGCGGCGCGGCAGCAGCTGCGTGCCGCCCCCGCCGGGGATCACGCCGACCGACACCTCGGGAAGCCCGACGACGGCGGTCGCGTCGGCCACGATCAGATCGCAGGACAGCGCCAGCTCGAAGCCGCCACCGAGCGCGAAGCCGTGCACGGCCGCGATCGTCGGCATCGGCAGTTCGAGCACGCCCGTGTACGCGGCGCGGGCCACCGGCCGCTGCCGCACCAGGTCCAGGTCCGTGAAGGAGTTGCGCTCCTTGAGGTCCGCGCCGACGCAGAAGGCCCGCTCGTGACTGGACGTCACCACGACCACCCGCACGTCCCGGTCGGCCGCGAGCGCGTCGCACGCGGCACCGATCGAGCGGGCCATCTCGGTGGAGACCGCGTTCATCGCCTTGGGCCGGTCGAGCACGAGCTCGGCGACGGCCCCGGCGGGCACGGCGCCCTCCTCGCCGTGGCGCCGCACGACCACGAACTCCCCGAACCGCTGCTCCGCACCCATGGCTCACCCTTCGAGTTAACGTCAGTTAACCGTCAAGATGTCAGGTGCGCCGGGTCAGCGTCCAGGGCTCCACGACTCCGAGCCCGCGGACCGGGCGCTGCCACATGGGCTGCAGCGCGAAGCGGTACGAGGGCGGCGCCTCGCCCGTCTCCTCGGCCTTCTGCGCCTGCGCGGCGGCCTCCGCCTCCGAGCTCGGCGTGTCCCCGGCCCGGATCAGCTCCTCGGCGAACGCCCCGTCCACGAGAACGGCGTCCTTCGGCGCTATCGACGTGAGCCGGCTCGCCAGGTTCACGGTCGTGCCGAAGACGTCGCCCATGCGCGTGGTCACGGTCCCGAAGGCCATGCCGACGCGCAGCTCCGGCATCGTCTCGTCGTTGCTCATCGTCTCGATGAGCCGCAGCGCGATCTCCGCCGCCGTGCCCGCGTCGTCGGCCGCGTACAGGACCTCGTCGCCGAGCGTCTTGATGAGCCGTCCGCCGTTCGCGGCGACCAGGTCCGCGGCCGTGGTCTCGAAGGCCTCGACGAGCTCGCCGAGCTCCTCCTCCTCCATGCGCCGGGTGAGCCGGGTGAACCCGACGAGGTCGGCGAAGCAGACGGCGAGCCGCCGGTCCACCATCTCCTCGTCGTCGGCGGCCTGCACGACGCGCCCGGTGGCCGCGGCGAGCTGCCGCCGCCACACGTAGACGAGGAACTCCTCCAGCTCGGGCAGCAGTAGCTCTATCAGCGGATACGTGACCTCGGTGCGGGTCATCCCCGGCTCCGGCGGCTCGGTGAGCCCCTCCAGGAACGAGTCGATCTGCCACTCGGCGAGCCGCGCCGTCGTCTGCCCGGTGGACCGCGCCACCTGCACGGCCATCGCCTCGCTGAGCAGCCCCGCCTCGACGAGACCGGCGAGCCGGCGCAGGGCCAGGACGTCCGCCTCGGTCAGCGCCTTGGCCTGCCCGATGTCGGCGAAGCCCATGGCCCGCCAGAACCTCGACGCGAGCTCCATGGAGACGCCGGCGCTGCGGGCCGCCTGGAACGGGGTGTAGCGGCGCTCGGCACCGAGGATCAGTCCTTCGAGGCGCAGCGCGAGGGGATCCGCGGTGTCCTTCTCGTCCCCTTCCGGCTTCTCGGGGTCGGGTGGGGTGCCCGTGCCGGAGCCCGAGTCGTCGACGGTCACGCCTGCTGCCCTTCCGATCTGCCGCGGTCAGGTATCGACCGGCCTCAACGATACGGCAGCCCTTGTGCCCCACGTCACTCCGCTCGGTGCGGGTCCCGCCTATGGGGGTGCCTCTTGCTCTGGTCGGGCGAGTGCGGGTTCGTCGTGGCTGGTCGCGCAGTTCCCCGCGCCCCTGAAATGCAGACGCTTCGCGTCGCATTT
The DNA here is from genome assembly GCF_055558275.1 of Streptomyces sp. NPDC025806. Lineage (NCBI taxonomy): Bacteria > Bacillati > Actinomycetota > Actinomycetes > Kitasatosporales > Streptomycetaceae > Streptomyces > Streptomyces sp. NPDC025806. The sequence goes on along the minus strand of NZ_JBVHMU010000010.1, from coordinate 4,879 downwards.
CCCCGATGAAGGCTGAGCGGCGAAGCCGCTCGCCTTCAGGGGCGCGGGGAACTGCGCGACCAGCCCCCACCGGGCCGCACCCGGCGACGAACCGCCGAAGTTACGGCGCGAGGCCTAAGCCGGGCGCAGGTGCACGATGTCCCCGGCGCCGACAGGGTGTCGCTCACCATCCTCACCCCGGACCACCAAGCGCCCGTCCCCGTCCACGGCCACCGCCTCGCCCACCAACTCCCGCTCCCCCGGAAGAACGGCCCGCACCCGCCGCCCCACGGTCGAGCACCCCGCCGCGTACGTCTCCTGCAACCGCGACAGCACCGGATCCCCCTGCGCCGCGCACCACTCCACGTACCACCGCTCGAACGACCTGAGCACGGCCCGCAGCAACGGCTCCCGGTCCACCACCCGCGCCCCGGCCAGCGCCAGCGACCCCGCCTGCGGCACGGGCAGCTCCTCCGCGCGGAGCGACACGTTGAGCCCCACCCCGATGACGATCCCGCCCTCGCCGGAGGCCTCCGCCAGGATCCCGCCCGTCTTGCGCTCCTCGCCGTCGACGGTGACGAGCACGTCGTTGGGCCACTTCAGGGCCGTGTCGACCCCGGCCGCCGAGGACAGCGCCGTGGCGACCGCGACCCCGGTGAGCAGCGGCAGCCAGCCCCAGCGCGCCACCGGCACCTCGTGCTCGGCGGGGTTGACGAGGACGGAGAAGAAGAGTCCCGAGCGCGGCGGCGCCGACCAGCGCCGGTCGAGCCGCCCGCGCCCCGCGCTCTGCTCCTCGGCGACGAGCACGGCGCCTTCCTGCGCGCTCCCGGCGACCGCGCGCGCCACCAGATCGGTGTTGGTGGACCCGGTGCTCGCCACGACGTCGAGGGACGACCAGAGGCCGTCCCGCCGGAGCAGCGAGCGGCGCAGCCCGCTCTCGGAGAGGGGCGGCCGGTCCAGGTCGGACCAGGGGCTGGCGGGCACGTCTGAACGATCTCGCGGCGTCATGCAACCCAGCCTAGGTGTGGCATACGACGCACTGCCGAACCGTAGGCGCGCCACTACTCTACGAGTCAGTAGCCCCGTCCCCCTTGAGCAGCGTCGAACCAGGCAGGGAGCCGCGCCCCGATGAACGAGATCGACATCCACACGACCGCCGGGAAGCTCGATGATCTGCGGCGGCGGATCGACGAGGCGACGCATGCGGGTTCGGCGCGTGCGGTGGAGAAGCAGCACGCGAAGGGGAAGCTGACGGCGCGTGAGCGGATCGCGTTGCTGTTGGACGAGGACTCGTTCGTGGAGCTGGACGAGTTCGCGCGGCACCGTTCGACGGATTTCGGTCTGGAGGCGAACAAGCCGTACGGCGATGGTGTGGTGACCGGTTACGGGACGGTGGACGGCCGGCCGGTGGCGGTGTTCTCGCAGGACTTCACGGTGTTCGGCGGCGCGCTGGGTGAGGTGTTCGGGCAGAAGATCATGAAGGTGATGGACTTCGCGCTGAAGACGGGCTGCCCGGTCGTGGGGATCAACGACTCGGGTGGCGCCCGCATCCAGGAGGGCGTGATGGCGCTGGGGATGTACGGGGAGATCTTCCGCCGCAACACCCACGCCTCCGGGGTCATCCCGCAGATCAGCCTGGTGGTGGGCCCGTGCGCGGGCGGCGCCGTGTACTCCCCGGCCATCACGGACTTCACGGTGATGGTGGATCAGACGTCGCACATGTTCATCACGGGTCCGGATGTCATCAAGACGGTGACGGGTGAGGACGTCGGGTTCGAGGAGCTGGGTGGTGCGCGGGCGCACAACAGCCGTTCCGGGGTCGCGCATCACATGGCGGGCGACGAGAAGGACGCGATCGAGTACGTGAAGTCGCTCCTCTCGTACCTGCCGTCGAACAATCTGAGTGAGCCGCCGGCGTTCCCCGAGGAGGCCGACCTTCAGGTGTCGGAGGAGGACCGTGAGCTGGATGTGCTGATTCCGGACAGTGCGAATCAGCCGTACGACATGCACACGGTGATCGAGCATGTGGTGGACGACGCGGAGTTCTTCGAGACGCAGGCGTTGTTCGCGCCGAACATCCTGACCGGGTTCGGCAGGGTGGAGGGGCGTCCGGTGGGGATCGTGGCGAACCAGCCGATGCAGTTCGCGGGCTGTCTGGACATCGACGCCTCGGAGAAGGCGGCGCGGTTCGTGCGGACGTGTGACGCGTTCAACGTTCCCGTCCTCACCTTCGTGGACGTTCCGGGGTTCTTGCCGGGGGTGGAGCAGGAGCACACGGGGATCATCCGGCGGGGCGCGAAGCTGATCTACGCGTACGCGGAGGCGACGGTGCCGCTGATCACGGTGATCACGCGGAAGGCGTTCGGTGGCGCGTACGACGTGATGGGGTCCAAGCATCTGGGTGCGGATCTGAATCTGGCGTGGCCGACGGCGCAGATCGCGGTGATGGGTGCGCAGGGCGCGGTGAACATCCTGCACCGCAAGACGCTCGCGGCAGCCGATGATGTGGAGGCGACGCGGGCGCAGTTGATGGCGGAGTACGAGGACACGCTGCTGAACCCGTACACGGCCGCCGAGCGGGGTTACGTGGATGCGGTGATCATGCCGTCGGACACGCGGGCGCATGTGGTGAAGGGGCTGCGGCAGCTGCGGACCAAGCGGGAGTCCCTGCCCCCGAAGAAGCACGGCAACATCCCCCTCTAAAGCCCGCCTCACCCTCAGGAGCCGCAGCATGGTGATCAAGGTCGTCCGGGGCAACCCGACCCCCGAAGAACTCGCCGCCGCCCTCGCCGTCGTCCGCGCCCGCGCCGCCGCGGTCTCGGACGCCCCGGCCGCCGCGGTGGAGCCGGATGCCTGGGCGCACCCGGGGCGGATCGCCCGGCGCCGCCTCCCGGCCCCGGGCGCGACGAGCTGGTCGCGCACGTACTGGCCCGGCTAGGGCGTGTGTCGAAAGTCCCGTCGTCCGCCCGAAGGGCGGGCCCCGCGGTGTCCGGTGCGTGCGATCGCAAGGCGCCGGAGCGTCCTCATAGCGGAGCTATGTGGACGTTTCGGCAACGCCGCGAGCGTGCGTGCCGGACACCGCGGGGCAGGCGGGACTTTCGACACACGCCCTAGGGCGCCCGGGCCGCGGGGGAATTAGTCATTCCGTACGGGGGCGGCTGAGTACGCGTACTCAGGCGCCCCGCGATCGCGGCCAGCAGTATCGGTTGCGTGCTGTGGTCAGACCCCGAGGACGAACCCACCGAGGAGCTGCGCGAGACGCAGGAGATGCTGCGCCGTGCGGGCCTCGTGCTCGCGCTTGCCATGGTCGTGGCGATGGTCGTGCTCGGCCTGCTGTGAGCGCGGGCGCGGACCGGCGGCGTACGGCACTAACCTGACCGGCATGACCGCTCAGCGCCGCCTCATCCTGGCCTCACAGTCCCCCGCCCGTCTGGGCCTGCTGCGTCAATCCGGCTTCGCGCCCGAGGTGATCGTCAGCGGGGTCGACGAGGACGCCGTGACCGCACCGACCCCGGCCGAACTGGCCCTCGCCCTCGCCGAGGCCAAGGCCTCCGTGGTCGCCGCGAAGCCCGAGGCGCACGGCGCCGTCGTGATCGGCTGCGACTCGGTGCTCGACCTGGACGGCGAGGCGCTCGGCAAGCCCGCGGACGCCGAGGAGGCCACGGCCCGCTGGAAGTCGATGCGCGGCCGCGCCGGCACCCTCCAGACGGGCCACTGCGTGTACGACACGGTCTCCGGCCGCTACGCCTCCGGCACCGCGTCCACGGTGGTGCGCTTCGGCGAGCCGAGCGACGCGGAGATCGCCGCCTACGTGGCCACGGGCGAGCCGCTGCACGTGGCGGGCGCCTTCACCCTGGACGGGTTCTCGGCGCCGTTCATCGACGGCATCGACGGCGACCACGGCAACGTCATCGGGCTCTCGCTGCCGCTGCTGCGCCGGTTGCTCGCCCGACTGGGCGTCGGCATCACGGAGTTGTGGGCTCCGGGGACGAACTAGCCGGAGGGGCGGCGGGGCCGTCCGCCGCGCCGTTCTCGACGCCGTTCTCGTGACGGTCGTACGCGACCAGGGTCAGCACGATCAGGGCGAGCACGACCATCATGAAGACGAAGGCGAGCCAGCCCACCAGGCCGATCGAGAACGCGCCGAGCAGCCCGTGCACCACGGCCGCGCTGATCAGCAGGATCCGCCCGAAGCCGCCCGGCGCCCGGTCACGGACTGCGGCCCGTACGAGGACGAGCGCGCACAGCACCAGGTAGAAGCCGAACAGACCGCCCGCGACCCACGCGCCGATCGACATGGCGCGCGGGTCGAGCCCCGCGAGCGACATGTCCTGCCGATCGACCACCAGGCCCAGGAACCAGTTCAGGAAAACGATCCCGAGTGCCTCCGCGATCAGAACGATCGAGGCCACCCACGCCACCGGCCTGCGCGCCACCGGTCCCACCCACTTCCGCCGACTGTTACCCCGAGTAGTTTCCCTGCCTCGCGAACGCTACTAACGGGTAAACCTCGGGACAAGGGTTCTGCCCGAGGCAAAGAATCGTTGGGCCATTCGTAGGGACTCCACAAAGAAAGCTGACGGGCCGGGGAGCCGTCTCACAGAGACCTTGACCACACGCCAGGGCTAGGCTTGTCCCCAGGGATCCCGCACACCCAGGCACGACAAGGGATTTCGGGGACCGGGCACGCCTCGAGTAACGCTCCGTGTGGGCAAGGTCACCATTGGGGACGGGTCGAAGTGCCGTGTCGGCAGTCCCTAAACTCGGCTTGTTTCAAGGAGGGAGCCATCGTGCGCAAGGTGCTCATCGCCAACCGTGGCGAAATCGCTGTCCGCGTTGCCCGGGCGTGCCGGGATGCCGGGATCGCGAGCGTTGCCGTCTACGCCGATCCGGATCGGGA